>JAGQTV010000100.1 GCA_020438845.1 Mycobacterium sp. | reverse complement strand
GTTTGTGGTGTTGGCCGCAGGCGAAGGTGAGGGTGTCGATGTTGGTGTGGCCGCCGTCGGCCCATTCTTCGACGTGGTGGACTTCGCAGAGGTAGCCCGGTGCGGTGCAGCCGGGTGCGGTGCAGCCTCGGTCTGTGGCGTGTAGGACGATGCGTTGGTCTGGGGAGGCGATGCGTTTGGTGCGGCCGAGGTAGAGCGGCTGTTGGGTGTGGGAGTCGAATACGGCCAGGTAGTGGTGGGCGTGGCTGGCCAGGCGGATGACATCCGACATCGGGATCAGGGTGCCCCCGGCGGTGACGGCGTGGCCGGTGGCGCTCTGGAGTTGCTCGAGGGTGGTGGTGACGATCACCGTGACCGGCAGGCCGCGGTGCTGGCCGAGTTTCGGGTCGCCGAGGAAGTTGCGGCACAGGGCGGCCAGGGCGTCGTGCTGGCGTTGGGGGTGGCTGCGGGCGTCGCGGTCGATGACGTCCTGGGTGGGATCATCGGTGCAGGTGGGGGTTTGATCGGCGGGGTTGCCCATGCCGGGGGCGGCGAGTTTGGCGAACAGGGCGTCGATCATGGCGCGCAGTTCGGGGGAGGCGACCAGTTTGCCGGTGCTCATGCCGTCGGGGCGTTGGCGGCCGGTCCAGGTGAATCCGCGGTGGCGGGCGCGGTGCTCGTCGCTGAAGGTGCCATCGGGGTTGAGGGTGACCGCCAGCCGGTCGGCGAGCTTCTCCAACTGATCGGGTCGTAGCTCGGTGGCGTTGCGGGCCAGGAACGCCTCAGCCTTCTGCACCTCGTCTGGGGGCAGGCGTTCGGGAAGGTCACCGACGAACTTATCGATGGTGTGCAGGTGGGCCAGGTCGAGTAGCCCGGCGTGCCAGGCTTTGGCGGTGGCCGGCAACGCCGCGGGCAGGGTGTGGCCGATCAGGGTGCTGCGGGCGCTCACCACAGCGGCCTCGCGCAGCCGCCTGGTGGATTCCCGGGGGCTGATCCGCAGCACGTCGGCGATCACCGTGGCCGCCCGGCCGCCCAGCTCCTCAGTGCTACACCGCTGAACCGCCAACCCCAGGTCATAGGAACACGCGGTGGCCTTGCGCCGCAGCGTCTCCAACCGCTCGAGTGCGGCCAGGCGCTCACCGGCGCAGAGCCCGTCCCACTGACAGGTCCCGAGTTCTTCCACCCCGGCCTCTAGCCGGGAGAGAACCTCGTTAATCGAACTCATGTTCGAGAGACTACTCGGCTCGTCGGA
This sequence comes from Mycobacterium sp., assembly GCA_020438845.1. Taxonomy (GTDB): domain Bacteria; phylum Actinomycetota; class Actinomycetes; order Mycobacteriales; family Mycobacteriaceae; genus Mycobacterium. Next base: position 59,105 of record JAGQTV010000100.1, on the reverse strand, counting down.
CAGAAGTGCGCCGATCATGATCGCTAACAGTGAACGCAGCCAGGCAAGTGATGAAAGCGTGTAATCATGTAATACATGAAACGAAGCCACCATCACCCCCATCGCCGTCACGGTGGATGGCAGCAAGCCGATCAACCGGACGCCGGAGACGCGACCGACTGGTTCGCCGGCCGCCTTCCTGACAACTGGTTTGCCGCAGACCCGGCCGTGGTCGTCGACCGCGAAGAGATAACCGTCATCGGTCGTCTGACTGACCCTGCCGATCAATCCGCACCCGAATCGGGGGCCCGGGCGGCGGGCCGCGCCGCGCGGTTCCGTGAAGAGACCCGGGCTGAACGGATGCGCATCGCCGACGAGGCCGAGCAACGGTACGGACGCAAGGTCTCCTGGGGAGTGGACATCAGTGGCGGCGACGGAACCGAGCGGATTCTCTTCACGCACCTGGCTGTACCGGTCATGACTCGGCTGCGTCAGCCCGAACGTCAGGTGCTGGACACCCTGGTCGATGCCGGAGTCGCGCGGTCCAGGTCGGACGCCCTGGCATGGTCGGTGCGACTGGTCGGCGATCACGCCGAGGAGTGGCTGGACAAGTTGCGTGCGGCGATGTCGGAAGTCGACGATTTGCGTGCTCAGGGTCCCGGCGTCTGAAAGACCATCTCGAAGTAGGGGCCGCGCCGCGCGATGAGTTCGGCGTGGCTTCCTCTTTCGAGGATTCGACCACCGCCCATCACGACGATCACATCGGCGTCGCGAATCGTCGACAGCCGATGAGCAACAATGAAACTCGTTCTATTACGCCGTAATTCGGTCATGGCCTGCTGCACGAGCAACTCGGTGCGGGTGTCCACGGAACTGGTCGCCTCATCGAGAATCAGCAATTGCGGTCGTGCCAGAATCGCTCTGGCGATCGCGATTAGCTGCTTCTCGCCCGCGCTGACGGTGCCACCGTCGTCACCGATCCTGGTTTGGTAGCCATCTGGCAGCGACCGCACAAAGGGGTCGACGCGGGCCGCGCGCGCAGCCTCGATGATCTGCTCCTCGGTGGCTTCGGGTCGGCCAAAGGCGATGTTCTCCGCGATGGTGCCTCCCAGCAGCCAGGTGTCTTGCGGGACAACGCCGATGCGCAGACGCAGGGACCTGCGACTGCACTCTCTGATGTCCTCGCCGTCGACCAGGATTCGGCCCGACTCGGGATCATAGAACCGCATGAGCAGGGCCATCAGTGTTGTCTTGCCGGCACCGGTTGGGCCGACGATCGCCACTGTGCTGCCCGGCTCGGCGACCAAGGAAAGATCGTCGATCACCGGCGATCCGGGCCGGTAACCGAACGAGACATTCTGGAACTCCACCCGGCCGGGGCCCGCTGGCAAATCCACAGCGGCTGAGGGCGTTTCCTCCGGTTCATCGAGGAAGTCGAATACGCGTTCAGCGCTTGCTACCCCAGACTGCAGCGTGTTGTACATACCCGCGACCTGGGTCAGTGGCTGGTTGAACTGGCGGACGTACTGGATGAACGCTTGCACGCTGCCCAGCGTGATCTGGCCCGTGGCGACTTGATATCCACCGATGACGGCGACAGCAACATAGCTGATGTTCCCGATGAACATGGTGGCCGGCGACACCAGGCCGGAGAAGAACTGCGCGCCGAAGCCGGATCGGTAGAGATCGGCGTTGAGTTCGTCGAACCTTTTCTGGGCCGCAACACGATGACCGAAGGTGCGGACCACGGTGAATCCGCTATAGGTCTCCTCGATGTGGGCGTTGAGGCGGCCGGTGTTGGCCCACTGTGCGACGAACATCCGTTGCGAGCGACGCGCGATGGCGCGGGTCAGCCAAAGCGTGAGCGGCACTGTCAGTACAGTGATCAGCGCCAAAAGGCCTGAGATGCTGACCATCATCGCCAGCACGGCCACGACGGTGAGAACGGCACTGAGCAGTTGGCCCACCGTCATCGAGACCGAAGCCTGGATGTTGTCGACGTCATTGGTCAGCCGGCTCAGTAATTCCCCGCGCTGGCGGGAGTCGAAGTACGCCAACGGAAGGCGATTTACCTTGTCCTCCACATCGGCCCGCAGCGCGGCGACGGTCCGCTGGACGATGACGTTCAGTAGCCGAGCCTGGATCCAGATCAGCAGCGCTGCAAGGATATAGAGCATCAACGCAAGACTCAGGGTGTGCCCAACGGCGGCGAAGTCAACTCCTCGTCCGGGTACGACATCCATAGCGGAGAGCATCTCGGCGAAGGTGTTGTCGCCACGGGCTCGTGCGGCTGCGACGGCTTGTTCCTTGGTTAGTCCGGCGGGCAGGCGCCGACCGATTACACCATCGAACAGAAGGTCGGTCGCATGGCCGAGTACGCGGGGGCCGATGACCGACAGGGCGACCCCGCAGACTGACATCGTCAGGACGGCGATGGCCTGAGGCCGCTGCGGTGCCAGCCTGCGCAAGAGTCGCAGTGCCGACCCGGTGAAGTCCTTGGACCGAGGCTCATTTGCAGCCCGGGTTGCATTCGCCGACATGACGGAAAGCCCTCGGCGCGGGGGCGGGGCCGTCACGGCCGTCCCCCCACCCCGGCGCCGACGGTCTGAGAGGCGGCGAACTGAGCGTAGTTGGGGCATTGCTGCAACAGGTCGGCATGCTTTCCGATACCCACCACGCGACCGTCGTCGAGCACGACGATCTGGTCAGCTTCTTTCACCGTCGAAACACGCTGGGCGACAACGATAACCGTGGAATCTGCGGCAACCTGAGCCAGGGCCGACCGGACCTGGGCGTCGGTGTGCACGTCCAACGCCGAGAAAGCATCGTCGAAAAGGTAGACGGTCGGCCTGCGGATCACCGCTCGCGCTATCGCCAACCGCTGCCGTTGACCACCGGAGAAGTTGCTGCCGCCTTGGGCGACTCGGGTTTCCAGCTCGTCGGGGCTCGCGCGGACGAAGGTGTCGGCGCGAGCAATCCGCAGCGCCTCCCACATCTCATCGTCGGTGGCGTCGGATTTCCCGTAGCGAAGGTTCTCGGCAATCGTTCCGGAGAACAGGTAACCGCGTTGCGGCACCAGACCTAATTCAGACCACAGATCCTCGATGTTGTAGTCGCGGATGTCGACGTCGTCGACCCGCACGCAGCCCCCGGTGACATCGAAAAGCCGACCGATGATCGACACCAGCGTCGACTTGCCCGATCCGGTGCCCCCGACGATGGCCGTCGTGGTGCCCGGAAACGCGGTGAACGAAACATCCTCCAGTACGGGACGTTCAGCGCCTGGGTAGCGGAACGTCACCTCATCGACCGTCACCACGCCCCGACGCTGACCGGTGGGCTTCCCCGGGCGGACTGGGCTGGTGATGGCACTGGGGGTGTTCAGGACCTCGGTGATGCGCTCGGCGCAGACCGAGGCGCGGGGCAGGATCACGACTACGAAAGTCGCCATCAGCACCGCCATCAAAATCTGCATGAAGTAAGAGAGAAATGCGATCAGCGAGCCAACCTGCATCTGGCCTGCGTCGATGCGCAGTCCGCCGAACCAGATCACCGCGACACTGGAGATGTTGATGGTAAGCGTGGTGACGGGAAGCATGAGTGCCTGCCAACGGCCGGCCGCCAAGGCGGTGTCTGTGACCGCTTGGTTGGCCGCATCGAACCGGGCGCGCTCAAGGGGTTCCCGGGTAAACGCCCGGATCACCCGGACGCCGGAGAGTTGCTCCCGCATGACCCGGTTGATGCCGTCGACAAGCCGTTGCATGCTGCGGAAGATCGGCAACATCCGGGACGCGACGAGGTAGTTGGCAATCACCAGGACCGGGACGCTGACCAGGAGCAGCCAGGACAGGGCAGCGTCCTGGTGAACGGCCATGGCGATGCCTCCGACACACATGATTGGCGCAGTCACCAACACGGTCGCGGTCATCTGCACCAAGACCTGGATCTGCCGGACGTCGTTGGTCGTCCGGGTCAGTAGCGAGGGTGCGGAGAACCGGGCGGTCTCGAACTCGGAGAAGCTGAGGACGTGGTTGAACATTGCGCAGCGCAGGTCGCGGCCGAACCCCATACCGGTCCGCGACCCGAAATACACCGCCCCGACGGCACAACCGCCTTGGATGGCTGTCACCGCCAGCATCAGCAGTCCGAGCCGGGTGATAACCGCGGTGTCCCCCTGGGCGACACCGTCGTCGATGATGGACGCATTGATGCCGGGCAGATACAACGATGCGGACGCGCTGACGATCTGAAACAGCATCACGGCGGCTACCAGCCTCCGGTACGGCCGCACATAAGTTCGCAGCAGTGCCAGCAGCATCTGGCTACTGTCCCACACCCTCGACATCGGTAAACGAGCAGTTCACTCGGCATGTCGGTGGATCCTCCGGCTGCTGCCGCTACAGTGCATGCTGTGAGAATCAGCAGGCGCCCGATAGGTTGCACATGACTTTACGACGCACATTCGGCGGTCTGTCCGTTGCTGCTGCATCGGTGATGTCGATGATTGTGCTGGGTGGCTGCTCGAACTCACCGAGCACCGATAACCCGGCCGCCTCGGATCAGCCGGACACCCCGAGCATCCAAGGCGGGACCGGAAAGCACGGCCCGATGTTCCCCGAGTGCGGCGGGATCTCGGACCAGACTGTCGCGGAGCAGACGCGGGTGAACGGACTGGTGAAGACGGCGGTGAACTCCGTGGGGTGCCAATGGCTGGCCGGTGGGGGCATCCTGGGCCCGCACTTCTCCTTCACCTGGTATCGCGGAAGCCCGATCGGTCGGGAGCGCAAAACCGAGGAGTTGACCCGAACCAGCGTTGACGACATCACCATCGAGGGCCACAACGGCTGGGTGGCGGTTGGCAGCGACCCGATACTCGGCGACAACCTGTGCGAGATCGCGATCCAGTTCGACGATGACTTCATCGAGTGGTCGATCAGCTTTGCCGAGAAGGGCTTCCCGCCGGCCTGCGACGTGGCCAAAGAACTCACCCGCCAGTCGATTGTGAACGCGAAATGAGAACTTTGTTGCGAAGTCGTCCGGTCGTCGGCGTGGTGGTGGCGGTGTCGGCCCTCACCGTGTTGAGCGGGTGCGCCAAGACGGTGGGCGGCACCGCGATGAAAGCCGGTTCGGGCCCCAGAGGCGGTGAGAACTCTGCCAAGCAGTATCCGAACCTGCTCAAGGAATGCGACGTGCTCACAAGCGATGTGCTGGCCAAGACGGTGGGCGCCGACCCGCTTGACATCCAGAGCACCTTCGTCGGGGCGGTGTGTCGGTGGCAGGCCGCCAACCCCACCGGCCTCATCGACATCACCCGCTTCTGGTTCGAGGAGGGCAGCCTCGACAACGAGCGCAGGGTCGCTGACTTCCTCAAATACAAGACCGAGAGTCGTGCAATCAACGGCGTCACGTCGATCGTCATGCACGGCAACGACCCCTATGGCGGTTGCGGCGTGGCCAGCGACGCGGCCGGCGTCGTGGGCTGGTGGATCAACCCGCAGGCGCCCGGGATCGACGCGTGCAGTCAGGCCATCAAACTGATGGAACTGACGCTGGCCACGAACTCGTAGCGTTCAGCGGGGAACGTGGAAGGACGCCAACTCCGCACCGCTGAGTTCAAGGGCCGCCCACGGTCCGCGTACGTGGAGCACGGCGATGGCTGACGTCGGGTATTTGAGGCTGATCTGAGCGGCGGCGTCGCGATTGCTGCCTGCTCCGGCTAAACCCAGTGCCACGTCGCTGATTGTGGGTTCGTGGCCGACCACGAGAAGGGTGCCGACGCTGTCGTCGACCTGATTGATCTCGGCGATCATCGTCCCGGGCGCCGCTCCGTACAGAGCGTCGAGATAGGTCACCGGAGCTTCGACTCCGGCACGCTTCAGAGTCTGCCGTGTGCGAATCGCGGACGAGCACAGGACTGCGTCGATCGTCGGAGCGTTTTCACGCAGCCACTCGCCGGCCAGTCCGGCCTCGTGCCTGCCCCGAGCCGCCAACGGGCGCTCGTGGTCGGCGACACCGGCGGGATAGTCGGACTTGGCGTGCCGCATCAGCACCAGTGTTCTCATCGGTCCCAGGTTAGCTTTTCAGTGGCCGTTGGATCGAAAGTTTCCTGGGCGATTCCGACGCATCAAAGCTGCGATACCCGCAGCGCAAAGACCGGCCACACCGACCGCGCCGGCCGCCAGGTCGGTGGCGCCCAGCAACTTCGCTGCGGTGGCAGCCAGCACTGCCATCAGGAGCCAACGCAGCGTTGACCCGTCATAACGAGCGGACAGCCGCGCCCCGATCCACACGCCGGGGATTTGGCCCAGCAGCAGAGACACGACAACGGCCGGAAGGATCTCGCCGAATCCGGCGTGCGCGATCGCGCCGGTTATGAGCATCGGCACAGCCTGGGAAAGGTCGGTTCCCACCAGCACCGACGGGCGCAACAGCGGATACATCACCATGAGGGTGGTGACCACCAGAGAGCCCGAACCCACGCTCGTGAGACCGACGAGCAGCCCAACTCCGGCCCCCACGAGAACCGTGGGAAGGGGCCGGACGGGCATGTCAGTACCTTGCTGAACGTGCGAGAGCTCCTGGGTGCGGGCGGCCCGGCTCCCCACCCATTTTCTGGCAAGTATCGCGGCGATCGCGATGAGAACCACCACGCCGAGAAGCGTGCGCAGGGTTTCCCCGGCCTCCGGTGTTGCGAGAACCCCGGAAAACAGCCACGTTCCGACCAGGACCCCCGGGATCGAGCCGACGGAGATCCAGAGCACAAGTCTCCAGTGGACGGTCCCGGCGCGGATGTGCACCGACGCTCCTACCGGCTTCATGACCGCGGCGGCAACCAGATCTGACGAGACCGCAGGCCCAGGCGGCACGCCGAAGATCAGCACAAGCATGGGGGTGACAATCAGTGCACCGCCCATGCCGGTGAGACCTACGAGAAGGCCTGCAAGTAGACCACCCAAAGCCAGGAATACGTCTAGGTCGCCCAGGGACACTTGGAATACGGTCCTTCGAACTTCTGGCTCGGGTCCAGAGCGGACCGTGACATCGGCTGAGATGAACGCGTGAATGTTACCGCGCAGGGGCTCAGCTTCGAACGCGGCGCGGCTGGCTTGCCGGAGGACCCGTAACCTGCTCGCAGTCGGCGACTCCGCGGGATAACCTGGCGTGTCCCTTCAGCACCAGTGTCCCCATTTGTCCCAGGTTGGGGCACATGCCGATCGAGATTCACGGAGTTGTCGGACCCCGGCCATAAGGTCGGGGTCATGAAGTTCCTGCACACCGCGGACTGGCAGCTCGGCATGACCCGCAGCTTCCTGGATCCTGAGGCCCAAGCGCGCTATTCGGCGGCCCGCCGCGACGCGGTGGCCGCTCTGGGGTCGCTGGCCCGGGAGACAGGTGCGGAGTTCGTGGTGGTGTCCGGCGACGTCTTCGACGCCAACCAATTGGCACCTCGGGTGATTAGCCAGTCGCTGGAAGCAATGCGCGCCATCGGTGTTCCGACGTACCTGCTTCCCGGTAACCACGACCCACTCGACGCTGCATCGGTGTACCGGAGTGCGTTATTTTCCAAGGAATGTCCTGAGAACGTCACGGTGCTCGATCGCACCGGAGTTTTCGATGTCCATGCCGGCGTCCAGATCGTTGCCGCGCCGTGGCGGTCCAAACGCCCGACCGGCGATCTGACCGCCGAGGCGCTGGCCGAACTTCCTGATGACGGGACGGCGCGGATTTTGGTTGCCCATGGCGCGGTCGACGTGCTCGATCCCGACCCGAACAACCCGGCCCACATCCGGATGGCCGGGCTCTGTGTCGCGTTGGAGCGCTCAGTTGTTCACTATGTGGCACTGGGAGACAAGCACTCTCGTACTGCGGTGGGTCAGAGCGGCCGGGTTTGGTACTCCGGATCGCCGGAGGTCACCAACTACGACCACGTGGAGGCCGACTCCGGTCATGTGCTCATCGTCGACATGGATCTCGATGACCCGGCGCACCCGGTCGCCGTCGAATCCCGCAAAGTCGGCGGTTGGCGCTTTCTCACCTTGCACCGCGAGATCAACAATGTGCGCGATATCGCCGATCTCGACATCAACCTTGACCACCTCGCCGACAAAGACCGCACCGTCGTGCAGCTCGGTCTGGTCGGCACTCTCACCGTCACGGACCGAGCCGGGTTGGACGCGTGTCTGGACAAGTACTCCCGACTCTTCGCTCGCTTGGGTACCTGGGAGCGCCACACCAACCTGATGGTGATGCCGGCCGACGACGAGTTCGACGACCTCGGTATCGGCGGATTCGCGGCCGACGCTGTAGCCGAACTAGTGGAAGCCGCCCGCTCAGACGGAACCAATGCCGAGGCGGCCCGCGGTGCGCTCGCACTGCTGCTGCGACTCAAAGAGGGGAAAGTCGCATGATCCTGCACCGATTGCGGCTGACTGACTTCCGGGGCGTGGAAGATCGCGAGATCACCTTTCCCGAGCGTGGCGTTGTGGTGGTGCATGGTCCCAATGAGATCGGAAAGTCCTCGATGTTGGAGGCACTTGACCTGCTGCTGAGCTACCGGGACCGGTCGAACCATCGTGACGTGAAGCAGGTCAAGCCGGCCCACGCCGATGTCGGTGCCGAGGTCGAGGCTGAAATCAGCACCGGCCCGTATCGGTTCGTCTACCGGAAGCGCTTCCACAAGAAGCATCGGACCGAGCTCGAGATCGTTGAACCCAAGCGCGAGAACCTGACTGGCGATGAGGCTCACGAACGAGTCGTGGCCATGCTGGCACAGACCGTCGACACCAAACTGTGGGACGCTCAGCGGGTTCTGCAGTCGGTTTCGACCAACGCGGTGAAGCTTTCGGGCTGCGACGCCCTATCCCGGGCACTGGACGCCGCCGGTGGCGAGGTGCAGGCGGCAGATGGCGGCGGAGGAGATGCAGGGTCTCTGCTGGTAGACCGCGTCGAAGCCGAGTACCTGAAGTTCTTCACCTCGACTGGACGGCCGACCAAAGAACTGAAGGGTGCCATCGACCGGTTGGATGCTGCCGAAAAGGAGTTCCAACGGTGCCGGGATCTGGTCGTGGAGGTCGATGAGCGGGTGCGCCGCCACGAGGAACTCACCGCGCTGCTGCGGGAATTCGATGCGGCACTCGTGCCGGCTACAGAGCGCTTGGCTGCCGCACGGCAGGCTGACGCTGTCGTTGCCGACCTTGCCGAACAGTTGGATCAGGCCAGGCTGGTAGCGACCGTGGCTGCGGCAACCAATTCCAACGCCACACTGGCCAACAGTCAGCGCCAACAACTGGTAGCCGATGCTGAACGGCGGGAAGGAAAGTCGGCCGAACTGGCTGCGCAGGTTGCCGACGCCGCGACGCAGGAGGCCGAAGCGCGCAGGGTCGCAGAGTCGGCAGCGACGATGGCCGCGATGTCGGCGACGGCGCTGGTCGCGGCCCAGGAAAGGCTGGATGCCGCACGCGCGGTAGCCGAAGCGTGCGTCGCCCGCGACGAGGCGGACCGACTTTCGGCCCGGCTGAGGCGCATCGGCGAAGCCAACGAGAAGCTCGCTGAGGTTGCCGGGCAATTAGCTGATATTGCGCTCACCGACGACATGCTGGCCGACATCGACAAGGCCGCTGCGGCGGTGGACAAGCTGGAGGCTGCGCTGCAGACCGAGGCCGGCACAGTCGAATTCACAGCTCCCGCAGACCTTTCGATCACGGTCGACGGCGTGCCACAAACCCTGACTGCCGGCCAGGTCTGGACTCAGCGCGCCTCGGCTGCCGTCGTTGTGGATGTCCCCGGGCTGTTGAGCGTCCGGATCGACCCCGGTGCTACTGCGGTGCAACTCCGGTCAGATCTGCTCGCAGCGCAGCAGGTTCTGGCCGATGCTCTGACCAGAGGGGGCGCTGCCAGCCTGGCTGCGGCCCACGATCTGGACCGGGAACGGCGTGCGTTGATCGCCGCCGCCGGGCAGTTGAGCACCACAGTTGAGGTGTTGTGCGATGGCGACGACGTCGAACGGTTGCGTTCACGCCTGGCGGACTTCAAGGCGGCAGGCGGGTCATCAGATCCCGGAATCGACGCTGAGCTGGCGGCTGCCGAACTGGCCGGCGCCGGTCAAGCTTTGGGCGCCACCCGCGAGGATGCCGAAGCGCAGCAGAGACTCGCCGCCGAGGCAGCGGCAGCCCTTGCTGAAAAACGTATGCAGACAACGGTTCTGCGGGAGCGGCTGGCCACGGCTAAAGCTGAGCACGAGGCAGTCTGTAAGCAACTAGCTATCCTGCGTTCCGCCCTGTGTGATGAGGTACTCGCCGCCCAGGCCGCCGAAGCCGCCGGTGCGCAGCGCAGCGCCGATGCTGCGGTGACGGTCCTGGCGGAACGGTATGACGCCGCCAGTCCTGTAGCGGTCGGAGCGGAATTGGCTGCGGCAGCTCAAGCGGCCGGCTCGCTCACTTCCGATCGGGATGCCGTCAAGCTGCAATTGCACGACGTAACCGTCGAACTCGGCGTCATCGGCGGCGAGGGGCGGCAGGGTCAACTCGACGACGCTGAGGCCGTACTCGACCGTGCCCGCGCAGAACATGCCCGAGTCGAGGAGCGGGGCACAGCCGCGCTCTTGCTGCGCGAAACCATCATCCGGCACCGCGACAACGCGCGACAGCGTTATGTGAGGCCGTACCGCATCGAGTTGGAGCGGTTGGGCCGCATCGTGTTCGGGCCGTCCTTCGAGGTGGACGTCGACACCGAACTGACGATCTGTGCCCGCACGCTCGATGGCCGAACAGTACCGTTCGACTCACTGTCTGGCGGCGCAAAGGAGCAGTTGGGCATTCTGGCCAGGCTGGCTGGAGCGGCCCTGGTTGCGAAAGTCGACACCGTGCCCGTGGTGATCGACGATGCCCTGGGCTTCAGCGACCCCGATCGGCTGGACAAGATGGGCGCGGTCTTCGACGCCGTCGGCGATCGTGGTCAGGTGATCGTGCTGACCTGTCAGCCCGACCGCTATCAGGGCATCACCTGTGCCGAGGTCATTGAACTGAGCGCCTGACACTCGCCAGTGGACCGACTCCTCCCCGGGCGCGGGGCGCCCGCATCGTCGTCAGTCGGTGCCTGATGGACCGACTCCTTTCCGGGCGCGGGGCGCCCGCATCGTCGTCAGTCGCTGCCTGATGGACCGACTCCTTTCCGGGCGCGGGGCGCCCGCATCGTCGTCAGTCGCTGCCTGATGGACCGACTCCTTTCCGGGCGCGGGGCGCCCGCATCGTCGTCAGTCGGCCAGGGCCAGAACCTCGTCGAACCCCTGCACCAGGCAGTCAAGGAACTCGTCGTAGTCGGGGATAGCGCCGGTATCGACATCGATGCCTAGCGCGCAGGTGTCGACGTAGGTCAACAGCGTGACGTTGACCGCCGAACCAATGGTTGGGCCGAATGCGTACTGCACCCGCACTTTCGCCCCGCCCAGATAGACCGGCACCGGTACGCCGGGAACGTCGCTTGCCAGGAAGTCGACCTTGCGCAGCACCGAGCCGATGTACCAGCGCGGCATCAGGTTCATCGCGCCGGCGATCGCCTGGGTGTAGGGGATCGCCTTCTCATTACGAACCTGATTGGTGCGTTCGCGGGTCTCGCTGATGCGCTGGGCTGGATCCGCCAGACCGACCGGCACGTCGAAACGAGCCAAAGTGATGTGATTACCACCCATGCCGTCGTCTTCCTTGCGGATGCTGATCGGCATCGTGAGGTGCAGATCGGCGACCGGTGCGCAGTGTTTCTCGTGGTACAGGCGAAGTCCGCCTGCGATACCGGCGACGAATGCGTCGTTGAGCGATCCGCCGCCACGATGGGCCGCCTCTTTGAGCTTCGGCAGGGGAACTTCATGCACTGCCAGGTGCCGGGTCAGGCTGCGCTCGGTCATCAACGGCGAACCGGTCTCGTTCACCGGGCGTATCGTCCGGTACACCGAGGCGGCCAACTCCCCGGCCGAAACCGCGGACTTCAAAGGGTGCTGGATGGTCTCGAACAACATTTTCGGAGTTTTCGTCGCTACCCCACGCACCGCCTTGCGCAGCAGATCCACGTCATAGCGCACGATTTCGGCGTACTCGCTGAGTAATCCGTGTTCGTGTACCTCCGGGTCTTCGACCTTGGTCGCAACCGTCTCCATCGAGCGCGGCTCCTCACTCAGGTCGAAGATCGTCATCGCGATCTGTACTCCACCCACGCCGTCAGTCAGCCCGTGATGGAACTTGCACAGCACAGCGGCTCCGCCGTCCTCGAGCCCCTCGATCAGGGTCGCAGTCCACAGCGGTCTGGCCCGGTCGAAGTCCGCCATTGCCGCCACCCGGGCCATCTCGAGAACGCCCTCGAGGTTGCCCGGCTCGGGTGCCGACACCCGGCGGAGGTGGAAGTCAGGGTCGAAATCAGGGGCGAACTCCCACCGCGGTGGTGTGGGAGCCGGCGACTCGACCACGATCTTGCGGAACATTGGCAGGTTGCGCGACACCACCGCGAAGCGTTCCCGCACCACATCCCAATCGGGCGATTTGTCCAGCAGGATCACCGTCACGACGGTGGACCGCAGCCGGGGATCGGACTCCATCGCCCAGGTGAAGGCGTCGCTCTGGCTCATGAAATCTGTCATCGTGCCTCCAACATACGGCTGCGATACGGCTGCGATACGGCTACTGAACAAGCCCATTCTTCACCTTTGGTGAACTTGGCAGAACCGGGTCTTGGAAGGGGGTGCAACGCTCCCATGCCGTCCTGCAAGCCGGCGAGTCGCAATCCGTTGAGGCTGCCCCACTCCGCGGCTACCGTTCATCTCGTGGGAAAGGACCAGGTGGATATCTTCGGCGAGCGGTTGCGGGTCGACGAATGGTCCGGCGGGATGACCGACGAGCCCGCGCGGGCGCCTTCGCTGCGGATTCGTGGCCACTGGGTGAGTTCGCTGTGGCTGCTGCCGCTGACCGTCGTCGGGCTGATCGTGATGGTGGCGATCGCCCAGCATCTGCGGCACTACGCCTGGATGCAGGACTTCATCGAACGCTATCCGGGAACCTCGGCACCGCGCGGTCGGATCGAGCCCGGCCTGCCGGCCTGGCTGCGCTGGCAGCACCTGTTCAACCTCGTGTTCATGATGTTCATCATCAGGGCTGGCCTGCAGATTCTCGCCGATCACCCGCGGTTGTACCTGAACTCCGGAAGCACCCCGGGAACCGCGTGGATGCGGATGCGCAGTCCGGTTCCCCCGGAGCGGCTCAACCCCGCCGACCCGGCCCAGGTCTGGACCGCGAAGGACGATTCGGTGTCCCTGCCGCGCTGGCTGGGGATCCCGGGCCTGCGGCATTCGATCGGACTGGCCCGCTGGTGGCATTTCGGGTTCGATGCGCTTTGGCTGTTGAACGGAGCGGTGTTCTATGTGCTGCTGTTCAGCACCGGGCAGTGGCGCCGGATCGTGCCACAGTCCTGGGATGTGGTGCCCAACGCGGCCTCCACCGCGATCCAGTACGCCTCGCTGGACTTCCCCGCCAACGAGGGGTTCGTCGCCTACAACGGGCTTCAGCTGATGGCCTACTTCCTGACCGTGTTCGTCTTCGCCCCGGCGGCCTTCGTCACCGGGCTCATGCAGGCCCCCGCGATCGCCGCGCGGTTCGGGCTGGGCGCGGGGCCTGCCAACCGGCAGGTCGCCCGGTCGCTGCATTTTCTGATCCTGGTGTGGATGGTCATGTTCATCGGAATCCACACGATCATGGTGTTCAGCACTGGTCTGGTGGGCAACCTCAACCACATCGTCTTCGGCACCGACACAGGTTCGTTGTGGGCGCTGTGGATCTACCTGATGGCAATGGCGGTCATCGTGGTGCTCTGGCTGGCGGCCAGCCCGTTCACGCTGCGCCACCCCCGGCTGGTGCAGACCGTCGGGCGCGCCGGCATCGGTTGGTTCAAGGCTCTGATGGAGTGGTTCCATCCGCATGCGAACTATTCCGAAAAGGACATCTCCGAATTCTTCTGGCCGAACGGCAAGCAACCGGACGCTGACACCTTCGAGCGGCTGCGGGCTGACGACTGGTCCGCCTACCGGCTGCGCGTCGGCGGCCAGGTGGAACAGCCACGGGAGTTCAGCTATCCGGAACTGCTCGCGATGGACAAACACGAGCAGATCACCCAGCACTACTGCATCCAGGGCTGGTCCGGCATCGCCAAGTGGGGCGGGGTCCGGATGTCGGACATCCTGGACGCCGTGCGCCCGCTGCCGTCGGCACGTTTCGTGGTCTTCTACTCCTTTGCCGATGACGGCGAACCAGGGGCCGAGCCCTATTACGACTGCCACAAGATCGAACACATGCGCAGCCCAATGGCGCTGCTGGCCTACGAGATGAACGGCGAGCCGCTCGGCGTGGTGCACGGTGCTCCGCTGCGCTTGCGCAACGAGATCGAGTTGGGTTTCAAGCAGATCAAATGGATCGAATCCATCGAGTTCGTCGACAGCTTCGACAACATCGGCCTGGGCCAGGGCGGATCACACGAAGACTACGAGTACTTCGGGTATCGGATGCCGATCTGAGACGTCATTCACGGAGTTGGCTCTCGGTAGGGTGGATAGATGACGTCGACGCCGCCGCGTCCCCGGCGCAGCCGGGTCGGCGACAGGCTGGCCGGGCTGCCCGGCGTGCGTGCGGTGCGCCGGCCGGTCACCCCGAATGCAGCAGACCGGTTCGACCTCTATTACGTCCGTACCGGGCCCAAGAGCGACCACCCGCTGCTGGTGGTCCCAGGTGGACCCGGAATGGCCTCGATTGGCAGCTACCAGGGACTACGGCGGAGGGCTGCCGCGGCCGGCCTGGACGTCATCATGGTCGAACATCGTGGTGTCGGCCTGTCACGCTGCGACGAATCGGGTGCGGATCTGCCGCCCGATGCGCTCACCATCGAGCAGGTTGTCGACGATATGACCGCGGTGCTCGACGATGCGCAGGTCGACCGGGCGGTTGTCTACGGCACGTCCTACGGCACCTACCTGGCCGCCGGGCTTGGGGTTCGCCACCCCTGCCGAGTGGAGGCGATGATCCTCGACTCGCCCCTGCTCAACCGCCACGACATCGAGGCGGTCCGTCAGGCACTGCGCGAACTGCTCTGGCACGGCCCTGAACTTGAGGTGGCCGCACCTGATGCGGCCGAACCTGAGGAGCCCCAATCCCCGGCGCTGGGTGCGCAGGTCCCCGATTTGGCGGCCAAGGTACGTCGCCTGGTCGACGTCGACGCCATGACCCCGGTGGATGCGCAGATCGCTGCCGTGGTCTACGGACTGGGTGGGGAGGAACTGCTGCATCGGCACCTGGACCTGTTGTTGGGCGGCAGGAGGCTGCTGTGGACCGCACTGCTCGAGGTGAGCCGGCGGGTCGCTCGTCGAAAGTTGCCCTATCGCAACGAAACCGACCTGGTCGGGCCGATCGGGTTCCGCGAGCTCAACTTTGCCGGAGAACCCGACGGCCTGCCGCTGGACCCGGCTGTCGCATGGCGGGAGCTCATGGGCGACGACACGTCGTTCGCGGGCGAACCATTCGATCTCGTGGCCAAGATGCCGACCTTCGACTGGCACACGGTGGTGATTTCCGGTGGACGTGATCTGGTCACCCCACCGACGGTGGCCGACCGCATCGCGGAGCTGATCCCCTCGTCAGCTCTGGTACGGCTGGCGACTGCGGGTCACAGCGTGCTCGACACCCGGGAGCGGGCGGCGTTGCACATCGCCCGCGAAGTGTGCGCGGGCCGCACAGAGACCTTGGCCGGTCAGGGGGAGGCCCTGGACAGCCTGCCGGCCAGCCCGGCGGTGCGGCTTGCGGGTTCGGCATTGGACGCCGCTGCCCGCATCGAGGCGGCCCTGCCGAAGCTCCCAGGCCGCCCTACTTCATGAAACCGATTGCGCTGTAATCCAAGTCGCCTAGTCCGGCAGGTCCGAAGTTGGCCAGCGTGCTGCGTACCGCCACGTTCCCCGGCGACTGAGTCAGCGGCAGGCTGAACACCTCGCCCCAGATCAGCTTGTCGACCTCGTTGGCCAGTGCACGGGCCTTCGCCGGATCCAGCTCGTCGAGGGTCTGCTCCACCTTGGCGTCGATCTCTGGACTGGAGATCTTGCCGAAGTTGCTCTCGGCTCCGGTGGTGTAGATCTGATTCAGGCAGCACAGCGCGAAGGCGTCACCGACCCAGGAGAACTGGGTGATGTCGAAGTCTCCCACGTTGACGTAGTTGGTGAAGAACCCGTTGCCGGGCTTGGCGTCGATCTCGAGCTTCACCCCGATCTGCGCCAGGCTGTTCTGTGCCACCAATGCCACCTGTCGCGTGGTTTGGGAGTCGTAGAGAACGTCGCGGATCACCAGCTGCTTGCCGTCCTTCTCGCGGAACTGTCCATTGAGCTTCCAGCCCAGTGCGTCGAGTTCGGCCTTGGCCTTTTCCGGGTCGTAGGCGGCTACCTCGCTGTTGTCCTGGTAGCCCTGCTGGCCCACCACGAAGATGTGGTTGTTCAGCGGTACCGGCTTGTCCACCAGTCCGCGCTGAGTGACATCGGCGATGGCCTGCCGGTCGATTCCCTTGGCGATCGCCAGTCGCAGGGCCTTGTCCGACAGGATCGACCCCGGAGCACCGTTGAAGGTGAAGTGGTACCAACTCGGCCCCGGGGAACGGCGGATCGATATCCCCGCGGTTCCCCTCGCGATCTGCATCTCGTCCAGGGACGCTATCCCGGTGGCGTCAATGGTGTTGTTCTGTAGTGCCGGGATTCGAGCAGCATCATCGAGTACGAGATAGGTGATCGAATTCAGCAACGGTGGCGTCCCCCACCATTTCGGGTTTGGGCTCAGCGTGATTCGCTGCGCGGTGCGATCAAGCCCGGACACCATGAACGGCCCGGCTGAGGGACCCGGGGAGGTCAACTGTCCTTTGTTGAAGGCCTCTGGGGTTGCCGTCATGCTCTTTGGCAGCAGCATGGTGTTTCCGGCGAACATGCCGCGCCACTCGCCGTAATGCTTGGCGAAGGTGACGATGGCCTGCCGGTCGTCGACGCCTCGCGTGACCGAACCGACGCGGTCGCTGCCGTTGGGTGCCGCGATGGCGAAAGACTTGTCCTTGCCGTTGGTGGCATTGATCTGGGAGGCGATGTCCTCCCAGGTGATCGGCGTCCCGTCCGACCAGGTTGCCTTCGGGTTGATGGTGTAGGTGACCACCTGCGGCTCACTGCTGGTCAGCTCGACCGAGGTGAAGTAGTCGGTGTTCACCTTCATCGAGCCGTCGGCGGCGATGATGAAGGCCCGCGGCATGGTGGGGCGCAGGATTCCGCCGGTGTCAGCCTCGTTGCCGTCGATGTTGAGGGTATTGAAGTTGGCCGGGAACGAGCCCACCGCCAGCCGCAGGTCGCCACCCTTCTGGAGGCTGGCCGGATCCTGGGGGTTGATATCGGCGGTGGTGCCGAGTTCGGCGTTGCCGCCGGGGGAGGGCGTTTCATGCTTGCTCGACGAACAGCCGGCAATGACAAGCGCTAGCGCACATAACAGGACCGCCAGCCGGCGGAGCAGTGTGGTCACGGACACGATGCTAACCGCGTGCCGGGTCGGGCTGCGGGATCGCGGCGAGCAGCCGTCGGGTGTATTCGTGCTGTGGGTTGGCGAACACGTCCTCGCCTTCGCCGTACTCGACCACCGCCCCGCGGTAGAGCACCGCAACCCGATGCGCCAGGTGCTTGACCACCGACAGGTCATGGGAGACGAACAGATAGGACAGGTCGAATTCGCGTTGCAGGTCGAGCAGCAGGTTGATGATCCCGGCCTGGATGGAGACATCGAGTGCCGACACCGGTTCGTCGAGGGCGAGGATCTTGGGCTTGAGCGCCAGCGCCCGGGCGATGCCGATGCGCTGCTTCTGACCGCCGGAAAACTCATTCGGATACCGACTGGCGTCCGCGCGGCGCAGGCCTACGACCTCCAGCAACTCGGCGACCCGGGCGTCGATGGCCGGCTTGTCGAAGCCGTTGGCGCTCAATGGCTCTGCAATGATGTCGAAAACCGGTAGCCGCGGGTCCAGAGCGGCGACCGGGTCCTGGAACACCACCTGAACCTCGCCGCGCAGTTCACGCCGCTGGGCCGCGGTGAGTGCCGCGACATCGTGCCCCAGCACCTCGATGGACCCGGATTGCGGAGCGCGCAATTCCAGAATCTCGTGCAGCGTGGTGGATTTACCCGAACCGGACTCTCCGACGATGCCGAGCGTCTGACCACGCGGCAGCTCGAAGCTGACGCGATCGATGGCGCGGACCTCCCCGATCTGCCGGCGGAACACCACGCCCTTGGTCAACCGGTAGGTCTTGGATAGGTCGCGGACCCGAACCACCACGTCATGTTCGTCATCGGTGGGCTCGGCTGGTGGCTCGGTGGCCACCCCGAAGATCTCCGCGGCGCTCCGCCCGGCCACCTGATCGGTGCGAATGCACGCTGCCGCATGGTGTGCCGCCACGTGGGCCAGGGAGGGTTCGGCTGATCGGCATTCCTGCACGGCCAGTGGGCAGCGCGGGGCGAACGGGCAGCCGGGCGGTAGTGCGACCAGCGACGGGGGTGCTCCCGGTATCGGAACCAACCGCGAACCGCGAGGGGAGTCCAGCCGGGGAACCGAACCCAGAAGTCCTGCGGTGTAGGGCATGCGGCGGTCGGTGTACAGCTCTTCGACGCCGGCCACCTCGACGGCCCGGCCGGCGTACATCACCAGCGCCCGATCGGCGAACTCGGCGACCACGCCGAGGTCGTGGGTGATGATCAGCACGCCCGCGTCGGTCACCTCGCGAGCGGTTTTGAGCACCTCGAGGATCTGGGCTTGCACGGTGACGTCGAGTGCGGTCGTGGGTTCGTCGCAGATGATCAGGTCCGGATCGTTCGCGATCGCGATGGCGATCACCACCCGTTGCCGCTCGCCGCCGGACAGTTCGTGCGGGAACGCCCGCGCCCGCTGCTGGGGTTGGGCGATGCCGACGAGTTCCAGCAGGTCCACCGCGCGGCGCAGGGCCGCTTGTTTCGTGACGTCGCGATGGTGAATCCGGATCGCTTCGGCGATCTGGTCGCCGACGGTGTAGACCGGGGTCAGAGCCGACATCGGATCCTGGAAGACCGTGCCGATCCGCGCACCGCGGATCGCGGACATCTCGCCGTCGGGCATGCCGAGCAGTTCCCGTCCGTCCAGCCGAGCCGAACCGGAAACAGTCGCGTATTCGGGTAGCAGGCCGATGACCGCCATCGCCGCCGCGGACTTGCCCGACCCCGACTCGCCGACCATCGCGACCACCTCGCGGGGGTGGATCTGGTAACTCAGTCCCCGTACGGCAGCGAGCTCGCCGGTGTCGGTGGGGAAGGTGACGGCGAGGTCACGGACCTCCAGCAGCGCATCGGTCACCGCTTGCCCCGCAGGTTGGGGCTGCCGGGGTCGAGCGCGTCCCGAAGGCCGTCACCAGTCAGGTTGGCGCACACCAGGATCAGCACAAGCACACCGGCCGGAAACAGGAAGACCCACGGGAACGTGGTTGCGGACTTGGTGCCGTCGGCGATCAGGGTTCCCAGCGAGACGTCGGGAGGCTGGACACCGAAACCCAGGAAGCTCAGTCCGGTTTCGGCCAGAATCGCCGCCCCGACGTTGAGTGCGGTGTCGATGATCAGAATCGACGCCACGTTCGGCACGATGTGGCGCGCGATGATCCGCCAACTCGGAACGCCCATGTACCGCGCGGCTTGAACGTATTCGCGTTCCCGCAGGCTCATCGTCAGACCGCGCACCATGCGCGAGCTGATCATCCAACTGAAGGCGGACAACAGCACGATCAGCAGCGCGATGTTCGCCGAGTTCTTGGTGCGGGGGCTGACGATCGCGATCAGGATGAAGCTGGGCACCACCAGCAGCAGGTCGACGAACCACATCAGGGCTCGGTCCCGCCAGCCGCCGAAATATCCGGCCACCGATCCCACCGTCGCCGCGATCAACGTCGAAACCACCGCCACGCTGACACCGATCAGCAGCGACTTCTGCATCCCCCGGAGCACCTGCGCCAGCACGTCCTGGCCGATGGCGTTGGTGCCGAACCAGTGCTCTGGGCTCGGCGGGGCCTGTAGAGCGAAGAAGTCGATGTCGGTGTGGGAGTAGGGCAACAGCGGTGGCGCCGCGTAGGCGGCGACGAACAACAGGGCGAGCACCGCCAGTGCGACGACAGCCAGCCGGTTGTGCAGGAAGCGCCGGGTCACCAGGGTGCGCCGGGAGACGAACTCCTGATTGTCGACGGCAATATCCGGGCTTGCGGTCACGTCACCCGCACCCGGGGGTCGAGGATCGCGTAGATGACATCGGAGAGCAGCCCGGCCAGGAGCACTACCGCCCCGGAGAACACGGTGATCGCGGCGACGATGTTGGTGTCCTGGGTGGCGATGCCCTGGACCACCCACTCGCCCATGCCGTGCCAGCCGAAGATCTTCTCGACGAACACCGCTCCGGTGACCAGGCCGGCCACGCTATAGGCGAACAGCGTCGCCATCGGGATCAGCGCAGTGCGCAGGCCGTGCTTGAACAAGGCCTGACGGCGGGTCAGGCCCTTGGCCCGGGCGGTGCGGATGAAATCCTGCCCGAGTACGTCGAGCATGGCGTTGCGCTGGTAGCGGCTGTATCCGGCGATCGACACCAGCGCCAGCGTCATCGTGGGCAGCACCAGATGCTGCAGCCGGTCCAGGAATTGGTTCCAGGCACCGACCACCGGAACCGGCGCGGTTTCGCCGGTGTACTCGAAGATCTGCAGGCCGGTGGCCCAATTGACCCGCAGTGCGGCCAGGATCAGCAAATTGGCCAGCACGAAGGTCGGCGTGCTGATGATCAGCAACGAGGCCAGCGTGACCAGCCGGTCCGACAGCCGGTACTGGCGGATGGCCCCCCACGCTCCGACCAGGACTCCGATCACGGTGCCCAGCACCGAGCCGAGGACCAGCAACCGCAGGCTGACCCCTATCCGGCGCCACAACTCCGCCGAGACCGGCTGGCCGTTGACGGTGGTGCCGAAGTCGCCGCGGACCGCACCGGACACCCAGTGCGCATAGCGCAGAGGCACTGGTTTATCCAGATCCAACTCGGCGGCTTTGGCATCGATGACCGACTGTGGCGGGCGTGGGTTGCGCTGCAGCAAGCTGTTGAGCGGAGTGAAGGTGTAGGACGTCAGAGTGAACGTCAGGAACGACGCCAACGCCAGCAGCACCACGTAGTTGGCGAACCGCCGCGCGAGGAACCGCGTCATGCAGCACAGGGTAGGAGATCACAGGCGACGCAGCGCGCGGGCGGGGTGCCAGGCGCGTCATCCGGGCGTGTCGGATTTCCAGCCAGCAACGGTTTGACACCCCTGCGAGCTGGCTGGCTTAATGGCGGAAACGCTCGATAATTCGGGTAAATCCGACCAACTTAACGAGGAACCATGGCGGGCACTGTCGTCGAAGACCGTACTGCGGGCCGGTACCAGCTGAGTCAACTGCGCGCGCTGGAGGCCGAGGCCATCCATATCTTCCGGGAGGTCGCAGCCGAGTTCGAAAGGCCGGTACTGCTGTTTTCCGGCGGCAAGGACTCCATCGTGATGCTCCATGTGGCGATCAAGGCCTTCGCGCCCGGCCGGTTGCCGTTTCCGGTGATGCACGTCGACACCGGGCACAACTTCGACGAAGTGATCTCCACCCGCGACACGCTCGTCGACCGCCACAGGCTGCGGTTGGTGGTCGCCAGCGTGCAGGAGGACATCGACGCGGGCCGGGTCGTCGACAACGGTCCGTCGCGTAACCCGCTGCAGACCGTCACCCTGCTTCGGGCGATCCGGGAGAACCGATTCGACGCCGCGTTCGGAGGGGCGCGCCGCGACGAAGAGAAGGCTCGGGCCAAGGAGCGGGTGTTCAGCTTCCGCGACGAGTTCGGCCAGTGGGATCCCAAGGCGCAACGGCCCGAGCTGTGGAATCTCTATAACGGCCGGTATCGCAAGGGGGAGCACATTCGCGTGTTTCCGCTGTCGAACTGGACCGAGTACGACATCTGGTCCTACATCGGCGAAGAAGGCATCGAACTGCCCGCCATCTACTACGCCCATCGCCGGCCGGTGTTTCGGCGAGACGGCATGCTGCTGGCGGTGCACGAGCACATGCAGCCTTCCGTCGATGAGGAGGTATTCGAGACGTCGGTTCGCTTCCGGACCGTTGGCGACGTCACCTGTACCGGGTGCGTGGAATCCACGGCCGGCACGGTGGAGGACGTGATCGCCGAGACCGCGGTGTCACGGCTCACTGAACGGGGGGCCACCCGAGCCGACGATCGCATCTCCGAGGCGGGCATGGAGGACAGGAAACGGGAGGGTTACTTCTGATGGTCAGCACAGGTAACGACGTTCCTGAATCAACCGACCTGCTCCGGCTGGCCACCGCCGGCTCGGTCGACGACGGCAAGTCAACCCTGATCGGGCGGTTGCTGTACGACTCGAAGGCCGTCATGGAAGACCAGCTCGCGGCCGTCGAGCGCACGTCGCGAGAGCGGGGCAACGACTACACCGACCTGGCACTGGTCACTGACGGACTGCGTTCGGAACGCGAACAGGGCATCACCATCGACGTCGCCTACCGCTATTTCGCCACGGCCAAGCGGAAATTCATCATCGCCGACACCCCGGGGCACATCCAGTACACGCGCAACATGGTCACCGGGGCCTCGACCGCACAACTGGTGATCGTTCTGGTCGACGCTCGCCACGGACTGCTCGAGCAGTCGCGCCGACACGCATTCCTGGCCTCGTTGCTGGGGGTGTCGCACATCGTGCTGGCGGTGAACAAGATGGACCTCATCGACTGGGACCGGAAGCGGTTCAGTGCTATTCGCGAGGAATTCCACTCCTTTGCCGCCCGCTTGGATATTCAGGACGTCACCACCATTCCGATGTCGGCGCTCCATGGCGACAACGTGGTGTCCAAGTCGGCCAATTCCTCTTGGTACGAGGGGCCGTCTCTGCTGCACCACCTCGAGCACGTCTATATCGGCGGTGACGTCAACTTCGTCGACGCCCGCTTTCCGGTGCAGTACGTGATCCGGCCACAGACCCGGGAACACGCCGACCACCGCAGCTACGCCGGCACCGTCGCCGGCGGAATCATCCGGCCCGGTGACGACGTAGTCGTGTTGCCCAGCGGCGTGAAGAGCCGCATCACCACCATTGACGGTCCGACCGGTCCGGTGGCCGAAGCATTCCCGCCAATGGCGGTATCCGTCAGCCTGGCCGACGACATCGACATTTCCCGCGGCGACATGATCGCTCGGCCGCACAATCAGCCGGAAACCACCAGCGAGTTCGACGCCATGGTGTGCTGGATGGCCGATGGTTCGGCGCTCGAGCCGGGCCGTGAGTACGTCATCAAACAGACCACACGTACCACCCGCGCCCGGGTAACCGCGCTGGACTACCGCCTCGATGTCAACACCCTGCACCGGGACATGAGTGCAACCGCCTTGAAGCTCAACGAACTCGGCCGAATCAGTCTGCGCACCCAGGTTCCGCTGCTGCTCGATGAATACGCCCGCAATGCGGCGACCGGTTCATTCATTCTGATCGACCCGGAAACCAACGGCACTGTTGCAGCGGGAATGGTCCGCGACACCGCACCGGTGTCCTCGCGGGGTGCTTCGCCGAACACGGTGCGTCACGAGTCGCTGGTAACCGATCGGCTGACCAAGGGGCGTACGGTCTGGTTCACCGGATTGTCGGGTTCGGGGAAGTCTTCGGTTGCGGTGCTGGTCGAGCGAATTCTGCTCGAAAATGGTTGCCCTGCTTATATTCTCGACGGAGACAACCTTCGGCACGGGCTCAACGCGGACCTTGGTTTCTCGATGGCCGACAGGGCCGAGAACCTGCGTCGCCTGGCTCACGTCGCCAGCCTGATGGCAGATGCCGGCCTGACGGTGTTGGTGCCGGCGATCAGTCCGCTAGCTGAGCACCGGCACCTGGCCCGCGGAGTGCACGCCGACGCCGGCATCGAGTTCTTTGAGGTCTTCGTCGATACGCCATTGGTGGATTGTGAGCGCCGCGACCCCAAGGGCCTCTACGCGCGCGCCCGTCGCGGCGAGATTACGCACTTCACCGGAATCGACAGCCCCTACCAGCGCCCGAAGAACCCCGACTTGCGGCTGACCCCCGACCACACCGCGGAGGAATTGGCCCAACAGGTGGTAGACATGCTGACGCCCCAGGCGTGAGCCGTCCGTCTAGCCCAGGCGTGAGCCGTCCACCTAGCCCTGAATTGAGCCCTGAGATGACTAGTGACCACGAACTGGCCGCCCGACTGGCGCAGGATGCCGGCCAGCTGCTGCTGGCGGTCCGGGCCGAACTTGCCGAGGCCCCGGCCGCCGAGCGCAAGGCGGCCGGTGACGCGCGGTCGCACGACTTCCTGATGCAGGCGCTGGCAGTCGCGCGCCCGGGGGACGCGGTGCTCTCCGAAGAGGGGGCCGACGACCCGGTGCGATTGAAAGCCGATCGGGTGTGGATCGTCGACCCACTGGACGGGACTCGGGAGTTCTCCGAGGACGGGCGCGACGACTGGGCGGTGCATGTCGCGCTCTGGCAGGACGGCGGGTTGGTGGCCGGCGCGGTGGCGCTGCCAGGGCAGGGGATCACCCTGGCGACCCCCGAGGTCGCACCGCCCCCGCCGCCACCCGCGGCGCCGCGGATCCTGGTGTCGCGGACCCGTCCGCCGGCCGCCGCGCTGCAGGTCATGGAATACCTGAATGGGGAGTTGCTACCGATGGGCTCGGCGGGCGCCAAGGTCGCCGCGGTGGTTCAGGGCCGCGCGGAGGTGTACGTGCACGCCGGTGGTCAGTACGAGTGGGACTCGGCCGCGCCGGTCGCGGTCGCCCGCGCAGCGGGCTTACACACGTCGCGGATCGACGGCACGCCGCTGCGTTACAACCGTGCTGACCCGCTCTTGCCCGACCTGGTGGTCTGCCGCCCCGAATACGCCGATGCCGTTCTTGCGGCCTTGCGCTGACCGACGGGTTCTTAGCTTCTGTTCATCGAGAGGCGTCGCAGTAGAGCAGCCGGACCAACGCGGGGAAGGTTCGCCCGTCTACGCGCTGACCTGTCCCTGCGTTGGAAATATTGTTTGCTGAAATCTCCGTGGAGCGCTACCCCGTTTAGCTTGCTCTCAGGTATTGTTGGGCGATCACTCACCCCAGCTCTGAAGGAACCCGAATGCAAATCTCACTTCGTTCGCAGATGATCGCGGGGGTCGCGGCCGTCGGCGCAGTGGCGATCGCCGTGAACCCGACGATCCAGCCGGACGTGATTCCGTCGATGCAGCGGGTGGCGGCAGCCGTCCAGCTGTCTGCTGTCGCCAACCCGATCTCTGCAGTCGGCACGGTGCTCCAGTACCTCAACAGTGACATCTTCAGCAGCATCTACGCCGACGATTATTACGGCGGTTACCTGAACTGGCCTTCGCCCGAAGCCCTGGGCGGTAACGGCTACAACTTCTACAGCTGGTACGAAAC
The DNA here is from genome assembly GCA_020438845.1 of Mycobacterium sp. Taxonomy (GTDB): domain Bacteria; phylum Actinomycetota; class Actinomycetes; order Mycobacteriales; family Mycobacteriaceae; genus Mycobacterium. The sequence continues at coordinate 33,572 of JAGQTV010000100.1, read as the reverse complement.
GTGTGCCAACCAGGCCAACTGCGACGCAAACCCCCAGGTCAAAGAAGCCTTCTATGGCTTGCAGTACTCACCGGGGTACTTGGGCTTGATCCCGGACTTCGTCAAACAGTTCTCCTTCGGTGGTCTGGCAGCGCTGGCCAACAACTTCTCGGAGTACGGTCAAGCCGCTTTGGCCATTCCGCTGGCGCTCGTCACCGACGGGTCCCAAGCTCTTTTCAACGCTCCTGGCGCGCTTGTCGCCGCCATCCAACAGTTGGCGGCAGGCGATTCCGCGGGGGCCATCGCCACGCTCAAGGATGAAATCCTGGCGCCCTTGACGGCCGGCGTCGAGCAGTCGTTCAACGCGCTCAGTTACATCGTGAACAACGTCATCGCCAACCTCCAATCCGTGATCAATATCGGCCTCCCCGGGCTGCTCGGCGACGTCAGCAAGCAGATCGCGGCCGGTGCCGCCTACATGGTTCAGTCTGCTGTGTACACGGTCCAGGCGGTCTTCCAGGACATCAGCAAACTCGACTTCAAGCAGGCCTGGAACGACTCGATCTACGGATTCCTCGGCCCCAACGGCACGCTGGGCCAGTTCGAGTCGCTGACCGCCGGCCTTGGGGTCATCCAGTACGACGACGTGAACCAATCCTGGGGCGTGACGATTCCGAGCATTCGTTCGGTGCTGACCAGTTGGGGCCAGCACTTGGGCGGCTACCGATTGGAGTACGTCCCCATCGACCAGACCGACGGGTACCCCAAGATCGTGGAAGGGGGTGGATGTTCAGCCGACGATGCCAGCGGAGCGAGCGGAACCTGCAGGTGGGGCGGCATCCTGAACGATCCGCTCTTCACCCCACCCGTGTCGTCCGCCAGTTCCGTCGCGCCTAGCGCGGCGGCCACCAGGGGGGCGCGGGCGGCTGCCGCGGTTGCGGCCGCGTCGGAAACAGCCGCGTTGGAGACGGCCGCACCGCAGACGGGCACGACCCCGGAGTCCGCATCGGACGACCCCGTGTCGGTCCCTGATGAGTCCGTGTCGGTCCGTGATGAGTCTGCCAATGAGGCGGCGACGACCGATTCACAGTCAACGGCGGGCAGTACCCGCAGATCGCATCCGAGGGCCGGCGGTTCGACCAGGGCCGCTGCCGGCAAGGGAACGGCCGCACATCAAAAGAGTCGGCACGGGGCCGCCCGTAAGGCCGCCAAGGCTGGCGCGGGCGACTGATCCGCGCACTAGTCAGATAAGACGGTGCCCCTCCTTCGGGAGGGGCACCGTTCTTGTTTGGCGCACTCCAGCAAACTTGTTCAGCGAGTTGCGCCTGCTGATTCTCTATTCGGAAAATCACAGAAATGACTCTGTCGACCTCGGCTATCGGATGCTGTTTCGACGATCAATCGCCGTTGCTAGCAGCTCTGCTTCCAGCTTGCTTGTAGCACTTCAGAGGCATATCAGGGAAGTTCTTTCGATTTGCCCATGCCTATGCCGGGTCGCGAGCTCCCGCGTCACCGGATTGTTTGTTGCTCAGCTCATTCTCAGCTAAGCTTATTTTGTCAGTCTTCGAATGCCTATCAAAGGAACTGCAATGCAAATCTCGCTTCGTTCTCAACTGATCGCGGGAACAGCTGCGGTCGTCGGAGCCAGCGCCATCGCCATCGCCATGACGCCAGGCACCGTTGCTCAAGTGCCCACCGTCAAGGTCCCATCGGCGGCGCAGGTGGCTCTCACCGGTTTGGACAGCCCCATCTCCGAGATGCTCAACACCGCGAGCTGGATCAACTACGACCTGTTCAACGGCAATGTGGCGGACATCGACGACAACTACACCTGGGAGCCCTACGCGGGCATGTTGCCGGAATTCATTTTCACCGCTCTGCCGGTCATCAGCCAGCTTGGCTACAACGGCGCCGACTACGTCTACAACAGCCTCTACGCCGTGAACGACTCCGCTTACATCCTGAGCGAGGCGGTGTGGAACCTGCCGGGAGCGCTTATCACTGCCACGAAGCAGGTTTTCAGCGGTAACTTCTCCGGAGCTGTCGACACGCTGAATAACGCCATCGTCGTTCCGATACAGGACGCGGTGACCTCCGTGGTGGGTGCCACAACCTACGTCGCCTCCAACGTGATTACCAACCTGACCAATGTCATTGCCGCGCTGCCGGACATCGCCAAGGGTCTGCTAAACACTTCCGTCGGCACCGTCAAGGCCACCTTCAACGCGGTTGTGGAAATCACCACGCAGACCGCCGACGCGCTGTTCGGAGGCGATTTCGAAACGGCGTGGAACACCGTCGTCGACGGGTTGTTCGGTCCGATCGGCAATGACGGCTTTGTCACCTCAAGTGTGCCGGGAGTACTCGAGTCCCTGACCATCGGCCCGGGCATTGGTCCGCTGGGTGTCGGCAACGGCTACGAAGTCCAGAGCTTCCGGATGTGGGGCGAGCAGTCGCAGCTGACCATCGCCAACGCCGTGGGCTCAAGCTGGCCGGTTGCCTCCGTTGCTGTCCCGAAGTCGGCTGCAGCGAGGGCACCGCGGAAAGCGGCTTCGGTGGCGGCGGTCACCGCTTCACCGGCTGCTGAGGTGGCTTCCAGCGACAATGGCAGTGCCGGTGGCGACTCTGCTGCGGGCAACCCGGTTGCCGAGCAGGGGGCCGGTTCGAGAGCGGCGGCCGGCGCCGCAGGTGCCAGCGATGGCCGCAGTGCCCGCTCCCAGTCGTCCACTCCCAAGCGGACTGCCAAGCACGGTGTCTCCCGCAAAGCCGCCAAGGCTGCCGCTTCCAGGTAGGCGCGACAGCGCGCGCAAAGCCAGGGTGCCCCCTCCTTTTCGGGAGGGGGCACCCTGGCTTTTTGGTCATCCTGCCCATCGGTCGGTTGGCCGGGGATGTCCGACGCCGTGAGTTTCGTCTACTTCTCAGATATTTCTCAGCTATGCTGTGGGCCAATTTACGAAGGAAGGCGAGAAGGTGCGGCGGGCGATAGGTCCGATCATGACGACGGGGGTGGCTTTGGTGGTCGCCGGGGTGGTTGTTGCCAACCCGATCGTTGCACCTAGGTCCGACGTCCAAATTGCCTCGGTACAGCTTTCCGCAGGTACCGATTCATCCGGGACCGGAATGTTCGACGCCGCCTTCCTCAACGCCATCGGCCCCACACCACCGGCGTCGAACAACCCGTTGTCGGTACTCAAGGAACTGATCTCATCACTTGCCGCTGACGTGAGCTACTTCAGCAGAGCTGCCATCGTCGACGCTGTCGTTGCCGGCCTCACCGGCGTTGCCGCGGTTTCCGAGCCCGAACTTACGGCGGCGGCGTTTCCCTACGTTGGGCCGCCCGTCGGCTTCCGCGAGGTATTCGAGCTTGAGGCCGCCGCATCGCTGAGCGGCCCGATCACCCCCGTTCCGTTGGTCACCAGTGTCGCCTCTTCTGCGACTGCGGATCCGGCCTCCGTTGCCGAGCTCGTGGCCGCCCTTGCGGCGGATGCTTTCTCCGTCAGCCGCCAGCTGATGGCCGCGGCCGTCGAGGCCCGGGCCGTAGCCGTGTCGGAACCCGCGTTGCTCGCCGCCACCCTGCGTGCCCTGGTGGCCGGTGACATCGAGGCCGCGCTTGAGAGCGCAGTCAGCGCGGTAGCGGCGCCGCTGAGGCCGCCCGGGATGGTCCTGGAAGCGTTGCGCACACTTGCGCGGGGACATCTCGCTTCGCTGGTCACGCCAGCCCCGGCAGCCTCGGTTCCCACTCGCGGCGACGTGGGCGAGTCGATCCCCGTCGCGCCCGCGACAAACGCGCACCGCCGCACTGTCCCGGGAGTTCTCGCCCCGGTGGTACCCGGAAATGCAGCTGGGCCCAGTCCTGCCGCAGCGGCGACAACCGGCGGTCCGTCAACGACGAATCCCGTTGGCGGGCCGCGCAGGCCGGCCGAACCTGCTCGCACGAAGATTGCGCGGGCCGCCAGCCCTGGCGGAGGGGATAGCAGTCGCAGTGATCGCCCGACGAGGCTGAGCCGCAGCGCTGCTGGTTCCCGGGCGGGGCACCGCTAGCTTTTCGGCGTCGGCCGCTGGTGGCAGAATCCGCGGCATGCGCATGTCGGCGAAGGCGGAGTACGCCGTCCGCGCCATGATCCAACTGGCGGCGACGCCTCCCGGCGGCGTGGTCAAGACCGACGAATTGGCCAAAGCCCAGGCCATCCCCGCGCAGTTTCTGGTCGACATCCTTTCTGAACTGCGTGCCGACCGGCTCGTTCGCAGTCATCGCGGCCGCGACGGTGGCTATGAGCTTGCGCGACCACCCAATCAGATCAGCGTGGCCGACGTATTGCGGTGCATCGACGGACCGCTGGCCAGCGTGCGTGATATCGCACTTGTCGACCTCGACTATGCCGGACCCACCGCGGCTCTCACCGACGTGTGGCGGGCGTTGCGCGCCGGCATGCGTCTGGTGTTGGAGCAGACCACTCTGGCTGATGTCGCAGCCGGCGCGCTCCCTGAGCACGTCGGCCAGTTGGCGCGCGACTACCTGGCCCAAGAGGACGGACGAGGCCGCTACACCAACGACGGGAGACCTTGATGGCGAACACGGATACGCCGGATGTGTTGGGGGAGAAACTCGGCACAATCGGACCGAACTGGTTCGCATCGGTGATGGGAACCGGGATCGTCGCCAATGCCGCTGCGACACTGCCCGTTCAGCCTCCCGGGCTGCACACCTTCGCGTGTGTGGTGTGGGTCGGTGCCGCCCTCTGGCTCGGGGTGCTGGCGGTTGTTGTCGGCGGCCATTGGCTGCGGCACCCGACGGTGGCGCGCAGCCATGCCCGCAACCCACAGATGGCGCACTTCTATGGCGCGGCCCCGATGGCGCTGCTCACGGTCGCCGGAGGTTCCGTGCTGGTGGGCGGCGGTCTGATCGGTGAGCATCGGGCCATCACGCTTGCCTGGGTTCTTTGGATCGCCGGAACTGTTGGTGGCCTGTTCACCGCGGTCAGCATCCCGTACCTGCTGTTCACTCAGCACAACGTCGAACCGGACGCCGCATTCGGCGGCTGGCTGATGCCGGTGGTTCCCCCCATGGTCTCGGCGGCCACCGGCGCACCGCTCATCGGTCACCTATCACCGGGCACCGCGCGGCAGACCATGCTGTACGGGTGCTGGGCGATGTTCGGGCTGTCTCTGATCGCCGGGTTCATCATCATCACGATGATCTGGAGTCGCTTGGCCTATTTCGGAACTTCGGGAACGGCCCGGGTGCCGACCCTGTGGATCGTGCTGGGCCCCCTGGGTCAGTCGGTAACCGCGGCTGGGCTTCTGGGTCTGAACGCAGCGTTGGCCGTTGATCCGGAGACCGCTCGGGTCATGAACGTCTTCGCTGTCATCTACGGCGTACCGGTGTGGGGCTTCGCCGTGCTTTGGATCGCATTGGCGGCCTCACTCACCATCAGGACCATGCGCCGTGGCATGCCTTTCGCACTGACCTGGTGGAGTCTCACTTTCCCGGTCGGCACTTTCGTCACCGGTACCACCCAGATGGCGGTGCATACCGGCCTTCCCGTGTTCAAGGTCGCCGCGGCGATCGCCTACATCGGGCTCCTCAGTACCTGGTTGCTGGTGGCGTTCCGAACTGCCCGGGGCAGTGTGCAGGGCAATCTGCTGGTACCGCCGAGCAGTACCCCGGTACGCGCGCACAAAGACCCTCCCGCTTGAACCCTCCGGCCAGACCTGCCCGGTATCGGCAGGGGAAGATGCCAGAATCACGGAGTGCAGGTCGGAATGACCCTGCCGGTTATGGAACCGGACCTCGACGCGACCACCCTGCGACATTGGGCGCAGGCCGTCGACGCCGGTCCGTTCTCCTCACTGTGCTGGGGCGAACGGATCGCCTTCACCAACCCCGATGCGCTGACCCTGCTCGGCGCGTTGGCAGCCTGGACCGATCGGGTGTCTCTGATCACCACCGTCGTGGTGCCCCAACTGCGTGATCCGGTGCTGCTGGCCAAGGCCTTGGCCACCGGCGACATGCTCAGCGGAGGACGGCTGACCGTCGGGATCGGGGTGGGCGGCCGACGTGAGGACTACCGGGCTGTCGGTGCCGACCCGGCCGGGCAGACCATGGGCGAGATGGCGCAACGGGTGGAACTCATGAAGCGGGTATGGGCGGGGGAGAAGTTGACCGACTCGGTGGTGCCGGTTGGCCCGCGTCCGGTGAACGGCTGCGGGCCCCGCCTTCTGGTCGGCACCATCGGGCCCAAAACCCTGCGGCACGCTGCGAGGTGGGCGGACGGATTGGCAGGCATCACGCTCGACCTCGACATCGCCAGGCAGGCTGAACTCTTCGAGGTGGCACGTGGCGCCTGGGACCAAGCCGGCAAGCCGCAACCCCACCTGGCCACGTCGTTCTGGTTCGCCCTCGGTCGCCCTGACGAAGCCCGGGCACAGATTCACCGACACCTTCGCCACTACATGAACTGGATTCCGTCCGAATACGTCGACGCGATGGCGCCGACCACCGGATGGGCCGGCACCGAGGACGACCTTGCCGACCTGTTGAACCGGTTCAAGGCCATCGGGACCGATGAGATCCATCTGATCCCGACCAGCTCCGATGTCGACCAGCTTCGCCGCGTGGCCGACGTCGTCACCGGCTTCGTCACCACCGCCCAAACCGACATTTCGGCGCGAAAAGCCGAGTGAATCCAGCCAATTCGTCCAGCTCGCCGAGAAGGGGCCCCATGAATCCGCCTGGCAACTATCAGCTCGAGATCTACTTCCAGGCACTCAGCGGGGTCTTGCCGACGCTGCCGATGTCCTTCGCCGAATTGGAAGCACGGGCGGAGAGTGCGATGCCGCCGACGCTGTGGACCTACGTCGCGGGTGGGGCGGGAGACGAACGGACTCAACGCGTCAACGCCGAGGCGTTCAGCAGGTGGGGACTGATTCCGCGGATGCTCGTCGGAGCCGCGGAGCGAGACCTGTCTGTCGAGTTGTGGGGCCGACGCTGGCCGGTCCCGGTCTTCATGGCCCCGGTCGGGGTGATCGGGCTGTGTACGACCGATCGGCACGGCGACCTCGCAGCCGCTCGCGCCGCGGCTCGCACCGGGGTGCCGATGTGCGTCTCCACGTTGACGATGGACCCGTTGGAGGACGTCGCCGCCGAATTCGGTGATACCCCGGGCCTTTTCCAGCTCTATACCCCGACTGACCGAGAGTTGGCCGAAAGCCTGGTGCGCCGGGCAGAAGCTGCCGGCTATTCGGGAATCGTCGTCACGTTGGACACCTGGATACCGGGCTGGCGGCCCCGTGATCTATCCACGGGCAACTTCCCCCAGCTGCGGGGGTTGTGCCTGGCCAACTACATCAGCGACCCGGTCTTCCGCAGCAGAGTGGGCGCTGACGTCGAAGGCACCCTGGATGCCGACCCCCGCGCCGCTGTTCCGCACTGGGTCAGCATCTTCGGAAACCCGTTGACGTGGAAGGACTTACCCTGGCTGCGGTCACTGACAGACCTGCCGCTCATTCTCAAAGGAATCTGTCATCCCGATGACGCCCGTCGGGCCATCGACGCGGGGGTCGACGGCATCTACTGCTCCAATCATGGCGGTCGCCAGGCCAACGGAGGGCTGCCAGCCATCGACTGCCTGCCCGACGTGGTGGCGGCAGCCGGCGACGTGCCCGTGTTATTCGACTCCGGTATCCGCTCCGGTGCCGACGTCATCAAGGCCCTTGCGTTGGGCGCCAGGGCTGTCGGGGTCGGCCGGCCCTATGTCTACGGGGCGGCGCTGGGTGGCGCTGACGGGATCGCGCACGTACTGCGGTCGATTCTTGCTGAGGCGGACCTGATCATGGCCGTCGACGGCTACCCGAGCCCGCGGGATTTGACGTCCGAGGCCCTGCGCCGCGTGTGAGGGGCCGGTTCGCCCCACATCGACAGGTGGCCGCAACGAACGACGGGCTTATAGCCACCGCCGGTCCTGTGTCACCCAATGATCCATGTGCCTCGTGTCGCGTGGCCCGGTGTAGTTTCCCTTCGTGCGGATCGCCAACACCGTCTTCTTCTTTCCGTGGTGGGGTCTGCTGCTGTTGGCTGTTTCGCCCCCGGCACTGGCCGCAGCGGCGGCCTTTCCATTGCGAAGGTTCATCCCGTATAGCGATGCCGTGGTCGACGCCCGGACCAAGCTAATACTGCTGGGCATCAGCGCGTACACCTTCACGGTGGCGTTCTCCGTCAACACCCTGTGGTATCAGGACATTGAGTTGGGTAACGCGGCGCTGTCGTTCGACTACTCCGTGAGTGTGCTCAAGGATGCTGCGCAGGAACATGCCGACGACCTGCCGGCCGAGATCGGCGAGAGGATCGAGGCGCTAAGGCAACCAGATGTGATCGTAGAAGTCGTATCCGTCCTACCTCGTGCGAATCAGACTTTCAGCCAGGTGTGGGGTGAGCTCACCGGCGGGTGGGATGAACTCGACGGTGCGTGGGCCCAGGCACCGGCGGCGGTGGGAACCGAGCTCAAGGCGCATGCCAAAGACGCCGAGCGGGCCTTCATGCAACTGTCCCGATCCGCCAACTCCCCGGGTGTGCCGGGCATTATTCTCATCGTGATCGTGCTCCTGGGGATGGTGCTCTCCGGCGTCATGGCCGCCGCACCCCGATCAGCCCGGCCCAGCCGCAGGGAGGCCATCGCGGTGGACTGGCTAATGGTCGCGGGCGTCGTGATCATCGGTTTGACGCAGTGGTCGTTGTGGGTCCTCAACTCCAAGGATTTTGTGCTGTCGATGATCCTGCCGTACTTCTCCACGGAATTTAAGACCCTCACCGGTTTCCACATGGTGGTCGGGGCATTCGTTCTCGTGGTTCCACTCCTGGTTGTCCTGGGCGCGACGGTCGTACTACGGAACCGCTCCCGCCGGCGTGGCGTGGGAGACGTGGGTCCGGACGCAGGAGTGCCAATTGCTACTGAACAAGATGATTGACGCCCAAGCGCCTGCCGACGGCGCGCACCGGGTCCTACGTCAGGCGAAGGTCGCCCCGCCGCAGCGCCTGCGCTGCTTGGGCGCGGTCAGAAGCTGACCGATACGGTGCCCCCGGCAGGATTCGAACCTGCGGCCTTCTGCTCCGGAGGCAGACGCTCTATCCCCTGAGCTACGGGGGCGCGGGCGTGCATGCGAAAACCGCGCCATAGGGCCTTCACAGAGTAACGCATCCGGATTCGGGTGCAGGGTGAGCCTGACCATAGGATGAACCACCGTGACCCCAGCCGACCTCGCCGAGTTGCTCAAGACCACGGCCGCCGTGGTGCTGGCCGAGCACGGCCTGGACCCGGCCGCCCTACCGGCGACGGTCACAATCGAGCGGCCGCGGAATCCCGAGCATGGCGACTACGCCACCAACCTGGCACTCCAGATGGGCAAGAAAGCGGGCGTTAACCCGCGTGAACTGGCAGGGTGGCTGGCCACCGCATTGGCGGCCGCCGACGGTATCGCAGCGGCCGAGGTCGCCGGGCCGGGCTTCGTCAATCTGCGCATCGAGGCCGCAGCTCAGGGCGCCATTGTCGCCGACGTGTTGCGCGCGGGCCGGGGCTACGGAGATTCCGGGGCACTGGAAGGCGTGGACATCAACCTCGAGTTCGTCTCGGCCAATCCCACCGGCCCGATCCACATCGGCGGTACGCGATGGGCTGCGGTTGGCGACGCACTGGGCCGGTTGCTGAGCACCCAGGGGGCCGTGGTGGTGCGGGAGTACTACTTCAACGACCACGGCGCCCAGATCGACCGGTTCGTCAACTCGCTGATCGCAGCGGCGAAGGGTGACCCCACCCCCGAGGACGGGTACGCGGGGGCCTATATCGGCGACATCGCCGCCCAGGTACTGGCCAAGTCGCCCGACGCCCTGAGCCTGCCCGACACCGAGCAACGCGAGACGTTCCGGAAAGTCGGCGTGGAGTTGATGTTCGACCACATCAAGACCTCCCTGCACGAGTTCGGCACTGACTTCGATGTCTTCACCCACGAAGACTCGATGCACACCAGCGGGCGGGTTGACCAGGCCATCGCCAGGCTCCGCGCCAACGGTGCCATCTACGAGAAGGACGGCGCGACCTGGCTGCGCACCACCGATTTCGGTGACGACAAAGACCGCGTCGTCATCAAGAGCGACGGTCAGCCGGCTTATATCGCCGGTGACCTGGCCTACTACCTGGATAAGCGGCAGCGTGGGTTCGACCTGTGCATCTACATGCTCGGCGCCGATCACCACGGCTACATCGCCCGGTTGAAAGCGGCGGCCGCCGCGCTCGGAGACAACCCCGACACCGTCGAGGTGCTCATCGGGCAAATGGTCAACCTGGTTCGGGACGGCCAGCCGGTGCGGATGAGTAAGCGGGCCGGGACCGTCATCACGCTCGACGACCTGGTGGAGGCCATCGGGGTGGACGCCGCGCGTTATGCCCTGACCCGTTCGTCGGTGGATTCTCCCATCGACATCGATCTCGCGCTGTGGTCCTCGGCGTCCAGCGAGAACCCCGTTTACTACGTGCAGTACGCGCACGCCCGACTCTGCGCGCTCGCGCGTAACGCCGCTGACCTCGGTCTGCAGGCCGACACCGCGCATCTCGCCTTGCTCAGCCATGACAAGGAAGGCACGCTGATCCGCAACCTCGGTGAGTTTCCCCGGGTGCTGCAGGCGGCCGCGGCTCTGCGAGAACCGCACCGGGTATGCCGGTACCTCGAGGACCTGGCCGGTGACTACCACCGATTCTACGACTTGTGTCGGGTACTGCCGCAGGGCGACGAGGAGCCGGCAGACCTGCACCGAGCCCGGCTGGCGCTGTGTGAGGCCACCCGCCAGGTGATCGCCAACGGCCTTGGCATCCTCGGCGTGAGCGCACCGGAGCGGATGTGAACGTACACCCCGCCGGCCCTCGGCACGCTGAGGAGATCCATCACGGGGGCTCGCCACCGCGCCCCCAGAGCGCCGCTGATGTGCTGACATTGGCCCCGAACGTATGGCCGCGCAACGCTTTTCGCGGGTCGGACGGTGTGGTTCGGGTAGCCGGTGTGACGGTCACCGAGTTGGCGCTCGAGTACGGCACGCCACTGTTCGTCCTCGATGAGGATGACTTTCGCGGGCGCTGCCGCGAAATGGCGGCCGCGTTCGGCGGCGGGGCGAACGTGCATTACGCCGCCAAGGCTTTTCTGTGTACCGAGATCGCCCGCTGGGTGGCCGAGGAGGGCCTGTCGCTGGACGTCGCCACCGGAGGCGAACTCGCGGTCGCTTTGCGAGCCGGCTTTCCGGCCGCGCGAATCGCTGTGCACGGCAACAACAAATCGATCGATGAACTGGCCGCCGCGGTGAAAGCCGGGGTGGAGTGCGTGGTGTTGGACTCGATGACCGAGATCGACCGCCTGGACGCCGTAGCAGGCGCGGCCGGCGTAGTGCAGGACGTGATGGTCCGGGTCACAGTGGGTGTCGAGGCGCATACCCACGAATACATCGCGACCGCCCACGAGGATCAGAAGTTCGGGCTGTCGCTGGCCGGTGGTGATGCCATGAACGCCATACGCCGAGTTTTCGCGACGGACAACCTGCGCCTGGTCGGGTTGCACAGCCACATCGGCTCGCAGATTTTCGATGTCGACGGTTTCGAACTCGCGGCCCGCCGAGTGATAGCGCTCTTGCGCGATGTCGTGGCCGAATTCGGGGTGTCCAAGACCGCGCAGATCGCCACCGTGGACCTCGGTGGCGGCCTCGGGATTTCCTATCTGCCGCAGGACGATCCACCCCCGGTTGCGGACCTTGCCGCCAAGCTGAGTTCGATCGTGGCCGTCGAGTCGGCAGCGGTCGGTCTGCCCACCCCCGGGCTGGTGGTGGAGCCGGGCCGCGCCATCGCCGGCCCGGGCACTATCACCGTTTACGAGGTCGGGACGGTTAAAGACGTATCGATAGGCCACGGTAAACGCCGCCGGTACATCAGCGTTGACGGCGGCATGAGCGATAACATCCGCACTTCACTCTACGGGGCGGAATATGACGTCCGACTGGTCTCGCGGTGCAGCGACGCACCGCCTGTGCTGGCACGCGTCGTCGGAAAGCATTGCGAGAGTGGCGATATCGTAGTGAGCGACGCCTGGGTGCCCGGCGACGTCGCGCCCGGTGACTTGTTGGCGGTAGCTGCCACCGGCGCGTATTGCTACTCGATGTCGAGTCGGTACAACCTGATCGGTCGCCCCGCAGTGGTGGCCGTTCGCGATGGGCGGGCCCGCCTGGTGCTGCGCCGGGAGACCGTCGAGGATTTGTTGAGCCTGGAGGTGAATTAGATGGATTCAGCGGGTAGCGAAGGCGTATCGCGCGCGGACAGCGCGCCGATCGGTGTGGCGGTGCTCGGTTTAGGGAACGTCGGTCGCGAAGTGGTGCGCATAATCGAGGAGAGCGCCGCCGATCTGGCCGCTCGCATCGGTGCGCCGTTGCAGTTGCGAGGCGTTGCGGTAAGACAGATCAGCGGTGACCGCGGGGTTCCGGTGGACTTGCTCACCGAAACCCCCGAAGAACTGGCCTCGCGCGACGACGTCGACATCGTCGTCGAACTGATGGGTCCGGTCGAGCCGGCGCGTAAGGCCATTCTGGCTGCCCTCAGACACGGCAAGTCGGTGGTGACCGCCAACAAGGCGCTGCTGGCGCAGGCCACCGGCGAGTTGGCGCAGGCCGCTGAACGCGCCCACGTCGATCTCTACTTCGAAGCCTCGGTGGCGGGCGCCATCCCGGTGATCCGTCCGCTTACTCAGTCGCTGGCCGGCGACACAGTGTTGCGGGTGGCCGGAATCGTCAACGGCACAACCAACTACATCCTTTCCGAGATGGCCTCCACTGGAGCCGATTACGCCAGCGCTCTGGCTGATGCCAGCGCACTGGGTTACGCCGAGGCCGACCCGACGGCTGACGTAGAGGGATACGACGCCGCGGCGAAAGCGGCGATTCTGGCCTCGATAGCCTTCCACACCCGCGTCACCGCCGATGACGTCTACCGGGAGGGGATCACCAAGGTGACCCCGGCCGACTTCGCGGCGGCCAAGGCGCTCGGCTGCACCATCAAGCTGCTGGCGATCTGCGAACGAATCACCGGTGTCGATGGGCAGCAACGGGTTTCAGCCCGCGTTTATCCGGCCCTGGTGCCGTTGAGTCACCCACTGGCCGCGGTCAACGGCGCATTCAACGCAGTTGTGGTCGAGGCCGAGGCGGCTGGGCGGTTGATGTTCTACGGGCAGGGCGCCGGCGGCAACCCGACCGCGTCGGCGGTGATGGGAGACGTCGTCATGGCCGCGCGGAACCGGGTACAGGGCGGACGCGGCCCACGCGAATCAAAATACGCACAACTGCCGGTCGCGCCCATGGGGGTGATCTCCACTCGCTACTACGTCAGCATGACCGTCAAGGATCGCCCTGGTGTATTGGCTTCGGTGGCAGCCGAATTCGGCAAGCGGGAAGTCAGCATCGCCGAAGTGCGCCAGGAGGGCCTCCTCAGCGACGACGGCGCCCCCGCCGGAGCCAGGATCGTCGTTGTGACGCACCGGGCCACCGATGCCGCTTTGTCCGAGACCGTTCACGCGCTCGGCCAACTCGAGGCGGTCGAGAAGATCAACAGCGTGTTGCGTCTGGAAGGAACCAGCGAATGAGCCCGACTCACAAGCGGGTGCACCAACCCTGGCCGGGATTGATCGAGGCCTATCGAGACCGCTTGCCGATGGCGGCGAACTGGACGCCGGTCACGCTCTTGGAAGGTGCCACTCCTCTGGTTCCCGCGCCCCGGATCTCGGAGAAGACCGGCTGCACAGTGCATTTGAAGGTCGAGGGGCTCAACCCCACCGGGTCGTTCAAGGACCGCGGCATGACTATGGCCGTGACCGAGGCGGTCGCGCGCGGGCAGAAGGCCGTGTTGTGTGCATCCACCGGCAACACCTCGGCTTCGGCTGCCGCCTACGCCGCCCGGGCCGGCATCACCTGTGCGGTACTGATTCCCCAGGGCAAGATAGCCATGGGCAAGCTGGCCCAGGCGGTCATGCACGGCGCGAAGATCATCCAGATCGACGGCAATTTCGACGACTGCCTGGAACTGGCCCGAAAGCTGACCACCGACTATCCGATGATTTCGCTGGTCAACTCGGTGAACCCGGTTCGGATCGAAGGACAGAAGACCGCGGCGTTCGAGATCGTCGACGCCCTGGGTGTTGCACCCGACGTGCACGCGCTGCCGGTCGGTAACGCAGGCAACATCACCGCCTATTGGAAGGGCTACACCGAGTACCACGCCGACGGCATCGTCGACACCTTGCCTCGAATGTTGGGCACTCAGGCTGCCGGTGCGGCTCCGTTGGTCCTGGGCCACCCGGTCAGCAACCCCGAGACGCTGGCGACAGCCATTCGAATCGGCGCTCCGGCGTCATGGGACGGCGCGATGGCGGCGCGGGAGCAATCGGGAGGGAAATTCCTCGCGGCCACCGATGACGAACTGCTCGCCGCCTACCGACTGGTCGCTCACACCGAGGGGGTATTCGTCGAGCCTGCGTCGGCCGCCAGTGTCGCGGGGCTGCTCAAAGCCGTCGACGATGGCTGGGTGAAGCCAGGCTCGACGGTGGTGTGCACCGTCACCGGCCACGGACTCAAAGACCCTGACACCGCGCTGCGCGACATGCCGACAGTCACCCCGCTGCCGGTCGATGCCCCTGCCGTGGTGGATGCGCTGGGGCTGGGATAGCAACGGCATGACGCGACTGACTCTGCCTGCCGGTCTGACCGCGAACGCGGTGGTGGCCGCGTCCAGCGCGAACCTTGGGCCGGGTTTCGACAGCCTGGGGGTGGCCCTAGGGCTCTACGACCAGATTGTTGTGGAGACCATCGATGCGGGCGTGCGCGTCGATGTGCAAGGCGAAGGGGCGGAAGAGATTTCGCTCGGTGAAGACAATCTCGTCGTCCGGGCTGTGATGCGCGGTCTCCAGGCCGCCGGTGTTTCCGCACCGGGCCTGTATCTGAGCTGCCGCAACGCCATTCCGCACTCGCGTGGTCTGGGCTCATCGGCGTCCGCCGTGGTTGCCGGCCTCGCGGCCGCCAACGGTCTTGTCGCACAGGCGAATCACACCCCACATACCGATGCCCAACTGATCCAGCTCTCGTCGGAGTTCGACGGCCATCCGGACAACACGTCGGCGTCCGTGCTCGGCGGTGCGGTGCTCTCGTGGACGGATTCCGCGGGCGGAACCCCTCGTTACGCGGCGACACCCTTACGCCTGCACCCTGACATCCGGTTGTTCCCGGGGATCCCGGAAATCAGGTCGTCGACGGCGGAGACCCGGGTCTTGCTGCCCGAGCAGGTCAGCCACCGCGCCGCCCGGTTCAACCTGAGCCGGGCCGCGCTGCTGGTGGTTGCGCTCACGCAGCGCCCGGAGTTGTTGATGGCTGCCACCGAGGACCAGTTGCACCAGGCGCAGCGCGCGCCGGCGATGCCCGCCTCGGCTGAGTTTGTCCAGGTCCTGAGGGGTTGTGGGGTGCCCGCGGTGCTTTCCGGGGCAGGTCCGGCGGTGTTGGCGTTGACGACGGACAGCGCGCTTCCGGCTGAGGCGCTCGAGTTCGGCGCTGCCCACGGATTCGCAGTCGACGAGATGGCGGTGGGCCGACCGGTCGAGTGGGGCCCCGGGGACGGTCGCGACGCGTCCGGGGGGCGCGGGTGAGTCTTCTTGCTTAAGGCAGGGAAGGGGACTACTCTCGATGGCGTCCCGCAATCGCGGCGCTTACGCCGGCCGCAGGACTTTCACGCTTCGTGTCATCAGTGCAGGGAAATTACGGGTGGACTCTAGCTACCCAAGACAGAAATCACTGTTGGCTCAGATGGCGGTGAGACTTTGCGTTCAGTTCATTGGCTGAACGCCAGAACCCCCCGCGAGACTCATCTACGCGAGGGAGAGAAAGGACATCCGTGACCGATACGGACCTCATCACGGCTGACGCCGACACTCAGACCCGCTCAGACACCGCAGTCTCGGCATCGGGTGAGTTGTCCACCATGGTGCTGCCGGAACTCAGGGCGCTGGCCACGAAGGTGGGCGTCAAGGGCACCTCAGGGATGCGCAAGGGCGAACTCATCGCGGCAATCCGCACTGCCCGGGAGCCTGGAAACGGCGGGGGCAGTCAACCTGGCCGAACCGATGGCCGCACCGGAGAGGGTGCCGAACGGACCCGCGGGGGACGACAGCAGGTTCCCGCTGAGGCTCCGCAGCGTGAGGCCGCCAACGAGGGCGGTGAGACCACGCAGCGCGCTGACCGGGAACCCGCTCAGGACGCTGGCCGGGAAGCCAGCCGCGAACCCAAGGCCGACAACCGGTCTGATGCCCGGTCCGCAGAGGCGACCACAAAGGCGTCTGCAGCCGCTGAAACCGCGACGAACGCTGAAACCACGAAGAACGCTGAAACCACGAAGAACGCTGAAACCGCGAAGAACGCTGGGTCGTCGGGAAGTGCTGAGACGTCGGGATCCAATGACGGTGGCAATCAGCAGAACCGTGACGACGACGGCGAGGGCCGCGGCGGTCGCCGGGGTCGGCGGTTCCGTGACCGCCGCCGCCGGGGCGAGCGGACTGGGGGCGAGGGAGGCGCTGGCGAGGCTGAATTGCGCGAGGACGACGTCGTCCAGCCGGTGGCCGGAATCCTCGACGTGCTCGACAACTACGCCTTTGTGCGAACCTCCGGCTACTTGGCCGGCCCCAACGACGTCTACGTCTCGATGAATATGGTGCGCAAGAACGGGTTGCGCCGAGGGGACGCTGTCACTGGTGCAGTGCGCATACCCCGCGAGGGAGAGTCGGCCGGCCAGAATCAGCGGCAGAAGTTCAACCCGCTGGTCCGCCTCGACACCGTCAACG
Source organism: Mycobacterium sp. (assembly GCA_020438845.1). Classification (GTDB taxonomy): domain Bacteria; phylum Actinomycetota; class Actinomycetes; order Mycobacteriales; family Mycobacteriaceae; genus Mycobacterium. Next base: position 16,697 of record JAGQTV010000100.1, on the reverse strand, counting down.
GCGGGCCCGTGGAAGCGGCGCGCAACCGGCCCGAATTCGGCAAGCTGACTCCGCTGTACCCGAACCAGCGGCTGCGGTTGGAGACCACCCCTGAGCGGTTGACCACCCGCGTCATCGACCTGATCATGCCGATCGGCAAGGGTCAGCGTGCGCTGATCGTCTCGCCGCCGAAAGCCGGTAAGACCACGATCCTGCAGGACATCGCCAATGCGATAACCCGCAACAACCCGGAATGTCACCTAATGGTCGTACTCGTTGACGAGCGACCCGAAGAGGTGACCGACATGCAGCGCTCGGTGAAGGGTGAGGTCATCGCCTCCACCTTCGACCGGCCGCCGTCCGACCACACCTCGGTGGCGGAGTTGGCGATCGAACGGGCCAAACGGCTTGTTGAGCAGGGTCGCGACGTCGTGGTGCTGCTCGACTCGATCACCCGTCTGGGTCGTGCCTACAACAACGCCTCGCCGGCGTCAGGGCGAATCCTGTCCGGCGGCGTGGACTCGACCGCGCTCTATCCGCCCAAGCGGTTCCTGGGCGCGGCCCGCAACATCGAGGACGGCGGGTCGCTGACCATCATCGCGACCGCCATGGTGGAGACGGGCTCCACCGGTGACACCGTGATCTTCGAGGAGTTCAAGGGCACCGGCAACGCCGAGCTGAAGCTGGATCGCAAGATAGCCGAGCGCCGGGTATTCCCCGCCGTCGACGTCAACCCGTCGGGCACTCGCAAGGACGAACTGCTGCTGTCGCCCGACGAGTTCGCCATCGTGCACAAACTGCGCCGGGTGTTGAGCGGCTTGGACTCCCACCAGGCGATCGACCTGCTGATGAGCCAGTTGCGCAAGACCAAGAACAACTACGAGTTCCTGGTCCAGGTGTCTAAAACGGCACCGGGCGGCGCGATGGATTCCGACTACTGACAGTCATGTGCACCCGGTGGCGACGGTGAAGCCGGAAGAGATCTGGTGCTGCATCGACTCGCAGCGCGCTGACCTCGCCGACCTGCTTGCGGGTTTGAGTCCCGAGCAGTGGATGAGTCCCTCACTGTGCGACGGCTGGCGGGTGCGTGAGGTCGCCGCTCACCTCACTCACTCGCAGATGGCTGTGCCACGCGTCTTCCTCGAGGCGCTGCGCTCGGGCTTCCGCTTCGACCCGATGATCCGCCGTCTGGCCCTTGAAGACTCACGCTCCCAGGCCGAGATCGTCGCGGCGCTGCGCGGCATGGTCGGATCCCGCAAGAAGATTCCGACCACCAGCGTGCGCGACCCGCTGATGGACGTTCTGGTGCACGGCCAGGACATCGCGGTGCCCCTCGGCATCGACCGGCCGATGCCCACCGAAGCTGCTGTCGAAGTGGCAAACCATATGTGGCGCATGCGATTCCCGATGCATCCCGCCGCCCGGTTACGGGGGCTCCGGTTGGTGGCCACCGATGCCGACTTCGCTGTCGGAGAGGGTCGCGAGGTGCGGGCGCCGATCCGCGACCTGGTCATGGTGATCGCCGGCCGGAGAGACCCGGATCAGATCTGAGGCGGCCGACACGGATCAGACGGGCGCTACCAACAGCGCTGACTGCCCGTTTGGGCAGGTAGCGGCTGAACTGGCATAATGGCGGTCGACCACCTCAGGTACCGGTTCACGCCATCACCAAATTCGGCGACCCGGCGACCACGACAAGTTAGAGGACCCAATGAAAACCGGAATTCATCCCGCGTACGGCGAGACCACCGTCGTCTGCGGCTGTGGCAACAGCTTCACAACGCGCAGCACCAAGCCGAGCGGCCACATCGTGGTCGAGGTGTGCTCGCAGTGCCACCCGTTCTACACCGGCAAGCAGAAGATCCTCGACAGCGGCGGCCGCGTGGCGCGCTTCGAGAAGCGCTACGGCAAGCGGACTGCCAAGCCCACCGAGAGCTAGCTTGACCGCCGACGCCCGTCGCTCGCAGTTGCGCGAGGCCGGGCGTCGGTTTGCGTTCAGGCAACCTGACGTGCGAAAGGACGACCGATGACGCAGAGCGCTCCCGCCGACGCAGTCGAAGCCGTCCTGACCGAGCACGCCGACCTTGAACGTCAGCTATCCGATCCCGAGCTGCACGGCGACGCGGCCAATGCCCGCCGAGTGGGGCGGCGTTTCGCCCAGATCGCGCCCATTGTGGCCACCCACCGCAAACTCGAGGCGGCCCGAGGTGACTTGGAGGCCGCTCGGGAGTTGGCCGCCGATGACGCGTCGTTTGCCGCCGAGGTGCCTGAGTTGGAGGCCTTGGTCGAAGATCTGGACAATCAGCTCACCGACATGCTGGCCCCGCGGGATCCGCACGACGCCGACGACATCGTCCTGGAGGTCAAGTCCGGCGAGGGTGGCGAGGAATCGGCGCTCTTCGCCGCCGACCTGGCGCGGATGTACATCCGGTACGCCGAACGCCACGGCTGGACCGTCAACGTGCTCGACGAGACATTCTCCGACCTCGGCGGTTACAAGGAAGCGACCATCGCCATCGCCTCCAAGGGTGACGCCGTCGACGGAGTCTGGTCGAGGCTCAAGTGGGAGGGTGGTGTGCACCGGGTCCAGCGGGTACCGGTCACCGAGTCGCAAGGCCGGGTGCACACCTCTGCGGCGGGTGTCCTGGTCTACCCCGAGCCCGAAGAAGTCGAGCAGGTTCAGATCGACGAATCCGACTTGCGGATCGACGTCTACCGATCGTCGGGCAAGGGTGGCCAAGGCGTGAACACCACCGACTCGGCGGTGCGGATCACCCATCTGCCCACCGGGATCGTCGTCACCTGCCAGAACGAGCGCTCACAGTTGCAGAACAAGGCCCGCGCCATGCAGGTGCTGGCTGCCCGATTGCAGGCTCTGGCCGAAGAGCAGGCCCAAGCCGACGCCTCGGCGGACCGCGCGAGCCAGATCCGCACCGTGGACCGCAGTGAGCGGATCCGCACCTACAACTTCCCGGAGAACCGGATCGCCGACCACCGGATCAACTTCAAAGCGCACAACCTCGATCAGGTCCTCGACGGGGACCTCGACCCGTTACTCGATGCGCTGGCCGCCGCCGATAAACAGGCGCGGCTCGCGCAGGCATGACCGGTGCGAACGGAAGGCGAGCCATGCCGAACCGGCTGCGTCAGGTGATCGACTCCGCCGCCACCGTCCTCGCCGAGGCGGGAATCGACTCGGCGCGAACCGATGCCGAACTTCTGGCGGCTCATCTCGCCGGGACCGAACGCGGCCGGCTGGCCGTGATCGACCTCCCCGATGCGGGTTTCTTCGACCGGTTCCAACATGCGGTCCAGCAGCGTTCGCAGCGGATTCCGTTGCAGCACATCACCGGTACTGCAGCGTTCGGACCAGTGCGACTGCAGGTCGGTCCCGGCGTCTTCATCCCGCGTCCAGAGACTGAGTCGATGCTGGAGTGGGTTCTGGCCCAAACGCTTCCGGATCGCCCGGTGATCGTCGATCTGTGCACAGGCTCGGGCGCCCTGGCGATCGCGTTGGCTGCCGGCCGGCCGGATGCCGAGGTGATTGCCGTCGATGACGACCCGTCCGCGCTGGAATACGCCCGGCGCAACCTGGAGTTGACCGGGTTCTCGACGGGGGTGAGGTTGGTGCAGGGCGACGTCACCGACCCCGCCCTGTTGCCCGAACTTGCCGGCTGTGTCGACGTGTTGGTAGCCAATCCGCCTTACATCCCTATCGGCTCCGAACTGGAACCGGAAGTGGCCGAGCATGATCCGGTACATGCGCTGTTCGGTGGAGCCGACGGCATGGCGGTGATCACTCCGATCGTCACCCTTGCGGCAGCCTGGCTGAAGGCCGGGGGAACCGCCGCGGTGGAGCACGACGACACCACCTCTGATGCCACCGTGGAGACATTCAGCGGCGCCGGCGTTTTCCGAGAGATCACTGCGCACCGGGACCTGACCGAAAGGCCCAGATTCGTGACGGCCCGCAGAACCGGCGGAGACTTCAGAGGGGGAGTCGGATGACCCAGATGCTCGACTGCCGCGATCTTGCACAGCGTCCCGCGGCCGTCGCGGCGGCTACCTCGGCTGTCAAGAGCGGCCGCCTGGTCGTCGTCCCGACCGACACCGTGTACGGCATTGGGGCCGATGCGTTCGACAGCCGGGCGGTCGGCAATCTGCTGGCGGCCAAGGGGCGTGGTCGTGACATGCCCGTCGGGGTGCTCGTCGGCTCCTGGCACACGATCGAGGGCTTGGTGTATTCCCTGCCCGACGTCGCGCGCGAACTCATCCGCGCGTTCTGGCCCGGGGCGCTGAGCCTGGTGGTGGAGCAGGCGCCATCGCTGCAGTGGGATCTCGGCGACGCGCGCGGCACGGTGATGGTGCGTATGCCGCTGCACCCCGTCGCGATCGATCTGCTTCGGCAAACCGGCCCGATGGCGGTGTCCAGTGCGAACATCTCCGGCGAGGCGCCCGCCACCACCGCGCAGGAGGCACAACGACAACTCGGAGACCTGGTCGACGTCTATCTCGATTCCGGGTCGTCCGCACAGCAGGCGGCGTCCACGATCGTCGACGTCACCGGCCCGGCGCCGCGGATCCTTCGTGAAGGCCCGGTGAGCGTGGCGGCGATAGCCGCTGCACTGGGTGTCGACGCGACGTCGCTGGCCGGTTGACCCGGCCGCCGGTTGCTACCGTTTGTCCTGATGAACACCCTTCTCGCGCAGTCCGGCCCCGGCGCGATTCTCGCGCAGTCCGGCCCCGGCGCGATTCTCGCGCAGTCCGGCCCCCGCGCGATTCTCGCGCTGGCCGATCGGGGTGCCGGGGTGCCGCTACGCGAGCTGGCCCTCGTCGGGTTGACCGCCGCCATCGTCACCTACTTCGCGACCGGCGGCGCTCGGGTCCTGGCTCTTCGGCTGGGGGCGGTGGCCGTTCCGAGGGAACGGGATGTCCATCACCGGCCCACCCCGCGGATGGGCGGGCTGTCGATGTACCTCGGGGTGGTGTTCTCGGTCTTTCTCGCCTCCCAGTTGCCGGCGCTGAACCGCGGGTTTGTCTACTCGTCCGGGATGCCCGCGGTGGTGATCGCCGGCGGCCTGATCATGGGAGTGGGCCTGATCGACGACCGCTGGGGACTGGACGCGCTGACCAAGTTCGCCGGGCAGATCACCGCCGCCAGCGTCATGGTCACCATGGGCGTGGCCTGGAGCGTCCTCTACATTCCCTTCGGAGGGGTCGGGACCATCGTGCTCGACCAGGCCTCGTCGATCCTGCTGACCCTTGCCTTGACGGTGTCGATCGTGAATGCGATGAATTTCGTCGACGGGCTCGACGGCCTGGCCGCAGGGCTGGGACTGATCACCGCGCTGGCAATCTGCCTCTATTCCATCGGTCTTTTGCGGGACCATGGTGGGGACGTGCTGTTCTACCCGCCGGCGGTGATCTCGGTGGTCTTGGCCGGCGCGTGCCTGGGATTCCTGCCCCACAACTTCTACCGTGCCCGGATTTTCATGGGCGATTCCGGCTCGATGCTCGTGGGGCTGATGCTGGCTGCGGCGTCGACGACGGCGGCGGGCCCGATTTCGCAGAGTGCCTACGGCGCCCGTGACGTTTTCGCACTGCTATCGCCCTTCCTGCTCGTGGTGGCGGTGATGTTCGTACCGGCGCTGGATATGGCGCTTGCGATCGTTCGCCGCACCCGGGCCGGCCGTAGCCCGTTCAGCCCGGACAAGATGCATCTGCATCACCGACTGCTGCAGATCGGTCATTCCCACCGCCGCGCTGTGCTGCTCATCTATCTGTGGACCTCCTTGGTGGCCCTCGGCGCGGCGAGCACGATCTTCGTCGACCCGCGTTACACCGGTGCGGTGTTGCTCGCGGCGATAGCGGTCGCCTTCGTGGTCACGGTCATTCCGTTGCTGCGCGGCGACGGTGACGGCCGGTCCGATGGTGAGGACGACGACAGGGATCTCACCTTGCTGCGAGACAGCATTTACGACCGTAGGTAGTAGTCCGGATTGGGCCGTTTTCCGTGTGGTACCGTGCTCGCGAGTTCGCCGTTCGGCGCCTCGTCAGCAGTGAAAAAGATTGTGGGTGGACGTGTGACAACGCCAGCGCAAGATGCGCCGTTGGTGTTCCCGTCCGTTGCGTTTCAACCGGTTCGCCTGCTGGCTCTGTGCGCCGTGCTGACGGCGGCGGCGGTGGGGTTTGCGGCCTGGGCCGGACACATCATGTTCGGGGTCTTCTTCGGTATCGGTCTGACGCTTGGCCTGGTCAACGCCCTGCTGGTCCAGCGCTCGGTGGCCAGTATCACCGCCGACGCCCACCCGCTCAAGCGCAAGATGGCGCTGAACTCGGCAACCCGGCTTCTGATCATCACCGCGATCGGTTTGGCCATCGCGTTCGCCTTCCGCCCGATGGGCCTCGGCGTCGTTTTCGGCCTGGCTTCATTCCAGGTGGTGCTGGTTCTGAGCACCGCTCTTCCGGTCTGGAAGAAGATCCGTAGCGGTGATCCGGACGGAGTGGAAACGGGTTCGGCCATTTCGCCCTCAATTTCCGTCGACATGCCCAAGGATTGAGCACCATGACCGAACGAATCCTCGCCGAGGGCGCGATCGAGGTCGGCCACCACACCACGGCCACCTGGTTGGGGATGACCGTCAACACGGACACCGTGTACGCCACCGCATTGGCGGCCGTCGTCACCCTGGCGCTGGCGTTCTTCCTGCGCGCCAAGATCACCTCGACCGGAGAACCCAGCGGCGTCCAGTTGTTCTGGGAAGCCATCACCATCCAGATGCGGGAACAGATCGAGTCGGCGATCGGCATGAAGATCGCCCCGTTCGTTCTTCCCCTTGCGGTGACGCTGTTCGTATTCATCCTCATCGCCAACTGGATCTCGGTGCTGCCGGTCCAGTACAGCGCAGACGGCAAGACCGAGGAACTCCTCAAACCGCCCGCTTCCGATATCAACTTCGTGCTGGCGTTGGCCCTGTTCGTTTTCCTCTGCTATCACGCCGCCGGCATCTGGCGGCGCGGCCTCATCGGCCACCCGATCAAGGTTCTGAAGGGGCACGTGGCCTTTCTCGCCCCGATCAACATCGTCGAGGAACTGGCCAAGCCGATCTCGCTGTCTCTCCGACTTTTCGGCAACATCTTCGCCGGTGGCATCATGGTCGCGCTGATCGCGCTGTTCCCGCCGTACATCATGTGGGCGCCGAACGCGATCTGGAAAACCTTCGACCTCTTCGTTGGTCTGATCCAGGCGTTCATCTTCGCCCTGCTGACGATTCTGTACTTCAGCCAGTCCATGGAACTGGATGAGGAGCACCACTGAACCCATAGCTCGACCCTCAGCCGAACCCGGCTGGGACCACCCCGGGAAGACCCAAAGCCCTGGTAGGAGTCCTACCAGCAATCAAGGAGGATAAGTAATGGCAGCAGACCCCGCTATCATCTCCGGCGCCCTGATCGGCGGCGGACTGATCCTGGGCGGTGGCGCCATCGGCGCCGGCATCGGCGACGGTATCGCCGGTAACGCCCTGATTTCCGGCATCGCCCGCCAGCCCGAGGCCCAGGGCCGGCTGTTCACTCCGTTCTTCATCACGGTCGGCCTGGTCGAGGCGGCCTACTTCATCAACCTGGCGTTCATGGCCCTGTTCGTGTTCGCCACGCCCGGCGCGTCCTAGTCGGCATGGGGGAGCACAGCGTCACCCTGTTGGCGGCCGAGGAAGGCGGCACCAGCAACTTCCTCGTCCCCAACGGCACCTTCTTCTTCGTCTTGGCGATCTTCCTGATCGTGCTGGGTGTGATTGCCAAGTTCGTCGTTCCGCCGATCCAGAAGGTCCTCGGAGAGCGCGAGCAGATGCTCGCCAAGACCCATGACGACAACCGCCGGGCAGCCGCGCAGGAGGCTGCCGCCGAGGCCGATTACAACAAGGAAATCGGCGTCGGGCGTGCAGAGGCGGCCGCCATCCGAGATGAGGCCAGGTCGGCTGGTCGGGCCGTCATCGACGAGAAGCGTTGCGAGGCCAACGACGAGGTTGCCGGGACGCTTCAGCAGGCCAACGAGGAGTTGAAGCTGCAGAAGGACGCCATCTCCGGCGAATTGCGTGCATCGGTCGAAACTTTGTCCGAGACGCTGGCCAGCCGCGTCCTCGGCACGACGGTGGCGGGGCGGTAGGCGTCGATGTCAACTTTCATCGGGCAGCTGATCGGCTTCGCGGTCATCGTGTGGATCATCGTCAAGTACGTGGTCCCACCGGTGCGTCGCCTCATGACCGACCAGAAGGAGACGGTGCGAACCCAACTTGAGGACAGCGCGAAAGCCGCTAAGCGGTTGGCTGCGGCCGACCAGTACCACGCACAGCGGGTCGAGCAGGGCCGGGTTGAGGCCAAGCACATCGTCGAAGAGGCGCGGACGGACTCGGTGCGCATTGAAGAGCAATTGGCTTCCCAAGCCGTAGTCGATGCCGAGCGGATCAAAGTCCAAGGCGGACAGCAGGTTGCGCTGCTCCGCACGCAGACCATCCGTCAGCTTCGGGCCGATCTCGGCTCCGAGTCGGTCGAACGGGCAGCCGACATAGTGCGGGCACACGTGTCGGACCCGTCCGCACGCTCGGCCACCGTCGATCGTTTCCTCGACGAACTCGACTCCATGGCACCGGCGGCCTTTGCTCCGGAAGTGAGCGCCTCAGACCTCCGCTCGGCCAGCCGTGAGGCACAGGCAAGCATGGTCGGGCGCTTCGACTCGGTGGCTGGCTCGATGAGTGTCAACGACCTGTCGACGCTGGCCGACGAATTAACGGCGGTCGACAAGCTCCTTGTGCATGAGCCGATTCTTGCCCGGCATCTGGCGGAGGCCTCGCGCGAGACCGAGGCCAAGCGGCAACTGCTTCAGCAGCTGCTGGGCGGCCGGGTCGGCGCCGCCACGATGGACATCCTGGACACCGCGGTCTCGGTGCGCTGGTCGCATACGTCGGACTTCATCGACGCGATCGAGCACATCGCCCGGCTGAGCCTGCTGGCGCGCGCCGAGCGGGAGCAGCAGGCCGAAAGTGTGGCCGAGCAGCTGTTCCGCTTCGACCGGATTCTGGACAACGAGCCTCAGTTGAGCGCGTTGCTCAGCGACTTCTCCAAACCGGCACAGGACCGGGAAGCATTGTTGCGCACGGTGCTTGACCGAGCCAGTGGTGTGAACCCGACAGCTGTTGCGCTGTTGTCCCAGACCGTTGACCTATTGCGCGGCGAACGTGCTGACGACGCGGTGGGCGACCTTGCCGAACTCGCTGTGTCCCGTCGCGGCGAAGTTGTCGCGCAGGTGCGGTCGGCTTGCGAGTTGACCGAGGCACAGCGCACCCGATTGACCCAAGTCCTGACCCGGATCTATCACCATCGGGTCTCGGTCCAGGTCGACGTCGACCCTTCGCTGCTGGGCGGTCTTTCGGTCGCCGTCGGCGATGAGGTGATTGACGGAACACTGTCCTCACGGCTGGCCGCAGCCGAGACGAATCTGCCCGACTAGGGCCCACCCGACCAGCCACGAACCACCCCAGACAAGAAGGCAGGAAGACGAAAAGCCATGGCAGAGTTGACAATCTCGGCTGATGACATCGAGGGCGCGATCGCCAGCTACGTGTCGAGCTTCGAGGCAGGCACGGGGCGCGAGGAGATCGGTACCGTCATCGACGCCGGAGACGGCATCGCCCACGTCGAGGGATTGCCCTCGGCCATGACCCAGGAGCTGCTGGAGTTCACCGGCGGCGTGCTCGGGGTGGCGCTCAACCTCGACGAACACAGCATCGGCGCGGTGATCCTCGGCGACTTCGACAAGATCGAACAAGGGCAGCAGGTCAAGCGCACAGGCGAGGTGCTGTCGGTGCCCGTCGGCGACGGATTCCTGGGCCGTGTGGTGAACCCGCTTGGCGAGCCGATCGACGGGCGCGGCGAAATCGTCGCCGAAACCCGCCGAGCGCTCGAGATGCAGGCCCCCTCGGTGGTGCAACGCCAGAGCGTCAGCGAGCCGCTGCAGACTGGCATCAAGGCCATCGACGCCATGACCCCGATCGGCCGCGGCCAGCGGCAGCTGATCATCGGCGACCGCAAGACCGGCAAGACCGCAGTGTGCGTCGACACCATCCTCAACCAGCGGCAGAACTGGGAAACCGGCGATCCGTCGAAGCAGGTGCGCTGTGTCTACGTAGCCGTCGGGCAGAAGGGCACCACCATCGCGAGCGTCCGTCGTGCGCTCGAGGAGGGCGGCGCGATGGACTACACGACCATCGTGGCTGCGCCGGCCTCAGACGCGGCCGGCTTCAAATGGCTTGCGCCCTATACCGGTTCGGCCATCGCCCAGCACTGGATGTATGACGGCAAGCACGTGCTGATCGTCTTCGACGACCTGACCAAGCAGGCCGAGGCCTACCGGGCCATCTCGCTGCTGCTGCGTCGTCCGCCGGGCCGCGAGGCCTACCCGGGTGACGTTTTCTACCTGCACTCGCGCCTGCTCGAGCGCTGCGCGAAGCTGTCCGACGAGCTCGGCGGTGGGTCGATGACCGGCCTGCCGATCATCGAGACCAAGGCCAACGACATCTCGGCCTACATCCCCACCAACGTCATCTCGATCACCGACGGCCAGTGCTTCCTGGAGACCGACCTGTTCAACCAGGGTGTGCGGCCGGCCATCAACGTCGGTGTATCGGTGTCCCGCGTGGGCGGTGCCGCTCAGATCAAGGCGATGAAGGAGGTGGCCGGCTCGCTGCGTCTGGATCTTTCGCAGTACCGCGAACTGGAGGCCTTCGCCGCATTCGCCTCTGATCTGGACGAGACCTCCAAGGCGCAGCTGGAACGGGGCGCCCGACTGGTGGAGTTGCTCAAGCAGCCTCAGTACAGCCCGCTTCCGGTCGAGGAGCAGGTGATCGCGATCTTCCTCGGCACCAAGGGCCATCTGGACTCCGTCCCGGTTGCCGATGTCGCGCGTTTCGAGGCCGAGTTCCTCGAGCACATGCGGGCGGCGGCTTCCGACGTGTTGACCGAGATCCGGACCACCCAGAAACTGAGCGACGACACTCAGACACGCTTGGAGGGAATCGTCGCCGACTTCAAGCGCGGCTTCGCCACCACGGACGGCAGTTCGGTGGTTCCCGACGCCCATGTTGCGGCGATGGACGAGGCTGATGTTGAGAAAGAGGCCGTACACGTCCGCAAGCCCGCCCCGAAGAAGAAGTGACGCGGAGGGTCTAGAGTCCGATGGCAGCAACACTGCGCGAACTCCGCGGGCGTATCCGCTCCGCTGGGGCGATCAAGAAGATCACCAAAGCTCAGGAGTTGATTGCGACCTCGCGCATCGCCAAGGCGCAGGCCCGCGTCGAGGCAGCTCGGCCGTACGCGGTTCAGATTACCGACATGCTGACGAATCTGGCCGCCGAGTCGGCGCTGGATCACCCGCTTCTGGTGGAGCGCAAGAACCCCAAGCGCGCAGCCGTTCTGGTGGTGTCTTCGGATCGTGGCCTGTGCGGTGCCTACAACGCCAATCTGCTGCGTCGTTCCGAGGAACTGTTCTCGCTGCTGCGGGACGAGGGCAAGGAGCCGGTGCTCTACGTGGTCGGCCGGAAAGCGCTGGGCTACTTCAGCTTCCGTAACTGGGACATCAAGGAGTCGTGGATCGGGTTCTCCGAGAAGCCGACCTACGAGAAAGCCCAGGAGATCGCCGACACGTTGGTGGCAGCCTTCCTCGCCGGTGTAGACGACGAAGGCGACAACCCCGGCCCGGACGACATCCTCGGTGTCGACGAGTTGCACATCGTGTTCACCGAGTTCCGGTCGATGCTGGCGCAGACGGCAGAGGCACGCCGGATCGCCCCGATGGTGGTGGAGTACGAGGAGGTGGAATCCGGGCCGAAGACCCTGTTCTCCTTCGAACCAGATGCCACGACGCTGTTCGAGTCGCTGCTTCCGCGCTACGTCGCAACCCGTATCTTCTCGGCCATGCTCGAGGCCGCGGCGTCGGAGTCCGCATCGCGCCGTCGGGCCATGAAGGCGGCATCCGACAACGCCGATGACCTCATCAAGATCCTCACCTTGATGGCCAACCGCGAGCGTCAGGCTCAGATCACCCAGGAAATCAGCGAAATCGTCGGCGGCGCAAACGCTCTGGCCGACGCAGCGAAAAAGTAGACCCCCGAGAGCTTAGGAAGCGAAGAGAGATATGACTGTCACCGCTGAGACCACCAGCACCCGCGACACCGCCGGTCGAGTGGTGCGCGTCACCGGCCCGGTCGTCGACGTTGAGTTCCCCCGCGGCGCGGTGCCGCAGCTTTTCAACGCCCTGCACGCCGACATCAGCTTCGGCGCGCTGGCCAAGACACTGACCCTTGAGGTCGCCCAGCACCTCGGCGACAACCTGGTGCGCACCATCTCGATGCAGCCCACCGACGGACTTGTCCGCGGCGTGGCTGTCACCGACACCGGCGCTTCGATCTCGGTTCCGGTCGGTGATGGCGTCAAGGGCCATGTCTTCAACGCACTGGGCCACTGCCTCGATGAGCCCGGCTACGGCAAGGACTTCGAGAAGTGGTCCATCCACCGCCGGCCACCGGCCTTCGATGAACTCGAGCCCCGCACTGAGATGCTCGAGACCGGCCTGAAGGTCGTCGATCTGCTCACCCCGTACGTACGCGGCGGAAAGATCGCCCTGTTCGGCGGCGCCGGTGTGGGCAAGACGGTGCTCATCCAGGAGATGATCAACCGCATCGCCCGCAACTTCGGTGGTACCTCGGTGTTCGCCGGCGTCGGGGAGCGCACCCGTGAGGGCAATGACCTCTGGGTCGAACTTCGTGATGCGAACGTGCTCAAGGACACCGCGCTGGTGTTCGGCCAGATGGACGAGCCGCCGGGCACTCGTATGCGAGTGGCACTGTCGGCGCTGACCATGGCCGAGTTCTTCCGTGACGAGCAGGGCCAGGACGTGCTGCTGTTCATCGACAACATCTTCCGGTTCACCCAGGCGGGTTCGGAGGTGTCCACGCTGCTGGGCCGCATGCCCTCGGCGGTGGGTTACCAGCCGACCCTGGCTGACGAGATGGGTGAGCTGCAAGAGCGCATCACCTCGACCCGCGGTCGTTCGATCACCTCGATGCAGGCCGTCTACGTGCCCGCCGACGACTACACCGACCCCGCGCCGGCCACCACGTTCGCCCACCTCGATGCCACCACCGAACTGTCCCGTGCAGTCTTCTCCAAGGGCATCTTCCCGGCGGTGGACCCGCTGGCCTCCAGCTCGACGATCCTGCACCCGAGCGTCGTCGGCGACGAGCACTACCGGGTGGCGCAGGAGGTCATCCGAATCCTGCAGCGCTACAAGGACCTTCAGGACATCATCGCCATCCTCGGCATCGACGAGCTCTCCGAGGAGGACAAGCAGCTGGTGTACCGGGCGCGGCGCATCGAGCGTTTCCTGAGCCAGAACATGATGGCCGCCGAGCAGTTCACCGGCCAGCCCGGTTCGACCGTTCCGCTGAAGGAAACCGTCGAGGCGTTCGACAAGCTCTGCAAGGGCGATTTCGACCACCTGCCCGAGCAGGCGTTCTTCCTCATCGGCGGTCTCGACGACCTGCAGAAGAAGGCCGAGAGCCTCGGCGCGAAGCTGTGACAGCGCTGCACAATCGAAAGGTGATGTGAGATGGCCGAACTGGACGTCGACATCGTCGCGGTCGAGCGCAAGGTCTGGTCCGGCAAAGCGACATTCGTCTTCACCCGGACCACGTCAGGCGAGATCGGCATCCTGCCCCGGCACATCCCGTTGGTGGCCCGACTTGTCGACGATGCCGTGGTGCGCGTCGAACGTGAGGGCAAGGACGACCTTCGTATTGCCGTCGATGGTGGCTATCTGTCGGTGACCGAAGCCGGCGTGATGGTGTTGGCCGAATCCGCCGAGTTCGCTTCAGAAATCGACGCGGATCAAGCGAAAGCCGATGCGGCATCGGATGATCCGCAGACGGCCGCCCGCGGGAGGGCCCGGCTGCGAGCGCTCGGCCAACTCGACTAGGGGATAACCCTTGTGAGCGCGTCGGTGGTGGCCCAAGACGCGATTCTGGTTGTGCTGCTGCTTGCAGTGCTGATGCTCGGCTTCCGGCTGTGGAAGATGCGCCAGGGCGGAACCGCCGCCATCGTGCGTGACCTTCCGGCGTCGGGAGGTCACGGCTGGCGGCACGGCGTGATCCGTTACCGCGGGGAGGAAGCGCGGTTCTACCGGTTGTCCAGCGTTCGGCTCTGGCCGGACCGTCGGCTGAGCCGCCGCGGGCTGGAGATCACCGGGCGGCGTTCTCCGCGTGGCGACGAGTTCGACATCATGACCGACCAGACCGTGGTGCTGGAATTATTCGACGCCAATGGAGATCAGCTGCGCCGCTACGAGATGGCCTTGGACCGCGGGGCACTGACCGCTTTCCTGTCCTGGGTGGAATCGAGCCCGTCGCCCCGGTCCCGGCGGCGAACCGCCTGACCTTCTAGGTGCCGATGTCGTCGGTCCGGGATGCTCCGGGCTGCCAGAGGACGTCGCCGTCCGGGTTCGCCACGCGGGACAGGATGAACAGCAGGTCGGACAATCGATTGAGGTAGCGGGCCGGTAGTGGGCTGACGGTGTCGGGATGGGCTTTCACCGCTGTCCACGCCGATCGTTCGGCCCGCCTGGTGACGGTTCGAGCCACGTGCAACAGCGCCGACAACGGGGTTCCGCCCGGCAGAATGAATGACGTCAGCGCAGGCAGGCCCTCGTTGTAGCGGTCACACCATCGCTCTAACCGCTCGATGTAGGGCTCGGTGATCCGCAACGGCGGATGCTGCGGGTTCTGCACGATCGGCGTGGACAGGTCGGCGCCGGCATCGAACAGGTCGTTCTGAATCCCGATGAGGACGGCGCGAAGCCGCTCTTCGGGATGGCCCAGCGCCACCGCGACGCCGAGTGCGGCGTTGGCCTCGTCACAGTCGGCATAAGCGATGAGGCGGCAGTCGCTCTTATCAACCCTCGAGAAATCACTGAGGCCTGAGGTGCCGTCGTCGCCGGTTCGGGTATAAATGCGGGTCAGATGCACTGCCATGAGGAGAACGGTACCGGCCAACCGCGGCAGCAGGCGGGCGCCTCTCCACTAAGCTACTGACCTGTGGGTGAGCGTTTCCTGGTGACCGGCGGTAACCGGTTGTCCGGCGAAGTGGCCGTGGGCGGCGCGAAGAACAGCGTTCTGAAGCTCATGGCCGCCGCTCTGCTTGCCGAGGGCACTACGACAATTACCAATACCCCGGACATCCTCGACGTGCCGTTGATGGCCGAGGTGCTGCGGGGTCTGGGCGCCAATGTCGAACTCGACGGAACGGTGGTTCGTATCACCTCCCCGGACGAGCCCAAGTACGAGGCCGATTTTGCCGCGGTTCGCCAGTTCCGGGCGTCGGTGTGTGTGCTCGGCCCGCTGGTCGGCCGCTGCAAACGCGCCAGAGTGGCATTGCCGGGGGGTGACGCAATCGGTTCGCGCCCGCTGGACATGCACCAATCCGGATTGCGCCAGTTGGGGGCCGAGTGCACCATCGAACACGGCTGTGTGGTCGCCTCGGCGGAGCACCTGCGGGGAGCCGACATACAGTTGGAGTTTCCGTCGGTGGGCGCCACCGAGAACATCCTGATGGCTGCCGTTGTCGCCGAGGGCGTCACCACCATTCACAACGCTGCCCGCGAACCCGACGTCGTCGATCTGTGCGTGATGCTCAACCAGATGGGTGCCCGGATCGAGGGCGCCGGCACTCCGACTTTGACGATCACCGGCGTGGACAAGCTGCACCCGACCGAACACCGGGTTATCGGTGATCGCATCGTGGCGGCGACCTGGGGAATCGCCGCGGCGATGACCCGCGGGGACATCGCGGTGACCGGGGTGGATCCTGCCCACCTGCAATTGGTTCTGCACAAACTCCATGACGTAGGGGCCACCGTCACCCAGCACGACAACGGTTTCCGGGTTGTGCAGTACGAGCGGCCCAAAGCCTGCAACGTCGCGACGCTGCCGTTTCCCGGATTCCCCACCGACCTGCAGCCTATGGCGATTGCCCTGGCTGCGATTGCCGACGGCACCTCGATGATCACCGAGAACGTCTTCGAGGCGCGGTTCCGGTTCGTCGAGGAGATGATTCGGCTGGGTGCTGACGCCCGAACCGACGGCCACCATGCGGTGGTCCGTGGCATCCCGCAGCTCTCCAGTGCACCTGTGTGGTCGTCGGACATTCGCGCCGGCGCGGGACTGGTGCTGGCCGGGCTTGTCGCGGACGGAGAAACCGAGGTCCACGACGTTTTCCACATCGATCGCGGCTATCCGCTCTTCGTCGAGAATCTCTTGAGTTTGGGCGCGGAAATAGAACGGGTACACTAGGCGTTAACCGTCAGCAGTGCTCGTCAGTGCTGGCCAGCGATCGGAAACAGGTTCTAGAAAATTGCCTGTTGACTTTCCGCCAAGGAATGAAGTAAGCTGGCAGGGTTGCCCTGAGTAAGGGCAGCGAGCGGGTGTGTTGTTTGAGAACTCAATAGTGTGTTTGGTGGTTTTTGTTTGTTGTTTTTGTTTTTTGTCATGCCTTGATACCCCCGTGTTGGGGTGTGACTGTTTTGTTTTGCCAGTTTTGACTGGTTGCTTGGTCAGATTGTCTCTGATTGATTCGCCCTGGATGTTTGTTTGGGGAGTTTTTGTTTGGAGAGTTTG
>JAGQTV010000099.1 GCA_020438845.1 Mycobacterium sp. | reverse complement strand
TGCATGAGCCGATGCTCGACCGCGACCGGCCGCTGTTCCGCTGCTGGGTGATCGACGGGGTGCCAGGCGGACGGTTCGCGATCTACACCAAGACCCACCACAGCATCATCGACGGGGTGTCCGGGCTGAAGAAGCTCTACGACGGCCTGAGCCTGACCGAAGAACCCGTAATCCTGCCGCCCGCGTTCGCCCAACCGCGTCCTGCGTCGCAGCCCGGCACACCCACGCCGGCCCTGCGCCGCCTCACCGACACGGTCCGCGGGGTCATCAACCAGGTCGGCGCCATCAACCAGATCTCCTTCGGCGCGCTGCGGAAGGGCCTCAGCGCGGCGCTGGGGTCCCACCTCGATGGCAGCCTGCCGTTCGTGGCCAAGCACTCACCGACCAACGTGCCCCTCAAACAAGCCCGCGGCTTCGCGACGGCATCACTGCCGCTGGAGGAGATGCACCGCATCGGGCATCAGTTCGGAGCCACCCTCAACGACGTTGCAGCGACCGTCATCGACCACGGGTTGCATGCCTATCTCCGGGAAAAGGAACGAGAGTGGAGCCACGAGTTCATCGCGATGGTTCCAGTGTCGCTGCGCGGCGAGGGAGACAGCGCCGCGGGCACGCGCGTGTCGGCGATGTTCGTGCGCCTCGGTTCGCCGGAGGCCGACGTGACCACGCGACTGCAACAGGTCGCGCATTCGGTAGCGGTAGCGAAGAAGGAACTCGGCGCAATGTCAGGCGACACCGCCATGACCTACGCCGTTGCGATCGCCGCCCTGGCCGGCGCGGGTTCCTCGACCCACCTCGATCGCATCACCCGGCCCGCATGCAACCTCGTCATCTCGAATGTGCCCGGCGCTAAGGAGACCCGTTATCTCAACGGTGCTCCGTTGGTGGGCATCTTCCCGGTGTCGGCGCTGGCGGCGGCAATCGGCCTCAATGTGACCCTGAGCTCCTACCGCGACCACATGGACTTCGGCTTCGTCACCAACGCGGCCGCACTCGACGACGTCCAGGCGCTCGCTGAACACACCCGACAGGCCTATCAGGATCTGAAGGCGGCAGCCAAGACCCCGCGCAGGACCGGCAGCCGGACCCGCTGAGGAAAGGTATTCGACGCCCAAGCACGCCACAACCGGTCCGGATTGCTTGAGCAGATGGCTGGCCACGCCGCACCGGATCTACTCGGCCCCAGCCCCTCACTCCCGAGCGGACAAACACACGAGGCGTTCCAGCACGCTGACGCGGGTAACCCCGCCGTCCGGGTGGCGCTCCAGGCTGCCACGGTCGCTCGGTGGGCTTGGCGCACACCTTCCACGACTAGTTACCAACTGAATGGTAATCTCAGTGGCATGCGTACTACCATAGATAAAGCAGGGCGTTTGGTAGTTCCGAAAGCGCTCCGAGATCAGGCAGGTATCACCGCCGGGGAGGTAGAGCTCTCGCTTGATGGGGCCGCCATACGCGTCGAAAGCGTGGCAGGCGAAGAGCTGGTCGAGCAAGATGGGCTGCTCCTGCTGCCGTCCGGCGGGCCCGAACTGGATTCCGACGAGGTAAGAGAGCTGCGGCTTGCCGACCAAAAGTGAGCACGTGCTGGTGGACACCAGTGCGGCGCTCGCCCTCGTGCAGCGCGAAAACCCGTTTCACCGTGCGGCGATGGAACGACTCCTCAGATGCCGACGTGGCATGTCGGGGCACGCTGCGGTCGAATTGCTGTCTGTGCTCACCCGGTTGCCGTCGCCACACCGCCTGAGCCCCGCCGTGGCACTCCGTCTGGAAGAAACGAACTTCCCGGAGTCCCGCTTCTTGTCGGCGACGGATACGAAGCGGGTATTGAAGGAGATGGCCGAGTTCGGATTGGCCGGAGGGGCGTTCTACGACGGGCTCGTCGGTGCGGCCGCACGCCATCACAAACTGTCACTCGTTACTTGCGACCGACGGGCCGAATCGACGTATCGTCTGCTCGGTGTCGATTACGAGCTGCTGCCGCCGTCGCCGCGTTAACGAGCTGATTCGCGATCGCTCTACCGATGGGTTCGGCCCCAGCTGCCGTAAAATTTCGCTGAGTTTGCGCGTGATCTTCGCCCCGGCCGCCGGTCTGCTGGCGGGATATGCGGTCTGGCTCGCGATCTGCGCCGCCATCATCGGCACCGTTCCGGTGAGTGCCTGGGCCGCTGTCTATGTCTCGGCGTTCGCCCTGCTGGGGCTGGGATGTGTGATCGCCGCGGAGCGCACCTCGCAGGGTTCGGCCAGGTCGATTCTGCGCTGGGCTCCGGTCCTGCCGGCGATCTCGACCGCCTATCTCCTGTTCGTGTTTCTGGCCTGAAGCGCCACTTCGGTTCGGGGAGAAGCGTTTAGCCCTGCCACCGGGCTCGAGTCGGTCAGCGGAACTCGCCACGGCCGGGCATGTAGATCGGCCCAGCCGGGCGGTCGGAATAGTGCGCGGCGTCCGGCACCGACACGACGGTGACCGCGCCGACGCGGATCCTCTCGCCCTCGGTGCGCAAGGTCTGCAGCTGCGATCGGGTCAACGGCAGCCTGTAGGTGCCGACCGCGGCCTCGGCGGCTGGCTGACCTGTCACAGCGGGCGGTGACCGCGGAAACCAAAAATGGAACTTAGCCTCGATCTACCGATGAAGTAGGCGTCTGGTGGGTGTCGGTATAAGAAAAGCGCCCTCTGAGCTGGGATGATTGGAGTTACCACACCTCAATCGGACCAGCGCAGAAAAGGGCACTTCCGGTGCAATTATCCCACAGCTTCGCCGCGAACTCCGCGGTGTTCGATGACGGCAATCTCGTGTCGTGTGCGGGGTTGGTGCCGGTGATGGCGCTGTCCGAACAGACCGGCTTGATCGAGTTGCTGGACAGCAGAATTCATATCGCCGAGCCCAGGATCAAGTCGGGTTCGGCCAACCCTGCGCCGAAGCTGGCCACGGTGATCGCGGGCATGTGCGCCGGCGCGGACAGCATCGATGACCTCGAGGTGGTGCGCAGTGGCGGGATGAAGACCCTCTTCGACGGGGTGTATGCGCCCTCGACCATCGGAACGCTGTTGCGGGAGTTCACCTTCGGTCATGCCCGCCAACTCGACTCCGTACTCGGCGAGCATCTGGGCGCTCTGTGTGAGCGGGTCGATCTGCTCACCGGCGCCGACCAGCGGGTGTTCATCGACATCGATTCTCTGCTGCGCCCGGTCTACGGACATGCCAAGCAGGGTGCCTCCTATGGGCACACCAAGATCGCCGGCAAGCAGGTTCTGCGCAAGGGCCTGTCCCCGCTGGCGACGACGATCAGCACCGCTGAGTCAGCCCCCGTGATCGCCGGGATGCGACTGCGAGCCGGACGTGCCGGATCGGGCAAAGGGGCGGGACGGATGATCGCCCAAGCGATCAGCACCGCCCGCGCCGCCGGCGCTACCGGGCCGATCCTGGTGCGCGGCGATTCGGCCTACGGCACCCGCGCCGTCATCGGCGCCTGCGTGCGCCACAAGGTCCAGTTCTCCCTGGTCATGACCCGGAACGCCGCAGTTCAGCGGGCGATCGCGGCGATCCCGGAGACGGCGTGGACCCCGGTGGCCTATCCGGGGGCGGTGCGCGATCCTGACACCGGGGCCTGGATTTCTGATGCCGAGGTCGCCGAGATCGGCTACACCGCCTTCACCGGGCGCCCCGAGGAGATCACTGCGCGACTGGTCGTGCGCCGCGTCAAAGACGCCAACCACCGCGACGCCCTGTTCCCGGTGTGGCGACATCACCCGTTCTTGACCAACTCGACGCTGTCCACCGTCGAGGCCGACATCACTCACCGCCGCCACGCCATCATCGAAACCGTCTTCGCCGACCTCATCAACGGACCCCTGGCCCACATGCCCTCCGGGCGTTTCGGCGCCAACAGCGCCTGGATCCTCTGCGCGGCCATCGCCCACAACCTGCTGCGCGCGGCCGGAATCCTCGCCGGTGGCGCCCACGGCGTTGCCCGGGGCTCGACACTGCGCCGGCGTATCGTCAACGTCCCCGCCCGACTGGCCCGTCCGCAACGGCGCCCCGTCCTGCACCTGCCCACCCACTGGCCCTGGTCGAAACCCTGGCTTGCGCTGTGGCGCAGAACGATTGGATTGAGCCCACCGCAATCCGCAACCACCTGACCACTCGCCGTCACGGCCCGACAAAGGAACAACAGGAAAAGCTGGGCAAACCAGCAGATACCCCCTGTGCTCACAACCGAAATCGACAACCAAAACACCGGGAAAATCAGCCAGCACGGCCCATCGGTGGATCAAGGCTTAGCTTAGATAGAACCTTTTTCACTGCGCCCCACCGGTTCGTGGGCTAAAACAGCCTCTGATCAGGCATTTTGTAGGGCGGGCGGGGCTCGAACCCGCGACCAGCGGATTATGAGTCCG
>JAGQTV010000098.1 GCA_020438845.1 Mycobacterium sp. | reverse complement strand
GCGCCGATCAAGAACATCGAGAACCAGAGCTCCGGGGTCATCCCGATCATGAAGCTGCTGGAGGACTCGTTCTCCTATGCCAACCAGCTCGGTGCGCGTCAGGGCGCGGGTGCGGTCTACCTGCACGCCCACCACCCCGACATCTACCGCTTCCTGGACACCAAGCGGGAGAACGCCGACGAGAAGATCCGTATCAAGACCCTCAGCCTCGGCGTGGTGATCCCGGACATCACCTTCGAACTAGCCAAGAAAAACGAGGACATGTACCTGTTCTCGCCTTATGACGTCGAGCGGGTGTACGGGGTGCCGTTCGCCGACATCTCGGTCACCGAGAAGTACTACGAGATGGTCGACGACGCCCGGATCCGCAAGCACAAGATCAAGGCCCGGGAGTTCTTTCAGACCCTGGCCGAGTTGCAGTTCGAGTCGGGCTACCCGTACATCATGTACGAGGACACCGTGAACCGGGCCAACCCGATCGCGGGCAAGATCACCCACTCCAACCTCTGCTCGGAGATCCTGCAGGTGTCGACGCCGTCGACGTTCAACGAGGATCTGTCGTACTCCCATGTGGGACGGGATATCTCGTGCAACCTTGGATCGCTGAACATCGCCAAGGCGATGGATTCGCCGGACTTCGCGCAGACCATCGAGGTGGCCATCCGGGCGTTGACCGCGGTCAGCGACCAGACCCACATCAGCTCGGTGCCCTCGATTGAGAAGGGCAACAGCCAGGCACACGCCATCGGCCTGGGTCAGATGAACCTGCACGGATACCTTGCGCGGGAACACATCTTCTACGGGTCCGAAGAAGGCATCGACTTCACGAACATCTACTTCTACACCGTGCTTTACCACGCACTGCGGGCGTCGAACAAGATCGCCATCGAACGGGGTGCGTCGTTCTCCGGTTTCGAGGAGTCCAAGTACGCCAGCGGTGAGTTCTTCGACAAGTACACCGATCAGGTGTGGGAGCCGCAGACCGAGAGGGTGCGAAAGCTCTTCGAAGAAGCGGGGATTCGCATCCCTAACCAGGACGACTGGCTGAATCTGAAGGAGTCGGTGCAACGCAACGGCATCTACAACCAGAATCTGCAGGCCGTCCCGCCGACCGGGTCGATCTCCTACATCAACCACTCGACCAGTTCGATCCACCCGATCGCCTCCAAGATCGAGATCCGCAAGGAAGGCAAGATCGGTCGCGTCTACTACCCGGCGCCCTACATGACCAATGAGAACCTGGAGTACTACCAGGACGCGTACGAGATCGGCTACGAGAAGATCATCGACACCTACGCCGCGGCTACCCAGCACGTGGATCAGGGCTTGAGCCTCACGCTGTTCTTCAAGGACACCGCCACCACCCGCGATGTCAACAAGGCCCAAATCTACGCCTGGCGCAAGGGGATCAAGACGCTCTACTACATCCGGCTCCGCCAGATGGCTTTGGAGGGAACAGAAGTCGAGGGCTGCGTATCCTGCATGTTGTAGGCGAAGCGTAGACAAGAAGCGGGCCAGGGAAAACACTCCCTGGCCTGCTTCTTTATCTGAATTGGGTCTAACCTGCCTCTGAGCGGACCCCTGGCCACGGCTCTCTCGCCGTGGAGGAGCGACTACATCGCCGGCTTGTAGAAAGCAGACTGGGTGGTCGTGCCGTCGGTGGCCGGCTTGGTGTGGAAGCCGCCGGCGGTGACGTCGCCGATGCGTGCCCCGTGGTCGGCGTCTTGGACGCTTACCGTGGTCTTCGGAGCACTGATGGCGACTGAGCCGGGGGCTCCGGCGGCGGTGGAGGCGGCGTCGGACAGTCCGGCCGTCGGCGCCGGGGTTGCACCAGCTGGGGCTGCCAACGCCAGCGCCGCGGCGGCTACTGCTGCTCCGATGAAAGCCGATGCTGTCCTCATGGTCCTGAAATCCTTCCGCGGATGTGGGTTGTTGTTTGCTCCGCTAGAAAAAAGATTACTGAATCAGTTGTCACAGTCGGAAGGCTTTGTTGCTGGCATCACACGTGTTACGTGCGTCACCGTCCGAGTGGCTGACATGCCGTATCGCGGACGCAAAGTGGTTGTCGCACAGGATGATTACTGTGCCAATCGCCTCGCGCTCAGGGGAAGGTCAGCAGGACGAGTGCGCAATCGTCGTCGAAGCCGCCGTTCGGGCTGAGTGCCCCGAGCCGATCGACGAGTGCATCGAGTGACCAGCCAGGTCGCGCGGCCAACTTCGTACACAGGTCGACGAAGTCCGCCCGGGACCACGGTTTGCCCTCCGCGTTCCTGGCAGGCAGTTCGAATGCGCCGTCGCTGTACAGCAGGAGTTGCCCACCAATCGGCACCGGGTAGAAGTCGCATGTGTAGGCGGTGTCGGGGAACATGCCGATGGGGGCGGCCGGGGTGGCCAAATCGCGAGCCGTCACCTGATCGCCGTCCCGGTTGAGAGCAACCGCCGGCGGATGCCCCGCGCTGGCGTAACTCAGTGTCCTGGTTGAGCACTGGTAGATGCCGTACCAGATGGTGAAGTAATTGCCCGCCTGGTCTTCCATGGGGAACAGGCCGTTGAGGGCGTCCAGCACACGGTCGGGGTTCAGCAGGGTGGTTTCGGGCAGGGAGCCCGATCGAATGAGGTTGTGCACCGACATCGACTCCAAAGCCGGTCTGATTCCGTGCCCCGACACGTCGATCAGGTACACGCTGAGGTGGTCGTCGTCGAGCCATCGGTAGTCGAAGCAATCGCCCCCGAGGTCGAGTGAGGGCAGGTAGCGGGACGAAACCCCAACGCGCCCGGGCATGTCCCCGGGAAGGATCGACTCCACGTAGTCGGCGGCGTCGCGCAGTTCGGCTTGCAGGCGGTCGGCCAGTACGCGGTTTTCCTTCTCCCGCTTGGCGAGCAGTTCACGCGCTTCCACCTCGTCGGTGACGTCCACGCCCTGGGCGACCATGTACTGCACCTCGCCGTCTGGGTCGCGCAGGCAACTCACCGATAGGTCCACCCAGAACAGGTGACCGTCGGCGTGGATGTGCTGCTTGATGACCCGGTACTCGTCGAGCCGACCCGCGAACAGGTCCTCAACGTTTTTCAGGTCGGCTTCCAGGTAGCGGGCTGGCGTCATCTCCTGCCAGGTCTTGGTCTTCATGGTCGCTTCGTCGTACCCGAACAGCTCGCACAACGCCTGGTTGACCATGTCAAACCTGCCACCGGGAGCGACGAAGGCCATCGCGACGTTGGACGTCTCCATCAACCTGCGGAACCGGGCGTCTGCCTCGGCCTGCTTGGCGCGAAGCTCCACCTGCTCGGTGACGTCGACGATCTGGCCGATGAAGTGCTCGACGTTGCCGTCAGCGTCTCGTAGGCAACTGATTGTCAGATCACCCCAGAGCCGCTGCCCGTCGGCACGAATGTATTGGTGGATGCTCCGTTGGGAGTCCTGCCGGCCCATGATGATGTCGACGATCGCCGTCAAGCCGTCGTCGAAGTCGTTCGGTGCCCGCACGTCGCGCCAGGTCATCTGCAGCAGCGTGTCGGCCTCATAGCCCAGCAAGTCGCAAAACGCCCGATTGACCACCTGGAATCCGCCATCTTGGGGGCTCACCAGATTCGTGGGGATGGCCAAATTCTCGATCAACCTGCGGAAGCAGGAATCCACTGCGGGCGCACCGCCAAAGTCGTCTGTCATACCGGGTGGACCCAGGTCACACGAGAATTCTGGCATTCCCGCACCAGGTGCTCGAAACGGCCTGGTTAGCGTGTTGTGCGGTGGGAAACCTCGCCCCGGGCGGGGCTGCGGTCGCTCAGTGGCGACGCTTTCCAAAACCGGGGCCTGGCGACCTGCCTGGTACGTCCTGCAACCGTCGAGAGAGACAGAACGCGACAATCGGCTGTAGGGAAATTACGGTTCATTTGGATTTAGAAGGAGCGCCATGTCTACCGCTGACGGCATAGTGAGGGTGGGCCTGATCGGATACGGGTACGTGGCCAAGACTTTCCACGCCCCCATGATCACCGCCACGCCGGGTCTGGACCTTGTCGCCGTCGCCTCCTCGCGTGCCGGCGACGTCCACGCCGACCATCCCGGTGTCGACGTCGTCGATGCAGATCGACTCATCGCCCGCGCTGATGTGGACTTGGTGGTGATCGCATCGCCCAATGACACGCACCGCCCACTCGCGGAGGCGGCACTGACGGCCGGGCATCACGTCGTGGTCGACAAGCCGTTCGCGCTGTCGCTAGAGGATGCTCGTGCGGTCGTCGCCACCGCCGATCGTTGTCAGCGGATCGTGTCGGTGTTCCAAAACCGTCGCTGGGACAGCGACTATCTAGGTATCAGGCAGGTCATCGACGGCGGCCTCATCGGTGAGGTTGTCCATTTCGAATCTCACATCGACCGGTTCCGCCCGAGCCCGCGCGACCGCTGGCGGGAAAACCCCGGCCCGGGTGCGGGATTGTGGTTCGACCTGGGCCCGCATCTGGCCGATCAGGCTCTGCAACTGTTCGGCCTACCTGAGGCGGTCACCGCCGATTTCGGCTGCCTTCGTGCAGGATCTCGCACCGATGACTGGGTGCACGTCATCCTCGACCATCCGCAGCGTCGGGTGGTCCTGCACGCCAGCATGCTTGCCGCAGGGGCGCACACCCGGTTCACCGCGCACGGCATGGCAGGCACAGTGGTCAAGCACGGCAGCGATATTCAGGAGGATCAACTCAAGGCCGGTGTCCTGCCCGGCGCACCCGGCTGGGGCAAGGATCCCGACGACATGCTCCTCTACGACGCTTCCGGTCGCCAGCAGAGCCTTCCGACGCCGCCGGGCAACCAACTGCAGTACTACCGCGAACTGACACAGGCGATTACTGCGGACGGTCCCAATCCAGTACCGCCACACCAGATTCTCGCCGTGATGGCCGTCATCGAGGCCGCCCAGCGGTCTGCGCAGACGGGACGCCGCACCGAGCTCGCACTATCTTCGGATGAGCGGGCGCAGTGGAACAACCCCTAGCTGTGGCTTCCAGTATTGGCCCGGCGCCTTGGCGGTCCCCGCCTGCGGTGCGCGAGCCTAAGGCTGTTCCAGAACTCCGCCCCACCACGCCAGGGTGAAGCCGTTGGCGCCGCTGACGCAGCTTATCGAGCCCTGATAGAACACCGCGCACCACGCGTCGCCGTTGACCAGCCGGTACCCCTCGGGCAGGTCGCCGACGTCGGCGCGGGTGAACGTCGCCGCATCGGAGTGGACGTACTCGGCCGGCCGTTGCGGGCTCATCACGGTCTGGTTCGCGCCGGGTGGCGTTGGCGGGCAACGCAGTTCACCGCACCTGGGGCCGGTTGCTCCCCACGGATCCCCGGGTACGTGGTCGCAGCCGACCGTGCCGTCGGGCCCGATCCCGCAGCCATACTGTTCGGATCGCGAGGAGTCTGCCTTGGGTCCGGTGGCGCCGGCTGGGGCAAAGAAGGGTTTGAAGAAGATCCAGCCAGGGTCACTTGCCACGGTGAAGTTGCCTTGCGCCACCGGCCACGTCTGAGGAGGCTTGCCGGCGCAGTAGTTCCCGGATTCCCGGTCGGCCGGATTTGGATCGCAGGTGTCGGTCGGCTCGGTCAAGGCTGCCGGTGCCATGACGATGGCAGTGGTGAACAACAGCCCGAGCGCGGGGGCTGCGAGTGGCCGCTTCATTCTGATCGACATGACCGTCCTCCCACTTTCCGAACAATCTACGCACTCCGAGCCGTGGCCGATACCCCGCTACAGGGGAAATAAGCAGTCAATGTCTCGCGCGATTCGCATCGCCCACGCCGTGTAGGCAGCCGGCCCGGGATGGAAGCCGTCGCTCGCGATATGCGCGGAATCCGGCTGGAACTCCGGGGCCGACAGATGGCAACCCGGATAGCGCGACAGCCAGTCCGCGAGTGCGGCGTTGAAGTCGCGGGCCCTAGCGCCCAGGTACCAGCGCAGCGGCTGCGGCAGCGCAGGGAACAGGTGCATCGGCGGCAGCGCAGTGAAGAGCACGGCTTGTGGCGCAAAGCGCTCCCGCAACATGTCGGCCAGCGCGGCCTGGCGCGCCAGCCAGCGGGCGCGGCCGAGGCCGCCGGTCACGTCGTTGACGCCCAACGAGAGCACCACGACATCGAAGCGGTCCTCGGGCAGAGCCGCCAGATGGGCGTGCGCGTCTGCGGTGGTGTAGCCCGTCCGCGCCTCCAGCCGCCAATCCAGTGTGCGCCGCGGCGATAACTCCGCCACCAGGCGACCGCATAGGGCCTCGTCCTGCGAGGCGGCGCCCACGCCGGCCGCGGCGGAATCCCCCGCTACCAATAGGCGCAGTGGGGCACCTCTGCCCGCTCGCCCAGAGCGTGGTCCCGGGGGCTCTGGCAGTCGCGGCGTGACGTCGCGCACGTGGCGCCCCTGCAACAGCAGAAGGGGACCGAGCGCAACGGTGGCGAGCAGATGGCGCAGCCCGGCCACGGTCACTTCTGGCATTCGAATGTCCTGTCCCGCCGCGTTTACGGCATCGCCTCAGCCCACTTCAGATGCCCCTGGAAGCCGAGGTCCGTGGCCATCTTTCGGTAGCGGTCCCGGTACTGCTGGTATGTGTCGTCGATTCCCTGCGCACGTGCCACCAGTGCACGCATCCGCAGCAGCGGCAATTCGTGCAAGACGAATCCGGGGTCGGTCGGGACGGCGGTTAACCGTTCGATAGCTGCATGGGCTTGGGCGATGTCGCCGTCCGCCCCGCGGAGCAGCAACGACTCGACGAGCGTGCTGGTCGCCATCCCGCGCCAGATCATCTCGCCGGAGGCAGTCAGATTGTCGAGGGCAGCCCGGGCCAGCTCGATGGCTTCGTCGAAGGCTTTCAGCTCGGCCTTTCGCCGTGCGGTGTGGAGGTCGACGATGGGCACGATGACAAGCGAGAACTGATGGTCCAGTGCCATTGCCCGCACCTCGTCGAGTAGGGCGTATCCGGCCTCAGACTCAAGACCGTCGCGGTAAACCAGGGTTATCCCTCGTGCCAGCAGGGCGCTGCCGATCGCGATGGGCTCGCCCGCTTGTTCGGCGATCTCCAGCGCGTCCGCAGTTTCGCGTAGTGCGGTGTCGTCGGGCATGAGCAGGCCCAGGGCGATGGTGCCGTGCTTGAACATGGCAGCCGTTGCAAAGTTGGCTGGGTCCACGGGGCGGCTCAAAGCCAGCGCCGCGGCGTAGTGCTCCCGGAATCCGGACATCCCCAAAGCGACTTGGGCTGAGCCGCAATACATGTGCGCGATTGCTAGAGGGGATGCGACGACGAGGTCGCCTTTGGTCGAATCGCCGTCTGCGAGGTCGATGACGCGCTGTGCCAACCTCAGGGTTTCAAGCATTTCGCCGGCCTGGTACTTGGCCTGTAGTAGCCCCAACATCCCTCCGACGACCAGGGCCGGATCGCCGGTAGCCTCAAGCAGCGCCGCACATTGAGTGGCCAGCCGGGCAGCTTCGGTGATCCTGTCGTTGAAACTCATCGCCATCACCACGCCGGACATACCGATGGCCAGTGACACCGTGTCCCCGGCGGCGGTGCACAGCTCGCGCAACTCGTCGAACCAGGCTTCAGCAACGGCGATATCGCCGGTACGCCAACTGTTTGCGCACAGCATGGTGCGGGGCGCAACACGCATTGCCAACTGGCCGTGGTCGTCGGCGGGGATTTGGTCGGAGAGCCGCAGTGCCTGCTGCCAGTTGGTCTTGGCCGCTCGCGTGTCCCGGAAGGACGACCAGGTGGCAGCCCGCATCCGCCAGCCGTAGGCCCCATGAACATCACCGGCGGCCTCAAGATGCTCGGCGATCAGCGCGGCATTCTGATCGGTCGATGCTCGATCTCGCTGTTCGATCGCGATGGCCAGTCGCCGGTGGAGCACCGCCCGATCCGCGGTGAGCTGGCACTCGTAAGCGACCGCGCGGATCAGGGGATGGTGGAATGCGTACTCGGCCTGCGGGGTGAACAGCACCTGGTCGAGCAGCTCAGCCTCGACAAGCCCAGCCAGTACGGCGGTGACGCTCGCGCCGGCGTCCTCCAGCACGTGGGCGAGGAGTTCTGCGCTGAACCGCGACCCGATCACCGACGCCGCAGTGAGGACATGTTTGGCGGCGGGCTCAAGGCGGTCGATGCGGGCGGCAATGGTGGCTTGCACCGTGGCAGGCACATTTACCGTGGCACCGTCGGCGACGGACACATACGAGCCTGGCTGTCCCTCCAACACCCCGCGCTCAAACAGGTCGCGCACGATCTCCTGGGCGAAGAATGGATTGCCGTCGGCCCGCTCCGCGATCCGAGTCGCCAGCCCCTGGACGGACGGATCGGTGCCCACCAGTCCGGTGATCAGCATTGCCGACGCTTCGGCGTCCAGGGGCGCGACTGAGAGGGTGTGTGCGTTAGGGACCCGACTGAGCGCACCGCGGTATTCGGGGCGGTAGGTCAGCAGCACCAGCGCTGGCGATTTCGGGACGACCGCGGTGAAACCTGCGATCAACGCCTCGCTGACCTCGTCGATCCAATGCACATCCTCGATCACATGTACCACCGGAGCCGTACGAGCCAGTGAGGCCGCCGACACCAGGCGGGACAGACGTTGCTGGCGGGCTTCGGCTGTGACCTCAGGTAGCACCACAGTCGGGTCGGCAATGCCGAGCAGATCGTCGAACAGGATCAGATCCTCGGAGTCAGCGCCCGGGAGGCGGGCGCGGACTTGCGCCCGGGCGGTGGGTGCGTCGAGGTTGCTGACTCCAAAGACCGTCCGCAACAACCGCGCCACCACATGAAACGGGACCTGGGTGGTGTGCGAATCGCAGTGGGTGGTGAACACCTGCACCCCCCGCCCGGTAGCCAATGCGGCTGCTTCGCACACCAGACGGCTCTTGCCGACCCCCGGGGAACCGACCACGGTGACCACACTTCCGCGCCCGCCGACCGCACGATCAAGCACTCCAGCCACGGTGGTCAGTTCCCAATCCCGCCCGACCAGGGTCGGCTGGCCACGCCCGGCCCGCGCCCCCTCGGTCGGCACACCTAGCAGTTGGCGCGCCGCAACCGGTTCAGCGGCTCCCTTGATTCGCACCCTCTGCCGCTCGCCGACCGAAAGGACATGTTCGACCAGTCGGGCGGTGGACTCCGAGAGCATCACCCCACCCACGGGAGCCACTGATTCCATCCGCTGCGCCAGACCCACCTGCTCCCCGATAGCGGTGTAACCGCCTGGGCCCGAACCGATCTCACCGGCAATAACCCGGCCTGAATTCAGCCCGACCCGCAACCGGAGATCCGCACCATCGCGCCGGAAGACCTCCTGTGCCAGGTCACTGATGGCGGTGTGAATGTCCAGGGCGGCCCGGCAAGCGCGAACGGCGTGGTCTTCCAACGCCACCGGAGCCCCGAACAACGCCATCACGCCGTCGCCGGTGAACTTGTCCACCGTGCCGCCATATCGCGTCACGACCTTGGCGGCTCGGTCGACCAGCCCCGCCATTATGTCCCGCAACCGCTCAGCACCGACCTTCGCAGCGATGTCCATTGAATGGACCACGTCCACGAACAAAACGGTTACCTGCTTGTACTCCGCGTGCTCGCGCTCAGTGGCCACCGGTTGGCCGCAGCCATCACAGAACCGGGCGCTGAGGCGTGGTTCAGTTCCGCATTTCGCGCACACAACGACCACGCCCATCCGACCTTCTCCTGCTGGTTCGGAATGACTTCCAGATAAGGATAGGGCTGCTGGATGCCGTTTGGGGCCGTCGCCGTTCCTTAATCCTCAGACGGCTGTGATGGGTTTCTTTGATTGCACGCTCACGCGCCCACTGCTGCCCGGCCTGCCTCGAGGCGGGCGACCGGCAGCCGGAACGGGGAGCACGACACGTAGTCGAGCCCGGTGCGGTGGAAGAAATGGATGGACTCGGGGTCACCGCCGTGCTCGCCGCAGACCCCGAGTTTGATGCCGGGCTTGGTCTTTCGGCCCTCCTGGGCCGCAATCTCCACCAGCCGCCCCACACCGTCGGCGTCGATGGTCTCGAAGGGGGAGACGGTGAAGACACCCTTGTTCAGGTAGGCGGCGAACACCGTGGATTCGACATCGTCGCGGGAGAACCCCCATGTCGTCTGGGTCAGGTCATTGGTTCCGAAGGAGAAGAAGTCCGCCGCATCGGCGATCCGGTGTGCGGTGAGCGCGGCACGGGGTAATTCGATCATCGTGCCGATGGCGATCTTCAGCGGCACACCCTTCTCGGCGGCCACCGTGGCGATGATCCGCTCGGTTTCGTCGCGGACCAGGTGCAGCTCCATCACCGAACCCACCAGCGGGACCATGATCTCCACCCGCGGGTCCTTGCCCGCCGCGACCTGCTCGGTGGCCGCCTCGGCGATGGCGCGGACCTGCAGCGCGAACAGCCCCGGGGTCACCAGCCCAAGGCGCACACCTCGCAAACCGAGCATCGGGTTCGACTCGTGCATCCGCTCGACCGCGGCAAGCAGCTTCCGGTTGGCATCCTGCTCGGGCCCGGTCTCCCCGCCGGCCTCGGCGACGGCCACCTTGACCGCCAGCTCGGTGAGGTCCGGCAAGAACTCGTGTAGCGGCGGATCCAGCAGGCGGATGGTTACCGGCAGCCCGTCCATCGCGTCGAGCAACCCGACGAAGTCGTTGCGCTGCAGGGGCAACAATGCCGTCAGCGCGGCCTCGCGTTCTTCGGCGGTGGCGGCCAAGATGACCCGCTCGATCAGGACCCGGCGCTCCCCGAGGAACATGTGCTCGGTGCGGCATAGTCCGATCCCCTGCGCGCCAAGGGATCTCGCACGAACCGCGTCCTCCGGCGTATCGGCGTTGGCGCGGATCGCGAGCTTCCGACGAACGTCGGCGTGGGTCAGCAACCGGTCGACCGCCCTGACCAGCGCGGCGGTCTCGTCGTCGGCGCCTTCCAGGGCGGCCGCGAGCCCGCTCTCGATGTAGGTCTCCACCGGGGACGGCGCGACGGGCATGGCCCCCAGGAAGATCTCGCCGGTCGAGCCGTCGATGCTGATCTCGTCGCCCTCCTCGATCAGCACGGTGCCGACCCGCGCGGTGCGCGTCGCGGCGTCGACATCGAGCGCCTCGGCCCCGCAGACACAGGTTTTACCCATACCTCGGGCGACGACGGCCGCATGCGAGGTCTTGCCGCCGCGCGCGGTCAGGATTCCGTCCGCGGCGATCATGCCGCCGAGGTCATCGGGATTGGTTTCCCGGCGGACCAGGACCACCTGCTCGCCGCGGTCGGCCCAGGCTTTGGCTGTGTGCGAATCGAAAACCGCGCGCCCCACCGCGGCACCCGGCGAGGCACCCATCCCCGTCGTCAGCAACTCGCGGGGAGCCGAGCGGTCGAAATGCGGAAACATCAGCACCGCCAGCTGCGTGCCCGACACCCGGGACAGTGCCTCGTCCATGGTTATCAGGTGTTCGTCGACCAGCTGCGCGGCGATCCGGAACGCCGCGGCAGCGGTGCGCTTGCCGACCCGGGTCTGCAGCATCCACAACTTGCCGCGCTCGATGGTGAACTCGATATCGCACAGGTCCCGGTAGTGGGTCTCGAGCTGGCGCATCACCTTCATCAGCCGTTTGTGCGATGCCGGGTCCAGCGTCTTCAGATCATCCAGCGACAGGGTGTTGCGGATTCCGGCGACGACGTCCTCGCCCTGGGCTTTGGACAGATAATCCCCGTAGGCGCCCGGGCGCCCGGACGCCGGATCGCGGGTGAACGCGACGCCGGTGCCGCTGGAGTCGCCCAGATTGCCGAATACCATGGTGCAGACATTCACCGCGGTGCCCAGGTTCTGCGGAATCCGCTCCCGACGCCGGTAGAGCCGGGCCCGCTCGGTGTTCCAGGAGTCGAAGACGGCATTGATCGCCAGGTCCAGTTGCTCGCGCGGGTGTTGGGGGAATTCCTGGCCGGAGTGCTCGCGCACCGCCTCCTTGAACGTGGTGACCAGGGCCTGCAGATCATCGACGTCGAGATCGACGTCGCTGGCAACCCCCTTGGCGGTCTTCAACTCGTCGAGGGCATCGGAGAACACCTCGCCGGGCATACCCAGCACGGTCTTGCCGAACATCTGCAACAGCCGGCGGTAGGAGTCCCAGGCGAACCGGTCATCCCCAGACTCCTCGGCCAAACCCTTCACACTGGCGTCGTTGAGCCCGATGTTGAGCACCGTCTCCATCATCCCGGGCATCGAAAACGCCGCGCCCGAACGAACACTCACCAACAGCGGATCGTGGCGATCACCGAGTCGGCGACCGAGGGTGTCCTCCAACTTGCGCAGCGCCATCGTGACCTGCACCCGCAGGTCACCAGGTGCACTGCCTTGGGACAAATACTCGCGGCACGCCTCCGTGGTGATGGTGAACCCCGGGGGTACCGGCAAACCCAGCCGGGTCATCTCGGCCAGGTTCGCACCTTTGCCCCCGAGGAGGGCTTTCTGATCCTTGTCGCCCTCGGTGAAGTCATACACGTACTTGGTCATCGGGTTACTCCTTGCTGCGCTACCCCACCGTAAGTGGCGACGGCTCCCAGATTCGGGCACTTCGGCGAATGTCGCCTTCGGGTTGTACCGGGTCGTCCGCTGTCACCGCGTCGATCTGTCGGCGGTGAGGTTCACGAGAATTTGGATGACCACAACGGGTGACCGACGCGGTCGGCGAGTTACGCGGAATTGCCGAATGGTTGCAAGGTGACTCGGTAGCGAGAGCGTGGAGTTGGTTGACGGCGGGCTACCCCTGGTCTGAGGTCGAACTTCCGTAATCCCAAGACACTGTTCTGACGGGTGTCATGCGGATGTATGCGACGCCGGGTCTAGTCGCGGTGGGCCATTCGGACTCCGGCACGCCTCGTGCCCGGGCGCCTTCCTTCGCGAGCTCAAGTGCTTCGCCTGGTTCGCGAACGACGCGGGCGCGACCTTGGAACAGCACTCCCCGGATATCCGCCATGCTTGAGCCGTCCTCAAGCAAGACACTCACGCGCGGGTTGCCTTCGACGTTGGCAACTTTGCGTGTGCCATCACTGACGCCCATGACGATGTCGCGGCCGACGCGGAAGTACCCCAGGGGCACCGTGTGCGGGAAACCGTCCTTGTCGATGGTGCTCAGTATCGCCCAGCCTGGGCGACTGTCGAGATAGGCCTCAACTTCTTCGTCAGTGAGTTTTCGCGGCACGCGCAAAGGCTAACAACGTCCTGCACAGGCCATTTTTCCCATCTTGTCGGCGAAATGGGCCTCAGGGCGGGCAGCATCACGATGGTTTCCTTGATGGCACCCACCCGATGGCTTTCGATGGGCACGTCCAGTCGGCAAGGCCCGCCGTCGATCCGATTGGCCTGCGGCGCAGGGGGATGACCGCACCGCCACCGGAGTTGGTGGCGACACCTCTCCGGTAATGGCCGTCCACTGCGCGGTCGAGCACAAGTCTATTCATGCTGCTGTTTGGCTGGATGCTCTGGCGCAGGTGGGCGAGGGCCAACCCGCTATCTTCAACTCATGAGCTTCAATACCGGTATCGGCATCGGTCTGGCGAGCCTGGCTGTCGTCGGCCTGTCCGCGTGCACGGCCGACAAGTCGGAACCGTCGGCGACCAAATCTGCCGCCTCCAGTTCGAGCCCGGCGCACCCGACGTCGACGGGTGCCAGCACGCCCGTGACCTCAGCGTCGACCAGTTCCCAAGACACTCCAACCGGATCCACCGGCAGCCCGATGGTCGGCGGAATGACCGAATGCACCAAAGCAGCGCTCGCTGAACCGGCGACGCAGGCGGCCGAGGCTATCGGTGCGGACAACGTCTACACCGTCGATGAGTTGAACTGCGCCGATGGTTGGGCCGTGACCAGCGGTTTGCTGGCAAGCAAGGAAAATCCTCAGATGGGTGCGCCGACCTCGTTCATCTTCGAGCAGGAGGGCCAGTTCTGGGTGCCCAAGGACAAGGCGAAAGTTTGTGGAACCAACTCGACCACGACAACCCCGCCCGCCGACGCCGTCATTCCGGCTGCGTTGTTCCTCTCCGGCTGCGCCGCCGGCTGAGGTGTTGAGGGCAGCCCAGTGGCCACAGACGGACTTCGTCGGCTTTCCCGACGCGGTGGGCGGACCGCCAACGACCATCTGCCTGCTGGATCCGGGTACCGGTGGCCCGACTCGAAGCTGGCCGAGCCGCCGTGGGCTGAGATGGCGCTGTGTGCCGATGAGGCTGTGGGTAGCAGAGACGCGGTGTCGATGTGCTTCAGCTTCCACATGGATTGTGCGCCAACGGTCTGGGGTCTCGGTGAGGCTCTGGATGGTCTGACATCGCGTGTCGAGCGGGTAGGCTAGGTAGTCGAGGTCCAGCAGAGCCAGGGGTGCGTCGGGCTGGGGGTTGAGATCTCCGGTGCTGTTTGCGGCTTGTGATGCTGCGACCCCGGCGGCGGAGGTGCGCGCGGCGGGCGAGTGGAACTCCGAGGACAGCCCTACCCAGGGGCAGAACCCTGATCGAGCGTTCTGTCATGAGTAGGGGGTGTAGGTGAACGAGTCCACCAGCATGGTCACAGGCCAGGGCGTGGTCTCATCCGGCGGCCCGGCCCAGTAACCGACCGCGATGTTGAGGATGGCGAACATCTCCCTGTTAAACACCCACTCTGCCTCTGGTGGCAGTGACGCCGGGGTGAACGTGGCCAGCATCGTGTCGTCGACACCGATGACGATGATGTTGGGTTGCCGCATGACCCAGTAGTCGTGGTAATCAGCGCTCAGGTCTTCGATCGCGCCGGAGGTGGCGGTCGAAATCGAGCCGCTGGTCCCCACGACCTCTCCGCTCCCGGCGTAGTAGTCGGTGGCGCCCTGTGGACCGTGCAGTGTGACGTAGTAGGTTTCTCCATTGTTAATCAGCTCGATCACGTCGATCTCGCCGGAAGCCGGCCAGCCGACCACGGGATAGTTTGATCCCAACTCCCAGAATGCAGGCCAGATGCCTTGTCCGGCGGGCATCTTGATTCGCGCTGTCATGGACCCGTACAGCATGTCGAGGGTCCCCAGGGTGGTCAGGCGCCCCGAGGCGTAATAAGTGGTGCCGTCTATTACGACTGGGAAGGCCTGTATGACCAGGTGCCCTTCCCCATCCAGGTGGATGTTCTCCGGCCAATCGGTATAGGTCTGAAGTCCGGCGTCACCGCCGGGGACGCTAACCCACAGCGCGGAATCGGGCGCCGCATTCTCAAGCCCGTCGAAGTCGTCGGTCACTGTGCCGGCCGGGTCCGCGGGATTGCCTACCACTGCGACGGTGACTTCCATGCTCTGGCTGCCGGTCAGCGACACGGTGAAGCTGTCGGAACCGGTGAAACCAGTACCCGGTGTGTAGGCGTAGACGCCGTGATCGCTGATGGACACCGTACCGAACTCCGGAGCCTGGGCCACGGTGTAGCTCGTCGCTCCGACATTGACGAAGCCCCAGATCTGACCGGTTGAGGTAATCATGGCTTGTTGCGATGCACCCAACGTGGTGCCGGTGTTCGGGAAGACGGTGAGGGTTTCGGTGGTGGTGCGTACGCCGTTGTCGGCGGTGATGGTGAAGGTGTCGGTGGTGGTGTCGGTGACGGCCTGGCGTTGCAGTTCGGTGGGGGTGTAGGTGAACGCCCCGGTGGCGGGGTCGATGGTGACGGCGGCGCCGCCGGTGCTGGTAGCCGGGCCGCTGTAGGTCAGCGTGCGTCCGGCGGTGTCGGTGAACACCAGGGCACCGGTGACCTGCCCGGTGGTGGTGTCGGGGTCCCCGACGGTGACCGGGCCGGCGGTCGGGACGCCGGGGTCGACGGTGACGGTGACGGTTTCGG
>JAGQTV010000097.1 GCA_020438845.1 Mycobacterium sp. | reverse complement strand
TCACCGACCGTGGAGGTTCGTTGCCCGACCCGCCGGTGATCATCACGGCGGTCGCATTGAGCGAGGTAGTCGTTCAGCTCGGCGAGCGTCTCGACCCACGGCATGGGGACGGTGTGGGTGCGGCGGAACCGGCCTCCCTCACCCTCCACACCGCCCTTCTCGTGGGCGCCTTCGACACCGGGCCGGCAGTAGAACACATCAAAGCCGTAGTGGGAGCGGAACAGCACCCACCGGTCCGACTCGAGTCTGGTGCGGCCGGTCAACACCCGCGACACCGCCGCTTTCAGGTTGTCGTAACGGATATGCACCGTCGGGATGCCGCCCAGCTGCTCGAACGCATAACGGTGGCCGTCCAGGAACGCCTCCTGTGAACAGGTCGCATAAGCCCGGTGGATCGCCTTGCCCGAATACGACAACCGGAGTGTGAACAGAAACACTTTCGTCTTCACCCCGGCCCACACGATCCACAAATCGGCGAAATCGACCTCGGCCTCGGCGCCGGCCGAATGGGTTTGCGGGACGAACACCTCAGCCAGCTGCTTACCGGCCTCCGCCGCGATCCGGACCCTGGCTTGGCGCACATAGTCGCGGACCGTGGAGTAGGCCACCACCAGTTGGTGCTCATCGATCAGCCGTTCCCGGATCCGCAACGCGGTATGACGCTGCTTCCGCGGCGCGTCCAGATCCTGCCGCAGCATCGCATCAATCAACGGCTTCACCGGGTCCAGCACCGGCGCCGTCCGGACCGGCACCTTCCGCGCCGGCGGTTCGGCCGAGGCCAACGCCTGGCGGACCGTTCGCCGGTGCACCCCATGCCGCAACGCCAACTCGCGGATCGACACATCCGGATCATCCCGACGGTCCCTACGGATCGCTTCGAACACCCTGACACGACTCCCAACAGACACTCCAGCCCACCCTTTCGACGGCAACGTCGAACAGCGTCAGGTGGGGCCAGATCAGACCGTCACAACCAACCCCGCGTGTCGCAGCCGGGGCCAAATCAAGCCGTCACGGTGGGGCCAAATCAGAGTGTCATTTCCACATGGCAAACCGAAACCCGGAACCGTCCTGTCAAGGGCCATTGGTTTCTGCCCGGAGACGGTCATGAAACCTGCCCAGTGACGGCCACGAGAGTTGCCCGGTGGTGGCCATGGGATCTGCCCAGGAGGGTGGCCACCGACAGCCGGGTTTGGGTTACTGCAAGGGTTTCACCCCCTTGCCGGTGAGGGCCTGGGTGAGGCGGACGCTGTCGCCGCTTGTCTGACACACGTGGGCGTGGTGCAGGAGGCGATCCACTGTGGCGGTGGCCAACGTCTTTGGCATGAGTTCGTCGAACCCGGCGGGGTGCAGGTTGCTGCTGATCGCGATGGAGCGTTTCTCGTAGGCGGCGTCGACGAGTCGGTAGAGCCCTTCGGCTGCGTCAGCGCCGACGGGGAGGAGGCCGATGTCGTCGACCACCACGAGATCAGCGCGCAGGATGCGGGTCATGGCTTTGGTGACGCTGTCGTCGGCGCGGTGGCGGCGTAGGAGCACGCCGAGCCCTTCGAGGGTGAACCAGGCGACGTGCAGTCCGGCTTCGACGGCTTGTTGGCCGAGCGCTTCGAGCAGGAACGTTTTGCCGGTGCCGGAGGGGCCACACACGACCAGGTTCTCCCTGCGGCCGATCCATTCCAGGGTGCGGAGCGCTTGCTGGGTGGGCGTGGGGATGCTGGACAGTTCGGGTTGCCAGGCGTGGAACGTTTTCCCGGTGGGGAACCCGGCCGCAGCACGCCGGGTCGCGAGGGCGGAGCGGTC
>JAGQTV010000096.1 GCA_020438845.1 Mycobacterium sp. | reverse complement strand
GTCACAACCACCGCGGCGTGTCGTACAGGTGGGTCCAAATCAGACCGTCACCACAGCACGCCACCGCCCACCCAGTGGGGCCAGAACAGACCGTCCTAGTGGGGCCAAGTCAGACTGTCACGGCCAGGTCAGCCGGTCATGCCGAGGTAGACCAATAGCCCGCGCTCCAACTGCAGCATCTCGGTCGTCGATACCTTGCCGACGCGTTGCCCTAACTTTGACCTGTGGACCGTAGTGATCTTGTCGATCATGATGCTGCTCGGCTCAGTTAACCCGTTGGTTTTGTTGGGCTGCAATGGGATTCGCAGTAGTGGGATATCGGCGACGGTAGTGGTCAGCGGGCAGCATGTTATTGAGTCAGTGGCGTCGAATCGGTCATCTTGGATGATCAGGACCGGGCGTGGCTTGCCCGCGTAACCTTGGCCAGCCGAGGCGGTCCAGAGTTCGCCGCGTCTCACTAAGTATCAAAGTCTTCGTCGTTGAATTGAGAGATGGCGTCCACGAAGGCCTGGTCGGCACTTGCGTTACCGCTAGCAGCGGCCAAAGCTGATTGACGATGCGCCTCTTCGGCGAACTCGGGGGCCCGGGTGTCGGGGACCCAGATTTGGAGGGGACGCAGTCCCTGATCCCGCAGTCGAACTCGGTGCTCGGCGACCCGCTTCCCCACGTCACGGTTGGCCATCAACGTCATGTTACATGTAACTGGCCCGTGGCGGGTCCCACTTGGAGAAGGCCACTACCTGTTGTCGGACGAGACGACGACACAAGAGGTCAATCATCGGTCGATATCGCTCAGTGGCGCTAGCGCCGCGGACGGACTTGCGGCGTCTCACGAAACTGTCCGATTGGCCACGCTATGGACATTGCGCATGGGAAGTAGCCACTGGAATTGAGGACCTACAACACGTGGGCAAGCGACGGCGACGTGCGCCGCTGCAACAGCTACAGCGGGGGGACGACAGCGGCGGCTGTTGGTTCCACTT
Source organism: Mycobacterium sp. (assembly GCA_020438845.1). Classification (GTDB taxonomy): domain Bacteria; phylum Actinomycetota; class Actinomycetes; order Mycobacteriales; family Mycobacteriaceae; genus Mycobacterium. The sequence continues at coordinate 3,398 of JAGQTV010000096.1, read as the reverse complement.
TTGGATGGCGACCTACCAGACCCCTGATCAGCGCAATTGGCGAGATTCCGGTCGTGATGGCGAAGGGGTTTTTCCGGTTTTCGTGGCGAATCCGAGAACCGTACGGTTGTGCATTTTCCCGTGTGATTTGAGCCGCCCGTCTTCGATCACCGGGTTCCGACGGATCCGCCAGGGCGCCGTCACGAAACTGACTGTGACGGGCCATCAATCGGGTTCGGCCACTTGGATTTGCAGTCCAGAGTGTTGCTGTCCTGGTCCGGCAGTGCCCAGGGGTTCTAGAGGGCGATGGCACCATGAACACGTGGCGCAGTTATGCGTCGGGTTCTGGCCGGATACCGGCTAGATATCTGATCGTTTCCAGGCCGGCCGCGCTGCCGGGCCAATGGGACTCCAGGGCTTGGGGTCCACTGCGCCGCATGACCGATCGCAAAGCGACCGCGACGATGATCGCGTCGTCGGCGTATCCGATGACGGGCAGGAAGTCGGGGATGAGGTCGATCGGCACGATCAGGTACGCCAAGAGCAGGTGGAGCCGGATCCGCACCCCGCGTGGAAGGTTGTGATCAACGGCCAGGCGGCGGATCAGCACGAGGGTGTCAGGCAGCAGTCTGAGCGCCTCGGTGGGGTTGAGATCGGTTGGTCGGAGCATGATCAGCATCGCTACTAGCGCGAGCCACACTAGGATCACGCCGCCAACGACCGCCAGCACGATGGTGGACAAGTGGTCCGATACTTGTGTCCACAGCGCGCCGGGTGCAAGCGCCGCCAGGGGCGACCCTGCGGCTTCTGTCGTCAGTCGCAGCACTGCGTTGGACCGCACACTGTTTCGGCGCGAGGTGTTGAGCCGCAGCAGTTGCGGCCCTCCCAGGCTTCGCGTCCTTCGCGGATGGCGACGGCGGCGATGACCAGGCCGGCGATCGGGTCGGCCCAGGACCATCCGAACAGGCTGTTGAGCAACAGTCCTACGAGCAGGACTGCGGACAGGTAGGTGCACAGCAGGGTTTGTTTGGAATCGGCCACCGCTGAGCGGGATCCGAGTTCGCGTCCGGTGCGGCGCTGGGCGTAGGACAGCAGGGGCATCACCAGCAGGCTGACGGCCGCCAATACGATGCCGACGATCGACGGGCGTGGTTCGGAGTAGCCGAACAGGGCCCGCACCGATTCCATGCTGACGTAGGCGGCCAGGGCGAAGAACGACAGCCCGATGACCCGCAGTGCAGTCTTCTCCCGGGCCTCGTGGTCGGGCTTGGAGAACTGCCAGGCCACCGCCGCCGCCGAGGACACCTCGATGACCGAGTCCAGGCCGAACCCGATCAGCGCGGTGGAGGACGCCTGCGTCCCGGCGGTGAGCGCGACCGCCGCCTCGATCACGTTGTAGCTGATGGTCGTTGTCACCAGCATCCGGATGCGGCGGGTCAGGACCTGTCGCCGGCCTGCGGCGGTCGTGGCGGCGGTGGGGTGGTCAACGGTCATCGGAATCCCCTGTGCAGCTGTCGATTCCGTAGGACGGACACCGCGCCACGGCCTGTCCGCCTGCCTGCAGCACCGTCTCAGCAGCGGCCAGCAGGTCGACCAGGGCGGGCTGGGACAGCCGGAACACCGACGCCCGGCCCACCGGTTCGGAGTCGACCAGGCCGCACTCTTTGAGGCAGGACAGGTGTTTGGACACCGTGGACTGGGCCAGCCCGACTTCCTCGACGAGCTCGCCGACGCGGGCCTCTCCGATGGCCAGGCGGCGCAGAATGGTCAGCCGGGTGGGATCCCCCAGCGAGCGGAACAGCGCCGCCGCGGGCGCCAGTTCCACTCTCGTCACCGAACCGGACACCGCAGGGATCGCCATCTGGCGATGTTATCGGCATTGAGTGACATTGGGGCGGAACGGGGGCATGCTGGAGAGATCGGGGTCATCTCCGGGTTTACCCGCGAAGGGGGTTGGTGATGTGCGGTAACGGCGGCATGTGGCACCACGGCTACGGGGGCTGGGGCTGGGGAAGTTGGATTCTGACCGCGATGGTCATGACCCTGTTCTTCGCCCTGGTGATCACCGCGATCGTGGCGTTGGTGCGCTATCTGGGCGGCCCTGGACACCACCACGGACCGGCCGCGCACGGCGCAGCGCCTGGACGCAGACCTGAAGAGATCCTCGCTGAACGCTTCGCCCGAGGAGAGGTCGACGACGAGGAATACCGTCGCCGCGTCGCACTGCTGCGGGAACATCAGTGAAGCCGCGCGTGCGCACCGGCCTGCTGATCGGTGCTGCCTCCCTGGCCCTTGGAATCGGTACGACCGCCGCGTTGGCCGGTGCCGGAGCCGGACCCGGCTTCGCCCCGATGGCCGGACCAGGCTTCGGCGGGCCCGTACCCGCCCAGCCCGCGCCTTGCACCCCGCCTGCCCTGGCCAGTGCGGTCGTGGACGTCACCACCTCCGACATGGGCGGCATGATGGGCCCGGGAATGAACGGCGGACCCATGATGGGGCCCGGCGGCATGATGGGCCCAGGCATGAGCGGCGGGCCGATGATGGGGCCAGGGATGATGGGCCCGGGCATGAACGGCGGCCCGATGATGGGCCCGCAAGGAGCGTGGCCCAATAGCCCCGGGATGGGGATGGGCATGATGCGCCTGACCATCAACCCGACCTCGGTGCCCGCCGGCCAGGTCTCCCTGCGCGTCGCCAACAACGGCTGGCTCCCCCACGAAGTCATCGTCATGCCGCTGGGCCCCGGCCAGAACCCCGGCCAACGGTTCATCGGCAACGACTGGAAAGTGGACGAAGCCGGCAGCCTCGGTGAAGCCGCCCGAACCTGCGGCGCCGGCGAAGGCGACGGCATCGCCCCTGGATCCATGGGCTGGACCACGCTCACCCTCACACCCGGACGCTACGAACTGCTCTGCAACATCGCCGGGCACTACGGCTCCGGCATGTATACCGAACTCGAGGTCACAGCCGCGCGATAGGTCGAATACCGCACGTGATCGCGCAAGGCGTCTCCGCCACAAAAAGCGGAACCTACACAGCCGCCGCCTTCATTTGAGAATTCGACACGAGAAATGAGAACCGACACCGCCGCCGCCAGACAGCGACAACGGCGGCTGTAGATTCTCGAATTCCGTTGCACTCAAGGCGCGTTTCACCTGCTGGTTTGTTCGGATTCTCGCGCGTTTGCACCTTCGAATTTCTCGCTGGGCACTGCACTTCCTATCCGGTCCATGCACCGACCGAGTCAAGATCAGCGGCCCTCATGGCATGAACGCCACCCCGACGCCGTCCTCAGGACTCTGGACATAGCTCATTAATTGGTGGGCGGTCTGCGGTGGGATTTGGTGCTGTAGCGCAGGGTGAGCTCGGTGCCAGGGTAGATGGTTTGGGTGTCGTTGAGGGCTTGGCAGAGTTCGGCG
>JAGQTV010000095.1 GCA_020438845.1 Mycobacterium sp. | reverse complement strand
TACGGCGCGTTTACCGAACTACGCAATCTCGCTCTCGACACCTTGAAAATCGATCTCAGCTTCGTGCGGAACATGCTCGAGGATCGCGAGGACGAACGCGTCGTGAAGACCATCGTCTTCGTCGCGCTGGCATACGGATTGACCACTGTCGCCGAGGGTGTGGAGACTGAGGCTTTGCTGGAAAAGCTCGCTGTTTTGGGGGTAGACCGCGCGCAGGGATATCACTTCGGCAAACCAAAGCCGGTCGCCTGGTAGCCAGCACCAACACATCTGACTGCGTCGCTGAAACCTCTTGGCCGACGCAACTTCGGTCGCCATGGAGAACTTGCAGGTCTATTGCGGACTGGAAGCGCGCGGGTGTACGACCGAACCTCCACAACCCGGTCGACATAGTGGGGCCGATTTTTCCGGGTGGCATGCGAGCCCGTATTCGTGACCGCCACCCCCAAGTGCAGCAATGGTGTTGTGCTCCGCCTCGACGGCAACTGGCGGTGGATCACCGGCAACATGGGCAACGCCTCGCCAAGGGCCCTGAGCTACAACACCACGTATTACGCCCTGGGCTGGACCAGCTACGCGACCCGCGAAGTCACCAGCTTCTCCAACGACCTCACCGGCCGCAGAATGACCATCACCGTCGAAGGGGTTAAACCGTACTAATCCGTCGGCAACCGAATGGTGTTGGCACGCTTAACCACAACACTGGCGCCGATGATCCGACGCCTGTTGAACCTGAGAAGCTAGCCTGAAACCGAAATGCAGCTCAACGGAGAGGTGCCGATGAAGGTCCAGAGATCTCTGGCAGCCGCCGCCGTCGCCGGAATCACATTGCTCGTAGCTGCTTGTGGCGGCACCGAGTCATTGGGCCGAGGTGGTAGTGGAACAGTCACCGTCTACAGCGCCGACGGGTTGGGCGCATGGTATTTCAGCCAGTTCTACAAATTCACAAAACTCACCGGAATCGAAGTGAACCTGGTTGAAGCTGGATCCGGTGAAGTGGTGTCCCGGGTCGAGAGGGAACAGTCGAACCCGCAGGCAGACCTGCTGGTCACCGTTCCGCCCTTCATTCAGAAGGCCGAGCAGTCGGGTCTGCTACAGACCGTAGGGATCGACACCAGCGGCATAGAGGCCAGCCTCATCGACCCGGGCGGCCTCTCCGTGCCGATCGTCGAGAATGCGTTGTCCTTCATCGCGAACCCGGAGGCGAATCCACAACCGACCAGTTGGAACGATCTGCTCAAGCCGCAGTTCAAGGGAAAGGTGCAGTACTCGACACCCGGCCAAGCCGGCGATGGCACAGCGGTGTTGGTGCTGCTGCAGCACCTGATGGGTAAGCGGGGTGCTCTGGACTATCTGGCCAAGCTGCAGGTCAACAACGTCGGTCCGGCATCCTCGACCGGGGGACTGCAACCCAAGGTCAGCAACGGCGACCTGCTGGTCGCCAACGGCGATGTCCAGATGAACCTGGGCTCGCTGAGAAACTACGGATCGAAGTTCAACATCTTCTTCCCGGCTATGCCCGACCACAGCCGCACCACGGTGTCGCTGCCCTACGTCGCTGGTCTCACCAAGGGCGCACCGCAACGGGACGGTGCCAGGAAACTGCTGGCCTTCCTGATCTCCGACGACGTGCAAACCACCGTCGGGCCAGAGGCATTCGGAATCCCTGTGAAGGAGTCGATCGCCAAGTCATCCAGACTCACGGACCCCAAAGGGCCGACCGCGCTACTGAGCGGCGCGCAGATTTGGGTGCCGGACTGGACCGCGGTGCTTTCCGAACTCGACGCCGATATCGCCGCTTACCAGAAAGCGATCTCCAGCTGAGGTTTCCTAACACCAGGTGGTCGCGGACGTCGTCGGCGGGCCGCATCAGCCCTGCCCAGGAGCGTGCCGTTGACCAACATGCCGTGGCAGCAGTCGAGTCGTCGGCAGGGGCGGGGCCGGCAGCCGCGCAGGGGTTCCGGAATAGCCGTCGACCTGGCCGAACCGTGGATCGTGCGCTTCCCACAGCCGCCGGTAACTCACGATCTCCTCATAGCTTCGGCCCACGAAGTTCCACCACATCACAAGTTCTTCAGTGAAGGGCTCGCCCCCGAGCAGCAGTACCCGCGCGCCGTCGACCCCGGTGTTGTTCAGGTGAACAGTCCCCGGTCCGGTTGACTGACAGGCGAGATCGCCCGGTTCGATGTGCACTCCGCCGACAGCAATGGTGCCGCGGTCCAGGAGCAGGGCGTGCTCGAACTCTGGGTCCACGTCGAGAGTGAGGTCGCTCCCCGGTTCAAGGTCCAGCTGTGCACCGAGCAACGGAGTGAAAGTGTGCACTGGCGAGCTCTGACCGGCGAGGGCTCCCAGGAACACCCTCATCGTGGCGTCGCCGACCGAGATGGGTTCGGGCACATAGTGAGCGAAGTCGCGCCCGGTGTCTCGTTGGTTGTCGGGGAGTGCGATCCAAAGCTGGACGCCGTGCAGGAGCGTGGTGTTAGCGGTGGATACCTCCGAATGGCAAATGCCGGCGCCGGCGGTCATCAGGTTCAGCTCGCCGGGGCGCACCAAGGCGTGTACCCCGGCGCTGTCGCGGTGCTCGACCTCGCCGCTGAAAAGCCAACTAGCGGTTTGTAATCCCGTGTGCGGATGCGGCGCGACGTCCATTCCGCGCGAGCTACGGACGTCATGCGGTCCGTAGTGGTCGGCGAAGCACCATGCACCGACCAGTGAGCGCCGACGCTGCGGCAGGGTGCGCCGTACATGGATTCCGCGAGGCCCACCCAGTGGTACGTCGCGTGGTTTCAGAACCTCGATGGCGTCGGCCCGGGAGGGTCCGCAAGCGACTTCTGCCGGTGCCACATCAAGGTTGCTCAACGCGCTTCACCCTCGTCCGGTTGCTGTCGGTCACCGCAGCCGCTAGTGGCACCGTCTCCCACCCTGGTCGATGCACCCGCCGCCGAGCGCTCCCGAGTCAAAGTCAACACTACTCGGCATCCAGTCGTGCCGGCCCTGAGCTGGTGGAGAACACCCAGCTGTGGGACCGTTCCCGGCCAGGCGAAGGAACCCCGACGTGAGAAGAAGAAGCAGCAGTAGCGGCTGCGTGGCCGCCGCCCCGCTGTCAGCGGGGCCGGTCGACGGCATAGGTGCCGTCGTCGTCTTGAAAGACCGCAGCCATATGCCGGGACTTCCGCGGTGTGCCCGCAGCAGATTCCTGCTTCGGCAGGTTTATCGAGAACTCCTCTATCCCAACGAATCTCGTGAGTCCCGACGATCGCGGCTTCCGGGTGGTCAATCGGGCGTTTTGCGACTTGCCCGGCGAGGAGGCCGACACTCTCCTGCAGATACCTGGCGCGACGTGAGGTGGGGGTCGCGCCGGAGGCCCGGGAGCGGCTCGCGAAATACCTTCCGGCAGGGCCTGTCGCGATCAAGGGGTTTCTGCGTGATCTACGCCGAGCAGATGCCAGGCGATGACCGCTGGGCGATCAAGGGTGAGATTTTCGAGCTCTCCCGTTGACGCATTTCGTAACCCTGCCTCGCCAATTGTCCGAAGTTCGGCCGGCTGCCTACAGGGCGTGGGCGATGCGGGTTGCGCGAGACATTGACTGCCTGTTCCCCGTGTAGCTGAGGTCCAACACGGCTCGGTGGCAATGTCAACTTGAGTTGGCCCCGGTAGGACGGCTTGATTTGGCCCCAGTCGCTTTGGTTGGTCGGGTGTTTCGGGCGTGGGAGAGTCGGTAGGAGTGGGTGCCGGTTTCGATGATCTGGCCGG
>JAGQTV010000094.1 GCA_020438845.1 Mycobacterium sp. | reverse complement strand
CCGGCCAGATCATCGAAACCGGCACCCACTCCTACCGACTCTCCCACGCCCGAAACACCCGACCAACCAAAGCGACTGGGGCCAAATCAAGCCGTCCTACCGGGGCCAACTCAAGTTGACATTGCCAGGCTGACCATCACATGGTGTGGTGCTCCCGCACGATCGCTCTCAAAACCCTGGGTGTACCACTCGTGCGAAGTTCTGGACAACCGTACGGTTCTCGGATTCGCCACGAAAACCGGAAAAACCCCTTCGTCAGCACGTCCGGAATCTCGGCAATTGCGCTGATCGGAGCTCTCGTGGTGTGCCAAGCGAAAGCGGAACCTACAGGTTGTTGTTGTTTGTTTGTAGGTTCTCAGTTCCGACTGAACTTTCTCAGTGACTGCCTGCACTTCCGTTGCACTTGTGCAGTGAAACTGAGAATTGGGCCGTTAGCCGCCGCCGGCGGAACGCAAGCAGCCTTGCTATTGAGAATTTCAAGGTGGACAGCCAACCGTCTTGATCGTTGTTCCCGTCACCCCGGGCATCACGTGCGAACAATCTCTATTGGTTTGGCTTTGCCGTTGCCGCAGCGCGGGACCCGGCTGGACCCTGCTCCTGCATCGCAGCAACTTCAATCGAATAGCAATACCGTCAAGTTTGGTACTGCCGACCCCGGGGAACGGCAAGCGCTTTGGTTGCGTCCGACAGGGATTGAGAAGGAGTGCTGATGCCTGGATTCGCCGGAAAAGTCGCGGTAGTCACCGGAGGCGGATCAGGTATCGGTCGGGCGCTGGCGGTAGAACTGGGGCGCCGCGGCGCGGCGGTGGCGATCAGCGACATCGACACCGACGGTCTGTCGGCCACTGAGTGGTTTCTGACCTCGATCGGCGCGACAGTGAAGGCAGATCGCCTCGACGTGACCGAACGAGAGGGGTTCCTGCTCTACGCCGATGAGATCAGGGGTCCCGTGTTCGGCTGGGCGGAAGGCAACCGGTCCAGCGTCGAGCGCTATTTCTAGTGTGCCGCGGAGCGAAGGAAGAAACTACCTACCATTCGGGAAAACTCCTCCGGCCGCTCGACGTTTGACAGATGCGCGGCGTCCAATTCAGCGAGTTGACTGCCGGTGATGGCGGCGGCGAGTGCCCGCAACTGCGCGGGCGTGGTGGAAACGTCGCGAAGTCCGGCGATCACCAGGGTCGGTATTTCGATCCGGTTGACATCGAGTGTCAGGTCGGCATCGCGAAGCGCCGCACAGCAGCCGGCGTAGCCCGCCGCCGAGGTATCCAGCAAGGCCTGCCTGAATCGGGTTACCGTCTCTGGTCGGTGGTGCCGGAATTCCGGCGAGAAGAAGCGCTCCATGGCGACGTCGGCGATGGGTGCCAATCCGCCAGTCAGCACCGTCCGCCGCCGTTTTTCCCAGGATTGACTGGTGCCGATTCGGGCTGCCGTATCGCCGAGAACCAGCCGCTGTACCCGATGGGGGAAGTCCAGCGCCAGTCGCATCGCTGTGATGCCGCCTAGCGAGATTCCGCAAATGTTCGCGCGGTCCAACCCCGCCGCGTTGAGCACCTGGATGGCGTCCCTTGCCAGGGCCGTTAAGTTGTAGTCGCCGTCCGGCGCGTCCGATCCGCCATGGCCCCGGGTGTCGAAGCGGATAACGTCAAAGTCGTGCTGCAAGGCAATGACCTGGGCATCCCAGAGTTCGAGGCTGGTGCCGATCGAGTTACAGAACAGCAGGGGCACTCCTGCCGCGGTGCCGTCACGCCGCCACGCAAGACGGCACCCGTCGCTGGTCGTCGTGTAATTCACGCTGAGGGCCAACGAATCTCACTCCGTTGACATGTAGCAGCGGCCATCGACGTAGGCCTTGTTCCACCGGATGATCTCGACCCTTTCGAAGAGATCGGCGAGCTTGTACGGGTCTTGCGCGATGAATGCCTCGGCGTCGCTCCGGTGATCGACGTCGATTATGTAGATGCCGCCGCCGAGGTCGCTGCCATCATCCTTCTTCTTCGATCCGCACGCGATCAGCTTGGACGCGTGCGCGGCGAGAAAGCGGAGGTGATCGGACAACGCTTCCTTGCGGATGTGCTCGCGCTCTTGATTGTCGAACGTCTCGATCAGAAAGGTCATATTCGGCTCCCTGACTCATTGGTTGGTGCGTATCAGCAGCTTCGCTGCTGTTGGGAGTGCATCGGGAACGTAGGCGATCCCGGTCATCGGGCCAGGCCGCGATCGGCGTGAACCTGCTGCCCGGCTGCAGGTTGCAGACATACACCGTTCCACCCAGATCGGTCACGAACGCCTTTTGACCAGAATGGTCTAGCGCGAGGCCTATGCCCTCGGCTAGACCTCTTGCGACGACCTCACGCCCCGAGAGCCCGTCCGGCCCGATCCGCGCACGATTGAGAGTGTTACCGTCCGGCTCATCGCCGCGGTCAGTCCAATACAGGGTCGCGTTGCCCGGATCCAGTGCGAGGTCGATCGGCTCTGGCAACCCGGTCACCAGCGTTTCGATGTCGTCGCGACTGTCTGCATCGGTCCCGGGCGGTATGTCCAGCCCGGCGCGGTAGATCGCACCCTGCCCACCGTTTTTGGGTCCCTTCTGAGTCCAGTAAACATGGCGCTTGACCATGTCTATGGCGATGCCCACACAATGACGACGTTCGTCGCCCGCATCCTCGGGGAAGCGGCCTCTGCGTACCAGGACCGTCACGTCGCCACCATCCTCAGTGGAGCGCATGACGCGCATGCCCTCACGATCGCACCAATAGAGATGACCGGCGACAGGGTCGCGCTGTAACTGCTTCGGCGTGACTACCGTCCCGTAGCCGACCAAAAGCACGGCGTTACCGCCGTCGAGATCGGAGCGGTAGACGGCTCCGTCCGCGGCCGTGACGTCCACACCCATGTTCGTCCAGAAAATGGTGCCGGAGGCTGAATCGACTTGTACCCCATCGGGTTCACCCTCGAATCCGTCCAGAATTGTCCGGAGTCCGCTGCCGTCGGAACGCAGCGTCAGGATGGCCGGTGGCATCTTGCGCAGCACGAAGAGGGTTCCCTCGCCCGAAGCGTCCTTGTTGTGCATTAGCGGAAACGTTGCGCCCAGGAGAGGATGGCGTCGGCGGCGGCTTCCGGCTGCTCGGGGAACAGCGCGTGCCCCGCACCTGCGACCACCGCGGTACTCACGCGGTCACCGAAATCTTCCCGCATCTCACCCCAATACTTCCTTGGCTTGAAGGCGTCGTGGTCCGGGATCACCTCAAGCAGCGGAACCGAACCGCAGCGCCAGTACTCCTGCAATGGCACGCTCTCAACCGCAGCACGTTGCATGGCCAGAGTCTGCGGATACCAGCCGTCCAGCCACACGCGGGCATCATTACCCGGTGCGAAGAAGGCCTCCTCCAGCACGGCGAGCCGCTCATGGGTCGGTCTGGTCGGATCACCAACGATGAAGGGCGTCCGCGCGATTCGCTCCGGCACCTCTCTGGACTGCGAAGCGACAATTGCCACGGCCCTGATCAGGTCTGGGTGTTCGGTCGTCACCATCCGGGAGAGCAGGTTGCCGAAAGCATGGCCGACCAAGACGGTCGGGCCGTCGACCAGCGCGCCCATGACGCCGGCAACGTCAGCGGCCAGCTCGCGAAACGACACGCCCTGCATCGAGCCGACAGAGCCGAGGGCACCGCGGGGCTGCGGCCGCAGCACGCACCAGCCCTGTCCGGCAGCACGGGCGGCAAAGTCGTCATATTCCAGACCACCATCACGGCCGTAGGACGGTAGAACCACAATGGCCGGACCGCCGCCGTGCACCAGAGTCACGATGGAACTGTCGCCCACGTAAGTGGTAACGCGCTCGGTGCTTGGGCTCGGCATAGCCGGTCTCCCTCTGCGAGTCCGTCTCCGGTACCGGGCGCGGTTCCGCGGTCCGTTCGTTTTCGGCACCTGACATTAGATTAATTCGGGGTCTGCGTCAGACCTATCGTCCGAATTCGGGCACCCACCCGCCCAGCAACAGGAGGCACCATGTACTACGAACCCGGCGTCACACCCCACGGCCTGCCGCACGATCCGTTCAAGTCATGCGTGGTTCCCCGGCCCATCGGCTGGATTTCGACCGTCGATGCGCAAGGCCGCGACAACCTCGCCCCGGTCAGCCAATTTCAGAACGTCACCTTCGATCCACCCATCGTCATGTTCAGCGCCCAGCAGACCCCCGAGGGTGAACGCAAGGACTCGGTCCGCAACGCCGAGACGACAGGCGAGTTCGTCTGGAACATGGCGACGCACGAACTCCGCGAAGCCGTCAACATCACCGGCGAGCCAACTGCCCTTCGGGCTACTTCGACTACACCTTCGGCAACAACAAGGCTGCCATGGCTGCCATAGCCAGCTCACCCGACGGTGTGCAACCGGACGGCGCAATCCACTTTCCCTACAACGCTTCCCCGGGAGGAGATGCGGTGGCGGCCGACCGCGTTCGCTAGATACCCCAGGGTTGTAAGGCGTCAAGCTGCTGCGGCAGCGCGGTGGGCCCAGGCTTTGTGTTCGTCGTAGTGGGCGCGGTGGCGTAGGCAGCCGTGCAGGATGCCGACGAGGCGGTTGCGCAGGGCTCGCAGGGCTTGGTGGTGGGTGTCGCCGGCGGCGCGGTGGGCGTCGTAGAAGGTGCGGGCGCCGGGGCTGTTGGTTATCGCGCAGAAGGCCCATTGGTCGATTGCGTCGTAGAGGCGTCGGTTGCGCACGTGGCGGGCCAGCACGGCGCGTTTCTTGCCCGACGCGATGGTCAATGGAGAGGTTCCGGCGTAGTTCTTGCGAGACTTGGCGGTGGTGTAGCGGTTCGGGTCGTCCCCGAACTCACCGAGCACCCGGGCGCCGAGGATGACACCAAGTCCTGGCAGGGAGCGGTAGATGTCGGCGTCCGGGTGTGTCTCAAAATGGGCGGCCAACGCGGTCTCGAGCTCGACGATCTGGTCGTTGAGTTCGGCGATGACATGAACCGCCGCGGTGGTGGTGGCCCCGAACGCGGCGGCGACCGCCTCGGGTGCGGCCAGGTGCTCGGTGCGTAGCGCGGCGTGGATGTCGCGGGCCCGGGCGTCGATGTTGCGTTGGCGCCCTGCGGATTTGAGCGCGGCACTGATCTTGGCCAGGCTCAACCGGGCGCCTTGTGCCGGGGTCGGTGCTCGCCCGAGCACCGCCAGGGCATCGCGATCGGTGAGGGTGTCGAAGGCTTCCAGCGCGGCGGGGTAGTACTCGCGCAGCGCACTACGCAGCATGTTCGCGTGCCGGGTCCGCGCCCAGATCAGGCTCTGATGGGCCCGGGCGAGGACCTTGACCGCTTCGGCGGCGGGGGTGTCTCCGGCGACCTGGCGGTGGTTGTGGCGGTCGGTGCGCACCAGATCGGCCAGCAGCTTGGCATCAGAGCTGTCCGACTTGGCCCCTGAGACGTGGTGGCGGTCGCGGTACCGCGCCGCGGCCATCGGGTTAATCGCCCACACCCCATAGCCCGCCGCGACCAGCGCGGTCACCCACAGCCCGCGGTCGGTCTCGATCCCGACCACCACCTGCGCGGGGTCATCGCAGTGCGCCGCGATCAACTCGTGCAGCGCTCGGATTCCGGTCATGCCCTCAGACAGTCGCCGAGAGGCCAGCCGAGTGCCGGCCTCATCCATCAGATACACGTCGTGATGGTCTTCGGCCCAGTCATCGCCGACGAAGACCATCCATGCCACCTCCTCCAGTCCTGTTCCCTCGCTATCTCTTTCGGCGAGCCCGAGGACACCTGGCGGCGACCTAATGGATCAGTGCTCATACCGGCACGACACCCCATCAGCGCTACAAGCGACCTCACCGAACCGACCGGGGCACGATCTAGCGCTAGGAATCGACCTACACCCCAGGAAATGGCAGTGCTCACCGGTCAGCGGCTCAGCGGCTCAGCATCCCGCCACCAGGGCCAAGCCGCGGCCAACGCCACACCGATCGGTTCCCATTAGGAAATGAAATCGTTTGTGAGACAGGCCGCGCATGAAACGACGTGAGACGAAACGAAGAAACTCAGGTCAGGTTCTCATGTTGAATGTTGTTGTCTCAATGGATATGTCGCATTCATTCATCTCCTTTCCGGCATTCGGGTGAATCGAATTCCGCCGAAGCAGAGGGACTGGTTCCGGATTCTCCCGGGGACTTTAGATGGTTCGGCTTTGTTCAGCGGGCCATAGCGCCGCGGGCGATCAGTTCGATGGTGGCCGCCACCGCACAGGTCTGCGATAGCAGCAGGGCGAGCAGGATGAGGATTTGAACGGCACCGGCTTGCACGGGTGAACCGGTGCTGAGCAGGACGCCGACGAACGCTCCGGGCAGTGTCACGATTCCGACCGTGCGGGTTTGATCGAGGTTGGGAAGCAACGCATCAGCGGCGGATCGGCCGATGATTTCCATCCGTGAGTCGCGTTCGTTGATGCCCAGGCTCAACGCCGCTTCGACTTCGCCTACCCGCAGTCCGAGGGTGTCGAGGGCTCGCCGGGCGGCGACGGCCACCGCGGTCATTGTCCCGCCGAGAACGATGCCGACCATCGGCACGATCGCGACACCGTTGAGGGGCACCACACCCGAGAGCAGAAGCAGGGGCAGTACCGATAACAGGCCTACGGCGAGTGAGCCGGCCAGCCACCACGAACCGCTCTGGGCTTGGCTTCGTCGCGCCGCCGTGGCCGCGGCGACCACGAACATGACCGCCAGAACCAGAACCGAGGACCACAGACGACTCATCGCCGCCGCCAGCACACCGGCGACCGCCGCCAGTTGCGCTGCTGCGCGAAGCGCGGCTCGGGGCACTGTCCACACCGATCCCAGCGCGGCAATGCGGTAGACCAGCGCGGCCGCGGCGACCATTACGATGCAGACGACGATGAGGGCCGGACCGATGACGGGCTGGGAGGTGTGCACGCCCCAGTCTCGCGCGAACACCCATGCGCCCTTACGTCGCAGTCGTATTCGTCAGCTCAGGGCGCTCGCGAGGTCATTCAGGGACTGCTTCTCGGTGGCCGGTTCAGGGTCGGGTGCCCGCACCGCATTGAGGGCGTGGTCGATCTTGCCGTCAAGGAATCCCCACCCGGTCGGGTCCAGGGGCTGCAACCTGTCCTGGGCGTCGTCCCACCCCGATTCCAGGTCGGTGATGCGGGCGACCGCACCGGCCTGGTCACCGGCCTGCACTTTGGTGAGGGTGTCGGTGACGATGGTGCGGAACGCGGCGACGTCAGTAGGCGGGAACTTCGCGGTCGCTTGACCGGCGGGCATCGCTGTGACCGCGGGTGCTGTCGGGGTTTCTTCTTCCAAGGCCGCAGTGGTGCCGTGCGGCTGCGCCGAGGCCCACCCCAACAGTGCAGCCGTGCCCACTGCCAGGGCAGCGAAGTAACCCAACATCACCCGTTCCCTCGGGTGCGCGACGGTGACGGGACGTTCGACCTCGGGGTCCTCAATGACATCGGAGTGGGTGAAGGTCAGGTAGACCACGGTGGCCAGGATCGCGAGCAGGAACACCACGCTGGTGCCTGCGGTGCCCAAGCCCAGGCCGCCCTCGGCGGTGGAGCGGGCCAGCCAGTCACCCAGGTTGGCCCCCAGCGGGCGGGTCAGGATGTAGGCCAGCCAGAACGCCAGGACCGGGTTGGCGCCCATCCGCCAACCGAGGGCGATCGCGGCGATCAGCCCGGCCGGCAGCAGCACGGCCACCCCGGGGCTCCATCCGGTCAGCTCGAGGGTCCAGTCGCCGACGGCGGTGCCCAGGGCGAAGGTGACCAGCACCGCCAGCCAGTAGAAGCCTTCGCGCGGGGTGGTGATGATGCTGTGGATCGACAGGGCGCGCTCGCGGGCCCACCAGATTCCGAACACGACTGCGAGGATCGCGGCGAACACGGCGGTGCTCAACGCAAGCGGGACGCCGAGGGCGTCGGTGAGGATGTCGGTGTAGAGGGTGCCGGTGACGCTGAGGACCACCACGGTCAGCCAGTACACAAACGGCACATAGCGGCGCAGGCTCATCTGCCAGGCCAGCACCGCGACAAGGACCACGGTGAAGATGACCGTGGTGGTGTTTAGGCCCAACCCCATGGTGACGCTGATCCAGTCGGCGAAGCTCTCCCCGACGGTGGTGCACAGGATCTTGATGATCCAGAACCAGATGGTGACCTCGGGAACCTTGCTGAGCATCCGGCGCGTGATCGGCATGGGCGCCACGGTGACAGGCCGCGCTGAGGAATCGCTGAGGGCCCACCGCCGTCCTGTGTGGTCTCAGTGGATTCACAGCGGTGCGGGGCCAGCCTCGGTGATGTCACGCGTCACCGACCGGTGATGCCCAAGGGAAGGAATTAGTCATGTCCCCACGTAGTAAGATCGCCGCCGTTCTGGCCGGATCGGCGGTCGTGCTCGGTACCGCCGGTGCCGTCGCCATCACCCATCCGGTGAACCTCTGGCATGCCCCGGCCAGCAGCGAACAGCCCGCCGAAGGCCCCGATGCCCCCGGGGTCCCCGACCTGCCCGAGCCCGGCGACACTCCGGATGCCGGAGACTAGGAACCAGGAATCGTCACTCCTGACGCTGGGGACGGCGCAGTAACCCGTCCCCAGCGCGGGTGGTCAACGGGGAAGGGGACCCGAGCCATGCGGGTGCTTGTCGTCGAGGACGAACCGCGGCTGGCCAAGACCCTGCAGATGGGCCTGGGGGCGGAGGGATTCGTCGTGGTGACCGCCGATAACGGCACCGACGGACTCTGGCTGGCCACCGAACAGCCCTTCGACGTGATGGTGCTCGACATCATGTTGCCGGGCCTGAGCGGCTACGAGGTGCTGCGCCGGATGCGCGCGGCCGGCGTGTGGACCCCAGTGCTGATGCTGACCGCCAAAGACGGCGATTACGAGCAGGCCGACGCATTTGACCTGGGGGCTGACGACTACCTCACCAAACCGTTCTCTTTCATCGTGCTTACCGCCCGGCTGCGCGCCCTGATGCGCCGGGGGGCACCGCAACGCCCCGCGGTTCTGACCGTCGGTGATCTGTCGGTGGATCCCGCGCGGCGGGTCGTGCACCGCGGTGATACCCCGATCAGCTTGACCCCGCGGGAGTTCGGGCTACTGGAGTACCTGATGCGTAACAAGGACATCGCCGTCACCAAAACGCAGATCCTGCACCATGTCTGGGACTCCCACTACGCCGGACCCGATAACGTCGTCGAGGTCTACATGGGGTATCTGCGCCGCAAGATCGACACCCCATTCGGCACCCACACCATCGAAACCGTGCGCGGGGTGGGTTACCGGCTCGACTCGTTGGGCGCAGGAAGCTGAACGGTCATCACCGTTCCGCCGCCGGCCCGTTCGCCGGCACTCACCGACCCGCGGTGGGCGGACACTATCTCGGCGACGATCGCCAAACCGAGACCGCTGCCCCCGCCCGTGCGTGAACGGTCGGAGTCCAGACGGACGAACCGGTCGAACACCCGCTGGCGTTCCTCGGCGGGAATGCCGGGCCCGTCGTCGGCGACGCTGAGCCACACCATCCCGTCTTCGGTGCCCACTGCGACTTCGATACGTGAGTGGGCATGGCGCACAGCGTTTTCCAGCAGGTTACGTAGAACCCGGGTCAGAGCATCCGCGTCGCCGGTCAGGCGTGCCGGCGCGAGATCTGCCTGCACCGTGTGCGTTGTCGCGCGCTCTATCCGTCGGGCTTCGGCCACGGCGAGGTCATCGAGGTCGACATCCCCGGTGCGCAGCGGCACGCCATGTTCATCGGCGCGCGCCAGCAACAACAGGTCGTCAATCAGGGTCTGCATCCGCTGAGCCTCGGGCAGGACGGCCTCACCCACGAGTTCCGCCTTGAGCAGATCCGGGTGGGTCAACCCGACCTCCAGGGCCGAGATGATCGTGCTCAACGGGCTGCGCAGTTCGTGGGAGGCATCCCCGACGAACCGGCGCTGGGCGGCGTGACCGGACTGGATGCGGGCGAGCATGTCGTTCATCGTCACCGCCAGCGCGGAGACCTCGTCGCGGTGGACCGGTACCGGCACCCGCTCGGAGAGGTCATGGGCGCTGATCTCGGCGACGCGCAGGCGGATGGCCTCAACGGAGCGCAGGGAGCGGCGCACCAGAACGAACGTGGCGGCTGCAGCGCCGGTCACCACAATGGGCATGGCGATCGCCAACAGCACCGCCACAATGGTGACCGTCGAGTCCACACCGGTGCCGTCCGCGCCCACCAGCACGGTGTAGCGGGTGCCTTGGCGATCGGCCGGCGCCCCGCTGACACGCAGATCCGTGCCGTCCTCGCTCTCGGTGCTCACCGTGGTGCGGACCTCGCCGAACAACGCCGGATCGGTCAGCGGATCACGTGGAGCGCCGGCCGAGGCGCGTACCAGCGCACCGGAGCTGTCGATGACCTGCACCACGGCGATCTGTGAATCGGTCGCCAACAAGCCGGTGTCCAACTCGGCCGGCGGATCGAACTGCAATCCGGCCACCACGTCACGGACCCGACGGTCTGCGGCGGCATCCACATCGGTCAGCAACTGCCGATGCAGCACCCCCAGCACCACCGCAGCCATCGCCAGGAACGCGATCAGCACCACCGCGGCGGCCGCCATGGCCGAACGCACCGGAATGCCCCACGAGCGGGGATCAACCCACCCCCACCAGCGGCGTACCGCCGTCACCGCGATACCGGCTGCCGAGCGGTCGAGGCGCGCGCCTGTTCCATGGCCCTCGCACCTCCGTCCGCCATCGTGGACACACCAGGACCGTACAAGCCGCTGTGACCACTGCCGCCCATGGTCAGCGACGGTGGCTGAGGGATCGCTGAGACCCGGTGGCGCGCCGCCTTGTGGTTCTGCCACATTGGCGCGTGGCTTGTACCCGGGCCACAGCGGGGCCTGGTGACGAAACCAGACGGGGTGAGAGGGCGGGCGGTGATGATGCAGGCAAGCCGTTTCGGCCCTATCGGTGTTGGGCTCATTGCTGCGGTGCTGCTGCTGGGGGGTTTGGCGGTATGGCTGGCCCGGCACCCACAGCGGCGCGGTGTGCCCCACAGCCTCGCGGCCCTGCCGGTGATCGACCGGTTACACGTTTGGGCTGCAGCACATTTCGGTGGGGTCATGACTGGCATGCGGGATCGGCTCGGACGCCATGGGGCAGCCGCGGCGGTGCTGCTGGCCGGTCTGATCGCCGTCTTGGTGTTGGCGGTCGGGTTCACCGCTCTACTCGACGACGCCCTCGAAGGTGCCGGTATTGCCCAGTTCGACAAACCCGTGGTGGCGTGGCTGTCCAGCCACCGGGAGGGATGGCTGAACGCGACCTTGACCCTGGTGACTCACCTGGGTGGCCCACCGGCACAAACGATAGGGCTGATCGTCGTCTGCACGCTCTGCGCATGGCGTTCCTGCTCGTGGCTGCCGGTGATCCTCGGACTCGTCGGAGGCATTGGTATCTCTGTCATCCTGGTGACGGCGAAAACCCTTGTGGGCCGCCAGCGCCCCGATCTTCCCTTCGCGGTCGTCGATGGTCACGGATTGTCGCTTCCCTCCGGCCACGCCGCCGGCGCCGCCGCCGTCGGGCTGCTGTGCGCCTGGATGCTTTGCCGATGGGTCGTGCACCGATGGGCGGGTCAGGTCGCGGTCTGGGCGCTGACCATTACCGCCATCATCGTGATTGGGTTTTCCCCGCTCTACCTGGGTGTGCACTTCGTCACCGAACGTACTGGCCGGCTGGCTGCTCGGCACCGCCTGGACCGCCACCGCCATCCTCGTGACGGCATGGCGGTCACGCTCGGAGCGCCCTCGAATCCTGCCCAACCGGCGCCGAACCCGTAGCCATTCGATGCCCCCGAACGACCCTGAAAGGCACCACCAACCATGACAGCCCACCTCAGCTATGTCGAAGCCGTCGTCGTCGGCCTCTTCCAAGGCGTCACCGAACTCTTTCCCGTCTCCAGCCTGGGGCACTCGGTGCTGCTGCCCGCACTGCTGGGCGGCCAGTGGGCCCGCGACCTCAACGTCTCCGCACCCGAATCGCCCTACCTGGCCTTCATCGTCGGACTGCACGTCGCCACCGCAGCAGCATTGCTGCTGTTCTTCTGGCGCGACTGGATCGCCATCCTCGGCGGCTTCGCCAGTTCGCTGCGCCACCGTCGCATCTCGACCCGCCCCGAACGGCTGGCCTGGCTCATCGTTCTGGCCACCATTCCCGTCGGACTGTCCGGGCTGGCCTTGGAGCACCTGTTCCGCACCACCCTTGGCAAACCCGTTCCCGCAGCAGCCTTTTTGATCGTCAATGGCCTCCTGCTCCTCGCCGGTGAACGCCAACGCCGAAAAGTGCCCGCCCCCAGCGCCACCGGGACTGACGGTTCCCTCGGCGACGACGTCGATGACCGCCTTGCTCAACAAACCCTTCCCCAGGGAATTCTGATTGGCAGCGCCCAGACCCTGGCTCTGCTGCCGGGCATCAGCCGCTCAGGAATCGCCATGGTCGCCGGACTGTGGCGAGGCCTGTCCCACGAAGAAGCAGCACGCTTCTCATTCCTGCTCGCAACGCCGATCATCCTCGCCGCCGGGGTATTCAAGGTTCCCGACCTCTTCGGCCCACTCGGCGCCGGCATCCACGGACACGTCCTCGCCGGGAGTCTGGCCGCATTCCTGGCCGCCTACCTCGCCGTCCGGTTCCTCACCACATATTTCGAAACCCGCACCCTGACACCCTTCGCCATCTACTGCCTCATCCTCGGCGGCGGGGGCCTCGCCTGGCTCACACTGCGCTAACCCGCTACCCCGGCTCTCCTGACCCTTCCGTGGGTCTTGTTTTTCGCTGAGTGGGCGCACGTCGTTGGCGCTTAGTAGGGTTTCTGGCCCGCCGATACCAAGAGTTGGTACTCTCACGCATATGGGTAGGAATACGTCCTTCAGCCTTGATGAGCATTTCAGCGCGTTCATCGAGGATGAGGTTGCTTCCGGCCGTTACGGCTCGGCCAGCGACGTAGTGCGGTCTGCCCTACGGTTGCTTGAGGATCGTGAGACCCGCCTGCGGGCGTTGAGACAGGCCCTCGTTGCTGGCGAGCACAGTGGTGACTCGACGCCGTTCGACTTCGACGAGTTCGTTGCTCGTAAGCGAGCCGAGGAGCCTCGCCGCCGGTGAGCCGGTACGTGCTTTCACCAGCCGCACGTGCCGATCTCGAACAGATTTGGGATTACAGCTCTGAGCGCTGGGATGACGATCAGGCCGAGCAGTACCTGCGCGAAATCCAGCGTGCGATCGAACGCGTCGTTTCAAATCCGACGATCGGACGGGCCTGCAATGATGTCCGCCCCGGTTACCGCAAGCACGTTGTCGGATCGCACACGCTGTACTACCGGATTGGCAGCGACGACGTAATCGATGTGGTGCGTGTACTCCACCAACGGATGGATGCCGACCGGCACCTCGACTGAGGCCATGCAGTGGCCAAGACGTCTCAACGGTCGGTCAACGACAGCCCGACGGTGCCGTCGCAGTTCGGGGGCTGCGCCAAACCCGCACAACCGTACGGTTCTCGGATTCGCTACGAAAAGCGGAAAAGCCGCTTCGCCACGATGAGCGGAAAATCATCGAAACTGCAGATCAGCGCTGCGCCGGTTCGCCAAGGGAAAGCGGAACCTGATATGGAGGCCATTTCGTGAAGAGGGTAGGTGAAAGCCGCCCCGACGGTGGCCGGGGCGGCTTTCGTTTGACTGGGCCTGGTGAGGGCGGCGACGGTCGTTGCTCACGACGGTGGTGTCAGGCTGATATGCGCGGGTTGGGTACCGCAGGACGATGTTCGGATGTGAACGGTACTGCTGTCTACAATCGAGCGTCACCGGCACTCATGTGTGTCAATCATGCTGTGGCTCATAGGTTCTCCGCAGATTCGTTCACTCACCGCGTCGCTGCTTGATCAGCCGGGCCCAGTCAGGTTCAGGGTGCGGCCCTACTGCAGAGTGGCCAGGGACCAGCACCAGCCGGCCAGTTCGCGGGCGATGGCGACGTTGGCCACGATCGGGTTCTTCCCGCGTTCGATGAAGCCCTGCCAGCGCTTGTTCAATCGGCGGTTGCCGGTATGGCCGCGGGCCCGCAGGGCGGGATCGACCTTGGCCCAGCGGGCCCGCAGTGTGGGCCCGGAGGTGCTGTAGGACTTGCGGTGATGCCAGGCCGACTCGATCAGCAGCCGCCGCACGTGGGTGTTGCCGGCCTTGGTGATCGAGCCCTGAACGCGGGAGCCTCCCGAGGAGTGCTCGCAGGGCACCAGCCCGACGTAGGCGCCGATCGAGGATCCGGTGAACCGCGACCAGTCACCGATCTCCACGGTCAACGCAAGGCCGGTCAGCGCCGAGATGCCGCGCAGGCAGCCCAGCCGGTTGACCGGGTCGGCGAACCGGGGCGAGGCGGCCACCTCCAGGATCTGTTCATCGAGGCGATCGCGGGCCGCAGTCGCCGCCAGGACGGCGTCGAAGCCGTGGTCGAAGGCCGCTCTGAGGTGGCGGTCCGCGAAGCGTTGCCGACGCAGCCATTGCTCGTCTTTGCCCGTCCAGGCCGTTCCGCCGTAGTAGATGATGCCCTGCCGCAGAAGCAATTTCGACAATGTGTCGCACCCGCATCAGATCAGCTCTGGGGTCTTCGCGGGCCCGCACCAGATCGCGGACCGCCTCGATCTCGGGCTCAGGGACCGCCACTTCGGTGATCTCACCCAGCCGCAACAGCCGGGCCAGGTGTGCGGCGTCGCGGGCATCGGTCTTGATCCGATCCCCGGCCGGGCGCTGCAGCTTCGACGGTGCGGCGACCAGGCAAGTCATCCCCGCGGCCTTGATCGCCCGCGCCAGCCCGAACCCGGTCGGGCCCGCTTCATAGGTCACCCGCACCGGGGCCCGAAGCTGGCCCAGCCAACCCAGGACCTCGCCGTAGTCCGGACACAACCGTGCCCGAGCAATCTTGCCCGTCTCCTCGTCAATGCCATGCGCGACAACCGAAAGCGCATGCACGTCCAACCCGACACTCGTACCCTGAACCATCACCGGAGGCCTCCTGATCTGCAAATGTGGCACTACCAGCGCGAGTGTTCACCCACGCCGGCAACCCACGAATCCTTTTGCAGCACGAGGCCTTCGGGCCTCAGCTAGCCCCCATACCGTCTACAGTGGTGGTTGTAGGTTCTCACGGCTCGTGGCGGAATCTCACCCGCGATGGCGGATCCGCCAAATTCGTGAGACGCGCGGGAGATTCAATATCCTGAGCGCGCCCCGGCACGTCTAGCCGAGGTTCGCGGTGAACATCTGCTCGACTTCATCCGCGAGAAGAATCTCAAACGCATTTGAGACAAGCTCAGATGAAATCCTCTGAGACAAGCTGTTTCAGCGTAGCTGGGACGGCAACGTCCTAGCACCTCGGGCTCAGACGTTCACTCCAGTTGCTCGGGCGTGAAAGTGACGTCGACTCCGCCCACGGTCATCATCACCTGACCTTCCATGACCATCACCTGCGCCCCGACCCGTCGACCGACAGTCTGGGCCAATTGCTGCACCGGCGCGTGCGGTATCTGCACCACAGACAGGTTCGGCAGCGCCGCCACCACCCACCGACCACCGCTGCCGAATCGGTGCATCCGGGTTAAGGAGCTGGAGGCACCTCTGGGGCGGGGGCGGGCGGTGCCCCTGGAGCAGGGGTCAGGGGGGGTGCAGCTGGAGCAGGCGGACTGTAGTCGAAGCCGCCATTCGGAGACCACATGCAGTCGGTCGTAGGCGTGATTCCCCCCTGGCTGCAGTTGGCGCCGGCTGCCGTTTGAGCCTGCAGGCACGCCATCGAGCCGGCGTCCCAGCCGCAGGGGCCATTGGGGCCGGCTCCGCCTATCGAGTACTGCAGGCACGCCATCGAGCCCACGTCCCAGCCGCAGGGCCCCATGTCGTCGGCCAGGCTGCTCGGCGCGAGCCCAACGCCGAGCAGTGGTAGCGATGCGAGCGTGAGAGCGGTGGCGCAACGTCGCAGCCGGAATCGGGTGTTCATCGTCGAAGGATAGGTCGGCCGCGCCCGGCTGCGGTGGGCTTCCGGTGCCTACCGGTGCCGAGGTTGTCACGTGCCGGGTTATGGAAGGCAAGGAAGCTGAGCGGTGTGGGCTGCAGCGCGACACCTTTCGGGCCGACAAGCTAGCCGCAGGTTCCCGCGGGGAGGTCCAGGCGGGGGCGCTGGCTGGGACCATTGCCGGGGTGGCGGCCCGCCGAGTGGCTGCGGCAGTGGCGGCCCACTCGTTGCTGCCCCGCTAGACCGGTTAACCGTTGCTGTAAATCCGAGTCGGCGTGATGAGCACTACGGTGCGGCCTTGTTCGGCCATCACGCGGTCATATTCGTTCCAATCGTCGTGGGTACCGCCGCAGGCGGTGAACACTTCACGTAGGAGAAGTCGTAGATGCTCGGCTCCGTGCAGCCATCGCTGGGTGTCATCGGGACCGGCGAGTTCAGCGGTTCCCTCGACCGTCGCCCACTGCCAGCCGTTGCGGAACGTCACAGCCAGCTGGGGGCGTGCTCGCAGGTTGGCCAGCTTGATTCGTCCGTAGGTGACAAAGCCCAGCACGGGCAGGTTGGTGGAAGGGTGTGCAACGACGCCGGCGTTGACCAGCGATGCCTGGATGGTGTGATCGGCCCGCAATGTTGATACGACAGCCAGGCCGTTGTCGCCGCTCGCCAGCCCTGCGGCCTCGTGCAGTGTTGTCATGCGGACATCTTTACCTCAGAGCTGCCGGTGGTAGCCGGGCCGAGGCACAGGTCGAGGTTTCCGGATTGCTGGGCATAGGGCGAAGGGGCAGCTGGTAGCGAGAGCGACCCCGATAGTGTGCTCGCAGCATCGGGCGAGACCGGCACAACCGTACGGTTCTCGGATTCGCCACGAAAACCGGATAAACCCCTTCGCCAACACGTCCGGAATCTAGCCAATTGCACTGATCAGAGCCGTGGTGGTTCGCCAAGCGAAAGCGGAACCTACAGTTGTAGGTTCTCAAATCTGATGGCCCTCCTCGGCAACGGCTGCACTTTTCTGCACTTGTGCAGCTAAGTCGAGAATTCCTAGCTTAGCTAGCTAGTCGGGTACTCGCCCCGCAGTAGCAGCGAAATTTCGGCCGCCAGCGAGTCAAGCCTCCTCGTGTGTGTCCGAAGCCAAAATCTCAGACATCGCGATGATCGACGCACACACCGGCAAGAGCCATCTGGCTGGCTGCAACTTCTTCAACACCTACGTCTCGTCGTCGACGTTTAGCTCAAACTCAGGCATCCGCCAGATCTCGACTTCGAAAACCACGGTCGGCGCATCCCACCAATCCGAGCTCTCGATGTTGTAGCCCCGGTACCCCCAGGCCACCACATCGTTGTGGCTGCTCCCAAACAAGAACGATTGCCCCTCTGCGATTCGGCCCTCTGGACTATCACCCACAGTTTGTTCGCGCCCCTCAATAAGTCGCACCCATTCCAGATCCATGTAGTCGCTATCCGAGAAGCTTTGGGCGACGAACTCCATGCGCTTGCTCAACTGACCATTCGGGCCGGTCACCCCGAGCACGAGATCGTGGTCGCGATGCCAGTAATTCTGTGCGGTGTTGGTCCATTCGGCGCCGGGCGCCAGGGTGGTGACGTAAAGAAGTTCGTTGTCCGTATCGCCGTCCGCGTAAGCCCAGATTTCGAAGCTGACGTCGGTCTTGTTGCGGACGGTCAGCTGGGTCGCGCCGTTGCGAAATGGGGCGCCGGGCAACGACCCCGTCGGTTGCAACGCCCGGCGCACCAGAAGCAGTGCACCGGAGAGGAACTCGTTGATCCGGCTGGCGGGCAGGGTCGACAGCCGGTTGAGCACCTTGTCGATGGCAGCGGTGATCCTGGCGGCCGCGGTGGTCAGGACCGACGAGGGGGAGATCTCGCGGGTGGGAGTTGTGGCGCGCTGGGCGGTGGCGGTCGCTGCGGCCGTGGCCGCCGGCGAACCTTCCACCGCCGGCTGGGCTTGCGCGGCGGCGACCGCCCCCACCGCCGGGGTGGGTTCGGGGGCGGGCAGTCCGGGGATCGCGACCGCGGCCCGCGCCCTGTGAGCGAGAGTTGCCGCCCGTGGCGTGTCGCCGGTGACCCTTCCCTGCCGGCGGGGCGGACCGTCGGCTCGGCCAGCAGCGATCGCCGTTGCCACCGTCGGCGTGCCAACGCCGGCGGCGGCCCGCGCAGCAGCGGTGCCCGGAGCGCCTGCTGCGGTCTTGTCGGTGGCCCTGGCGGCCACCGGCCGTGCCCGGTGGGAACCCGGGGCGCCAGCGGCTGCCGCGCGCGAGGCTGACGCGCCTGCGGAATCCCGCGACGAACCCGGCGACGTCGCGGCAGAAGCACTGCCGGTGTCGGCGAACCCCACCCCCGCACCACCGGTCAGCGACCAGCCCACCACCAACGCTGCCAAACCAACCCTGACACCGCGCCGCACGTCCACAACCACCACCCCATCGAACTCTTATGGTGTCCCAAACCACGATCGGAAAACGACCGACAGTCCAGAAATGTTAGCGCGCTCGGACACCCCTGCGCGGGCTCTTTCACTCGAACGGACCCCTGCGCCGCGCCGCCTTCTTCGGCATCCCACCGCAGCCTGGACGCGGGGTTGTCTGATCACCATCTGAGGTCGGTGATCGGGCGCGACGAACCACTCAAGAGCAGAACCGGGAAAGCCGAAATTACCAACCCGGTCCTGTTGATGGCTCTCATGGCGAGAGCCATCGACCGTGTGCCTTGGCGACACGTCGCAGTCGCGGCATCACATCACGGGGCTGAAGGCTTGACCGCGCTTGCCGAAACCGCGTCCTCAGCCACGTCGACCTCAATCTCTCGGCGCAGGTCGGCAACAGCCGGCCAACGAAGGCTAACCCCGGTCCAGCGCTCTATCGGTTTGCAAGGCGTTTCGTGTTGCAGGCTCGGCCCGCGCTCGGGGCGGACCTCTTGCTGTATCCCGCTGCCGGCGCTTGCACCCACTTCGCGCCATCATCAGCCAGCCGCAGCAGGCCCCTCACTAGGGACACCCAGGGACAGGGGCCAGGTTAGGAAGTGCAGTTCCCAGCGAGCAAATCAGAGGTGCAAACGCGCGAGAAATCGATCAAACCAGCAGGTAAATCGCACTGCAAGTGCAGCGGATAGTGAGAATCTCCATGTGTTGTCGAGATGCAGGAGAGATTGACGAGAAGCGCCGGGCTACTTTGACCAAGAACGCAAGTGCCCACAAGGCTTGTCCGCCGGACGGTCATCAACGCTCATGCGGATCGCACCCAATCCGTCCGCGTGCAAGGGCGTCGGCATCTTCTTCTGCCGGGCACCGTGGGTTGTTCACCCACGACGTTGCCGACCCGTCCCTGCCATGGGATCTGCCCGCCACCGTCGGTAACGCGGGGTCACCGTCGAGACTGTTACGGCTAGTTCGTCGTGAAACGGATTGCCGCCAGTTTGTTTTCGTCGACCGCCCGCCGGAACTCCTGCAGCGACGGCACGCCGGCGTCCCGGAACTTCAGCCCCATGTTCCGCTGTGCCTTGCTTGCCCCGTAGCCCGTCGCTGTGCGGTGGCACAGATCCGCGATGACGTCGGGGTCCTCAATCAGCTCGCCAAGCATGGCGGTCGTCTTTCCGCCGCGGACCACCTGCGCGGGCGCGCCACCACGGAAGTTCACCTTCCACCCTGCGTTCGCCAGCGCGTACAAGGTCCCGTCGACGACATGTGCGCTCACCGGTATCGAGAACCGACGCCCCGACTTGCGCCCGGCGAAGTTCAGCACCATGAAGTCCGTAAGCGGCCTGCCCAGCGGGGTCCCCAACAACCGCCGCAAGACCGAGTTCATCGCCCGCATCATCGGCTCGGGCGGATGCGACGGGATCACCGCCGCGCTCTGTTCTGACATACATCAACGGTAGTCGAGTAGCTGTTCCGGACCGACGGCCACCGCACACCAGTCTTCCGTGGCTCCGGCACATACAAGGCAGAGGAAACCCTCGCTGTCCCGCTTCGTTCACCCGCCAGCCGCCCATAGCGGGGCTACGGGTGATCGCGGCTACGTTGGGCCGGGGTCGCGTCCGCCGACGCCGACCACGCCGATGTCGGTATGAACGAAGTCATTTCCCTTGAACAAGAGAGGCTCGCCGCTGATCGTCGCCAGTGCGTAGGCAAAACAGTCCCCGTAGTTCAACCCGGCGCGATGCCGTCCCTTGCCATAGCGTCGATAGGCGGCCCGCGCGACTTCGGCCTGGTCGGCATCCACGCCGACGAGATCGACTCCGGCCCGATGCAGCCAGAGGTCCAATTCACGCCCTCCCGGCTCGCCGAACCGCGCCTCGATCACGATGGCCGCCTCCAGATACGACGCCGAAGACATCAATCTCACCGGATCGTCCTGCACCGCCACTTCGAACCGTTGCGCCTCCGGCTCGTCACCGAGCATCGCGACGAGCGCGGAGGTATCGATCACCATCAGGTGGGCAATCCGTGCTGGTCGTAGCCGACAATCGCGGCGACGGAGCGGTCGTCCAGCACCGGCAGGGCCGCGCACCGACGGCGGATGGCGGCTAATTCCTCACTCAGCGGAATGGACCTGGAACGCCCGGTCTCTCGGGCCAGCCGTTCCCTGAGCGCAACGACAACCGCCTCGGTCAACGTTTCCCCGGTTCGAGCTGCCAGTTCCCGTGCGAGCCGATCAGCCTCGGGATCTTTGATACTCAACGCCATAGTCTTGATTATATCCGCTAAGAAGGATTCTAGACATGGACTACAGCAGCGACTACCTTGCAGCAGCAATCGTGTTTCGATCGCAATTCGTCCCCTGACGGCGCCGCCGAGAAGTTGGCGCGGCCGGTGTCCGTGAATGCGCTCCAATGGGATTTCATTGGTATTCTGATCCCATGGATGCTGTCATTGATTCCGGCGGTCGTGTCGTCCTGCCCAAACACCTGCGAGAGGCGTTGGGGCTTGCTCCCGGGTCGACGGTCGACATCTCGGCGTACGGGGACGGACTGCGGATCGTCCCGGGCGGCCGAACCGCCCGCCTTGAACGCGATGAGGACGGGCGCCTGGTAGCACGTGCCGACACCGAAGTCACTGACGAGACGATGTTTGCCCTGATCGACTCCGCGCGCCGGTGACGACGACGGCGATCGACACCAGTGTGGCGGTTCCGCTACTGGTGTGCTCGCACCAGTGCCATGCGCCGGTTGCGCTGTGGGCCCGCGGCCGGACGTTGAGTCTGTGTGGACATGCGCTGGCCGAAACGTATTCGGTTCTGACCCGGCTGCCCGGCGATGCTCGCCTCGCCCCGGCCGATGCCGTGGCACTGATCGACGAAAACTTCCCGATCCCGGTGCAGCTTGGAGCGCGAGCCTCGCGATCGGCCTATCGCGAGTTCGGACGGCGCGGTATCGCCGGAGGTGCGGTATATGACGGGTTGATCGCCCTGGCCGCGCGTGATCACGGAGTGGTGCTGGCGACTCGTGATGCCCGGGCGCGGACCACCTATGAGGCGCTCGGGGTCATCACCGAGGTCGTCCACTCCTGAGCCGATTTATCAGGGACGCGGTTCGTTCGGGCAACACATCTCCACTCGTTTGACGATGCTGCAGGCGATCGGCCCCAACGTAAGACGGACACCGCTGGGTGACGTCCGACTAGGTGCAAACACGGCCGGTCGGCCCGAGTAGCTCGAGCCGCCGTGCACGAAGTGCAACGAATCCATAGGCACCGGGGGTGAATTTGACTCGGGGTATGCGCCTTCTAAAGCGTTGCTTCGCAACGGTTTCAACGCTGGCATCGGTATCTGTCGCCAGGACTCCTGCGGCTCAGGCGACACCGGGCAGCACCGCAGCAGAACAGAATTCCTACTCGCAGGTGTATCTGTAGGCCCATCCGTCGGTGACGGACCAGCGGCTGCTCCAACTCGGCTATCAAGCCTGCAGCGTCCGCCGCAACGGGGGCTCCACGGACAGCGCCAAAGAAGCTCGGCGGAAATCGCTGTATGGCTGCGGGGTCATGAGCTTGAACGCCGCGATTGGCAGCCCGGTCCACGTCGCGGTTGACACTCTGTGCCCGAAAGTTGGTAACCCATGACCTTTAAGAGGGGAACCCTTCCCCTATCGCGTTTTGGGCAGCAGCTTTATCGTGTTTCGCTCTCGCCCCGCCCGCTGGCGCAGATTCGGGCCAATACGTCCGTACGCAGGCGGGTTCGTCGGCGTAGCCGGCATGCCTTCGGCGCGGTCACCGTCGCTTTTTAGCGCAGAAATCCGCGCCGAAGTCGCCTAGCCGAGATACTCGGACTCCAGCACCAGGTCCCGCAGCAGAGTCTGGTACTCCACGTGGGTGCGGTGTTCGGTGGTGCGCCACCGGCGGTCCTGCTGCTCGCGCATGTAACGGCGGTACTTGGGCGCACCGGGGATGCCGACGTTGTCGGCGACCACGATGGAACCGCGGTGTAGCCACCCGCGGCCGACGATGCTCTGCAGGTCGGCCAGGTAGGCGTTCTTGTCGTGGTCGATGAAGAGAAGGTCCACCGCGCCCTCCCCGCATCCGTACTCGTTCTGCAACCGGTCCAGGGTCGCGCCGCCGTCCCCGATCGTGCCGACGACACAGCGCACCCGGTCCGCCACGCCGGCGTGCTCCCAGATCCGCTGCGCCACCTCGGCATTGCCGGCCGACAGTTCGACGGAAACCACCCTTGCGGCCGGGGCCGCCGCGGCGATGCGCAGCGCGCCGTAGCCGCAATAGGTGCCCAGTTCGAGGGCCAGCCGGGGGTTGGCACGGCGCACGGCGGCATCGAGCAACCGGCCCTTCTCGTCTCCGATACTGACCAGAAATGACTTCCGGTAGGCGAACTCGTCCAGCATGGCCAGCGCATCGGCCGCATCGGCGGGGCGGGCACGGCTCACAACGTACTCGGCGGCGGCCGCTTCCCGGCCGTCGCCGAGTTGTCCGGTCGTGGTGAAATTCCGGTTGGCCACCGCCGCCCGCAGCACCGACCAGCGCAACATGGGTAGCCGTCGACCAAGATCCATGTGTTCATCATGAACGGGGCCGAGCCTTATGGTGAAGCCAGGGGAAGGGCGGTGTCCGGGTGAACGCATTCCGCACCGGGGCGACCGGTTACGACGCGCCGGCCCGCACCCTGGTGGCGCTGGGTTACGGCCTGGTCTGTCACCTCTGCTTCGCGGCCGGTGTGGGAGCGATGAGCGTCGCGATGTTCTTCGGTATGAGCCGATCGCTGGGCACCGTACCGTCGCCGTGGAACTGGGCCGCCAACGCGGCACTGATCGCTCAGTTCCCGGCCGTGCATTCGGCGTTGCTGACCGGCCGTGGACGGCGGGTCCTCACCCGACTGGCCCCCGCCGGAACCGGCGCCACGCTGTCGACGACGACATTCGCGACGATCGCCGCGGTACAGACCTTCGCCCTGTTCGCGCTGTGGTCCCCCAGCGGCACCGTCTGGTGGAGCGCCCACGGGGTGGCCCTGGGGGTGCTCAGTGCGCTGTACGCGATTTCCTGGCTGCTGCTCGGGTACTCGATGTACTCCGCCGGACTGGGGTTGCAGACCGGCAGCCTCGGCTGGACCGCGTTGCTGGCCGGCCGGAAACCGCGCTATCCAGCGATGCCACAGACGGGGCTTTTCCGCATCGTGCGCCAGCCCATCTACGTTTCCTTCGCCCTTACTCTGTGGACCGTGCCCACCTGGACACCCGACCAACTTGTCGTGGCAGTCGTGCTCACGGCCTACTGCGTCGCGGCCCCGCGCCTCAAGGAACGGCGGTATCGGCGGACCTACGGTCAGCAGTTCGACGACTACGCGCGCCGCGTTCCGTACTGGATCCCGTTCACCCGGCGCTGAACCTCAGTCGAGTTCGATGAGGCGCGCGTAGTCCTTGGACCAGTGGGGCGGTGGCCGGGACCCGCCCGGTCGCCGATTCCGGGCCAATCTTGTGCGCGGAACGGATTTTGGTGCGTGACAGGATGAATCGGTTGTATTCGAAGCATAGGCAACCCTCGTCGAAATAGGCTGTCCGCCCGCCCGCGGCGCCGCCCAGGGTGTAAAGCGCCCCATTAAATTGGTGGGAATGTCGCCCTCGGTGGTGACGGTGTTGCTCTTGTTTCCTATTGCGGGGGAGGGGAATTCAGGCATCCGCCTTATCCTGCTCCGACAACCCTCGCCCCTCTGGACACCAGACTCCGCCGACGTGATGCGATCGGGTTCAACCATCGCACAAGACCGCCGCCAGTCCGCATCAGAGGGAGATGGCTCCAACGGGACGGAGGTTGCGGGCCTCAGCAGCCCGCCCTGGTGATGGTTTCGACTAGAACGGTCGAGCACTGTCGTACCGACGACCGACACCTAAGGCCTGTTCTGCGGCACGATGGCAGGTATGAGACAGGCACTACTGGTAGTCGGGATCCTGCTGGCAATGAGCGGCGCGCTGTTCACCCTGCAGGGGTTGGGGGTGGTGCAGGGCAGCCCGATGAGCAACACCACGACGTGGTCGCTGCTCGGGCCGATGATCGCCGGAACCGGGGTGGCGCTGGCGTTCGTCAACCGTCCTCGGCGCTAATCCCCGCCCTTTGCCGCAAACCAGGTCGGTACTTCAACCACAGGGTGCAGTCCTCAGCGGAGAGGCTCACGTCGCCGCCATCGCGGCGCACCGGGCGCCGGCACCGGCCACGGCAGTCAACGTCAAGTTCGAGTCGACGATGGAGTCCTCGCGTAGCAGTTTCACATCGGTCTGGTAGTCCATCGATGTCAGCCAGGGGCGCTGGGCGCCCTGGCGGGGCAACTGGTCGGCGGCACGCTGGACATAACCTGCGGCGAAATCCATGAACGGGCGGGTCTGCATGTCTGGGTCGTCGAGTTCGGGGCGCGCGGTGGTGTACCCGTGGACGTCCATATGGGTCAGCAGCCGACACAGGCGTTCGCACACCAGGTCGATCTTCAGAGTCCACGAGGAATTGGTGTAGCCGACGGCATAGGCGAAGTTCGGCACCCCGGACAGCATCATTCCCCGATAGGCCACCGTGTCGGGTAGGTTCACGGCCTGCCCGTCCACCGTTAGCGACAATCCGCCGAAGGCCTGCATGTTCAATCCGGTGGCCGTGACGACGATGTCGGCGTCCAATTCACGTCCGGACTCCAGCCGGATGCCCGTTTCGGTGAACGTTGCGATCCGGTCGGTGACGACCGAGGCGCTGCCGTTACTGATCGCGGCGAACAAATCGCTGTCGGGCACCGCGCACAGTCGCTGGTCCCACGGGTTGTAGGCCGGACTGAAGTGCTCGTCGACCGGGTAGCCGTCGGGCAGTTGCTTGGCGTTGAGCCGGCGGATCAGCCGACGGGCCACGCTCGGGTGTTTCTGGCAGAACTGGTACACGTAGCGCTGTTTGGCGATGTTCTTTCGCCGAGCCAGCGCGTACCCACGTTTGGGGCCGAGCACCCGCTGGGCGGTGTTGGCGAAGACGTCCTTGGACGGCACCGGCATGATGTAGGTCGCCGAGCGCTGCAGCATGGTGACGTGCCCGGCTTTTTCGGCCATGGCGGGTAGCAGCGTCACGGCGGTGGCGCCACTGCCGATGATGACCACTTTCTTGCCCGTGTAGTCGAGGTCCTCGGGCCAATGTTGGGGATGCACGATCTGTCCGGTGAAGCGCTCGCGGCCCTCGAAGTGCGGGGTGTATCCCTCGTCGTAGCGGTAGTAGCCGCCAGCGCTGAAGAGCCAGTTGGCAGCGATCTGGATCAGCTCTGAATCCCCGCCAACCGTGTCGGTGCGCTCGATGTCGACCATCCATCGCGCGTCGGCGCTCGACCATTCCGCACCGAGCACCTTGTGGTGGAACCGGACCTTCTCGTCGATGCGGTTCTCAGCAGCCGCCTCCCGCAGGTAGGCCAGTATCTTGTCGCCGGAGGCGATGGCGTGATCGTCGCGCCACGGCTTGAACTCGTATCCGAAGGTGTGCAGGTCGGAGTCCGAACGGATTCCGGGGTAGCGGAACAGATCCCACGTGCCGCCAGTCGCCCCACGTGCCTCGAGGATTGCGTAGGTCCGGCTCGGATGCTGCTGCTGCAGGTAGTAGGCGGCGCCAATGCCGGAGATCCCCGCGCCGACGATCAGCACATCAAGGTGTTCGGGTTGGATTGGTCGGTAGCTCATGGTGGTGACTCCTGGTATTGGTACGAACCGATGCGTCCATCTTTTCGTTTCGAGCCGCCCGCGCTAAGGTCAAATCTTCCCAATTCATTCGCCTGACAGTGCATAGTGCACCACCGCTCTAGGGTGATCGGATGTCCTGGAAATTCCCCTCCGGCCCTGTCCGCGAGTTGATTCGCCAGTGCGCACAGGTCGTCGTCAGTGCGCGCCCGGAATGGCTCGACGAACTTGACGAGGCGGTGCTCGCGGCCAACCCGGTGATCGCCGCGGACCCCGAACTCGCCGCGGCGGTCAGCCGCAGCAACCGGGCCAACCTGTTCTTCTGGGGAACCGCCAATGTGCGCGATCCCGGGGCGCCCGTACCCCCCAACAGCGGAGCCGAGCCGTTGATCATCGCCCGCGAACTGGTGCGCCGGGGACTCGACGGGTCCGCCCTCGACGCCTACCGAATTGGGGAAAGCGTGGCGTGGCGGCGCCTGATGGAGATCGCCTTCGAACTGACCTCCGACCCAGCCGAACTGCACGAACTCCTCGACGTGTGCTCTCGATCGATCAGCTCGTTCATCGACGCGACACTGGCGCGTATCGCCGCGCAGATCGACGTCGAGCGCGACGAACTCACCCACGGCACACACGCCGAACGCCGCGAAACCGCCGCGCTGCTCCTCGATGGCGCACCGATCCCGCGGGCGCGCGCTGAGGCTCGCCTGGGCTACGCCCTGACCGGCACCCACACCGCAGCGGTCATCTGGAGCGAGGACCCAGACGGTGACGCGACTCGTCTGGACCGGGCTATCGAGGCCTTCGGCCAGGCAACCGGGGTGGGGCGGGCACTCAGCGTGCTGGCCAGCACGGCCACTCGCTGGGTATGGGTGCCCGTCGCGGCCGACACCGCCGCCACCGTCGACACCGCCGCGATGCTGCGATCGATCGGCTCCGCACACGGCGTCCGCGTCGCGATCGGTTCGACCGGCAACGGTATCGAGGGATTCCGGCGCTGCCATTTCGACGCGCTCACCACCCAGCAGATGATGGTGCGACTGCACTCACCGCAACAGATCGTGTTCTTTTCAGACATCCAACTGGTAGCCCTCATCACCACAGACGCCGACCGGGCCGCCGGCTTTGTCAAACACGTACTCGGGGGCTTGGAAACGGCCGGTCCCGAATTGCAGGACACCGTAAGGGTATTCATCGACGAGCAGTGCAACGCCTCACGGGCCGCGGCCCGCCTCTACATTCACCGAAATACGCTCCTGCGCCGACTGGCTCGCGCAGACGAACTCCTGCCGACGCCCCTGGCTGAACGACTCGTGAACGTCGCCGTGGCGCTGGACGTACTGCGCTGGCGCGGGTTGCGCTGAACCTGAGGCATGTCCATGCCGATCGCGGTACATCATGATGCCCCGGCCTCGCTGGCATTGGATTCATGCGGACAACAGTGGTGATTGACAGCGACGTCGCCGCCGAGATCGAGCGCCTTCGAGGGATATGACCAGGGAACCGGCATCCGAGAGGGTCGAGTACAAGCATCGGACCTCGCGAATCGGCCTGAAGGTTGACGTCACGAACGTCGCCCACGTTCTCGATCTGCTCGACGATGATCCCGCCCGTGACCGAGAACACGGCCCGGGTCTACGCAAGACTGTGCGAACAAATGGAGACTACGGGCAATCTCGTGCCCGATGCGCAACTGGCAGCCCTTGCTGTTGAGCACGGGACCGAATTGATCTCTGCCGATACAGATTTCATGCGGTTCCCCGGACTCCGCTGGATCAATCCGCCGAGTGCATGACCGCTAGCAGCGTATCGATACCGTAACGGGCTGTTTCGGCAGAGCTGTTGGAGCGAGTGCGGGCTGCAACTTTCGACGGCAGCATGATGAGCAATTTCGATTGGAAACCCAGCGGCCGCACCCGTTCGGTCAACAAGCGCGCGTTGGGCATGGTTACTCCTGAACTTTTGCTTGTGCTCCGGCCGAATCGGGGAAACCCGCTGGACATGCGGATCGTAGTTGACCGACGGGAGCTCTTCGGCCGGACCATGATCGGCCCATGCCAAAGCCGGACACCCTGTCATGGCTGTTCGCCGACCAGCCGGGCCCGCCCATCCACGGTGGTCAGCACGCCGACCGCCGTGCAGTGGAACTTGAGAAACAGATTCAGGCGGTGCGCGCCGATCCGGCCCAGGGGACCGGTGAAGCTCAGCCCGAGGCGCGCAGCACGCTCAGGCGGAGCAAGCTCGGTCGCCTCACCCGATGCCGGTTAACCGCCGGATCGTGCTGAGCAGCAGCCACCGCGGCGTGTGCCGGCCGATCAAGCGGCTGACGACGTTGGCCACGCCTGGGACGACGATCCCAGTGCCGCTCTCTACGCCGCGCACACCGGCCTCAGCGACCTCGGCCGGGTCCAGCCACATCGGCTTGGGTAGCGCCGATGCGCTTTCCTCCATGCCGGGCTCGTCCATGAACTCAGTCTTGACCGGCCCGGGGCACAGCGCCGTGGCAGTAACACCGGTCCCGTGCAGCTCGGTGTCCAGTGCCTGAGTGAAAGAGAGCACGTACGCTTTCGTCGCCGCATAGCCGGCCTGGCCGGGCATCGGTTGGAATGCGATCGTTGAGGCGACGTTGAGCACCGCTCCACGTCCGCGGTCCACCATGGGCGGGACGAACGCGCTGCACAACGCGGTGACCGCCTCGACGTTGACGCGGACCATGCCCACCTCGCGTTCAGGGTTGAGCTCGACGAACTTGCCCGCCGTACCGTAACCCGCGTTGTTGACCAGCACCTCGACCGTGAGACCGAGCTGGGCGACACGGTCGGGCACCTCGGCGCGCGCTGCCGGGTCGCTGATGTCGCAGCCGAGTACCTCGACCCGGACACCGAACTCGTCGGAAAGCTCGGATGCCAGCCTTTCGAGCCGGTCGACGCGCCGAGCGAGCAGAACAAGGTTCTGGCCACGCTTGGCGAGCGCACGAGCGATCTCGACACCGATACCCGATGACGCGCCGGTGATCAAGCAGGCCGACTCCGGTGATGGTTCAGGCAGGGCCATGATCGCTCCAATCAGGTCGTGCTCACGGCATGAGTTGTGTCAACAGCTACTCGGCCATTACCGGCCGCAGCTTAGTAAGACCCGTCATGGACCAATCAGTCAAGCCAACCACTCTGCGTGAGTTGGGCTGCTTCGCCTCCCGGCGGCGCGTCGGCGTTCGGACATCCCGCACTTCGGGCAGGTAGCTGGTGAAGGCCGTTAGGAAATGCAGCGTTCCATGAGACAAACAGCGGCTGCAGTCCCGCGAAAAGGATCTCGAACGAGCAGTTCAGGGCCTCCGGTTGCAGAAGCCCCCACCGAGATCGCTGCGCCAAGCCGGACCAAGCTGTCGGCTGCAGAAGTTGCCACGTCTGTGAATCTAATTGGGACAACATCTGTGCCTCCGGCGGCGACGCAGCGGCGGCCGCGGCTAGGCCTGACCCAAAGTCGGCCGGTAATCAGCCGCCTCGGCCTCGGCAGCAAGCAATGCACCTAGTTCGCCCTCCTGCTGGGCAACGAACACACCGATCACCTGCCGGCACACCTCCGGCACGCTCACCCCACGCATATCAGCAATACGCTTGAGCCTGAGCAGCATCGACG
Organism: Mycobacterium sp.; assembly: GCA_020438845.1. Classification (GTDB taxonomy): domain Bacteria; phylum Actinomycetota; class Actinomycetes; order Mycobacteriales; family Mycobacteriaceae; genus Mycobacterium. Next base: position 17,971 of record JAGQTV010000094.1, on the reverse strand, counting down.
TGGACACGTGAAACTGCACCGCGAACTGACCGCAGGAACCATCCTCGGGCGGCAAACCCGGACCCACCACCACAGGGTCATCCACCCCGTACTCACCCAACTCAGCACGTCGAGCGCGCTCAACAACCCCACCACTAACGCCGCCGCCCTGGGCATCGGCAGGGTCCTGGAACTCCTCATGACTGAACAAACCCATCCGCCCACGTTAGACCTCGGAGAATTCCCAGGCCGCCGACTAGTGAGGGGCGTCGTTCTTTTGCCGGTGGATGACTTCTGCGCGGTGATCACCACCGACCTCCTGGGTCCGGATCAACCGTTGGGCTGCCCGGACTAGCAGCCGCTACGTAGCATCTCCGGCTAGCAGGAAGTGAATTCCCAGGAAGGGGACCACTGGCGTGTCCGATTCCCCGCTTCGGCGGCTGAGCAGACGAACGTTTCTGGCCGGCAGCCTGGTGGCCGGTGCCGCCCTGGCCGCCTGGGGGCGGTTCGGCACGAAGTCCACGACCTTGCCGACGCAGCCCACCGACCCGACTGCCGTGGGCGTGGGAGCCCCGCGCCGACGCCAGGACGTCAACGCCAAAGTTCGCGGCGAATTCGAGTACGCCCCGGATCTCTCTGACCGAAACATGCTGTGGGGGGCCACGGTTCGGTCGGTCCACCCGCATGCGCTGATCCGTAACGTCAATCTCGACGCAGCCCGCACGATGCCGGGGGTGAAGGCCGTGCTCATCGCCAGGGACGTGCCCAGGAACTCGTTCGGCCTGATCCGATCCGACACTCCGGTACTCGCCGACGATCGGGTTCGCTATGTCGGTGAGCCGATCGCGATCGTCGCGGCTGAGGATCCGGTCCTGGCCCGGCGCGCGGCGGATGCGGTCGAAGTGGAGTACAAACCCCTGCCGGCAGTTCTGGACCCGGTTGCCGCACTGGAGGCCGGAGCGGTCTACCGGCACGTGAAATTCACCCACGGCGACCCGGATATTAAGGGCGAGGTTCAGGCCGAGGGCGAATACTTCACCGCCCGGCAGGACCACGCCTTCCTGGCCCCCGACGCCGGAATCGCGCGGCCGGACGGCCGGGGCGGGGTGGAGATCATCGGTGCAGCGCAGTGGGTCCACGCCGATCGACCACAGATCGCGGCTGCCCTCGGCCTTCCCGAGGAGATGGTTCTAGTTCGCAACTCCGGGATCGGCGGAGCATTCGGCGGCCGGGTCTCGATGACCTGGCAGTTGCACGGGGCCCTGCTCGCCCTGCACACCGGCCGGCCGGTGAAGTTCCTCTACACCCGCCAGGAGACCATGCTGGCCCGATATCACCGCCATCCGTCGCGGATCTGGGTTCGCCACCACGCCACCCGGGACGGCCGCCTGGTCAAACTAGAGGCCAAGATCCTCCTTGAAGACGGTCCGTACATGCATGCCGCCGATGCAGGGATCGGCAACAGCTGCTCGATGATCCAAGGCCCCTACGCGATTCCGAACGCCGCCGTCGAGGGCTGGTCGGTGGCGACGAACAACGGCATGTGCGGGTCGATGCGCGGATTCGGCGTGGTGGAGCCAATGTTCGCCTGCGAGTCCAATATGGACAACCTCGCCCGGACCCTCGGTATGGATGGGGCGCAACTGCGGCGCATCAACGCAATTCAGCGCGGCGACCGCTGGATCTTCAACCAGCTCCAGGACCGGCCCACCCCGACCCACCCGGTGATGGAGACGGCTGACCGGATGCCACTGCCGGCCGATGTCGCCCCCCGACATCCGGTGGATCTTCCTGGCGGCGTGTCGAGTCCTGCACGGCGCGAATACGTTCGGCGCGCAGTCGGTTACGCCGCCGCAACCAAGAATGTCTGTCTCTCCGAGGGTGCGCCGGTGAACTCCACGGCAGTGGTAACCCTGCGCGACGGCGAGGCAGTGATCGAGTGCGCGGCAGCCGAAGTCGGCCAGGGATTCGTCGGCGCGGCCGTACAGATCGCGCAGTCGACTCTCGGGGTGACCAAGGTCCAGATCGGTGGCGCGTCGACAGCGCTGGCCCCCGCGGCGACCACCGACGGCCAGCAGCAGACCATGACCTCCGGTCCGGCCATCGACCGTGCCGCGGGCGCGGTCAAGGAGCAGCTCCTGAGTTTCTACGGTCGCGAACATCAGGTTGACCCAACCGAACTGGACATCCGGGAGGACTATGTCGTCGACCGGTCGGGGCGGCGCCTCATGTCGGTCGCCGAGGCGGGGGCTGGGCGGGAATTCCGGGCCACCGGGCGTTTCGAACAGCGCCGCACGCGGCGGTTGGAAGACCTCGACAGCCCCGATCCGATGCACGTCACCCTCGACTTCTCGGCCAACCGGTGCGTGGTCGACGTCGATGCGGAACTGGGCCTGGTCAAGGTGATCCAGATGGACGTGGCCCAGGATGTCGGCAAAGCCGTGAATCCCGTTGCCGCCCATTACCAGATCGCCGGTGGCTCAGTGATGGGAATGGGTCTGGCGCTGATGGAGCATCTGCAGGTCGCCGACGGGCACCCGGTCAACACCGACTTCTCGACCTATATGATCCCGACCGCAGTGGACGTCCCGGTGATCAACACCCGCTTCGTCGAGGAGCCCGAACCGGGAATCAGCTATGGCATCAAGGGAATGGGAGAGTTGCCCCACGTCCAGGCGCCTCCCGCGGTGCTCTCTGCGCTGCGCGCGGCGACGGGGCGAGAACTGTCCGCCGCGCCGGCGACCGCGGGAATGCTCGCCGGGATCGCCGCGCTCAAGAAGGACGGCGCCGGAACCGCCTGGTTCGCGCGCGACTGGCCCTAGCCTTCTGCAGGTTCACCCGCAATGGCCAGCGGAAACGGAATCGTCATCAACGAGCCGACGCGGCAACCACTATGCGCCCATACGTGACGCACACAACACCTGTGATGCAGACAACAAAGCCTTCCCAGTGTGACGACGAAATCCGTACGCTTTTGCCAGCGGAACAACTGAAACCGCACATCCACCCAAGATTTCAGGAGAAAATCGTGAGACGGTCATCGGCTTTCATCGGAGCAGCAGTCGCGGCCGCGTCGCTGGCGCTGGCAGCTCCCGCCGGTGCAACCCCGGCGCCGACGCCCGGTTTGTCCGACGCCGTCTCCACTGCCTCCGCGAACCTCACGACCCCGGGTTCACTCGCACTCAAGGCGCCGAATTCCACGGTATGCGTACAAGATGCCAACCTGCACGGGGCGCGCGTAGGAACCGATGCCGCTGACGGCTTCCGCAGCAAGCCCGCCACCGACGGCACGATCACATCGTCCGCGATATACAAGCCGGCCATGTGATCCGTCCGGGCGGCGTAAAGGGTGCGTCGGTCGTTCGCTGCTGTGACTGGCTCCGGTCTTGCAAAGGGGACCAGTCATCACGCCCCACTCGTTGCGGCACACGTGTGCGGCTCTGATGATTTCGGCGGGTGCGAATATCTGCGTTTCCCAGACGCTGCTCGGGCGCCAGCCCGCCACCCTCACCCAGACCCCGACGGGCAAGACCAGCGGATGACCGCCAGTCGTCGAGGGGGAACCGGATCTAGTCGCCTCCCACTGCTCCACTACTGACACCCGGGAACGTGAAAACCCCGGCGCCGATCGGTCGAAGCGATGCGGGCTCTTGCGGGGATCGCTCGACGTCGAAGGACTTCATCACCGATGTGCCGTCCTGGGTGCCGAAGGCCAGTACCTTCGCGCCCGACGTGGTCGAGGTGGTGGCCACCGTGACGCCGGAACCGAACGGCTGGAACGTCATCGTCGGTGTGAACTCCACTTTCATCTGATGCTCGAAGGGCTCGACATACATGCCGGACTGCCCCGTCAACTCTGAACCCGACGAGAAGCTGCGAACCAACCCCTGGCCGTCGCGCTGAGCCACCAGAATGCTCTCCGCGCCGCCCTCATTCGCCGCGATCCATCCGGTGGCCAACGACATCGGCCCGTAGTAGTTGTTGAACGCGGTGAACTCGGTCACCAGTTGTGGCCCCTCGCCTCCAGGGGAATCGGCTCCATGAGAATCGCCTGCGGGGGAACCCCCGTGGTGATGAGCACCGTCATCGCTCGTGAGCAACGGGTAGTTGAAAACCCTGACCTTGGATCCGTTCGTCGGAGCTGTGACGATGCTGACCCTGCCCATGGGGTCGGTAAGCCCGGCCGCAAGCGTGGTGCCGTCCTGTCCGGGGTGTGGTTGGAAGGACGAGAAGACCGCCGGCGCCGAGCCAAGCGTGTTTGGCAGCACATTGGAATAGACGACGACTTCGTTGTCTCGGCCGGGCCCGGAGCTCACCACGATATTGCTCGCCAGCGGTGAGCCCGCGATGTGCCCGGCGGCGACGTTCACCCCGCCGCGGAAGTCGTCGCCGAACACGCGAAACCTCGCCAGCTCACGCGTGAAAGCGCCCCCTGCTCCGGAGAAAGCGACCACTTCGCCACGGTCGCCTGGGCCGCTGCCGACGAGGAGGTCCAATACCTGATCGCCGTCGACGTCGGCCATCGTGACGTTGGGAAGTCCCCGGGAATTGGTAAACGGGGCGACATGGCCGACCACAGCGTTATTGGACTGATCGCGCACCTCCACCTCGGCCGAGGCTTCCCCCTGCTGCGTTGCGACGGCGTAAGTGGACACCGCCGGGATGACGTTAATGGTCATCATCAGGCCGTTGTCCTCATGATCCAACCGATGGCAGTGCGTGACGAACGTTCCGGTGAAGTCTTTGAACAGCGAGCGGATCGTCATCTCTCCGGGAGTGGTTGCCTGGTCCGCGGAGTCGAGTAGGGGGGCGGGGACGTTGAAGTTGTCGTAGGCGTGCGATTGAGTGCCCGAATTCACTCCCGTCACCGGATCGATAGTCCCCATCACCTGAAAATCGTTGACATGAACGTGGATTGGATGCTGATCGTTGTTGGTGTTGATGAAGCGCCATTCCTCGACCGAATTCAGCCGCGGGTGGATCACCGGGGTCGTCGGCCAGGTGGTCTTGTTGAACATGTACATGAAGGCGTTCGGATCGTCGGGATTAACCCGGGGGCTGGACCCGCCGCCGATGGTGAAGACCCGACGCTGATCCACCTTCATCGCTGAAGTGTCTACAAAAGAGGAATGATCCGTCAGAGGCTCCCCTGGGGTGAACGGCACGCTCGCCACCGGCGCACCCGTCAGTCTCACCGCAGCAAGGGTTTGCACCGGGGTCGACTTGAACCCGTCCAGCCAATTGAGATTAGCCATGTCAACGCTGACGGTCCCCAGTTGTCCGGACACCGCGTTGTCCTTGGTCTTGGTGTAGAGGATGCCTCTCGTGCTCAATGGTTGCGTGTGTCTCGTGTCCGGGCCCTCTAGCGGTGGCATCACCAACTCCAGGCCTCCGGCTTGCGGCATCGTCACGGCCAGCGTGACTCGTGATGCCGGTGCCAGCAGGTAGGTCGTACCGTCACGCGCCATCCCCGTCCCGACAGCGGGGTCCGGGTTACCGTCACGGCCGAGCACACGAAGTGGCTCCAATTGTTTTGTGGCAGTGTTACGAACGCCGATGTTCATGTAGCCCTGCGAGCCGATGTTCGCCAGATTCCAGACCTCAGTCTGCCCGGGAGCGGCTTCGATGACCGGCTGAAACTGACCGTTCACGGTGAACTGGATATCGCGCAGTTGGTCCGGCACAGTGCGATCCGCAGGTGACACCACAGCGGGGTCATCGCCGGAGAAGTCGATGAGATTCTGCGGTATGAACTGGAAGGCACCCCGCTTGTTCGTGAAATCCAAGGGGCCGGAGTACCAATTGGTCTTGAACGTCGTGCCCGGTGCCGAATCGGCGAAATTCACTGGCGCCAATAGTGGTCGATAGCTGCCACCCTTCAGCGCCCCTGGAGCGGGGTTTGCCTTGGTGTTCAGCATCTGCGACCACGACGTGTACCCAAGGTAGTGTTGCCCCCCCGCCCGGTTCGGGACGAAATTCATCTGCAGGGCCATGGTGCGCACTGGCAGGTGGTTGTCGGCGACCTTGGACAGATCCCCTTCGGGCCGGCCGACTTCGATCAGCCCTGCCAGTCCCCGATACACCTGGGACTCGGTGAGTTGATGACGGTGCGGGTGATACCAGTACACCCCCTGGGGATGATCGAAGGGAATGTCGTACTCGTAGGTGTTCCCCATGCCGGCGGGGATGTCGAGCAAGACGTTGTCGGCGTTGAGATTCGGACTGACGTGAAGCCCATGGGTGTGCAGGTTGATCGGCACACTGGTTGCCGGTGCCGGAACCAGTGGCACTGTCGCGCCAGCAGGTGTGAGTACGGGATCGATGAAGTCAGGGATCGTCAGGTCATGCAGACCGTTGCTCATGTGGATGATGAGCTTCTCTCCGGGCTGCACCGCCAGAGTCGGTGCGGGGTAGGAATGTCCTCCGGAACTAGTTCCGTCAGAGGAGGTTCCGCGCACCAAGCGCCAGTCGTACAGCAGCATCCCGGTGACCGGCCTGGCCACGGTGTTGAGTGTCGTCTCGGATTGCCGCGCCGTCAGACGAACTTCGAGCACTCCATGCTCGCTGCTCAGCTTGACGGGTTCCCGAAAGGAGGGCGAAATATCGGTGCTGTTGCGAGAGCCACTTGTGCATCCGGACATGACCAGGACGAACGCGAGCAGCCAGGCAAGGCTGGACTTCACATACCGTGAACCGGCCTTCCGTTCTGCTTCGTCAGGCTCCACCCGCTTGGGCCTCCTCGGTTCGTCGGGCGAGCACCAGGTCTGCGGGAGTATCGACATCGGCGACTGAGCCGACGTCATCGCATTCCACTCTCAGCGGTGACAGTTCGCGCACGACGGCGGACAGACCGACGTCGCCGCAGATCCGTTCGGAGAGACACCACTGTCCTCGTGCCAGCAGCACCGGGTTTCGCACGGCGCCGCCGAAGGTGGCCACGACCACGGGCCGGTTCGTCTGCTTGTAGGCCTCGACAAGCCTCTGGTGCACTGCTGCCCCGCACCAGGGCTGGTCGGCCGGCGCGATGACGGCGGCGGCCACGTCGGGCACGTCGCGCAAAGTGGCCAGACCGACCTGGACGCTGGTGGCGATGCCGTCGATGGAACGGTCGTTGACCACTGTCGTCGCCCCGTGTGGAACGGGCCGTTCGGTGCCGGGGGCGACCACGACTATGACCGGGTCGAGAGCCGCCCTGAGCATCGCTGTGACCGACCGGTAGAGCAGACTCTCCCCCCGAAGTTCCGCAGCCAGCTTGTCTGCGCCGAACCGCTTTCCGGCACCTGCGGCCAGCAGTACTCCGCCGATGCGTTCAGCGGGCATGCAGGGGCCCTTCCGTGTCTCGCAGCGGCGCGGCACTGCGTCCGCGGGTGACGGCGATGATCTGGGCGACGACGGACACCGCCGTCTCGGCTGGACTCGCGCCACCGAGATCGAGGCCCACGGGAGAGTTGATGCGTTGCAGTGCAGCCTCGGTGATGCCGCGGGCGCGTAATCGCTCGCGCCGGTCGGCGCTGGTGGTCCGCGATCCAAGCGCACCGATGAAACCGGCGGGTGTCGCCAGGGCGGCCTCCAGCGCCGGCTCGTCGAACTTCGGGTCGTGGGTGCAGACCACGATCGCCGAGCGGTCATCGAGTCGCCCGTGCTCGGTCAACTTTTCCAGCGCCGCGTCGGGCCAGCTGCCGATCACCTCACCGGCGCAGGTGATCCCGGCGGCGAACCGAGGGCGCGGTTCGATCACGACGGTCTGGTATCCGAGAAGGTCCGCTTGAGCGCACAGCGCCTCGGTATAGCCGCTTGAACCCACCACGATGAACAGGCCCCGCCGCCCGAACGCTTCCAGGAAGATCCGCCCGCCGCCGGGGGTCTCCACTAACTCGGTACGACGGCGGGACTCGAGCAGCCACCGGGCGGCAATCGCGCGGGCCGGGTCCATCTCCGAACGGCCGCAATCGTAGGCCGCTGTTTCCGAACTGGATACGGCATACTGCCGGATGCTGTCACCGGCGAGTTCGGTGAGGACGGCTGCATCGGAAGCGCCGATTGTCGCCGAGATCGCCCCCGGGTCGAGTTCGTGTACCCAAACGGTGAGGGAACCACCGCAGGCGAGTTCGCTCACGCCGTCATCGCCGGCGCCGAACCTGAGCACCTCGGGCGGACCGCCCGCGAGGACTCGGTCGCAGGCCAGGACGAGATCGGCGTCGACGCAGCCCCCCGACAAGGCCCCGACGGTATCTCCCACCTCGGAGGTGACCAACGAAAGGCCCAGCTGGTGGGGTGTCGATCCGTTGGCCTCGACGAGGGTGGCACCCGCCAGCCTGAGGTCCGCCGAGGACCAGGCCGAAATCGCCTCACGAAGTTGCCGCACGCTCTTCGTTATAGTCCAGTCTTGGTTACGGTGCAGTGGTAACCCGAAGACGGACAGGCGGATATGACCGGCACGCTGTTGATGCCCACAAACCTTGCGGAGGCGGTCGACTTTCGAGGCGCGTACCCGGACGCACGGCTCATCGCCGGGGGCACCGACGTCGTCGCCGACGTGAATAGAGGTGCTCCGCCAACGGGTTTCGTCAGCCTCCGCGGGCTGCGCGAACTGCGCGGCCTTCAACAGGAGGGTGGCCAGTGGCGGTTAGGGGCAACGTGCACCGTCGCCGAGGTTCGGGCCAACGATCAACTGGCACCCCCATCCACAGCTCTGGGCCATGCCACTCGGTCGTTGGCATCACGGCAGATCCGCAACAGCGCTACCGTCGGCGGGAACATCTGCGGCGGGGGGCCGCAGCGAACACTGATCCCTGTCCTGCTGGCTTATGACGCCGTCGTCGACGTCGTGGGCCGGCAGGGCCAGCGCAGCATGCCACTCTCGGAGGTGCTCGCACCCGAGGGAACCCTTCTGGCTGAGGACGAGATCCTCACGGCGGTCCGTTTCACGCCCGCTACCGGGCCGCAACGGTACTACCGGGTCGGGCCCCGCAACGCGGTCTGCTATGCCACCGCATCCGTGACCGTCGTCGTCGACGAACCGGCCCGTTCGGTCCGGCTCGCACTCGGGAGTGTGGCACCGACCGCGGTGCGTTCGCCCTCCGCCGAGGCCATCGCCGTATCGGGAATCGACTGGGAGGCAAAACGAGTCGACGATGACGTGGCCGAGGCCTTCGGCGCGGCCGCGGCCCAGTCCGCCGACCCCGTCACGGATGTGACGGCCAGCGCCGACTACCGGCGTCACGCCATAGCGGTGATGGCCCGCCGCGCGTTACGACATCTCTTCGAGGAGGATTCCGCGTGAGCGAAGAAGAGAAGCTGTCCTACACGCTGACCGTCAACGGTGAAGAGCGCCGGGTCGACAACGCCTGGTACTTCGAGACACTGCTCGAGGTACTGCGCAACCGGCTCGGATTAATCGGCACCAAGTTCGCGTGCGGTACCGGACAGTGCGGTGCCTGCACCGTTCACATCGACGGCCGTCCGGTCAACGCCTGTCTGGAACTGGCGGCTCTCGACCAGGGGCACCAGATCACGACGATCGAGGGGTACTCGCCGGCTGATGGCAGCCTCACCCCATTGCAGGAGGCGATCGTGACATGCGCGGACCTGCAGTGCGGGTACTGCGTACCGGGCATGGTGATGTCCGCGGCGGCGCTGATCGAGGAGCAACCCGGAGCCAGCGCCGAGGACGTGCGGGAAGGGCTGAGCGGAAACCTCTGCCGCTGCACGGCTTACGGCGGTTATGTCGAGGCAGTCCGGCAGTCGGCGGAAGGCAAGACACCGTGAACGGGAAGATCGCCAAGACTCTGGGCTGGAACCGGTTGTGCCCCTGAGGCTCCAGCTTACGAATCCGAGTTGCGGACTCCCGCCACTGCGAAGTCGAGCAGGGACTCCAGCGCGCTGGCCCGTGCGCAGCCCGAAGTGAGATGCACGGCCCCATCCAGACACAGCCTGGCGAAGCCGTGGACGGTGACCCAGGCTTTGAGTTCAGCCCCGGGTCGGCGGGCCGCGGTGAGAACGCCGGTGGAAACCAGATCGTCCAGGGCACTGCCGAGCAGTGCGTAGGTACCGACCTCGTCATCGGCCGGGTCCCTCGGCGCCAAGGCATGGGCGCCGCTGCGGCCGAACATCACTTCGAACAATTCAGGATGGGCCAGGGCGAACTCCACGTAGGCCCGGCCGGTCGCTTTGAATCGGTTGATGGCCAGTTCAGCCGGGGTCTTGCCGGTCCGGGTGGCGTTCATCGTTCGCCGCATCCGCTGGGCCAGTTGTTCGAACCCGTGGGCAGCGACGGCGGTCAGCAGTTCAGACTTGTCGCTGAAGTGCCGGTAGGCGGCATTGGCCGAGACTCCTACCTCGCGGGCGGCGGCCCGCAGACTGAACTCGTCGAGCCCCTCGTCCTCGATGAGGCGCACGGCCGTGAGGACCAGGGCGTTGCGCAGATCCCCGTGGTGGTATGTGTTCTTCGGCTTCGCCACGCGCTACATGTTGACAGTGTGAACACCTCGAAGTAAAGTTCACGCTGTGAACATGAAGTCATCACTGGACCCGATTTGCGGGCGCAGGGCACAAATGAAGCTCGCCGTCTTCGGTACTACCGACCGGGGGATCGGCCTCTCGATTACCGCCGGCGAGGCCGCGCGCTTCCCCCTAGCTCAGGCGACGTCCGCGGAGCTCGTCCAATCGACGCCGAGCATCAGCAACTGAGGTGACATGATGAAATCCCAGAACATCTATCTGCAAGGCAACTTCGCTCCGGTCGACACTGAAGTCACGGCCTTCGATCTGGAAGTGATCGGTCAGATCCCGGCCGAACTGGAGGGTCGGTATCTGCGCAACGGACCCAACCCGGTAACCGTCGAGAGACCCGAGCAGCACAATTGGTTCGCCGGAACCGGGATGATCCACGGCGTGCGACTGCGCGACGGGCGCGCGGAGTGGTACCGCAACCGGTACGTGCGCAGCCGGGCCGTGCGCGCCGATCTGGGCGAGGACGTCGCTGACGAACAGCCGGACGGCGCGCCGAACACCAACATCGCCGCTTGGGCGGGCCGGACGCTGGCGCTGGTCGAGGCCGGCGGCGCTCCGGTGGAGATGGGCTACGACCTCGACACCATCGGAGCTCGCCCGTTCGGCGCAACGCCGCCGGGCGGCTTCACTGCGCACCCCAAGTTCGATCCGCTCACCGGCGAGTGGCACGCGATGTGTTACGCGTGGGCGCAGTGGAACGACCACATCAAGTACCTGGTCGTCGGCGCCGAGGGGGAGGTGTCTAAGAGCGTCGACATCCCGCTGCCCGGCATGGTGATGGTGCACGACATGTCACTGACCCGCAGCTACGCGGTGGTCTACGACCTGCCGGTGACCGTCGACCTCGACCTCGCCGGGGCACGTCGCTTCCCGTACCGCTGGAACCCGGACTACACCCCGCGGGTCGGCCTACTGCCCCGCTCCAGTACCGACGCCGCCGACATCATCTGGTGCGCGATCGAACCCTGCTACGCCTATCACCCGATGAACGCCTACGACGCCGACGACGGCACCGTCGTCATAGACATCTGCCGCTACGACCGGATGTTCGACCGCGACATCCTCGGCCCTGCCGGGGACAGCCTGCCCAGCCTGTACCGCTGGACCGTCGACCCAGCGGGCCGCAAGGTCCGCCAGGAGCGTCTCGACGAGCGGACCCTGGAGTTCCCCCGCGTCGCCCCGTCGGTGTCGGCGAGCCGGCACCGGTTCGGCTACGGCGTCGGTGTCGGCGACGGCTTCGCTCCCGGCGACATCTACAAGTACGACATGGACAAGGACACCGTGGACGTGCACTCCCTCGGGGTCGGGCGCGGCTCGGCTGAAACCGACTTCGTGCCGCGGGAAAACCCCCTCAGCGAGGACGACGGCTGGCTGATGAGCTATGCGTATGACGCGGCTACCGACAGCAGTGAGTTCGTCGTCCTCGACGCCCTTGATGTCAAGGCGGGGCCGGTCGCCAGAATTCCTCTGCCGCAGCGGGTTCCGTTCGGCTTTCACGGCAGCTGGATCAGCGACCACGCAGTCAGGGTGATGGCATGACAGCACTAAACCGGCGCATACCGACCAGCATCGGAACACTGGCCGTGGCCGACAGCGGTCATAGTGAGGGCGACGGCACACCGGTGGTGCTGTGGCCGTCACTGTTCAGCGACCACCGCCTCTACCACCACGTCGCGGCATTACTCGGCCCGCAGTGGCGGGCCATCCGCGTGGACGGTCCTGGATTCGGGCGCAGCGACGCGCCGCGAGGCGACGTCCAACCCGAGCGTTACGCCGGGGCGGTGGTCGATCTCCTCGACGAACTGGGGATCGAGGCCGCGGTGCTGGCCGGCTGCTCGTGGGGCGGTCAGGTCGCCGCGCACACCGGCGTGCAGTACCCGGATCGGGTCACCGCGGTACTCATGATGAACACCCCGCTCGCGGCTAGTCTCGGCGGGCACCATATGCAGGTTGTCGGTACCCGCGCGGTGGGGTCGACGGCGTTCTGGGGCAAGGGCGTCGCCCGGTCGATGATCGCTGCCCCCACCTGGCAGGCTCACCGCGACCGGGTCGACGCCTTCGTCTCGGCCTTCCGGTCCTTCGACCGCGCGGCGGCGACGTCGACGGTGCGCACGGTGCTGACCCGTTCCCAGGGGCTGGCCGCGGTGCTGCCGGAGCTGCGGGTGCCGACCACGATCCTGATGGGCGCGCAGGACGCGCTGTACCCGGTCGATGCCGCGATGCCGTTGGCCCGCCTGGCGCCCCGGGCCACCATCGAGGTCGTGCCGAATTGCGGGCATCTCGCCCCGCTGGAGGCCCCTGAAGCCGTTGTTGCCGCGCTGGATTCGCTGGCCCGACGGTGTTGACCGAACGAGGAGCACTGCAATGGATCTGATTGAGACGCTGCGTAGTACCGGGGCGGTGCGCGAGTTCATCGACGAACCTGTCGCCGATGACGTCGTCAGGCGCATCCTCGACAATGCCCGTTTCGCGCCCAGCGGCGGCAACGCCCAGGCCTGGCACGTGGTGGTGATCAAGGACGGGTATACCCGAAAGCGATTGCGGGATCTCTACATTCCCGGTTGGCGTGACTATCTTGCTATGAGTGCGTCAGGCCTGCGACCGTGGGCGCCGGGCAACGATCCGGAGGCTGAGGCTGCCGCGGTGTCGGCAATCCCCGCCGAACTTGCCTCGGCGGCGGCGCAGGGGTTCGCCGGCGAGTTCGACCGGGTTCCTGTGTTGTTGGCGGTGTTCGCCGATCTGTCGGCGCTCGCCGCGGTGGACCGCGACGTCGACCGATACCCCATCGCGGGAGGAGCCTCGGTGTACCCGTTCGTGTGGAGCATCCTGCTGGCTGCCCACGCCGAGGGCCTCGGCGGGGTGATGACCACGATGCTGGTACGGATGGAGCCCGAGGTGAAGCACCTACTGGGCGCGCCGGAGCGCTGGGCGCTGGCTGCCGTCGTCGCGCTAGGCCATCCGGCCCACCCGCGAAAGCGACTGCGCCGAAGGCCGGTTCGCTCGTTCACCACCGTCGACCGGGCCGACGGTCCCGCTTTCGACATTGCACAGGAAGAAAGTCGATGACCCGAACCGCTGAACACGTCGTGCACGTAGCAGTGGGCTGGACTCACCGTTCCGACAAGACCCGACCGCACGGCTGGCGCGGGCGCGTCCGTTGTGTCCCCTGAACGTGGCGGTCACCCTCGACTGAATTGCCTATCTCGTTCAACGAGAATCGGCGCCAGCTGCCCTTGGGGTGTCCGCCCGCTGCAGCAGCACCGCGAGAACAGCCGCGATGATCAGAAGTGCTGGCACATCGCCCAATAGATGGCCGCGCTCGTTGGAATCTGTTAGAGCCTGGACGGCCATGATCACGGCGTGTACGACGCTCGACACTACGGTGAACCAGATCAGGCTGCGGTTGGCCAGTGGATCACGGGTGGCCAGCAGTAGAAAAACCCCGAGGGTGGCATACAACCCGATGATCATTGCCAGATAGTGCGAAGCCCCGTGCCCCCACGACCACCCGGACGGCCACACCTTGGTAAGGGGGTAAATGCCAACCACGAAGATTACGCCGACGACGGCCACTGCCACCCTCAGCAGGCCCACTGGTCCGTGCCCCGTTGCTGTGTAGTTGGACATCGCGCACCACCCTCTCGTTGTCAGCGAACATTCGATACGGCGGTGCCCAACTACCGCACCGCTACCGATCATCCATTCCTCGAATCTCGCTTCCCCCGTTAGTGCTCGGGGGTACTCGCGAGGCGTTTGATGAGATCGCGGAGATGTCCGCGGCTTTGCTGTCTGCCGTCTCCGCGCACGGCGGTCCAGCCCCCGGCCGGAAAGCTTTCCGGTGGCGCTGTCCCACCACGGATCACTTCGAGCGATCCGTCGAAGTGTTCGACGTAGTGGTCAGCAGAGCGGGTGAAGTCCTCAACGACTCCGTCGTTCCGCGTTACCCAGACTGTCATTTCCTGCTCCGCTCCTGTTGCGCGATGAGTTTGAGTTCGAGTTCGACCACAGCGTGGGCGATGACGCTGGACGCGAGAGCTGCACGGGCGGCTGGCGTGACCGGGCCGGCGCTGGCCGAGTTCTCGATGTCGGCGAGCCGACGGAGCATCCGTTGAGAGATCTGTGCCTCGACCGGAATATCAATGATGCTAAGCGATTCGAACGCCGGATCCTCAGCGGCCATATCCCTGTGCTCCTGCCAGCCTCCGGCGGCCACTCACTGCTCCGCCCTCGGATTCCCAGCGGCCCTGCTCAGCAGCTGTTGCCGCGGGAGGGCCAATTGTGCTGTGCAGCTGACTTTGTGGCAGCAGGTGCTTAACCGTTGATGCGTCATCGCGACGCTCCCATCCCAGCCGCTAAGGACTGGATCACCGAAATCAGCGACGACACAACTCCGTTCAGTCATATGCGGAATGCCGCTGTCCTGATTGAATTCTACGCCTGTTCTGCATGCGCCGGGCGCGAGAAGGGTAGAACGATACGGTTCTCGTATTCGCCACGAAATGCGGAGAAGCCGCTTGCGGTCCTGATCGGAAACACAGAGAACGTGCAGCGCAAGGAGGGGGCGCGTTGTGACGGGACGTGCCGCACAGGTGATGGAGCAGTCAGGGCGGATCCGCTGAGTTCGTCCGACACGCAGGCTGTCCAATGCAGTGTCCGCGCGAGAGCTCGTATGACGAGCGCGTGCGCTTGTGGACCGGCGCCAGGTGCAAAGGCGTTCTGGGCGAACGAAGCTCCGACCGACGTCGTCCGGCACCTGGGCGATGGCGACCGAACTTCAAGCACTCGTCCTTATCGCCGGGGAAGGGTAATAACGGCCCGTGAGCCCTCGCCGGACTTTGGAGTCGAGGTGTCCGAGCCGGCCTTGCCGGCAGTCTCGGAGCTCCCGCGCACTGGGAGGGGGATTTTGGTCTTGCGGGTGGACTGCGACGTCGAGTCGCTCAAGCCGGTCTTGCCGGAACCACCTCGCACCGAATCACTCGATCGAGAGGTCGAACTGCCCGATCCAATGGTCTTGGGCTCGGCGGTCGCCGCTGCCGCGCCGAACATACCGGCGCCGGTCAGTGCGGCGGCTAAGGCGAAGGCTTTCCAGGTGGCAGTTCGTGTCATGTTGTGCTCCTTGTCATCTGGTCCGGTGATTTCGCGGATGTGTCCAGATTCCGGGGGCGAAGTGATGTCCCGATGGGATGAAAATTAGTGCTCTCTCATGGACCCGTTGCAGGGTGCTGGCCACGCATAGACCGGCCGGGAAGACAGGCTGCCGGTGGAGGTGGAGCCCGAACACCTAGCGATCGGACGGAGCTGTCACACCGGCGATGGAATGGTAAGTCTCGAGAACGAGTAACTTCAGGTCCGCTCTCGCCAAATAGCAGGCACACGTCAGGCAGTTATGGCCGCTGCCGACGACGATCGCGTCATATCTGGTGGTAATCGCTACCTCCTTCAATGTTCCCGTACGGTGATCAGGTCTCCCTCGACAGCCTTCTCGAACGCGTCAGCGGGACATGTCGCCGTCGGGGGCATGGGCAAGTTCCGCCAGATCCGGCGGTTCGGTGACCGTGGGTGCGGCATTCCACAGGCGAACGGCCTCGGTGACGATGCCTTCTGCCTCACCGAGGTAGTCGCCCGCCCGAATCGGGTCAGGCACCTGGTTGGCCACGCCGTGTTCGATGAGCACCTCAGGCAAGGTTTCCTGAAGGATTCGATGCTCCGAGCGGGCGCGTTGGGCGGCCTCGTAGACCAGGTCGTGGGCGGTTTCTCGGCCCAGTGTCTGTGCCAGGTGAATCATCTGCGCCTCAGCCATGATCAGGCCGCTGTCGAGTTTGAGGTTCTTCCTCATGCGCTCGGCGTCGACCCGCAACCCCTCGATGATCAGCTGCGCCTGCTGGAGAGCGCTACCGGCGATCATGCCGAGCTGGGGGATGACCTGCCATTCGATCTGCCACTCACCAGCAGCACGTTCATGACCCGCCTCTTGGATGCGCGCCAGCGACGACGCGAGAGCGCCCGCTGTTCCCGCAAGACCGATGATGAACTCCGAGGAGATGGGATTGACTTTCTGCGGCATCGTCGACGATGCGCCACGATGGCTGTTGAAGGGCTCGAACACCTCACCGATCTCGGTACGCGACAAGTCCACGATGTTGCGCGCGAGCCTGGCACAGGTGGCGGTGAGGATCACGCACAACCAGCCATACTCGGCCAACCCGTCGCGAGCGACATGCCACGGCACGTCGGTCGGATGCAGTCCGAGTCGCCGGGCCATCCGCTCACGTAGGTGCACCGATTGCGCACCGTAGGCCGCTGAGGTACCTCCGGCGCCGAACATCGATACCACCGCGACCCGCGGTAGCGCCTGGTTCACACGCTCGCGGTGGCGCGCGAACTGCGCGAGAAGAGAAGCCAGAGTCGCGCCCAGTGTTGTGGGGACCGCCTGCTGAGCGTGGGTGCGGGCCGGCATCACAGTCTTGGCGTTTGCTTCGCACTGTCGGGCCAGTGCCTCGCCCAACTGGCCGAGCCGTGCATCCAGCTCGTATAACGATCGCTGCATCTGCAATGCCAGTCCGGTGTCCATGATGTCTTGTGTAGTGGCACCGTAGTGCACCCGACCATTGGGTCCTTCAGGCAACAAGCGGGAAATCTGGCGAACCATGCCAAGGATGGGGTAGCCGACGTTCTTGGCCGACGCCCACAGCTCGTCGCGATCGATGTTGTCCAGCCGAGCAGCGGCGCTGATTGCCGCGGCGTCCGCCAAGTCGATGATCCCTAGCTCCGATTGAGCAAGTGCCAGCGCCCGTTCGGCGGCCAGCCAGCTTTGCAGGCACGCATCGGGACCGAACAACTCCAGGTGGACAGGCTCACCAGCAAGTTGCGTCAGCAGGGAAAACGGAAGCTCTGTACCCATTTTGCTCCTCCACGGGTTTTCGCGTTCGTCCGGCGCTCGACGATGCCGACAGTCTGCTCGGTCTGACGTGGCCTGCGGCGAAGGGCATTTCACTCGCCTGCTGCGTCGTGCCGGCGCCGCGCAGGTAGTCGGACTCGACATCTCCGAACGCATGATCGCCCTCGCCCGTGAACAGGAATCGCAGGAGCCGTTGGGCATCGAATACACGGTGGCGGATGCCCGTTCGATCGTCCCGCAACAGGATTACGACATCGTCGTCTGCGCTTGGCTGCTGGTGTACGCCC
The DNA here is from genome assembly GCA_020438845.1 of Mycobacterium sp. Lineage (GTDB taxonomy): Bacteria > Actinomycetota > Actinomycetes > Mycobacteriales > Mycobacteriaceae > Mycobacterium. The sequence goes on along the minus strand of JAGQTV010000094.1, from coordinate 295 downwards.
AAGACCGCGCAGAGCTCGCACAGATGGGCCGTGGCCTGGCGTGCCGGATCAAGCGGGGCGGCCGGTTCGTCACCGTGAACACCAATCTCGGCGTGTACTCCTTCCGGCCCGACTACCGCAAGTACGGATTCGAGGTGGAACTCGCCGACCACGTCTTCGACGGCGCTCCTGTTAAGTCGGCGCTTCCGGTAGCACCGGTGTAACTATCCGGTAGCGGTGGCGCGGGTATCTGGTAGCGCTTTGGAGGATTGCTTTCGTCCGTGACCGCAGGGGTCGCGGCAAGCGAGAGGGATCT
>JAGQTV010000093.1 GCA_020438845.1 Mycobacterium sp. | reverse complement strand
TACGGCGCGTTTACCGAACTACGCAATCTCGCTCTCGACACCTTGAAAATCGATCTCAGCTTCGTGCGGAACATGCTCGAGGATCGCGAGGACGAACGCGTCGTGAAGACCATCGTCTTCGTCGCGCGGGCATACGGATTGACCACTGTCGCCGAGGGGGTGGAGACCGAGGCTTTGCTGGAAAAGCTCGCTGTTTTGGGGGTAGACCGCGCGCAGGGATATCACTTCGGCAAACCAAAGCCGGTCGCCTGGTAGCCAGCACCAACACATCTGACCCACCGACTGCGTCGCTGAAACCTCTTGGCCGACGCAACTTCGGTCGCCATGAATGAACCCGATCAAATACTGCAGACGGTATCCCCGCCGGCCCGTTTGGCGGTGTTCAACGCTTCGTCGAGCCTAGCCCTAAGCGTTGACACCGACTCACCGGTGACGGCCAGGGTGACACCGAAGCTGAGCTTGGCGTCGATCGTGATTTCCGCGTGGCGGAGGGGTTCCCGCGCACTGAGGCGTAACTTCTCCGCGATGTGGGTGACGTCGTCCAGGCCGTGAACATCCGGTAGCAGCAGCAGCGCCTGAGCCCAGCCGAATCGCCCGACCGTGTCGCCTTGGCGTACACAATTGCGCAGGCGCATGGCCAGGGCAGCGAGTACGACATCGCCGATGGCATCCCCCCAAGTTTCAGTGATCGTTTCGAAATGATCTATTTCGCAGAGGATTACGCCGAGATGCGGCCCGTGAACTCGTGGGCTGTTGAGCGAGAACTCCAGTCGTGAGAGCGTCTCGGTAATTGTGGTTAGCCCGGTCAAGCCTTCGCGGGACCGCACCCGGAGGAGGTCGACCTCGAATTCGGCCACGGTGGCCAGTACTTCGAAGAACATCTTGCCCATGGGCTGAGCCGGGTCGTACAGTTGGCCGCCAAGCGACAAGGTGATTCCACGTTTGGCAAGATCTTCACCGATAGCGCAGGCGTCGGGTACCGATCTGGCGAGCCGATCCAGCTTCGGGACCACCAGGGTGTCACCGCTCTGCACCGCCGCGAGAGCTTCGTCCAGACCTGGCCGTTCGGTGTCGCCCCCGTGTCTATGGTCGAGAAAGATTCGGTCCTCCGCTACGCCAAGTTCGCGAAGTCGTCGCCGCTGCTCGGTGACGTCATCGGCGTCCAGTGAGCAGCTGGCGTATCCGACCAAGGTGCCTGCGGTGTCCATAGGCAGGACTGTAGCTCTCTCCGACAGCCCGCAGACTAGGCTTGGATGTACCGATGGGTCCTGTTGGCTGATTTTCCCGGTGTTCGGGTTGTGGATTTCGGCTGTGAGTAGGGGGTATCTGCTGGGTTGCCCAGCTGTCCTGTTTTTCCTTGTCGGGCCATGATGGCGGGTGGTCAGGTTGTTGCGGATTGCGGTGGGCTGGATCCAATCGTTTTGCGCCACAGTGCAAGCCAGGGTTTCGACCAGGGCCAGTTGGTGGGCAGGTGCAGGCCGGGGCGCCGTTGCGGACGTACCAGGCGGGCGGGGACGTTGACGATGGGCCGCCGCAGTGTCGATCTGCGGGCTACGGCATGGGCGGTGTCGGCCATGGTGCGCTGGACTGCGGCGTTGCGGGTCATGACCAGGGGGAACTGCGCGACGTGGCGCACGCAGGCACCCACCACGGCGCGGGTGTCACACGCGCAGTCGCCGCGCACCAGGATCGGGCCGTGCGCCCCGGCGGCGCGGGCGGTGCTGATCGCTTGGGCGATCATCGGCCCCGCCCCTTTGCCTGACGCGGCCTGCCCGGCCCGAGGCGCATCTCGGCGATCACCGGGGCGACTGCGCGGTGCTGATCGTCGTGGCCAGCGGGGACAGACCCTTAGGCAGCACCTGTGTGCCGGCGATCTTGTTGTGTCCGTAGGAGGCGCCCTCCGCGGTGTGTACGTGGACGGGGCGCAGCAGCGAATCGATGTCGATGAATACCCGTATCGGCGCCGGTGAGCAGATCGCCCCGCTCACACGGAGCGCCCAGATGCTCAGTGAGCACAGCGTCGAGTTGACGGGCGTGCCCGAAGGTGAACTCCCGCAACAGGGTTCCGATGGTCGAGGGCGCGCACACCCCGTCGAAGAGGGTCTTCATCCCGCCGCTGCGCACGATCTCGAGGTCATCGATGCTGTCCGCGCTGGCAGACATGTCCGCGATCACCGTGGCCAGCTTGGGCGCCGGGCTGGCCGAACCAGAGGCGATCCTGGGCTCGACGATGTGAATTCTGCTGTCGAGCAACCTCGATCAAGCCGGTCCGCTCGGCCAGCGTCCCTGGGCGCACGAAACGAGATTGCCGTCATCGAATACCGCGAAGTCCGCGGCGAAGCTGTCGGATACCTGCGCCGGCAGTGCCCTTTTCTGAACTGGTCCGATTGAGGTGTGGTAACTCCAATCATCGCAGTTCAGAGGGCACTTTCCTTATTTCGACAGCCGCCGCCGGCCTACTTCATCGGTGGATCGACTCTACGTCCGGGTGGACTAAATAACGGGACTCGCCAACAGGACTATTTCTCGCCGTTGAGTGAAGTTTCTGGTGTGACCCTGCACAGCAAGGCGGTGCGGAAGTCTCATTCGATTCGGTGGAATAGCGATGGAATGGTCAGCAGAAGGATTCTCAGGTCAAGACCCAGCGACCAGTTTTCGATGTAGTAGTTATCCCAGTCGGCGCGTTCGCCGATGGGCGTCTGTCCGCGAAGGTTGTGAACCTGTGCCCACCCGGTGATGCCGGCCTTCACGCGGTGCCGTTCGCCGTAGCGCCTGATCTCCGAATCGAAGAGTTCGACGAATTCGGGGCGCTCCGGCCGCGGGCCGACCAAGCTCATCTCACCTCTTAGTACGTTGATGAACTGAGGGAGTTCATCCAGCGATGAGGCTCTGAGTATTCTGCCGATTCTGGTGCGCCTATCTACCCCTTCGACGCCACCGGGCGCCGTCCCCTTCTCGATGTGGAACTCAGGGTCGGAAGCGCTCGGATCGCGCATCGTGCGAAATTTCAAGCAGTTGAAGACGCGGCCATTGCGCCCGACACGAGGTTGGACATAGAAGATCGGCCCCGGGGAGCTGAGTTTCACCAACACGGCAATGAGCAATAACATTGGCGAGATCAGCAGAAGCACCACAGCAGCCGCAATTCTGTCCAAAGTGTGCTTGACAACAAACTGCCAGTTCTTCTGATCGGTGTGCGGCAGCTTGATCAGCGGCAGGCCACCAACGTGGTCAACCTGGAGTCGTTCGCTCATAGTGTCGAACATCCGCGGCACGACCCATACTTGAAGTCCATGTCGGTGGCCTGCTCGAATGGCCAAGGTGAGCAGTTCGTCCCGAGTGCGGGAGAACGCTATGACGATGCACTCCGCCCCAGTCTGCCGGATCGCTTCCTCGATGTTTTGAGGCGTTCCGAGATATGGCACGTCGGGGGGTTGCGTACCTCCGCGCGTATCCAACCAAGGCTCGTCATCGAGTATTCCGACCGGGTTCAGCCCGTACTCCGGTCGGCTATGCAGCCGGTCCATCAATTGGCCCGCGACCATACCGTTGCCGACGATCAGGGTAGGAGTAGTGAGAAGGTGGTTCCGTCGTAGGATTCGCTGACGGCGTAGGTAGATGAACCTTCCGAGCGGCATGAGTATTGCTGCACAAATGCAAATTCTGAACACAACGCCGGTGCGCTCCCCGTGCAATGAAACGCCCCCAGGCAGAAGGATGCCGATCAGCAGTATTCCGGCCTCTGCCACCGAGGCTTGAAGCGGCCCCAGGTAGTCCAGCAAGCTGTTTCTAAGCCGAATGCGGTAGGCAAAATGCAACGCTAGGAGGGTGATTACCGCTCCAACGAATACAACGCCGATCCACCATGGACGACCGATATTGCTGGATGTCGGGGTCGTGAGCAAGCCGATCGTGGCTGCAATCGACGCAGACAGCACGTCCGTCCCAACCAGAATCCCTGTGCGCAGCGTTGGGGTTCGGATTCGCTCGGCCGCTCTAGACTTTTTGTTCACAGACTCTACAAACACATTCACGGAATCCGCAATGATCTGCCAAGAGTGGGCGTCTCATGTACTCGATGATCACTGTCTCCCTAATGACAACCGGGAATCGGCAAGCAACTAGTACAGGTAGAGCTCACGAGCATCCCCTCTGGGGTGAGGTACACCGCCAAGGCTTGCTCGTCTACGACTACACGGCAGCGCACCACGTCGACGAGTTTAGACCGAACAGCAGAGATCCACTGCCGCCCATGCGTATTTCGTGATCATTGTCGAGCAGCGATCGCGTCATCGCTTCGTCATCCCGCAGACGATGGACGAGGGCTTTGGCGACGGGGGGTCAACGGGGTTCGAATGGCTCGAAACCGGAGAAGTCGCGTGAGGAACAGTCAGAACCGTCCGGCCGTTGTTACGTCATCGCCTGCCTGGCCAGTTCGGACAGCACCTCCCCGATCGTCCGATTCTCGGACGGGCCCCTCCTTGACCGCGAGACGGACATCTTCGTCGATCGACAGAGTGGTTCACAAATACAATTGCGGTGCCCGTCAACCGTTTACCAGCCCGGATTCGTGGTAACGCCGGTCGGTGTTCGCCTGCCACGGGTCGACATCCGATCCGAAATACTTCTCTACACTCTGCATCGCGCTGAGCATGGCGTGGTCTTGGTTGTCGTAGTGGTGGGTGCCGTTGCGGCCCATCGGGTGCAGCGACGGGTAGTGCTCAGCCAGGTGCTCGCGAATGCATTGCACACTGCGTTCCCGTGTCGCATCGTGCACCGGGTACGCGTACTGAGAGCGCCAGATCATGATGTGCTCGATCTCGGAGACGGCGCACCCGATGGCGCGTAGGTCGGCGGCGACGATCCGAACCATGTCGTCGTCGTCTTCGTCCCACAGGCTGATCAGACCGTCGGTGAAGTACTCGAATCCGAGGTGGGTGCCGTTCCACCCGGCCGGGGCCAGATCCTCCGACCACCGGCCGTAGTTCTGGATGCGTCCGCACCGGAACTGGGGGCCCGGGGTGTAGACCCAGTTGAACGGGATGTCGTAGCGGGTGCGCAGCGCAACCGCAATAGTGATCAGGCCCCGATGGCGCAGCCGCGCAGCAATGTGTTGGATAGGTATTGGCGGGGCGGGTTCGAGCGCCTGGACCAGGTTCTCCAGCGGCATGGACGAGAACACCGCGTCACCGGTTGCCGTGCGGCCGTCACGCAGCGTTAGCGTCCAGCCGTCACTGTCGAGTTTCGCTGTGATGACCTCGGCATTGAGTACCGGTGCAGCACCGGCGGTGTGCAATGCGTCGGCGGCGGCCTCCCAGACTTGTCCGGGCCCCTGGCGCGGGTAGCGGAAGACGTCGGCCGCGTCGAGGCCGACATCTGGGTGCAAGCGCCAGTTGATGGGCTTGATGCGTTGGTTGGCCCAGTCGCTGGCAAGTTCGCTTGGTTCGGTCAACCAGGTCTTGCGGACGTAGTTGTCGAAGAACGTTGTGTACCAGCGGCGGCCGAACTGGTGCGTGCCCCAATCCCGGAAGTTGACCACGTCGTTGGAGACTTTCGGCCCGGTACGCATCCTGGCCCACATCAGGCTGCCCAAGCCACGCATTCCGTTCGTGATTCCGCCGTGCCGCAACAGGTCTCGTCCACGTAGCGGGTAGCGGACGAACTCGCCGTCGACGAACATGGCAGAGCGTCGGGGAACGACGGTCCATTGGTCGGCCGGCAGCAGTTGCCGCCAGAGCTCGGAGACGGCTTCGTTCTGCGTGAAGAACCGGTGCCCGCCAGGGTCGACGCGCCAGTCCCCGTCGGCAGGCGTGCGGGCCAGTCCGCCCACGTGTGCCGATGATTCGAAGACCCGTGGGGTGACGCCGCCTTTGATCAGGTGCAGGGCAGCGGTGAGTCCGGCCGGCCCGGCGCCGACGATCAGCGGATTCCTCTGTGGCGTCACGGGTGAATCACCGCCCACGCAGTTGCGGGGACCGCCGGTACTGGGCGAGGACATCGTCGAGGTGTTCGATGGTCAGGTCGTTGAGCGGCGTGGTCAGAAAGAAAAGTTGAGCGTACTGGCTCTGCAACGGACAGAACCCACTGAGCAGCGGCTCGGCGGTGGTACGGATGACCAGGTCGACCTCGCCGATGTCGAGAGCATCGGCGAGGTCTGACCCGTCGCGCTCAGCGCGCTGCGCCGCGTTGCGGATCTCGTCGTAGGCGTCGTAGGCCGCGAGGATGTTGATCTGGAATTCGGTGCCCGTCATCTTGGTCTCCAGATGCCGACCAGCGGCCGCATAGTGCGGTGGGAGTGCGGCCACATCACCGTGGAGGCGAAATCCGCACCGTTCGGGGTCGAACGCGTAGGGGATCAGCGTGGTGAAGAACGCGATCGATGCCGAATAGACCGCCTCGAGTTCCGCACCCGTGCGACCAAGATTGGCCTTGCTGAGGTTGTACACGGTGACGGTCTGAACATCGTTGCGTTGCAACGCCACCAGTATCTCCACGACCTTCTTGGCGCCGCGCAGATAGGCCTCGCCGAGGGTGGTGTTGTTGGCCTTGGCCCATCGGCGCAGGCCATCGGGAATCAGACCGACATGCACTGGCCGGTTAGTCATGGGTCACTCGGCGGCGTCGTGGGCGGTTCGGGTGGCGCTGGGCGCCTCCGGCGGCGGCCCATCCAGTAAGCCACCGCGCCGATTCCGATCGCCGCGAAGACGGCCACGGCGATCCATGTGGTCGACACGCCGGGATGGCCTTGATCCTGATCACCGGTTTGCGATTCGGACGGCGCAGGCCCATAGACGCTGACCGGCGTTCGGTCCGGAACCATTTGGGGTTCGCTGCCTTCGATGGCCACGACGGCGCTACCACGCAGCGCCGACCAACCCCGCGGATCGCTGCTGAGGCGCCTTAGAAGGTCGTCGAGTTGCGCCGGCGCTCCGTTCGACGTGGCGACCAAGAGTGAGCGCCGCCCGTCGAAGACGGTCTGCAGCGAGCCGAACCGGATATCCTTATTCAGCGTCAACGTCGTTTCGGCGTCGTCTTTCCCCAGTCCAACAAGGGTCAACGATCGGTCCCGGCTGCTGACCGGGAGAGTCACCGAATCGTATTTCCAACCGTCAGCGCTGATCAAAATTGCCGGTTCTTCGCTTGCGAGGGCCTCGTCGACGGGCATCACCTTGGTCAGCAGCGGTACCACGCTCAGACGCTGCAGCCCGACCACGATCTGGATCGCCCGCCCGGTGTCGGCGAAGTTCCCGGGGGTCAGCCCGACCTGCATGCGAGGCATCAACGCCTGCGGCAGTGACCCGAAGCCGGGCGGAATCGGCGGCGACGCGGTTGTCGACTCGACTACGGTGCTGCCGTCGACGGTCAGTTTGATCGGGCGATACTCCCCGCAGCGACCGGTGTTTCCGCTGGTATCCATACCGACGACCAGGTAGGTGTAGCGGGTCACCAGTCGGTCGGGGATGTCGATCCAGTGATCGATCGTGGTGTCCGGACCGGTTCCCCACGAATCGATGACCTCCCCGTTCACCGAGGCCGTAAGTCGCGCACCGACGCCGGCCGGAGCGGGGGTGTGTGTCCCGGTGAGGTGCACCCTGAATCCCTGGACCGGGTGGCCGAAACGGGTCTGATCCAGGGGCAGACCCACTTGGGGAGCCACGCCTACGTTCGATAGGGACAGCGCACCCAGCTCGGTCAACGTCGTCACATTCCCCACAGCCGGTGGGGTGGGCGCACGCATGTCACCGGCGACCACGCTGGTACTCACAGCCAGGTTCAGCGATCCGTCGGTGAGCAGGCGGATCTGGTTCGCCAGCTGATCCGCGGATCCCGAGATCAGCAACTGTGGGACCTCGCCGGCTACGAGCGACACCCCTTCCGGCCCTCCTTCTTTGACGACGATGCGCCGTTCGAATGGCTGTGCCGGACCGGCAATCGTGTTGCGATCCCCGGGAAGTGCGACCAGGGCGACGCGCGGCGACTGACTGCGGTAGCGCGCCTGCAGGGAGGCCGCCAACTGCACAGCCGCATTCGATTCGGCTTGGCTGGGCGACTCTGGGACGCCGAGGGTCACGGTCCGCAGAATCGGCGGAAGGAAGTCGGCGACGGTGGTCGGTAACCGTTCGGTGCCGGTGTAGGTCACGGAACCGTTGGACAGTATTAGGGCGTTCTCCCAATCCAGGCAGTAGCCGTCCTCGGCGAGTGCGCTGAGCCGCAGCGTCAGCGTGACTGTGTTGTCGGTGACCTCGACGGCGTTCAGGGGCAGCACCACGGGCGCGAGATCAGTGGTGGGCAGCACGATTCTGGTGACGAGCCGCTCGTCCTGCAGCACCGACAGCGTTCCGGGCCGCACCGGGAACGGAAGATCCAGGGTGGCGTTCAGTGTTGCCGGCCGCAGGCCCGTCGGCACCGGGAACGACAGCGACGTGGAACTGGTGTCGCCGTAGAACATCAGGGTCCGATCGGATCCCATTTCCGCCAGGGACAGCGTCAGGCTGACCGGCGGGCCTTGGTCGTCGGCGGGTTGAGCATCAGCGGGGGTGGCCAATCCGACGAGCAACGCGACGGCGGCAAGGACGGCGACAAGTTGCTGAAGACGTCGGGGGCTGGCTTCATTGATTGTAGGCAGCTCAGCCTCCTCGGCATCGGTCCGCGTCGAGACGTGGTCGCCAATTTACAAGACTGGCTAGATCTCCTGCTGGATTTCGCCGCGGGGCCCTGCAGTCGACTACAGACTCATCGCCGTCGGCGCGAGGACGCGCAAAGAAGACCAGGGGATCTTGTTCATGTCGTAGTAGTCCCAGCCGAATCCCGCGGAGGTCCACACCGAGCCGGGCGAGCTGGATGTCGCGTCGTCAACCAGCTCGAAGGCGAACGCCATCCGGGCACCGCCCTGGTCCACGACATAGGCGCCGTAGGTCTGCAACGTTTTTGCGATCACCTTTTCACCGGCCGTGATACCGGGGATCGCGTCGATGTTCAGGCTGGGGTCCAGCTGGATTCGGTACCCCTCGGGGATGGGGGTGACCACTCCTGCCAAGTTCTGCCCGTCGGATTTGATCGCCGGGTAGACGAAGTCAGGGCCGGCGAGATCGGTTGAGAAGGCGAGTGCATGGTTGAGGCCGGTGTTGGCGGCCACCGCAGAGGCGAATTCGTCGGCGGTGACCACTCCGGCGTAACGGGCGATGCCCGCCGCGGTCGTCGATCCGGTGTCATCGATGCCGTCACCGCTGAGATCAGTCATCCCACCCCACGACCCCGACCAGGTATCGGTGGAACTGTCGTACTTGGCTTGCCAGATCCCGTAGGCCGTGCCGGTCGTCGGATCGAGAATGGCGAGTTGGCCGTCCGAACCCGGCGCGATCTTCGTTCCGGCCGGGATCGGCACGGTGGTCGATCCGAACGGGTCGCTGCCCCACCGTCCCGTCTTGGTGAGTGTGACGTCGTAGCGCGGTGTGCTCGAGGTGATCTCGGAGGCTGAGACGATCGCCACCGAATACCGGTAGAGGTTGGCGACTCGTTGAGCGTCCGCTGCGGCCAGGTAGCTCACCCATGTCGCGCTGTTCGCGTCGAGAACTGCGTTGGCCCCGATGGGGTTCCACAACCAGTCCGCGCCCCCGAAATATCCGGGGCTGCTTGTGCTTGGCGGTGTAGGCGGCGGGGGATCGACCGCCGCCGCGACCGCGGTGACGCTGTCCAGCAGCAGATTCCGGTCACCGTACTTGCGCGAAGACAGGTCGTTGGTGAAGGCGACGGTCACGTTGTAGGTGCCGGCCGGTCCGCTGTAGTCGACCGTGTAGTCCGTCCACGTCGTGGCGTCGACCGCGACCGTGGACACCACTTGGCCGTTGACGGACACCCGCATGGTCGGGGCACCGCGGTACTGGTCACCTTTGGCGCGAATCGTGAGACTGGTGAACTCGGGCAGAGACGTGGTGAAGGAGATCGACGAGTTTTTATTCAGCACTACCGCCGATCCGCCCGAGGCGGCCGCGTCGGTGTAGGTCGACCCGTTGCGGGTGGGGGAGATCTTCATGGACTCCGCTTCGATCACCCGGTCCTGACCGGCGATGGATGCTGCTGCCGTCGACTTCCTGGCGGCACTGGCAAGCGGTTCAGGCGTGTCCTCGGGCTTGGCTGTCCCGAGCAGTAATGCCAGTGCTGTTTGGAACGGTACGGCCGTCCTCCCCGAGAGCGCGCCGGACATCGAGTCCAGGAAATTCCGGAACGCCATGGCAGGCGATGTAATCGCGTTTGCGGCCGGGGATACCTTGACCGCAGCGATCGGTTGCGCTGGTGCGGTCACAACCGCGGCAGTTGGTGGAATCTCTGATATAGCGCGGAGGGTCGAGCCTAGCTGCGCGACGGCCGAGGCGGCGGGAGCCTGACTTCTCGCAGCAGGCAACACAGGTGTTTGCCGCACCACGGGCGCAACCGGCGCCGCCGTTTGCTGTGTCGCGCTGGCCAGCGCCGATGTCCTGGCAGCCGCCATGGGCGCCGGCAAGCTGGACCCGGAATCATGGGAATCGGGTAGCGCCACTGGGAACTGTGCGGCAGCAGGCGGCAGATAAGACGAACGCGGCTTTACCGGTACCACCGATGCCAGCCAGGGCGTACGCCGAGGCGAGGAAACCGTCTCCGGCGAAGCGCTCCCGGGCGAGTCCGTGGCTGAGGTGCGAACGCTGCCCGCCGTCGACGGCGCTTTCGACAGCGAGGGTCTGCTGCGGGCCCCGGTGTTGGCCGGTCGCGAGCTGGACGGGTTCTCCGACCCTGGCGAGGACGCGGTCGAGTTACCAGTGTCGGCGTTCGCGCACGGCGCCCCCAACCCGGCACACGTCGCCGTTGCGAGACCTAGGGCGACTGCTAGAGCCCCGATCGTCCCCACACTTGTGTCAGTGGATCCGAGGCGATGGGAGATCGGACGAAGCTGGGGCTGGAAACTCTGTTGCCGGCGATAGCGACCTCTCACGTTCCTGCGCATGTCCGCTTCCCCTTCCTTGCTTATAGATCTAGATCCGATCTAGATCCATAGGACCATGATCACACTTTCGGAGGCATCCGGACAGGGATTCGTGACAACGTTTCGATAGTGTTCAAAACGGGGCTTGCGCAATCCCGCATTGCCGTTGTTTCTCTCCGGGCAGGCGCAGCGACCCGTAGGAACGGAGTCCGAGTTGTTCGGGTTCGCGAAAGGGAGATCGACGACTTCCGATGAGTAGCCCTACGCCCAGTCCCCGTTGGTGACGCTTGCGATCTTGACGACCTTTTTGATCGCGTTTGCGCCTGCCGCTTTCGCTGACTGCAAGTCGCGCGCAGGTTCAACCGTTGTGTTCAATCACGGGCTCCGTCCGGGGAAGTTCTCGGGTGGGATACGGGTCCACCTCGCTGATCAACGCGACCGGCACCGTGCCAGGCTGGCCACTGCCGGCCGCATAGGGGCGGCATGGACGCAGTCGGCGGCAGGGAGTAATCCGTCAGCGGCGGAGATCCCCCTTCGTTCCTCTATGAGGGCACAATTCGGCAACTTCCCGGCCCCGGGTGCAGCCGCGTGCCTGATAATGGAGCCCTGCCAGGCGGGCGAGTGCGGGCTCGGGTCTAGGTGATAACGCACGTCGAGAGATGGAACATGACTAAGAAGCGCGTCACGATTGCGGTGTTCGCACTCGTTGGCGCCTTCGTTGCGGGCGCATTGGGGTATCTTCTCGCTCCTCAGCCGAGCCGGTATCAGGCGATGGCCACCGTCGTGCTCCTACCGCCGCCGGATCTGACGCCTGCAGTGTCCTCGTCGTTCTGGGAGGTGCTCACCCAGGGTCAGGTCAGCAGAACCGCGGCGGTGCTGTACAACGAGCCGCGCTGGCGGACCTCGGCCGCCAAGTCCGCGAACGTGGCGCGCAGCGAACTTACCGTTACCGCGATGGCCCTGCCTGACACCACCGTCCTGACGGTAACCGTGGAGGCTGGCTCGCCGGCCGCAGCCGAATCGGCACTACTCGACGTCCTCAACACCGCCACCCCGGAGGTCTCCGCGCTGGCTACCCCTTACAACGTGAAGGTGCTGTGGCCGCCACCGGCCAGTTCCTATCCCGTTCCGGTTCCCGGTCCCAAGCAGGTCGGGGCGGCGGGAGGGCTCCTGGGTCTGATGGTCGGCGGTGGTATCGGCTGGCTTTACCTTCGGCCACGCAGCCGGCGATCGGAGGCAGCGGGCCAGTCCGTCGCCCCGATAGATGATGAGGCACTCCCGGGGTGACGACCGGGACCCTCCGGACATCACCGATACCGACCGGCGGCGAATTCGCCGCAATGGGGTTGGTCGGTGGTGCTGCGATGGTGGGTGCAGTGGTCATGTTCGGGCTGAACCGCCCGATCCTGATCGTGCTCGCTGCGGTCGGAGGCGTCGCGCTGGTATTCGCTGTGCGGCGTCCGGCTGTTGCTCTTGTCGCGGTTGTCGCGATCGAGGCCAGTAACCTTTCCGGCGTACTTGCGGACTACGGCTCGATTCCGGCTTTCCAGGGCTCGATGTTGGTGGGCGTGCTCGCCATCGTCATCGCAATGCGCGATCCGGTACTGCGCGAGCGGCTGAACGTCTGGACGGTGATTTGCGCCGGTCTCGCGGCTGTGTTCTTCGCGACGCAGGTTGTGGCGGCCATCGGCAGCGTCGACCCAATGGCGTCAGCGAAGTCACTTCGCCGCACCCTAATCGACTTGGGTTTTTTGATGGTGGTCTTACTTCTGACCCAGATGACGGTTAGGCCCTGGGCGGTAGCGACGACCATGGTGACGGTGTTCGCCGGACTCTCGGTCCTCACCGTGATCAATGAGGTGGTGTTCGCTGGCACCGCAACGTTTGGCGGGTTCTCGACCGTGACGACGGCCACCGGCGAGCTGGTGACCACGCTCCGATACGGCGGACCATTGCCGGATTCGAACTTCTGGGGACGTCACCTCATCATGGGCCTTCCGCTGGCGGCCGCATTGTTCACCCGTTCGTTGCGATCGGCCCGCCGGTTGGCGGCCACCGGATTCGGGTTATCGATTCTCAGTCTGCTGGCGGGCATCTACCTGACACAGTCGCGTGGCACGTTCCTGTCGGCGGGAATCGCGATCGCCGTCTGGTTCGTCGCTTCCGACCGCTCGGTTCGGAAGCGGGGCCTCTACAGTCTGCCGGCCGCGTCTGTGTTGGTGTTCGTGCCCGGTGTGGGGAATCGGCTCCAGCAGATGTTCCAGGAGATCGCGGGCGGCAAGGCGAGTACGCACATCGACCCATCGCTACTCGGCCGGCTCGCCGCCCAGCAACAGTCTGGACTGATGTGGCAGGAACGGCCCTATTTCGGATTCGGCCCGGAGACTTTTCCGGGCCAAGTGATCAACTTCGCCGGAAGGGTCCCTCTGGCTGTCCAATACCCGGCCTATGCAGCCCACAACATCTATTTGTCGCTGGCCGCCGAATCGGGGCTGTTCGGTCTATTCGGCTGGGCCGTCATGGTCCTCGGGTTCCTGGCCATCCTGCTGCTGCGGCTCAGCGCACAGAAGCGCTTCCCCGACCGGGTCTTGGTCGCGGCCTTGACCGCGGCGATTCTCGGGTGGTCGGTGTCGAGCATCGGGTTGCACATGTCGTACTTCCGTACCTTCGCTGTGGTGCTGGCCATGGTGGCCGCCGTTGCGCCGGTCTGGCCGGTACCGCCCGATGTGTTACGGACGTTCCGCCGCACGGTCGGCGTCTGGCTGGTGGCCATTGCCGCGGGTTCGGTTATTGCCTGGGCGGTGATCGTGGCAAACAGCCCTGAGAGATTCCGGGCAATGCAGCGCATGACAGTCGTTCCGGCCAAGCCGATCGACGGCTGGTTTGCTTATGCCCTCGATATCCGTTCCAGGATTGCACTCCTGCCCACATTGGGATTGCTGATGCAACACGAAAGGTCGCCTGTCAACATAGACGCCGACCCCGTTCGCGGTTTGTTTACTTTCACCGCCAAAGCTGAGACCGCATTGCAGGCGCGCGACGACGTGCAATTAGCCGTGGCCCGGGCGGAAAATCGCCTGACGCAGTCATTGGGGTATCAGCAGTATCATCTTGAGGCGGTGGGCAGCATGCAGATCGAACTCGTACGGGACCGGTCGACCCCCACCCTCGCTGCCGGGGCCGGTGCCGGCGTCTTGGCGGGGCTGTTCATCGGCCTGACGTTGGCACGGGGCGGTGCGCGACGACGGGACCGGAGTCGGTCGCTACCGGGGCCGGATCGAAGGAGCGCCCATCTACCATTCTCGAGGCCGTGAAATGACGGTTCCCCCATACGTTGAAACCGCCTCGCGGGGAAGGCACCGGCGCCCACGACGTGCCCGGCGCGGGAAAACGGGGCAGCCCCCCCGTTCACTGCTGGCATTTGCCGCGATCGCTTTGGCGGGAGCCGCGACCTTCGTTGGGCCGCATTCATGTTCGGCATCGGCCACGAGTTCGTTCGCAACGCCATTCTCCGCCGACAGTCCGTGGCGTCAGCTCATTTCACCGGATCCTGTGGTCGATCCGAACAGCGACGCGATGATCGCCTCCGTCGAGTCCACCCGGGCATTGCACGCGAATCTGGTGGAGTTCGGAATTCCCATCTACAGGGTGACACCGGACACGCCCAGCCACTCAGTGACGTGCTCGGGGGACGGCTGGGGTGTTTGTCCGCTCGCGGGTTGGCCGGTGTTGATTCCGCCCGACGCCCAACCCAACTCTGGGTCCGACGGTGCGATGGTCACCGTGAACGAGTCCTCGTCGATGATATTCGAGTTTTGGCGGGCTTCGAAGAAGGACGGCCAGTGGTTGGCGGAGTGGGGAGCGGTCAACAGCCTTAATGGGTCCGGTTGGGGCGGCTCGGCAACCGGATCGGGTGCGTCCAGGCTCGGAGGGGTGATCCGGGTCGCCGAGATCGCGGAGGGGAAAATCCCGCATGCTCTTGCATTGCAGACTAACAATGCCTGCACTGCATTCCGGCCGCCGGCGCTGAAAGGTGACGGCACATCGGTGCGGGCCGATTGCATCCCGGAGGGCGCTCGTTTGCAGCTGGATCCAGCGCTGGATCTGAACGGACTCAACCTGACGCGGGCGGAGTGGGCTGTCGCGAGAGCCATGCAGATTTACGGTGGGTACGTCGTCGATGCGGGAAGTGCGCCGTTGAGTGTGAGTTTCGAGCGCGATCTCTCCGCGCCGCCGGGAGTTCCGGGCGACATCTATCAAGCAGCTGGTCTGCGTTGGGATTACGACGCAATGGACCATGTTCCTTGGGAGAAGCTGCGAGTGTTGTCAGAACACCGGTAGCGTGCTCGCATGGGCTTGAAGCGGGCCGCGTTCAAGGCGCTTGATCGAGGCCCGACTCGGTGGCTGATCGGGCTGGCGGACTCCGCGAGGGCGACGTCGCACCACACTGATGTACCGCCGGCATGGCATGGGAGCTGAGCAATCCGCCGAATTCACCAGGGATGTATTCCTGCACGAATATGAGGCGCCGAGTTGATGCTGGCGGCGCCACCGAGTCACGTCCCGAACGCGCGGTCATAGACGTCGAACACCGCACGGCGCGAATAGGTTCTGGCGAAGTGCTCGCCTGCCTCTTCCGACAGCTGCGCGTTGGTTTCCGTCGAAGTCAACGAGCACAGCAACTCCGCCATCTCGGCCGGTTCGGTGGCGATCCCGATGCCGGTGCCGGGTCCGCTGGCGATTCCCTCGGCGCCAACGGGAGTGGAGACCACCGGGCACGAGCGGCCGAGCGCTTCGAACACTTTGAGCTTGATGCCGGACCCGAACCGCAGCGGATTGATCAGCGCCGCTGCGTGATCGAGTGACTCGCCGAGATCGGGCACAAATCCTTCAATAGTGACGCTCTCGCCGACGTCGGCGATCAGGGTCGACAACCGCTGCGGCGCGCCGCGGCCGATGACCATCAAACGGGCTTGCGGCATGCGGGCCAACACCAGCGGCCACACCGTGCGCAGGAAGGACTGCAACCCATCTTCGTTGTGCGGCAGACCCAGAAACCCCAGGAACACGAACTCGGGGGCCCCTGCATAGCGTCGGCCGGCGGAGGGGGAGATGGTGACCAGCGGTGGCACGGCTTGGATGCGATCGCTCGCCACGCCGGTGCGCCGCTGCAACTCGGCAGCTTCGCCGGCATTGACCAGCAGACAGCGGCGAAAGCGGCGCGCGGCCCGGTTCTCACTGCGCAGCACCAGTCGGCGCTCGATGCGAAGCAGCGCCGACCTGCTGACGCGGTTGGATTCCAGCGGTCGCAGCCGCGCCGGCACATGCTGGGCGAAGTTGGCCAGCGGGTTGATGTCGACGTCTCCGAACTGGGCGGTCGCCTGCAGCATTCGTCGATAGCGCTCGGAGAACAGGTCGTCGAGGTAGCAGATCTGTCGGGCGGCGACGTCGTCGGAGGCATACTGCGCCATCCGGACGGTGTCGTAGACCTGCAGCTCGGGCCGGATTTGCTTGAGAACGTTAGCGATGGCCATCCCGGTCTGCCGCGAGCCCAGGAAAGCTTCCTGCAGGCTGGCCCGTCCGGTACTCACCTTGATGGCCAGATTGCGGAGCAGGTCGGCTCGGCTGGGGGCGGGTACCTGGTGCAGGTGAACGGGAAATTCCGATACCGACGACGCCCCCACCTTGATGTAGTGCACGTTGTCGGGTCCGTACCGTTCGGCGAAGTAGTCGAGGAAACCCGCCAGGACCACCTTCTTTCCTGCGTCGGTGGGGTAGGGGTCCACGGCACTGATCAGCGCAACCGACACGTCAGGATCTTCGCACAGAACCATTCGCCGGACGCCGCGGTCGGCCGGGTAAAGCCGGTAGCCTCTGGGCCTGAAAGATGTTTTGCAGATGCACATCCGGACGCAGGCCGGGGCAGCGGTGTCGCGTCGTTCGGTAACTTCGCCCTCGCGGTACTGGTCGTCAACCTCTTCGACTACTTCAAAGACCTCAGCGTCGGATCCGTCCTGGTGTAGAACCGGCGCGACTGGCGGGTGCTGGCCCTGACCGGACGGACTCTGTCCCTGATTACCGTTCCCACCGCGTGGCTGCACAGACCAACGGTGAGTTCTACCGCGACCCTGGCGGCCGACTACTACACCGCACGCCAGTCGGCGCAGCGCGGGCCTACGCGGCCGACAGGTCGATGGCCACGTGGGTGGTCTGGGCCCGCCAGGACCCCTCCCGTTGGCCGAGCGCGCACAGATCGCGAGGTGGAGAAATGAACGACGTCTCGCCACGGCACCGGCATCTGGAGAAAATTGCGGAGGCCCGCTGAACGTCACAACGTCGTCACAACTCGAAGGGAACTCGCCGCGGACGAGACCGGGCGCCGAGGGACAGCACGGGACCTGTAATCACAGATCAAGCCTGCTCTCTCGGTCGCGTACCGGACACACCCCGAACACGACTGAACGGCATCTATCCACGTCCCACACTGAATACGCGGGTTGATTCCCGTCAGGGGCTCCGGCTGTTGTCGGGCGACGCTAGGGTTCACAGAATGAGTCTCAAGCACACCGTGTTCCACCGGGTCAACCGGCCGTCGACGCGGCGGATTCTCGAACTGGCCGGAACAGCCGTCGCTTCTGTGCAAGGCGGCAAAGCCAAGATCACCTACGATCCGCAGTCAGGGGGCTGGATGAAGCGGACCCAAGGGGGTGTCACGCTCATGCCGTACCCGTACGGGATGAGCGTCGAGCAATGCCTTTCCTTTGCCACGGATGTGTTCCTGCGCGACTATATGATCCGGCCAGGCGATGTGGTCCTCGACATCGGTGCCGGTATCGGTACCGAGGCGCTGCCGTTCGCCCACCTGGCCGGTGACGCCGGGAAGGTCATCTCCGTGGAGGCGCATCCTGCGACCTTCGCCATGCTTGAACGGGTCTGCCGCCTTAACGACCTGAAGAACGTCGAGTTGGTCCAGGCCGCTGTGATGGACTCGGATGAGCCCGTGATGATCAGCGACATGCGGGAAGGGTTCTGCCAGGAGAACCGGGTCGGCGATCCGGGCGGAATCGAAGTACCCGGCGTGACGATCGCCGATTTGGTGGCCAAGTTCAATCTCGACCGGATCGACTTCATCAAGATGAATATCGAGGGGGCGGAGGTGCCCGCGCTACTCGGGGCCCGCGATGTGCTGCCCATCGTTCGGCACGCCGCGATCGGTTGCCATGACTTCCTCGCCGATGAAACCGGGGAAGAGTTCTACCGCACCATGGAAACAGTGCGCGCCCTGCTGCAAGACGCCGGGTTCACCGTCAGGCGCACCCAGGACCCGCGCCCGTGGGCGGCCGGCTACCTGTTCGCGGCGCGTTAGGTCTGCTTCCGACCGTGGAGGGTAGCCGGGCCGATTCGGCACCGCCAACCGGGCGGCAAGCCGCCTGGAATTACCTGGTGTTCGGACTGAGCAAGAGTTCGACACTGATCATGACGGTGGTCGCCGCCCGATTGTTGGTGCCCGCGGACTTCGGTCTGTTCGCGCTGGCTCTGTTGGTGGTCAATCTGTTCGACTACATGAAGGACCTGGGCGTGGGGGCGGCCCTAGTGCAGCGGCCCGGCGACTGGAATCGGCTGGCGCCCACAGGATTGACCCTGTCTGTGATCTTCGGCGTCGGGTTCGGCGTTGCACTCGCCATCGCCGCACCACTTGGCGCCCAGCTGCTGGACCAGCCGCGGCTGACATCGCTGATTCGGGTACTGGCCATCGGCCTGACCATCTCCGCCCTGGGTGTAGTTCCCGCCGCCCGGTTGCGCCGCGACCTCGACTTCCGCAAGCGGATCTGGCCGGAGTTCCTCGGCGCCACCGTCAAGGCTGTGATCACGGTCGCATTGGCGGCCTCCGGGGTCGGGGTATGGAGCCTGGTCTACGGTCAGCTCGCCGGGACGATCGTGACGACGGTGATGTACTGGTGGGTGGCCCGCGAGCCGATCCGGTTCGGGCTGGACCGCCAACAATCGCAGGGCTTGATTCGATTCGGGATCCCACTGACCGGCGTGGCGTTGCTTGCCTTCGCGATCTTCAACATCGACTACTTGTTCATAGGTCTTCGATTGGGAGACACACAACTTGGCCTGTACACGCTGGCTTACCGGCTACCCGAACTTCTGGTGCTGAACCTGTGCATCGTGATCAGCGAGGTGCTGTTCAGCTCGCTGTCCAAGCTGCAGGATTCCCGCGAGCTGTTGGCCGATCATTACCTCCAGGTCACGACAGCGGCCGTCGCGCTGAGCGCCCCGATCAGTGTTGCTCTGGCAGCGGCAGCCCCAGCGGTGATCGGCACAATGTACGGAGCCCAGTACGCCGGCGCCGCACCTGCTCTGGCGATCTTGTCGATCTATACCCTGATCTACTCAACGTCATGGCATGCCGGTGACGTGTTCAAGGCGATCGGGCGCCCATCGCTGCTCATCGTCATCAGCTTGGGGAAGCTGGCCTTGATGGTCGCTCCCATCTGGTTCGCTGCGGGCCACAGCATCACCATGGTGGCAATTGTCCTGTTGATCGTCGAAACGGCTCCGTTCGTTGCCAACATGGTGATCGTGAAGCGGGTGGCCGGAATCTCGGCGCGGAGTCTGATCAGAGCGGTCACCCGACCATTGCCGGCCGCGGGTGTCATGGCAGCGGTCATGCTCGGTATCGGATCTCTGGTGAACGGTCTTCCGGCGCCGGTGGTGCTGGCCATCACCGGTGTTGTCGGGCTGGTCGCCTACGCCGCCGCACTCCGGCTGACCGCCCGGGAACTGTTCGACGCCGGTCTCAGGGCGGTTCGGTCGGTACGGGGCAGAGGGGCGCCTGCATGAGTGATCCAATTCGCGTGTTGATGATCCTGGATTCGTTCAACTTCGGCGGCGCTGAGAATCTGATCGCCGAACTCGGTAGGTATCGGCCGGCGCAGCTCGACGTGTCGGTGGCGAGCCTCGCCCCGTCCACTCAGGGCCGCAACGCCCTACTCGATCGACTCGCGGATGCGGGCCTACAGCCCCAGTATCTCTCAGTGGACCGATTGCTGGACCCGGTGGGATTCAAGCGGCTCGCGACAACCCTGCAGCATGCCGACGTGGACGTTGTGCATGCCCATCTGGGTTATGCGGCAACAGTCGTCCCGTTGGCGGCACGCTTGGTGGGTAAACCTGTCGTCGCCACCCTGCACCTCAGCCCGCAGCGAAACTTAAGTCGCGGTGAACGACTTAAAGAGCGGCTCTCAGTTCGTATCCCGGCTCGGCTCGGTCGCCTGGTGCTGGTGTCGCAGCACGCGTTCGATCAGTACGCGCTTGTGCACGGTCCGGCGCGTTCTACCTGGCGAATGATCCACAACGGCGTCGATCTGAGTCGCTACACCCTCAGGACCGGGCCACGGTCTTCGGACAAGCCGGTGTGGGCGATGGTTGCCGCGCTGCGCCCGGACAAGAATCACCTGGATCTGGTCAGGGCGTGGACGGAGGTCGTTGCCGTCCATCCCGACGCGACGCTGTTGATCGTCGGGGACGGGCCGAGCCGTGCCGATATCGAGACTGCTGTCGCCGAAGCGGGTTTGGGTGATGCGGTACGAATGCTCGGTCGCCGTGAGGATGTGCCCGAGCTACTCCGAAGCGTTGACGGTGTGGTATCGGCGTCGGTGGACGAGGCGCTGCCGACGGCGCTGATCGAGGCGGGAGCATCCGGGCTCCCGGTGGTGGCGACCGATGCCGGCGGTACCCGCGAGATCGTCGTCGACGGTGTCACCGGCCGGTTGGTCCCCCTTCGCGACGTACCGGCTTTGGCGGCGGCCTTGCTGGAAACGATCGGTGACCCCGATCTGGCAGCCGCGTACGGCGCAGCCGGACGCGCCCAAGCAGAAGAGATGTACTCCATGCCGAAATGGGTTGAGCAACTTGAACTGCTCTACCGGGAGGTGATCGGTGACCGCTGACCGGTTGACAGTCGCTCAAGTCATCCACTCCCTGGGCTCGGGCGGCGCCGAGGCGTTACTGGTGGAACTCGCTCGAGTGGCCCCCTCGGCGGGAATCCGCCTGGTGGTGGTCGGCCTCTCCGATGCTCAATCCGACACCGGCGTGGATAACCGGGTTGTTCCATTGCTGCGCCAACTTGGCGCGACCGTCATCGAAATGCACACCGCGCGTTACGACGTCACCGCAGCAGTCAAGCTGGCGAAATTGCTGCGCGACGAGGGTGTCGACATTGTGCACACTCACCTCAAACATGCGGATGTGGTTGGCGGCTTGGCAGCCAAGCTCGCGCGCATCCCGTCGGTTTCGACACTGCACGTTATCGACATCCCGACCACCCGGATGCACGCGGCGCGGGTTAGAGCCGGGTTGTTCGCTCGACGCCGGTTATCCAGCTCGGTGATCGCATTGTCGACCGCACAGCGCAGGTGGTATGTCGAGTTGGGTGGTGACGAGGATTCAATCATCGTTCTGCCCAACGGGATTGACGAACCTGAGGTGACTGGGGATTCTGCCGCGATCAGATCGGAGCTGGGCGTCCCCGCGGATGGACTGTTGGCCATGTGTGTCAGTCTCATGCGACCGGAGAAGGGCCACAAAGACCTGGTCGAGGCGGTGCGCCTGCTGCCGGATGAACTTCCGTTGGTCGTCGCAATGGCCGGCGACGGCCCATTGCTCGACGAGATTCGATCCACCGTCGAGTCGGATCCGTTGCTGCACAATCGGATTCGAATCCTGGGGTTTAGGCGTGATGTCCCCGATTTGATGGCGGCAGCCGACTTCGTCGTCCACCCCTCCCTGGAGGATGCGCTACCGACGGCATTGATCTCCGCGCTGGCCAGCTCTCGGCCCATCGTCGCGACGAACGTCGGGGGCATCCCCGACATCGTGGGGCCCGATTGCGGGATCTTGGTCGAGCCGGGCGATCCGGTAGCGCTGAGTGCCGGAATCGCCGGTATGGCCTCTGCCGCACTGAGCGGCTCAGCCGATTTCGCAGACATGTGCAGGGCCGGCCGTGACAAGTACGAATCCAACTTCAGCGCCGAGGTCTGGGTGGAGAGCCTGCGTGCGGTGTACCGGCGTGCCATCGACAAGGAGTCCAAGGTGCGCTGATGGCGAGACGAATTGCGCTGATCGAGTTCTCCCCCTCAGGTGGGTTGTTCCAGTTCTCTGTGCAGTTGGGCGAGGCGCTGGCCCGGGCCGGCGCGGAGGTGGATGTGATCACCGGTCCCAAGCCCGAACTGTCCTCGCGCGAACCCGGTTGCCGGGTCCGGGGCATTCTTCCGACCTGGCACCCCACAGCCGGCGCCGACGCTCCCGAGTGGTGGCGCCGGGCCCGCCGCGGGGTGCGGGCTGTACAGCACGCGCTGGCGTGGCTGCTGCTGCTGGCGGAACTCGTGCGCACCCGCCCTGACGCCGTCATCTGGTCGGCGTGGCGCTTCCCGATCGATGCCTGGGGGGTGCGGGCTGTGCGCGAGCTACTTCCGCGGGCCGTGCTGGGATTGGTGGCACACGAGCCGCGCCCCGTTGTCGAACAGCCGGGCCGGGAGGGGATGTACAAGACATCCGGAACCAGTGCCCTCAGCAAGGCCTACGCAGATCTGGACGTTGCCTACGTCCTGGGCGAGTCGGCGCAGAAGGTGCTGACCGACACCTGGCCGCTCAAGGCCCGGGTGCATGTCATTCCGCATGGTGACGAAGGGATCTTCGCCTCGACTCCGATCAGTGGGGCGGCGGAAACCGGGCCGGTCGCGCTCTCATTCGGCACGATCACGAACTACAAGGGCACCGGCACCCTTTGCGCGGCATGGCCATTGGTACGGGCTGAGATCCCGGATGCGGAACTGGTGATCGCCGGCGCGGTGAGTGCAGATGTGAACGAACCCCAGTTACGGACCGAGGTCGCGAGGCTTGCCGGTGTAACGCTGACCACCGGGTACATTCCGGTTCCCGATGTGCCTTCCTATTTTGATCGCGCTCGATGTGTCGTGCTGCCGTACAAGCGCAGCAGCCAGTCCGGGGTCGCCCACCTGGCGCACACGTTGCGACGCCCGGTCATCGCCACCCGAGTCGGGGATATCCCGAACGTCGTTCTTGATGGGGTGTCGGGAATTCTGGTGCCTTCAGAGGATCCGGCTGCGCTGGCGGTCGCACTGGTCCGTCTGCTGAAGGATCCTGAATTGGCGCAGCGAATGGGAGAGGCCGGGGCGCAGGGGTTGGCGCAATCCGCGTCGTGGGATGAAGTCGCAGCACGTCTGCTCGACGGTTTGCCCGCTCAGCGTCTGTAGAGCATTCCGCGCCAGATTGCCGCAGCGAGAGGGTCCCCTCCTATAGGTCGAAGGCGCTTTCGAGATCCTTCAACGCTGTGTCGATTGGTCATACCCGGCCACGTTACCGGCCTGGAGATACGTTACGGAACAGGGTATTTCGCCGAGGCGACAAGCGCGGTGGACCGGCCGGTGCGCCGGGTGAGGTCCTCCCGCAGGAACCTCAGGTCGTCGAGAGTGGCCGACATCAACAGGAACTGGGCCCTAGGCATGCCGATGTTCGCCGCCCCGAAGATCGCGCACCGTGCGAAGAAATTCTCGCTGACCAACGCCTTGATCGGCGCGGTGTACTAGCTGGGCCGCCAGGGCGGCGTACTGCACCGGTGGCCACCAGTGGCTTCCCGGATCCGGTCGGGGTGACCAGGACGACGTCGCCGCCGCCGAGAAGTTCGATCAGCGCTTCCTCCTGCGCCGGGTACAGGGGCGTGCCGCACGCCATACCACCGGATCAGCTCGCGGCGATGACGCTGACGGGCAAGGGGTTGTTCGATGAGCTGCGGGAGCGGCAATCGGCGTTGCGGAAGCGAACCACCGAAGTGGCAGCCCATCAGTTCGATAGGAT
>JAGQTV010000009.1 GCA_020438845.1 Mycobacterium sp. | reverse complement strand
TCCTGCTCCGACATCTACGCCCGACCTCCACCCGCGTTAGGGGCTTGATTTCCCACGTCCTGATTCCGTTTGCTGGCACTTGCATCAGCCAATGTCAGCATCAACAGTTCAAAACACGCTACAGAACATACGGCATCGATGGGGCCGCCCACCGCGCGGCGTTGGCGGCCGAGGGGCTGACGGTGGCAGTGCTCGCCGGCGGTGTCGACATCCCGTACCCGGCCGGACATTCGGCGCTTCTGCACCGCATCAGAGGCAGTGGACTGCTGGTCAGCGAGTACCCGCCGGGCATCCGTCCGGCCCGGTACCGGTTTCTCGCCCGCAACCGGCTGGTCGCCGCGCTGTCGGGTGCCACGGTAGTGGTCGAGGCCGGCGTGCGCAGCGGCGCTGCGAGCACCGCGGCGTGGGCCCGGGCACTGGGTCGGGTGGTGTGTGCGGTACCCGGACCGGT
The DNA here is from genome assembly GCA_020438845.1 of Mycobacterium sp. Classification (GTDB taxonomy): domain Bacteria; phylum Actinomycetota; class Actinomycetes; order Mycobacteriales; family Mycobacteriaceae; genus Mycobacterium. The sequence goes on along the minus strand of JAGQTV010000009.1, from coordinate 190,855 downwards.
CACGTCGGCCTCCTCAGTCGGGTGTCACCGGTTGTTGCAGTCCGGAGCGGAGCTGGTCACCCGCGCGGACGAGGTCCGCGAACTTGTCGGCCGAGCGGGCGAACTGGCCGACGAGTTGCCCCGTCCAGTCGATGCCCTGGACGCACTGACCGATAACGAACGGCGGGTTTACGAGGCGCTGCCCGCGCGCGGCGGAAGGACCCCGGACGAGATCGCGGTCACGTCCTGTATCCCTCCATCCGACGTCCTCGGCCCGCTCGTCATGCTGGACATCGCCGGGCTGGTCGAACGGCAGGATGGGAGATGGCGACTGACCCGACCCAGGAACTAATCCGGTGCCGGGGCCGGCGGCGCCGGGGCCGCGCTGGCGGCCGGGACGAGCGATTTCGCCGTCACGGCCTGCATGCGGTCGGAGTAGGCCGGCCGCGAGCGGACTTTCATCGGCCACCAGAACCACGGCCCGAGTAGCGCGGCGATCGACGGCGTCATCAGGGACCGCACGATCAACGTGTCGACGAGAAGGCCGATGCCGATGGTGGTGCCGCCCTGGCCTACGTTGAGCAGATCGCCGGAGGCCATCGAACCCATGGTGAACGCGAAAACCAGTCCGGCGGCGGTGACCACGCTGCCGGTGCTGCCCATCGATCGGATGATCCCGGTGTTGATGCCGGCACCTATCTCCTCTTTGAACCGAGACACCAGTAACAGGTTGTAGTCACTGCCCACGGCTAGCAGGATGATGACCGCGAACGCCAGCACGATCCAGTTCAACTCGATGCCGATCAGACGTTCCCAGACAAACACCGAGATTCCGAACGCGGCGCCCAAGGACAGAACGATGGTGCCGACGATCACCAGCGAGGCGATCAGCGCCCTGGTGATGATGATCATCACCAGGAAGATGAGCGTCAGCGCGGCGAACGCGGCGATCATGGTGTCGTACTTGGCGCCGGCCTGGATATCCCGGTATGTCGCCGCGGTGCCGGTCAGATACAGCTTGGCGTTGGCCAGTGTCGTGCCCTTGACGGCCTCGTGCGCGGCGATCACCTCGTCATCGACAACCGAGATGCCTTCCTCTGTGGCCGGGTCGACGTCGTGGGTGATGATCAGCCGCGCCGCCTTCCCGTCCGGCGACAGGAACAGTTTCAGGCCCTTCTGGAAGTCGGGATTGGCGAACACCTCCGGGGGTAGATAGAAGTAGTCGTCGGCCTTGGAGGCGTCGAATGCGTCGCCCATCGCCGTGGCGGTGTCGGTCATCTGCTTCATCTGGGAGATCAGCCCGCTGAAGCTGCTGTGGATGGTCTCGACGGTGTGTTGCATCGCGGTCGCCGTCGCGATGATCGGAGGGAACTGGGCGACCATCTGCGGCCCGAGAACATTCATGTCACCCATGCCGTTGACCATTTCGTCCATGCCGCCGATCATCGCGGTCATATCCCGCTGGAGGCTGGACATGTCGTCACTGAACCTGTCCACTCCGTCGGTGGCGTCGAACGCTGACCGGATGCCCTGGCACACAGGGATGTTGAAGCAGTGCGGTTCCCAGTAGAAGTAGTTACGCAACGGGCGAACCGCGTCGTCGAAATCGGCCAAGTTGTCGCGCATCTGGTCGAGGGTGGCTTTCATCGTGTTCATGTCCTCGACGCTGCGCTGTCCTGCAGCTGCCATTCCGCCGGCCGATCCCACAGTGCTGTTCATGGCCTCGGAGAACTGATTCATCAGGTTCTGCATCTGGGTCATCGACGTGATCATCGTGCCGAGATCGTCGGACATCTTGCCGATGTCGGTGACCCGTTCCGACAGGAACTGCAGGTTCTGGGTGATCGGTACCGAGGACATGCTGACCTGGTAGGGGATCGAACTGTGCGCGATCGGTGAGCCGAGCGGCCGGGTGATGCTCTGCACCATCCCGATACCCCGAATCCGGAACAGCGCCTTGGCGATTCGGTCAAGGACGATCATGTCGGTGGAATTGCGCATGTCGTGGTCGGCCTCGACCATCATGATGTCGGGGTTGAGTCGTGCTGCACTGAAGTGCTTCTCGGCGGCGGTGTAGCCCACATTCGCGGGGACGTTGGCCGGGATGTAGCGCCGGTCGTCGTAGCTGGTCTTGTAGCCGATCATCGCCATGATGCCGAGCAGAACGACTGCGGTGGCGGCGGCCAGGATCGGCTTGGGCCAGCGCACGGTCGCCGTACCGACCCGGCGCCAGCCCTTGGTCTTCATCTTGAATTTGGGCTCGAGCAGGCCGCGCTTGGTGGCCACCACCATGATGGCTGGGGCCACGGTCAGCGAGGCCGCCACGGTGACGAGCAGCCCGATCGCGGACGGGTATGCCAGGGACTTGAAGTACGCCAGTCGGGTCAACCGCAGGCACAGCACCGCACCGGCCACCGTCAGGCCGGAGCCGAGGATCACGTGGCCCACACCGTGGAACGCGCTGTAGTAGGCCGATTCCGGATCTTCGCCGTTCTGTCGGGCTTCGTGGTAGCGGCCGATGAGGAATATCGCGTAGTCGGTACCGGCGGCGATGGCCAGTGCGGTCAGGAGCGGCACCGAGAAGGTGGAGAAGTCGATGAGGTGGAAGTGGCCGAGCGCGGCGACAGCGCCTCGCGCCGAGCCCATCTCGATTCCGACTATGGCCAGCATGATCAGCACGGTGCTCAGTGATCGGTAGACCAGGATCAGCATGATCGTGATGACGATCATCGTGACGACGGTCATCTTGATCATGCTCTTGTCGCCGGCTTCGAGGGTGTCGGTGGTCAGCGGCGCGGGCCCGGTGACGTAGACGTTCAAACCGGGCGGCGTCGCCGTGTCGGCGACGATCTCGCGAACCGCCTCCACCGACTCGTTGCCCTGGGTGCTGCCCTGGTCGCCGGCGAGGTTCAACTGGACGTAGGCGGCCTTGCCGTCGCTGCTCTGCACTCCCGCGGCGGTGATCATGTCGCCCCAGAAATTGTGAACATGTTCGACGTGGCGGGTGTCGGCCTGCAGTTTGGCGACGAGTTTGTCGTAGTACTGGTGGGCGGGCTCGCCCAGGGGCTGATCACCGACGAGCACGACCATCGCGATGCTGTCGGAGGTGGATTCGTGGAATTTCTCCCCGATCCGCTTGGCGGCGATGACCGAGGGCGCGTCCTGAGGCGACATCGACACAGCGTTGTGCTTGCCGACTATCTCAACCTGCGGCAACAGCAGGTTCAGTGCGGCGGTCAAGGCCACCCAAGCCAGGATGATCGGCACCGCCAAGGTGCGTATCGTCCGGGGGATCGGCGGTCGGGAGCTCATGCGGCTTTGTCCAGACAGAAGGCCTGGGCATCGCGGCCCGCGGCGCTGTTCTCGTCAACCACCTTGCCGTTGACCAGGATTCGGCAGCTCAGCGTCCCGCTGTCGCCTTGGGCCACCACATTGGCCAACATGCCGGGGTCGGTCGTCGTCACGGTCACCGACCACGGCAGGGTGGTGAAACCTGCTTCATGGGTCTTGCCGTTGTCGTCGAGGTAGCTGACCCGCCCACTGCTGTATTGGGGGCCGAGGATCTCGTACGTCACCTGCTTGGTGTTGAAGGCAACGATGAGGTCGGGGTTGCCGGCGTCGGCAGCCAGTGGCTGGTCGGTGTCGAAGAAGGTGCGAAGCCGGCCCACCACGGCTGCCGCCACAATGAGGGCCACCACCACCAACACCACCACCCAGAATCGTTTCAGCAGGTTGAACACTGCGGATCCTTACGTCGCTCTTCCGTCGCCGGTATTGTGCCACGGCTGACGCCGGTTAATACCATAGGGGGTATGGTATACAAGATCGTAAGAATTGATCCTGCCTCGAAAGGAATTGCTTATGTGCCGCTCCGTTCAATGTCGGTCCTGTGGGAAGACCACCTGGTCGGGCTGCGGGCAGCATGTCGATGCCGTCCGCCGCAGCGTTCCGGCGAGCCAGTGGTGCAGCGGCCACACCAGTGATGTTGCCGCCGAGCCCCGTCGCGCCTGGTTCCGCAGAAAGTAGCGGGGGCAGACACACCCGCTGCGCTGACCCGCCTGCTCGGCGGTCATCTGCGACGGTAGGGGAGTGGATTCGATCCTGGAGGAGTACGCCGAGTACCTCGCTCTGGAGCGCGGCCGTTCCGAGCACACTCGCCGGGCGTACCTGACCGACTTGCGGTCGCTCTTCGCCTTCCTGGATTCCCGGGCTCCGGGTGCCGGCCTCGGGGCGTTGAGCCTGCCGATGCTGCGGTCATGGCTTGCGGCCCAGGCCGGCGGCGGGGCGGCGCGAACCACGCTGGCTCGCCGCACCTCGGCGGTCAAGACCTTCACCGCCTGGGCTACCCGGCGTGGGCTGCTGGCCGACGACCCGGCGGCCAGGCTGCAGGTGCCCAAGGCTCGGCGGACTCTTCCGTCGGTGCTGCGTCAGGACCAGGCGCTGGCGGCGATGGAGGCGGCCAGTCTCGGTGCCGAACAATGCGACCCGCTTGCGTTGCGCGACCGGCTGATCGTCGAGATGCTCTATGCCACCGGAATCCGGGTCAGCGAGTTGTGCGGACTGGACATCGACGACGTCGACACCGCGCGCAGGCTGTTGCGGGTCCTGGGCAAGGGCAACAAGCAGCGCACGGTCCCGTTCGGCAAGCCCGCGCACACCGCCTTGGATGCCTGGCTGTCCGAGGGCAGACCTGCCCTGGCCACCTCCAGCTCCGGTCCGGCTCTACTGCTGGGCCCGCGCGGGCGTCGTCTCGACCCCCGCCAGGCCCGCACGGTGGTGCACCAGACGGTCGGGGCGGTACCCGGCGCCCCGGACATCGGTCCGCACGGCCTGCGGCACAGCGCGGCCACCCACCTACTCGAAGGCGGCGCCGATCTGCGCGTGGTGCAGGAACTGCTGGGCCACTCGACGCTGGCCACCACGCAGCTCTACACCCACGTCACAGTGGCCAGGCTGCGGGCGGTGCACGACCAAGCCCACCCGCGAGCCTGAGATCAGTCCAGTGGCTTGAGCCGGATCCCCAGTGGCTTGAGCCGGATCGGGGTGTCGGCCAACAGCCCCACCGGGTCGACGTAATCAGCGCGCGAGGCGGGGCCCCACATCGCACCCCAGTGCAGGCATGCAGCCGACCGGCATCCCGGATGGCCGGGCAGCAGCCGTCCCATCGGCGTGTCGACGTCGACGAGCTGACCCGGCCGGACGCCGAAGGCCTGCCCGGATTCGACCGGCTCGTAGCTGGTGCGCAGGCCGCCGGGGTGAGCCACCGAGACCACCGCGCGTCCGGCGAGCAGCCCGGCAAACACAACGGTTCCGGCTCCGGCGGGGTAGACCGGCTGACCGGGGGAGCCGGCCAGGTCCACCCCGCGATGCCCGTGCTGCCAGTCCGGCGACGGTGCGTCGAACGCCCGGGTGACCGGCGGCACCGGCCGCAACGGCCAGCGGAACCGGACCGGAGAGCCGTCGGCTCGGCCAACCGGGCAGAGGGTGACCATCAGGATCAGCGTCACGGTCAATCGCATTGCCGTAGTGCATCCCGGGGTCGTGATCCCCGATCTGCCCTCGCTCTCGCGGAACCCGCGGGTTGGGGATGAGGAGGGTGCTGTGTGTAAACTTCGAGGCGCAATCCGCGCGAGCGGGTTGACTTCGCGCGTCTGAATGCCGTCGACAATGTCGGCAACAGTGCAGTGTCGCAACCTCGACATAGCGCCGCGCACGCCGGTTGGTCCCGACTGATGAAGTTTTCGGCCGGGTCGGGGTGCGCGCAGACGCCAGGGCCCGGCTTCACCCGACGCCGGGCGGCAACCGACAACATATAAAGGAATAGCCGACATGGCTGTCGTGACCATGAAGCAGCTGCTGGACAGCGGCACCCACTTCGGGCATCAGACCCGACGCTGGAATCCCAAGATGAAGCGGTTCATCTTCACCGACCGCAACGGCATCTACATCATCGACCTGCAGCAGACGCTGACCTTCATCGACAAGGCCTACGAGTTCGTCAAGGAGACCGTCGCGCACGGCGGTTCGATCATGTTCGTCGGCACCAAGAAGCAGGCTCAGGAGTCCATCGCCGAAGAGGCCACCCGCGTCGGCATGCCGTACGTGAACCAGCGCTGGCTGGGTGGCATGCTCACCAACTTCTCCACCGTGCACAAGCGTCTGCAGCGTCTCAAGGAACTTGAGTCCATGGAGCAGACCGGCGGTTTCGAGGGTCGCACCAAGAAGGAAATCCTGATGCTGACCCGCGAGAAGAACAAGCTGGAGCGGTCGCTCGGCGGTATCCGGGACATGAACAAGGTGCCCTCGGCCATCTGGGTCGTCGACACCAACAAGGAGCACCTCGCCGTCGCCGAGGCCCGCAAGCTGAATATCCCGATCATCGCGATCCTGGACACCAACTGCGATCCCGACGTGGTCGACTACCCGATCCCGGGTAACGACGACGCTATCCGTTCGGCCGCCCTGCTCACCAGGGTCATCGCATCGGCCGTCGCCGAGGGCCTGCAGGCCCGTTCGGGTGCCCGCGGCGACAAGTCCGAGGCTGCGGCTGAGCCGCTCGCCGAGTGGGAGCAGGAGCTGCTGGCCAGCGCCGCCATCGAGTCGGCTCCCAGCCAGGCCGGGCCGGTCGCCGACGAGTCCGTCACCACCACCGTCACCGTCGAGGAAGGCTGACATGGCTAACTACACCGCCGCCGACGTCAAGCGGCTCCGCGAGCTCACCGGCGCGGGCATGCTCGACTGCAAGAACGCACTCGCCGCATCGGACGGCGACTTCGACAAAGCAGTCGAGGCGTTGCGGATCAAGGGCGCCAAGGACGTCGGCAAGCGGGCCGAGCGCGCCACCGCCGAGGGCCTGGTGGCCGCCAAGGGCGGCGCCCTGATCGAGTTGAACTCCGAGACCGACTTCGTCGCCAAGAACGCCGAGTTCCAGAAGCTGGCCGACGAGGTCGTCGACGCCGCACTGGCCGCCAAGGCCACCGACGTCGAGACGCTCAAGGCCGCTCCGATCGGCGGATCGACCAAGACCGTCGAGGAGGCGATTGCCGAACTGTCGGCCAAGATCGGCGAGAAACTCGAACTGCGCCGGGTGCAGTACTTCGACGGCAACGTCGAGACCTACCTGCACAAGCGGGCCGCCGACCTGCCGCCGGCTGTTGGCGTGCTGGTGGAGTTCACCGGTGAGGGTACGGATGCTGCCCACTCCGTCGCCCTGCAGATCGCCGCGCTGAAGGCCAAGTACCTGACCCGCGACGAGGTCCCCGCCGACATCGTGGACAGCGAGCGCCGGATCGCCGAGGAGACCGCCAAGTCGGAGGGCAAGCCGGAAGCGGCGCTGCCCAAGATCGTTGAAGGGCGTCTGAACGGCTTCTTCAAGGACGTCGTGCTGCATGACCAGCCTTCGGTGGCAGACAGCAAGAAGTCCGTCAAGGCGCTTCTCGACGAGGCCGGGGTTACCGTGACCCGGTTCGTGCGCTTCGAGGTCGGCCAGGCCTAGCCCGACCGGGGCCTGGGGCGACAGCATGCGCCATCTGCACGCCTTCCGCGACGACGCACTCGGAGATCTCGATGCCGTCGCGATGGTCGACGCACTGCGCACTGGACGGGTGTCCCGGACTGAACTGGTCGAAGCGGCCATCGGTCGGGTCACCACCCTCAACCCGACCCTGAACGGCCTGGCACACCCGGCCTTCGAACAAGCACTGGCCCGGGCCTCCTCGGATTCCGAGGGGCCGGGCTCGGGTGCGTACTTCGACGGTGTGCCCACCCTGGTCAAGGACGACACCGATCTGGAAGGTCATCCGACCATGATCGGTACCGACGCCTGGGCGCCGAAGCCCAAGCCCAGCCACGACCAGTTCGCCGAGTTCTTCCTGGCCACCGGGCTGATCCCGGTGGGTAAGACGCAGATGTCGGAATTCGGTTTCAGCGGCTCGGCCGAACATCCGCGTATCGGTGCGGTTCGAAACCCGTGGGACACCGATTACACCGCCGGGGCGTCATCGTCAGGCTCCGGCGCGTTCGTCGCCGCCGGTGCGGTGCCGATGGCCGGCGGCAGCGACGGCGGCGGCTCTATCCGTGTTCCCGCAGCCTGCAACGGACTGGTGGGCCTCAAGCCGTCCCGCGGCCGGTTGCCGTTGGACGGCCCGGCGCGGCAATTGCCGGTACGCATCGTCACCAACGGTGTGCTCAGTCGATCGGTGCGGGACACCGCCGCCTTCTACCGCGAAGCCGAACGTATCTATAGGGATCGCCGCCTGCCGGCGGTCGGTGCGGTCACCGGTCCGGGCCGGGACCGATTGCGGGTCGCTGTCACCACCCGGTCGGTGAAACGGGATGCCAGCCCGGAGGTACGAGACCTGACCCTGCAGTCGGCTGCGTTGCTCGAAAGCCTCGGTCACCATGTCGAACATCTCGATGAGACCCCCATTCCCACGGCCTTTTTCGATGATTTCCTGCTCTATTGGGCTGGTATGGCGATGGCGCTCGTTCGCGGGGGACGGCTGACCTTCGGGAACTCCTTCGATCCCAGCCGCTTGGACAACCTCACCCTGGGCCTTGAGCGCCATGCCAGGCGCAACATGCATAAATTGCCGCTGGCAATCGTGCGTCTCAAGCGCCTTCGTGGCGTCACCGAACGCCTTTACCGGGATTACGACGTATTGCTGACGCCGACACTGGCCGAGGCGACCCCGCGTATCGGGCACCTCGATCCGACCGCCGACTACGAGCAGGTGATCGACCGGCTGGTGGATTGGGTGGCGTTCACACCGGTGCAGAACGCCACCGGCGAACCGGCGATTTCCCTGCCGCTGGCACAGTCAGCCGCCGGTATGCCGGTCGGAATGATGTTCGGCGCTCCGTTCGGCCGGGAGCGGCGGTTGCTGGAGCTGGCCTACGAACTGGAGGCCGCCCAACCTTGGCCCAGGATTCAAGCCGGGTAGGTCGACTCTGGGCTAACCCCTAGGCGCGCTGAAACGTGGACGTAATCTGCTCGATCAGGTCGTCGTAGCGTGCGATCTCAGCCTCCGGCGCGATGGCCCGCACGGCGCACCGCCATACTTTGGCCAACCGGGAGTAAGGGTCGTCGCCGAGCGCCTCAGACAGCAGATAGCTGCCGACGACCCCGGTCCACGCCGCTTCAGCCACCTCGGCCGCTTGGCCGGCACTTGACTCCCATCCTTCTAATGCGTTGGTGAGCATGGTGACGAAGTTGACGGTCCAGTCGGCATAAACTCGGGTTCCGACGCTACTGATCTGGCTCAATGCCTGCAGCAATTGGTTGCCGACCCGGGCCGCCTTGTCGCTCCGAAGTGTGTCAGCGGTGACGAAGGTGGTGACGATAACTGTGTCCAGCGTTGGTGAAGATTGGTCGATTCGGGCGGAAACCGCCTCCACCACCGCCGTGCGGTACTCCTCGATGATCGCGCCGGCGACTGCTTCTTTGGAATCGAAATGGTAGTAGAAGGCGCCTTTGCTGACGCCGGCGCGCTGAAGCACATCGGCCAAACCGGTTTCGCCGTAGCCCAATTCGCTGAACAAGTAGACGGCGGATTCCAGGATCTTGCGTCGCGTCGCCTCGGCTCTCGCTTGCAATGCCATACCCATCACCTCATCGTCGAGAACCCGGCTTATCGTCTGAATCGTCTGAATCGTTCTGACGCCGAGTATAGATTTCACCCCTGCCCGGGCTTCGTTCGGGGCGTTGCGGTGTCTACCCCGACCACCCGGGTGGGCGACGGATGGTGCAGGATAAGCGTGCCGTTCCGTGGGGATTGGGGTGGCCCCTTTGTCAGTTAGTTCGAGTGCCAGCAGTCCGGCGATGGTGAGGAGTCCCATGACCGCGCAGTCCATCATCAACGTTGTCGACCAGGAACTGCGGCCCAAGTATTCGCGGGTTCTTCTCAAACTCGGTGGCGAGATGTTCGGCGGTGGGGCCGTCGGCCTGGACCCTGACGTCGTTCACCGGGTGGCTCGGCAGATAGCTGAAGTAGTGCGCAGCGGCGTGCAAGTGGCCGTGGTGATTGGCGGCGGCAACTTCTTCCGGGGGGCTCAACTGCAGCAACGTGGAATGGAGCGGACGCGGTCGGATTACATGGGGATGCTCGGCACCGTGATGAACAGCCTTGCGCTACAGGATTTCCTGGAGAAGGAAGGCATCGACACCCGCGTCCAGACCGCCATCACGATGGGTCAGGTTGCCGAACCGTACCTGCCGTTGCGGGCCGTTCGTCACCTGGAGAAAGGTCGTGTGGTGATCTTCGGTGCGGGCATGGGATTGCCGTACTTCTCCACCGACACCACGGCAGCCCAACGCGCACTGGAGATCGGTGCGGAAGTGGTGCTGATGGCCAAGGCTGTCGACGGCGTGTTCACCGACGATCCCCGGGAAAACCCGGCCGCTGAGATGCTGGTCGAAATCACTCACCGCGAGGTCATCGACCGCGAACTGCGGGTGGCCGACGCCACGGCTTTCAGCCTGTGTATGGACAACGGGATGCCGATTCTTGTGTTCAACCTCTTGGTCAATGGGAATATTGCTCGAGCGGTCGCTGGTGAGAGGATCGGAACACTGGTCACCACCTGATGACGAGGAGTGGCGCAAATATGGCGCTGACGACGATGCAGAGCGAAGCGATGAGGAGGAGCAGCGAAATATGCCGCTGACGACGATGCAGAGCGAAGCGATGAGGAGGAGCAGCGAAATATGATCGACGAAGCTCTCTTCGATGCCGAAGAGAGGATGGAGAAGGCGGTCGCAGTCGCGCGCGATGACCTGTCGTCCATTCGCACCGGCCGGGCCAACCCAGGGATGTTCTCGCGCATCGTCATCGACTACTACGGCTCTCCCACACCGATCACCCAGATGTCGAGCATCAACGTGCCCGAGGCGCGGATGGTGATCATCAAGCCGTATGAGGCCGGTCAGCTGCGGGCGATCGAAGAAGCCATCCGAAATTCCGATCTGGGTGTGAACCCGACCAATGACGGAAACATCATCCGGGTCTCGATTCCGCAGTTGACCGAGGAGCGGCGGCGCGACCTGGTGAAGCAGGCCAAGGCCAAGGGCGAAGACGCGAAGGTCTCGGTGCGCAACATACGCCGCCGGGCGATGGAGGAATTGCACCGGATCAAGAAGGACGGCGAGGCCGGCGAGGACGAGGTTGGCCGAGCCGAGAAAGAGCTAGACAAGTCGACCCATCAGTACGTCGGCCAGATCGACGAGTTGGTCAAGCACAAGGAAAGCGAGCTGCTGGAGGTCTGAGCGACTTTCGGCAGAATTGACCATGACAGGCACCGAGTCCGGCGCCCCTGCGAAAACCTCGAAAGCAGGACGCAACCTGCCCGCGGCCATCGCCGTCGGAGTCGTGCTCGGCGGTATGGCCATCGGCAGCCTGTTGTTCGCGCCGAAATGGTGGCTCCCGTTATTGGCCTCCGCGATCGCAATGGCGACCCACGAGGTGGTTCGCCGACTTCGTGAACACGGGTACACCGTGCCGGTAATGCCGGTGCTGGTCGGTGGTCAGGCGATGATCTGGCTGGCCTGGCCGTGGGGCGTCGCGGGGACGCTGGGCGCCTACGGCGGGACCATCGTGGTTGCCATGGTGTGGCGCCTCCTGGGCCAGGGTTTGCGCGAGCAACCGGTCAACTACCTGCGTGATATCGCCGCCACCGTCCTGCTGGCCACCTGGGTGCCGTTGTTCGCGAGTTTCACCGCCCTGCTGATCTTCCAGGACAACGGCGGGGCGCGGGTATTCACCGTGATCGCCACCGTGGTCTTCGCCGATATCGGCGGCTACACCGCGGGGGTACTGTTCGGTAAGCATCCGATGGCCCCGGCAATCAGCCCCAAGAAATCGTGGGAGGGGTTGGGCGGCTCGATGCTGTTCGGCATCACGGCGGCCGTCTTGTCGGTGGCGTTCCTGCTTCATAGGCCAGCCTGGGTCGGGCTGCCGCTCGGTTTGTTCCTGGTGATCACCGGTGTACTGGGCGACCTGGTCGAATCCCAGGTCAAACGCGACCTGGGCATCAAGGACATGGGAACGCTGCTGCCGGGCCATGGCGGGGTCATGGACCGCATCGACGCGATGTTGCCGTCTGCGGTCGCCGGGTGGATCGTGCTGACGCTGCTGGCCTGAGGTCGGATACTGGACGGGTGAACCAGGAGCTGGTCTTCGAGGCCCCCCGCCGTGGCTTGCCGCCTCGACATTTCGCCGACCTCGACGGGGCCGAGCGCGCCGCTGCTGTCGACCAGCTCGGCCTGCCCGCGTTCCGGGCCAAGCAACTGGCCGCGCATTACTACGGCCACCTGCTCGCTGATCCCCGGCAGATGACCGACCTGCCGGCCAGTGTCCGCGATGCGGTGGCCGACTCGCTGTTCCCGCCGCTGCTCTCAGTGGTCCGGGAAGTCGAATGCGATGCAGGGGACACCCGGAAGACGTTGTGGCGTGGTCACGATGGCGCCACATTCGAGTCGGTTCTCATGCGTTACCCGAACCGCAACACCGTATGCATCTCATCGCAGGCCGGGTGCGGGATGGCCTGCCCGTTCTGCGCGACTGGCCAGGGCGGGCTGACCCGGAATCTGAGCGCGGCCGAAATCCTGGAGCAGGTTCGCGCCGCCGCCGTCACGCTGCGGGACGAGTTCGGTGACCGCTTGTCCAACATCGTGTTCATGGGGATGGGGGAGCCGCTGGCGAATTACTCCCGAGTGGTGGCCGCCGTGCGGCGTATCACCGCGGCGCCACCGGATGGCTTCGGCATTTCCGCGCGGTCGGTGACCGTGTCGACGGTGGGGCTGGCGCCGGCCATTCGGAAGCTGGCCGATGAGGGTCTCGGAGTCACCTTGGCGCTTTCATTGCACACCCCCGACGACGAATTGCGGGACACTCTGGTGCCGGTGAACAACCGGTGGAGGGTCGATGAGGTGCTCGATGCAGCCCGCTACTACGGTCAGACGACCGGGCGTCGGGTCTCGATCGAGTACGCCTTGATCCGCGATGTCAATGATCAGCCCTGGCGGGCGGACCTACTGGGCCGCAAGCTGCACCAGACCTTGGGTCCGCTGGCTCACGTCAATCTGATTCCCTTGAACCCGACCCCGGGCAGTCAGTGGGATGCCAGCCCGAAGCCGGTGGAGCGGGAGTTCGTGCGACGGGTGCGCGCCCAGGGGGTGTCATGCACGGTGCGGGACACTCGCGGGCGCGAGATTGCAGCCGCGTGCGGCCAGCTGGCTGCCGAAGGCGGGTAGCAGTCTCGCCGACCGTGCGTTTTCGTACGCGACACGCTGAAGTGGCTGTACAAATGCGCGCACTCGGCATGGTTGCGCGGCAGCCCCCTAATGGGTCAGCGCAGCAGGCCGCGCTTGCGCATCCACACGTCGCGGATCATGACGATCGCGACGACGGCCGCGGAGGCGATCAGGAACCAGTCCTCAACATGGCCGACATGGTTCCCGCGCAGCATTCCCAGCAAGAACACGATGATGAAGATCCCCAGGGCGTACCAGGACCGGGGGTGGATCTTGCTCCAACCCCAGGCCGCGGACGGGACGTCGGCGGGATCGACCTCTGTGTAGCGCTCCACCTCGGTGTTCGCCATCGGGGGCTCCTGTCAGCTTGTCGGAACTAGGTCATTCTGGCACACCAGACTCAACGGATCAGCCCATACCGCCGCAGTGCTTCGGTGCGTTCGGCGCCATGGTCCACGATGGGCTCGGGGTAACCGGCCGGGCGTCCGGATTTGAGCCGGTGGACATCGTCGGTGTCGGCCAGTTCGGGCACCCAGCGCCGCACGTAATCGCCGGATGGATCGAACTTTTCGCCCTGTGCCGTCGGGTTGAACACCCGGAAATATGGGGCGGCGTCGGTTCCGCTGCCGGCACACCATTGCCAGCCGTGCTGGTTGCTGGCCACGTCGGCGTCGACCAGTTGCTCCATGAACCAGGCCGCACCCCACTGCCACGGCAGGTGCAGATCCTTGACCAGGAACGAGGCGACGATCATGCGGACCCGATTGTGCATGAACCCGGTATGCCTGAGCTGGCGCATACCGGCATCGATGATGGGGAAGCCGGTGCGCCCGGCCTTCCAGGCGTCGAAGGCGGCTCGTGCCTCCGGTCCGGTGTCGACCTCGATGCCGTCGAAGGTGGGGTTCCAGTTGTGCCAGGCGCTTCGCGGCCAGTGTCGCAGCACGTCGGCGTAGAAGTCGCGGAACGCCAATTCGCGAAGGTAGGCAGCCGGCCCCTCGTCGCGTAGATCGAGAGTGGCCGCCATGGTCCTCGGGTGGATGGTGCCGAACTTCAGGTGTGCCGACATGCGGCTGGTGCCTGACTTGTCGGGGCGGTCCCGATCCTGCGCATAGGTCGCCACGCCGTCGGCGAGGAACTCTGCCCAACGCTGACGCGCCGCCGGCTCGCCGGCCGGAAGGTCCAGCCCCAGGCGGGGATCCGGCGCTTCTGTGCGAGGCGGAAGTCCGCGAGCCTGGGCAGGGTCCAGCCAGCGAGTGCTCTGCGGTCCGGTATGCGCGGGGGCGCGCCAACCAACTTCTCGCCAGCGCCGGAAGAACGGGGTGAAAACCTTGTACGGGGTGTCGTCGTCCTTGGTGACGCGGCCCGGCGAGACGAGGTAGGGCGATCCGGTGGCCAGCAATTCGATACCGGCGGCGGTCAGCACTGCTTCGACTGCGCGGTCGCGGCGAGTTCCGAACGGGCTGAAGTCGGCCGAGATGTGTACCGCCTTCGCGCCGATCGCCGCACAGATCTGCGGAATGCTCTGCTCAGGACGTCCTCGGGCGATGAACAATCGACCGTCGAGCGCGTCGTTCACCGCCCGCAGCGAGTCGCCGAGGAACTGCAGCCGCCGGGGTCCGGAGGTCGCTTCCAGGCGAGGATCGAGGACGAAGCACCCCAGCACCTCGGTGTCGGCTTCGGCGGCCTGCAGCAGTGGCGGAAGGTCGTGCAGTCGTAGGTCTCGGCGGAACCACAAGACGGTCGGGGGCGATTGGTTCGACACGCTAGGAGGGGGGTTCCGTGCTGGATGAGGACGTCGTCGCGGTCCCTGAAGACGACTCGGGCGAGGACGACTCGGGGGAGGACGACCCGGGTGTTGCTGTACCCGTCGTCGAGGGCGGGGGCGGCGCAGGCGGCATCAGCACGGTGTCGATGAGGTAGACCGTGGCGTTTGTGGTCCGGATTCCCCCGCACACCACGACGGCGTCATTGACTCTCAGGTCCTCGCCGGAGCCGGTGACGTTGAGCGTGCCGCCCTGGACGGACTTGTGCTCTCCGACGACCTGGTCCGGGGCGAGCTGCCCGGGTACCAGGTGGTAGTTCAAGACCGCGGTCAGCTCGGTGGAGTTGCCCCGCAACTTGTCGAGTGTCTCCGGACTGAGGCGTCCCCAGGCGTCGTCGAGCGGGGCGAACACGGTGAACTGGCCTTTGTTGAGGGCGTCGACCATGTTGACCTCGGAGTTCAAATTGCCCGAGAGGGCGTTCGACAGCGTGGTCAACTGCGGGCTGTTCGAGAGCGCCACTGCAGCGGGGTCGCTGGACATGCCGTCCAACGAACCGGGTCCCGCCGGCACCTTGACGGCATACCCCGCGCACCCGGTGCCGACGAGTCCTGCGGGGACAGGCACGTCCGCCGACTCCGGCGTGGCTGTGGGGTTGGCCGGTTCCGCGGACTTCGAACTGGATATGGCCTCTGACGCGGGCGTCTCCTTCTCGGTGAGACTGGCGTCCGTGGCATTGGACGAACAGGACGAAAGTGTCAGCGTCCCGACGATCAGGGCCAGACCCGTCATGGTCCGGACCGAGCGGTACACATCCATGCGGTCAATTGTCCCTACGCGCCGTAGGTGTCGCCGCGGGGGCTAGGCCAAACGACGATGCCGCACAATGATCCAGTGGACCGTCTGCGTGTGTTGATTCTGGGCAGTACCGGGTCGATCGGCACCCAGGCCCTCGAGGTCATCGCCGCCAACCCGGACCGGTTCGAGGTCGTCGGACTGGCAGCGGGCGGGGGCAATCCTGGGCTGCTGGCTCGCCAGCGCTCCGATACGGGTGTGAGCAAAATCGCCGTGGCGGACCCGGCGGCCGCCGAGCGTGTCGGTGATGTGATGTTCCACGGGCCGGACGCTGCCACCCAGCTGATCCGGGACGTAGCCGGAACGACGGGCGTCGACGTCGTACTGAACGCGCTGGTCGGAGCGCTGGGGCTGGAGCCGACGCTGACGGCGTTGGCCACCGGCGCGCGGCTGGCGCTGGCCAACAAGGAGTCCCTGGTCGCCGGCGGCCCGCTGGTGCTCAACGCGGCCCAGCCAGGGCAGATCGTGCCGGTCGATTCTGAGCACTCGGCTTTGGCTCAGTGTCTGCGCTCGGGTGGGGCTGACGAGGTGGCCAGGCTGGTACTCACAGCATCCGGCGGCCCGTTCCGGGGTTGGTCGGCCAAAGCGCTGGAGGCGGTCACCCCCGAGCAGGCCGGCGCCCACCCGACCTGGAACATGGGCCCGATGAACACGCTGAACTCGGCGTCGCTGGTGAACAAGGGCTTGGAGTTGATCGAGACCCACCTGCTTTTCGGCGTTCCCTACGAGCGAATCGACGTGGTCGTCCACCCGCAGTCGATCGTGCACTCGATGGTCACCTTCGTTGACGGTTCCACCATCGCCCAGGCCAGTCCGCCGGACATGAAACTGCCGATTTCGCTGGCCCTGGGCTGGCCGCAGCGGGTGCCCGGCGCTGCTGCGGCCTGCGACTTCGGAACGGCCGCCACCTGGGAGTTCGAGCCTGTCGACGGCGTCGTCTTTCCGGCGGTGGATCTGGCCCGGGAGGCGGGGGAGACCGGTGGCTGCATGACGGCGGTGTACAACGCCGCCAACGAAGAAGCCGCCGAAGCGTTCCTGGCCGGGCGCATCCGATTCCCCGCAATCGTGCGGACCATCGGCGAGGTTCTCTCCGCCGCCGACCAGTGGGCCGCGCAACCCGCTACCGTGGAAGATGTACTCGACGCTCAGCGGTGGGCGCGGTCGCGTGCCCGCGACGCCGTGATCGCCGCCGCACAGGAGGTTGTGCCCCGCCCATGATGTCTCCCGCCTCATGATGTTCGTAGTCGGCATCGTTGCGTTCGCACTCGCCATCCTGGTGTCGGTGGCCTTGCACGAGTGCGGTCATATGTGGGTGGCCCGTGCCACCGGGATGAAGGTCCGCCGTTACTTCGTCGGATTCGGCCCGACGCTGTGGTCGACGTTCCGCCGCAACAAACTTGGCAGCACCGAGTACGGCCTCAAAGCGATCCCGCTCGGCGGGTTCTGCGACATCGCCGGCATGACCCCGGTCGAGGATCTGCGGCCCGAGGACGAGCCGTATGCCATGTACAAACAGAAGACCTGGAAACGCGTCGCCGTCCTGTTCGCGGGACCGGCGATGAACTTCGTCATCGGGCTGGTTCTGGTCTATGCGATCGCAATCATCTGGGGCCTGCCCAACCTGCATCCGCCGACCACCGCCATTGTCGGTCAGACCTCGTGCATCAAGCCTGAAGTCACCAAAGGCGAACTGGGAAGTTGCACCGGCACCGGTCCGGCGGCGAGCGCCGGCATTCAGGCCGGCGACGTCGTGGTCAGAGTCGGCAATACCGATGTGAAGACCTTCGGCGAGATGGTGAAAGCGGTTCAGAAGTCCTCGGGCCCGACCCCGTTCGTTCTGGAGCGAACCAACGATGGCGAGATGACGAAGGTGAACACCGTCGTCGACGTCACCAAGACCCAGCGCTGGGTGACCCCGGCCGACGGCGGCGAAGCCACTGGCCCCTCGGAGGTCGGCGCGATCGGCATCAGCGCCGCGGAGTTCGGGCCGACGCATTACAACGTCGCCTCGGCGGTGCCGGCCACCTTCGCCTTCACCGGCGATCTGGGCGTCGAACTCGGCAAGTCGCTGGCGAAGATTCCGTCCAAGGTCGGGGCCCTCGTCCACTCCATCGGCGGTGGCGAGCGCGACCCGGAGACCCCGATCAGCGTGGTGGGCGCCAGCATCATCGGCGGTGACACCGTCGACCATGGGTTGTGGGTGGCCTTCTGGTTCTTCCTGGCGCAGCTGAACTTCGTGCTGGGTGCTATCAACCTGGTGCCGCTACTGCCGTTCGACGGCGGTCACATCGCCGTCGCTGTGTTCGAGAAGCTTCGCAACATCTTCCGAGCTGCCCGCGGACTGCTGCCGGCCGCGCCGGTGAACTATCAGAAGCTGATGCCGGCCACCTACCTCATCCTTGTTGTCGTGGTCGGCTATATGGCGCTGACCGTGACCGCCGACCTGGTGAACCCGATCAGATTGTTCCAGTAGGAGACATGCCATGACCAGCCTCGGCATTCCGGCCCCGCCGCCACCCACCCTTGCGCCACGGCGCAAGACTCGACAATTCAAGGTTGGCAATGTCGGGGTGGGCAGCGAGTCGCCGATCCCCGTGCAGTCGATGTGCACCACTAAGACTCACGACGTCAACGCCACGTTGCAGCAGATCGCGGAACTGACCGCCGCCGGCTGCGACATCGTGCGGGTGGCCTGCCCGCGGCAGGAGGACGCCGACGCACTGGGCGAGATAGCCCGCCACAGCAACATTCCGGTGATCGCCGATATCCACTTCCAGCCGAAGTACATTTTCGCCGCGATCGACGCCGGGTGTGCGGCCGTGCGGGTGAACCCGGGCAACATCAAGGAATTCGACGGCCGGGTCGGTGAGGTCGCGAAAGCGGCAGGGGCGGCGGGTATTCCGATCCGCATCGGCGTCAATGCCGGATCGTTGGACAAGCGCTTCCTGGAGAAGTACGGCAAGGCCACGCCCGAGGCACTGGTCGAGTCGGCGTTGTGGGAGGCCTCGCTGTTCGAGGAGCACGGATTCGGCGACATCAAGATCAGCGTCAAGCACAACGACCCGGTCGTGATGGTGTCGGCCTACCGATTGCTGGCCCAGAGGTGCGATTACCCGCTGCATCTCGGCGTCACCGAGGCCGGCCCGGCGTTCCAGGGCACCATCAAGTCGGCGGTCGCGTTCGGGGCGTTGCTCGCCGAGGGCATTGGCGACACGATCCGGGTGTCGCTGTCGGCACCGCCCATCGAAGAGGTCAAGGTCGGCAACCAGATTCTGGAGTCGTTGAACCTGCGGCCTCGTGGGCTTGAGATCGTGTCCTGCCCGTCGTGCGGACGCGCGCAGGTTGACGTGTACACGCTGGCGAACGAGGTCACCGCCGGTCTTGAGGGTCTGGACGTGCCACTGCGGGTCGCCGTGATGGGTTGTGTTGTCAACGGGCCGGGGGAGGCCCGCGAAGCAGACCTCGGGGTGGCCTCGGGCAACGGCAAGGGGCAGATCTTCGTCAAGGGCGAGGTGATCAAGACGGTCCCGGAGGCCCGGATCGTCGAGACTCTCATCGAAGAGGCGCTGCGGCTCGCCGAAGAGCAACGCGGCACGGAAGCGGCTGCGGGCGGTTCGCCAGTCGTCACCGTAAGCTAGGGGACACGCACTCGGGTTGCACCCGCAGAAGGAACCCCATGTCAGCACCGCCACTGCTCCGCTCGCTGGACGAGCGACGAGTGTCGTTGGTCCGTGACGTCGGTTCGGTTGCGCGGGTACTTGCTGACGATCCGGTGGGCGCATGCATGGTCGCCGCCCGGGTGGCCGATCACGGGGTTGAACCGCACGCCATCGGCGGCGAGTTGTGGACAAGACGCCGTGTGCGCGACTCCCTCTGCTACGCAGGTGCCAACATGATCCCACTGCGTGGAGGCCTCGCCGACATGCAGGCGTTCGCCGACCAGGCGCTGGCCACCACTCGGCGGTGTTCGTCGCTGGTCGGGCGCGCCGAATTGGTGCTGCCGATGTGGGGATGGCTGGAGCAGGGTTGGGGTCCGGCCCGCGACGTACGGGAGCGTCAGCCACTACTGGAGTTGCGGTCGCGGCCGCGATGCGCCGTGGACCGGGGCGTGCGTCGGGTCCGGGTTGACGAACTGGATGCCTACCTGGTGGCGGCGGTTGACATGTTCATCGGTGAGGTCGGCATCGACCCACGCGCGGGGGACGGCGGACGCGGCTATCGGCGCCGAGTCTCGAACCTGATTGCCGGCGGTCGCGCCTTCGCTCGCTTTGAACAGGGCCGGGTTGTGTTCAAGGCCGAGATAGGTTCGCAGTCGCCGGCGGTTGGGCAGATCCAGGGCGTCTGGGTGCATCCGGAATGGCGGGGGCACGGCCTCGGTACGGCCGGCACCGCGGCGGTGGCGACTGCGGTGGTCAACAGCGGCCGGATAGCGAGCCTCTATGTCAACGACTACAACACCGTTGCCCGGGCCGCCTACGCGCGGGTGGGCTTCGCCCAGGTTGGCACCTTCGCCACCGTGTTGTTGGACTGAGCGATTCGGCGAACGTCGAGTTGATGGCGCAAACGCGATCGTTCGCCCCCAACAAGTCCACGTTCGGGAATGGCAGGGCGGTGCGCCTCCACCGCATTGAGGTCACGTCGCCATAACATTTGTCTCAATGGCAACTCCAAGCTCATACGCAACACGGGTCACAGCAACTTTTTCTGCGCTGGGTCTGCTTGCGGGTGCACTGTCGGGGTGCACGCCCCGGCCGGAGGGCCCGACCCCGACGGCCGCACAGTTCCTCGCCGACCTCGGCCGCGGGGACACCGCAGCGGCTGCGCAACTGGCCGACCACCCGGCCGATGCCCATGCTGCGCTCAACGAAGCCTGGTCTGGGCTGCAAGCCAACCGCCTCGACGCCACGATCGTCGGCTCCCGCTACACCGAGGACACCGGCAGCGTGAACTACCGATTCACCTGGGAGCTGCCCAAAAAGCGCACCTGGACCTATGACGGCGTCCTCAACATGATCCGGGACGAGGGCCAGTGGCGAGTGCGCTGGTCTTCCAATGCCCTGCACCCGAAGCTCGGCGAGCACCAGACGTTGTCGCTGCGTGCCGATCCTCCCCGGCGGGCCACCGTCAATGAAGTCAGCGGCACCGAGGTGCTCGTACCGGGCTATCTCTACCACTACCAACTCGACGCCTCGAAAGCCGGCAGCGAGCTGATGTCCAGTGCCCGTGTGGTCGCTGACGTACTGCATCAGTTCGACGACCAGCTCAATCCGCAGCAGTTGGCGGAGCGGGCCAGTTCAGCGAAGGGTCCGCTGGACCTCATCACTCTGCGACCGTCCGACCACGACAAGGTCGCCCTCGCTCTCGACGCCCTGCCGGGCGTCGTTGTCGTCCCGCAGCCCGACATGCTGCCCACTGAGGAGGATTTCGCGCCCGCGGTGGTCAGCGAGGTCAAGAAGGCGGTGCTCGACGAACTCGACGGCGAGGCTGGCTGGCGGGTGTTCAGCGTGAATCAGAACGGTGTCGACGTGGACGTGCTCACCGAGGCCCCACCGAAGCCGGCTCCATCGATCACCCTCACCCTGGACAGGGCGGTTCAGCAGGCGGCGCAGGATGCCGTCGACATGCAGGGGCGCAAGGCCATGCTGGTGGTGATCAAGCCGTCGAACGGGGACATCTTGGCAGTTGCCCAGAACCGGGCCGCCGACGCCGACGGCCCCGCCGCCACCACCGGCCTCTACCCGCCAGGGTCGACGTTCAAGATCGTCACCGCCAGCGCAGCCATCCAGCGCAACCTGGCCGACCCCGACACGATGGTCGGCTGTCCGGGGGAGATCGACATCGGCGATCGCACGATCCCCAACTACGACAGGTTCGACCTCGGCACGGTGCCCATGTCGCGGGCATTCGCCAACTCGTGCAACACGACTTTTGCCGAACTGGCCAGCCAGATGCCTCCGAGTGCGCTGCACGCCGCAGCGTCGCATTTCGGCCTGGGGTCGGATTACACGATCGAAGGCCTGACCACACTGACCGGGGAGGTCCCGCCCACGGTCAACCTGGTTGAACGAACCGAGGACGGTTTCGGCCAGGGCAAGATCCTGGTCACCCCATTCGGGATGGCTCTGGCGGCGGCGACGGTGGCGGCCGGCAGAACACCGATCCCGCGACTGATCGCCGGACGTGAGACCCTTGAGACCGGCGACCACCCGCCAGCCGACCCGCAGATCGTCGACGGTTTGCGGTCGATGATGCGGTTGGTAGTCACCGACGGCACCGCCAAGGACATCAATGGCCTTGGGGAGGTGTACGGCAAGACCGGGGAAGCCGAATTCGAGGGCGGGTCGCACGCTTGGTTCACCGGTTACCGGGGAGATTTGGCTTTCGCTGCGCTGATCGTCGGCGGGGGGAGTTCGACGCGGGCAGTCCGGATGGTGCGGACCATGTTCGAGGGACTACCCCCCGATTTCCTGGGCTGAAGTTCGCAGCACAGCAATTGCCGCGTCTTGGCCGGCGACGCCGGCGCTGACGACGGCGCCGGCTAAATGGTCGTGAGGCAGTGCATTACGGGCCTTGTCAAGGCTATCTGCCCAGGTCAGCGGTGATCTGACTCACGTGACGGTCGGCTGTGGCGACCGCGGCACACTGGCGTGCGATCGGACGCATCAACGCGCAAAATCGAGTTTGGGGTCAACCGATTCAGGCATTGCTTTGTCCGCAGCGCCACTCGAGGAGGAGACATGAAGTCCTACAAAACCGTGGTGGTGGGGGCCGACGGCTCGGAAACGTCTTTGCGTGCGGTGAGCCACGCCGGAAGAATCGCGGCCGAATCGGACGCGAAGCTGATCATTGCGACCGGATACCTTCCCGGGCCAGATGACCTGCACGCGGCAGGCATCCTCAAAGACGAGGGCTACAAAGTTCGTGGAAACGCCCCGATCTACGAGATCTTGCGCCAAGCCAACCAGTGCGCCAAGGCGGCCGGGGCCACGAACATCGAGGAACGGCCGATCCGCAAGAACAACCCGGCAACGGCACTGGTGAACCTCGCCGCTGAGGTCGAAGCCGACCTGTTGGTAGTCGGTAACGTTGGGCTGAACAGGGCCCTGGGACGTTGGTTCTCGCTCCCGGGTGCCGTCTCCCGCAGGGCTACGACCGATGTGCTCGTGGTGAACACGACCGGCCAACACGAGGGGCCTTCTGCAAACCGCGTACCCGCCTGAGAAAGCCAGGTTCGGGATTACCGCCGACTTCTTGGGCTGAACCGCAACCGCGCGGCAGGGGTATCCGTCAGTGGGACGGGCCGGACTTCGGGTTGCCCTGGTGGGTCGCACCGGCCGGATTAGGCTGCTGTCCCGGTTTGGGTGGCGGTGGTTTGGGTGCCGGTGGCTTTGGCGCCGGCGGTTTGGGCGCTGGTGGTTGAGGTCCGGGTCCGGGGGGTTTGGGTGCCGGTGGTTGAGGTCCGGGTCCGGGGGGTTTGGGCGCTGGTGGTTGAGGTCCGGGTCCGGGGGGTTTTGGCGCTGGTGGTTGGGGCCCGGGTGCCGGTGCCGCTGGTTGAGGTTGCGGGCTGGGTCCGGGTGGTGGCGGAGGCGCTAGAACCTGGCTGGGCTGACCGACAACCGCGGAACCGGTTCCGGCCGGCCCGATCACTGCTCTGGCGGGCTGACCCGCTGTGATCTGCGGACTCACTGTCCGCGTCGCGACAGGGTCGCCAGGCGGCAGGGGAGCCGGGGGGCCGGGCGAGGGAGCTTGCGATCCGGGCGAGGACGGTCGCGAGGGCGGGGCGGGCAGTTGCGGTTCGGTGCCGCGGGAACTGCCCCGTGGGGAACCGGGAGGGACGTCGGTGGGAATCTCCGTTGTCGTGGGCCTGCTGAAATTTGCGGGCGTCAGGAATGGAATTTCGATACGGCCGCCGAGAACCGCGGTGAGTCCAGCGCCGAGCGTCAGGACGCTGAATATGCTCGCGGCAGCGATCTGCAGGTAGGGCCAGTGAGATCGTTTGCGCTCCGCCACGCGCTCATGGAGGTCGATGATCACGGCATCGGCATCGGCATCGGCATCCGGGAGGTCCGCCTGTTCCGTCACGGCTCGCAGGTAAGGGCCGAAGCACTCGCGGGCGTATTCCGCGACCTCATCCCGGGTCGTGAGCGGGTAACCCGGCCGCTTGGCGATGACCAGGGAATACGCGAGCCGGACAAACACGTCGGCGACCGGATCAAGGTTCGCCGGAGCGTCGTCGGTGGTCATGCCAATACGCTCGAGTCGTTCGGCGACCAGGGGCAGGCTGACCTCCATGACCGCGCCGGACGTGCTCGGCAGTATCGGCGACGGCTCGCCGGCTTCCGCGTTGAGCTCACGCAGCACAAGCGGATGATTCTGGGCCGCCCAGACCAGGTCGGTGAAGGCAGTCAGCGACTGCTCGGCGAATGATGTGCTGGATTCTGCCGCGTGATCGAAAGCCGTGTCGAGGAGTGTCGTGAATCCGCCGATGATGGCGGCCCTCAGGAGATCGTTCTTGCTCGGCCAACGCCGGTAGATCGTCATATGCGACACGCCCGCGTACCTTGCGACGAGCTCGACGGTGGCCCGCTTGAGGCCGAAGTCCCCCAGGGCGCGTATCGCACCGTCGAGAATCTTCTCGCCGGTCGGGTCGGGCTTCTGCCCTGACACGGCACCACCCTCCTTCGCGATGCCGTTCGGGGGTGGGTTTAGCCCCAAATTCCTACGGCTCGGTTCACCCCTTTTGGGCAAAGTCTACCCCCCGAGGTCGGGATTGGCCCCCCTCGGGGCGGGGCTTCGGCGGCTCTTCTCGCTGATCTCGGGATCTTGCTCCAGCACACTTAATCTATTGTCAAAGAGGCAGTGTGATGCTTATCATACTTCAATAACAACAGCAGGTCAAAGGTGGTTTTACGCGGCTGGGCGCTGTGCCCAGCTACGTCTTCAACCTGTTGCCTGCAACTACTGAAAAGGGGCTACCGATGCCAAAGTCAACGCACGTGATAACGGTGGGAAGGGTCGGAGCCCTGGCGATCGGCCTCGGTATCGGGGGGGTGCTGGCATCAGTTCCATGGGCAGCCGCGGCCGACGATTCCCGTTCGGCTTCTGCGTCCGGCAGCTCGGACTCCTCGGCTCAAAGTCGGCAGCGAGCCTCAGCCGGCCCCAGTGCCCGGCGGGTCGTCGCAGCCCGGGGCGTCTCGGCTCGCGTCGTTTCGGCGCAGTCGACCGCAGCACCGGCTGCCTCTCGGGCCAAAGTCGCTTTCCGGCCCCCGGCAGCCCAACCGCCCAAGCCTCCGCAGCCGGCGCCTATTCCTCCGGAGCCCGCGCCCAAACTTCCCAAGCCGGAGATCGTTTACCGCTCGATCGACGGCAGCGGCAACAGTCTGGTCAATACCGGGTTCAATGCTCTCGGAGCGGACTTCATCCGTCTCGGTACGCCAAATTTCAGCGACGGGATCTCGGCACTGCAGACCGATCTGCCCAACCCGCGCACTGTCAGTAACGTGGTAGTCGCGGGTAGCGGCGACACCCCTAACGCCGAGGGTCTCTCCGGGATGATCTACGCATGGGGTCAGTTCATCGACCATGACATCACTCTGACGCTTTCCGACAACGTCACCCCTATCAACATCACTGTTCCGGCAGGGGACTCCACGCTGAGCGGTTCCATCCCACTGACCCGCTCGGTCATCGACCCGCTTAGCGGCGTGGCCGGAAAGGCGGCCATCGCCACCAACAATGTGACGGGGTGGATCGACGGGTCGATGGTGTACGGCTCCGATGCCGCCACCGCCGCAAGCCTCCGAGGCGCCGACGGCCACCTGCTGACCTCTGCCGGGAACAACCTGCCGATCGTCGACGGCGCCTACGTGGCCGGGGATATCCGGGCTTCGGAGAATCCCGACCTCACTGCCTTGCAGACGTTGTTCGTGCGAGAGCACAACCGGCAGGTTGATCAGCTGAAACTGGCTCACCCGGACTGGACCGACGACCAGCTCTACAACCAGGCGCGAGCTATCGTCACCGCCGAGATCGCCCACATCACGTACAACGAATTCCTGCCGCACCTTCTCGGAACGACCGCCATCCAGCCTTATCAGGGCTACGACCCAACCGTCGATCCAAGTCTGTCCGTGGAGTTCGCCGGCGCCGCATACCGGTTGGGGCATTCGATCGTGTCAGCCAACTTGGAGAAGACTGACGAGCAGGGCAACGAGATCGGTACCGCAGTCTCACTGAAAGACGCCTTCTTCCAGGCGCCCGCAGATTTCGCCAGCGACGGCGGTGCAGACGCACTGCTGCGCCACTTGACCAATGACCAGTCCAATGCACTCGATGTTCATCTCGTCGACGATCTGCGGAATTTCCTGTTTGGACCGGAGTCCGGTCTGGACCTGGCCGCCATCAATCTGCAACGTGGACGAGATCTGGGCCTCGGCAGTTTGAACGAGACCCGAATCGCTCTGGGGCTGCAGCCCTACACCAGCTTCGCGGCGATCACATCCGATGCGGACACCGCAGCGGCGCTGGAGGCCGTCTACGGTGACGTCGACTCGGTGGAGCTGTGGATCGGGGGGCTGGCCGAAGACCATCTGGCCGGAGCCATGGTGGGCGAGACCTTCGATGTGATCATCGCCCAGCAGTTTCAGAATCTGCGCGACGGTGACCGACTTTGGTACCAGAATCAGGGCTTCGACGCCGCGACGCTGAAGGAGATCGAGTCGACAACGCTGTCCTCGGTGATCCTGAACAACACCGACACCCAGCACATTCAGGCCGACGCGTTCGTGTTCTACGAACGGCGCAGCGGCCTCGCCGGTGGCGGCGTCATGGAGAACCCGCAATCGCCGCAACTGGTCGTCGGATCCAACGGCGGCGACACCTTGGTCGGCGGCGAAATGGCCGATCTGCTCGTCGCTGGTGCCGGCCGGCAGACCATGACCGGCGCGGCTGGCGGTGACACGTTCATCGTCAGCACGAAGGGTATCGATGCGGTGATCACCGACTTCCAGGTTGGCCAGGACAAGCTTCAGTTCGAGAACCTGGGACAGCCCGGCAAGACGGGGCTTCGCGTCAGGACCGAAAAGGGCCACGTAGTCATTACCTTCGCCGGAAACAAGGTTTCACTGATGGGCGTTACGGCGAGGCAGTTCAAACTCAGCGACGTGGTCTTCATCTGAGTCCGGCGCAGCCGGCGGGGTTGGATTGCCGGCTCAGCCGGCGGGGTTGGATTGCCGGCTCAGCCGGCGGGGTTGGATTGCCGGCTCAGCCGGCGGTGCTGCACTGCCGACTCAGCCGGCGGGGTTGGATTGCCGGCTCAGCCGGCGACGATCTCGGTACCCTTCACCGCCACAGCCCGCGGGGTCAGCGGCGCCATCGCCGGTCCGCGGAGCACCTCGCCGTCGAGCCCGAACGAACTGCCGTGGCAGGGGCATATGGCGGCGTCGCCCTTCACCGTCTTCAGAGCGCACCCCGCATGGGTGCAGCGCGCCACGAAACCCTTGAATACCCCCGGGGTCGGCTGCGTGATCAGGGTGCCGGCGGTGATCGTTCCAGAGCCCACCGGTACGTCGGCCACGGGTGTGAGCGCCTGACCCGGAGTCGGCGGCGGTGGTCCGGCAAGTTCGGTGGGCTTGCTGCAGGCTGTCAGGGGAGCCGCGGCGGCCGCCCCGATGAGCACGGTGCGCCGGGTCACACCGCGCCGCGTTGATTCCGGCCGCGCTGTTTCGGGCAGCGTCACTTGAAACGGCGTCACTTCAGACGGCCTCACATCAGACATCGTGAAGCCAGCCTAATTGAACGCGCGCGGTAAATTGGAATGGCTATGACCGAGATAGAGAACGTGCCCGCACTGAGGGTTTCCGACGCCGATCGCGGGGGAACACTGCGCAGGCTGCACAATGCCGTGGCCCTGGGCCTGATCGACATTGGCGAGTTCGAAGAACGCTCGGCTCAGGTATCGGCGGCCCGCCAGCCCGTTGAACTGGAGGCCCTGGTTTCCGACCTGCCCGGCCCCGGTGCAATCGCCTCATCGGCGACTGATCGGTTGGAGTTGCGCGGTGCACTGGGATCGTTGCGCCGGCATGGACAGTGGACGGTCCCGACCCGGTTGTCCCTGGTGCGCCGGATCGGCTCGGTGGATCTCGACCTCACCGTTGCCCGGTTTGCCGGGCCGGTGGTCGTGATCGAACTGGACATCGTGCGGGGATCGGTCGACATCCGCCTTCCGGAGGGAGCCAGTGCGTCGATCGACGACGTGTCCGTTTACGGGGGCAGCGCCCGCGACCGTCGCAAGAACCCGCCGGCCGAGGGGAGTCCGCACGTAGTGCTGACCGGCCGGGTGGTCATGGGTTCGGTGAACATTCGCGGGCCCAAACGGTCCCGCCTGCGGCGCCGTTAACCTGAAGGGCATGCGCAGCGCCCTCCGCGCCGGGGTGGTTTCGCCCACGCTTCCGGTGCCCAAGTCGATAGATCGCCCCGAGTACGTCGGCCGTTCCGACGCCGTCGAGGGCAGCGAACCGTGGGTCCAGACCCCTGAGGTCATCGAAAAGATGCGCACAGCCGGGCGCATCGCAGCCGGCGCGCTCGCCGAAGCCGGCAAGGCCGTCGCCCCCGGAGTCACCACCGATGAACTGGACCGCATTGCCCACGACTACATGGTCGATCACGGCGCCTACCCGTCGACGCTGGGCTACAAAGGCTTTCCCAAGTCCTGTTGCACCTCGCTCAACGAGATCATCTGCCACGGCATCCCGGACTCGACGGTGATCGAGAACGGTGACATCGTCAACATCGACGTCACCGCCTACATCGATGGTGTGCACGGCGACACCAACGCCACCTACCTGGCCGGGGACGTCAGCGAGGAACACCGACTCCTGGTCGAGCGAACACACGAAGCCACCATGCGTGCGATCAAGGCAGTCAAACCCGGCCGGGCGCTGTCGGTTGTGGGCCGGGTAATCGAGTCCTACGCGAACCGGTTCGGCTACACCGTCGTTCGCGACTTCACCGGCCACGGCATCGGCACCACGTTCCACAACGGTCTGGTTGTGTTGCACTACGACCAGCCTTCGGTCGAGACCGTTCTGGAACCCGGGATGACGTTCACCATCGAGCCGATGATCAATCTCGGCTCGCTGGACTACGAAATCTGGGACGACGGCTGGACGGTGGTCACCAAGGACCGCAGGTGGACTGCGCAGTTCGAACACACCATTGTCGTGACCGAGGACGGCGCTGAAATCCTGACCCTGGCGTGAGGGCGGTGACGTGACTGGCGGCGCGCTCCTGGTCGCCGGAACCACCTCCGACGCCGGCAAATCCATGGTGGTGGCGGGACTATGCCGGCTGCTGGCTCGCAAAGGAATCTCCGTCGCGCCGTTCAAGGCGCAGAACATGAGCAACAACTCGGTCGTCGCTGTCGACGGTGGCGAGATCGGCCGGGCGCAGGGTATGCAGGCCCGGGCCGCCGGCCTGGCACCCAGCGTGCGGTTCAACCCGGTCCTGCTTAAGCCCGGCAGCGATCGGACGTCGCAATTGGTGGTGCGCGGCCGACCGGTAGGCACCATAAGCTCCGGGGACTACATCGCCCACCGCGATGAGTTGCGTGCGGTGATCACCCAGGACCTGGCCGCCCTGCGCGCCGAGTTCGACGTCGTGCTCTGCGAGGGGGCCGGCTCGCCCGCCGAGATCAACCTGCGGGCAACGGACCTGGCGAACATGGGATTGGCCCGTGCGGCGGGGCTGCCCGTCGTCGTCGTCGGCGATATCGACCGTGGCGGCTTGCTGGCCCACTTCTTCGGGACCGTCGCCGTCCTCGAACCACAGGATCAGCAACTGATCGTGGGCTTTATCGTCAACAAGTTTCGCGGCGATGAAAAGCTGCTGGCGCCCGGCTTGGAGCAACTGACCACGTTGACCGGCCGATCCACCTACGGTGTGCTCCCCTACTGCGAGGACCTGTGGCTGGACGCCGAAGACTCGTTATCGGTGATCCCCGGCGCCGGGTTGGGCATCCCGGCCGCACCGCACGGAGAGCAATGGCTACGGGTCGCGGCCATTCGGCTGCCACGCATCTCCAACTCCACCGATATCGAAGCGCTGGCCTGCGAGCCGGGTGTCGCCGTGCACTGGGTCACCGAGGCGGCGGAACTGGCCCACGCCGACATCGTGGTGATTCCAGGTAGCAAAGCCACCGTCGCCGACCTGCAGTGGCTGCGGGATCGGGGCCTGGGCGATGCGGTAGTCGGCCACGCGCGGGCCGGGGGAGTGGTGCTGGGCATCTGCGGAGGCTTCCAGATGCTGTGCCGACACATCGACGATGCTGTCGAGAGCCGATTCGGCCGCGTGCCCGGGTTGGGCCTGCTCGACGCAGACATCGCCTTCGGTGCGGACAAGGAATTGCGCCGCTGGGAAGGCGGTCCACTGTCCGGATACGAGATCCGCCACGGGCAGGTGACCCGGTGCAGCGAGGAAAGCTGGTTCGACGCCGGGGGAGAAACCCAGGGCTATCGCCGGGACGGGGTTTTTGGTACCCACTGGCATGGCTTGCTCGACAACGACGACTTCCGCCGAGCCTGGCTCACCGAAGCCGCGACCAGCTCTGGCCGGACCGGGTTTCGGCCTGCGCCGGACACCAGCGTGCCCGAACGCCGGGACGCGCAGCTGGAAGTGATGGCTGACCTGCTGGCAGCCCACCTCGACCTGGAAGCTCTGTTGGCGCTGTTGGACGCCCCGGTCCCGGCGGTTCCGGTGATCACTTCGATGTTGCGTCCCCTACCCTGAATGTCCATGCGGACAGCAATGGTGGCGGTGAGCTCCGCGTTTCTGTTGTCCGGGTGCGTCACGGTGGCGGGGACGCCGACCTGGCCGGGGGCCGTGCTCGCCGGGTCCGCTCTGACCGCTACCGACTTCCCGGCCGGGGTGGAATACGACGCCATCCGCGACGAGCCCGGCCAGCCCGACGGCGCCGGTGGCCCGGGGTCGATGATGTCCCGTCCGGCGGGCTGTGCCAATGCGCTGACCAATGTCATCGCCGACTCGGCGGAGCGTGGCCCGGGAAGCGCGGTGAAGTACGCCCTCGGTTACGACGGTGCACGAATCGTGATGACGCTGTTGTCGTGGAACCTCGATCTCGACAAGCTGCGTGCGGCCGCTGAACGTTGCGCCCGCTTCGAAGCGTTCTTTGACCGGGACTCTCCCGGCATTCCGATCACCACCACCACGCTGCCTGGACTCGAGCCCGACGCGCTGGCCTATCAGCAGACAATGAAGCTCGACGAGGCAACGAGCAGTGTCTACATGGCCTTCCAGAACACCGGCAGCCGGGCGGTTTTCGGTGTCGCGTTCCCCGTCCCGAATCCCCAGATCGACGCCAAATCGGTCCTGCCACAGACATTCCTGGACGCTTTTACCAGACAGGTCGCAAAGATTCGTTCTTCGTAGTTTCTTCCTGTGTAGTGACTGAGAAGGATGCTGGAGGACGGCGCCGCAACGTCATTGGCAGTAGCGTGGGCAGATGGCTGCAACGATGATGACTGTCGACGGTTTTCCGCTGCCAGTCAGTGTCAGCGGTCCGGAAAAAGGACCGTATGTAGTGCTGATTGGCGCGGCTCACCACGCTCCGGCTGCTTACGACTCGCTGTGTCAGCGCCTACATACCGCCGCGGTGCGGACCGTGGTGATCGGGGCAGATCCGCGGCTACATCCCAAGGCCGTGTTGGCCATCCTCGATACCCTTGACGTGCCCTGGGCCGTCTTGGTGGGGGACCGCTTCGGCGCCGAACTGGCCTGGGAACTGGCTGCGGCCAAGCCGGAGCGGTTCACTGGCCTGGTGGTCGTCGACCGCGGGCATCCGCGGGTTCCCGACCCGCACGGGGTGATCCAGGATTCGGACTGCCCGCCGGTGGAGGTCAACACCACTGTGCTGGCAACCACGCCGGCCGCTCGGTCGGTGGCCAAGGCGAGCCAGCGGCACGTCTACAGCGACTTTCGCACGGTGGAGTTCACCGGCCGCCGCAACGCCGGCGAGTCCACTGCGCAGCTGGCGGCCGAGATCGTGTTGCGCAGCAGCAGTTGGTGACGCCCCAAACCCGCTGACGTCTCAGACCCGCTCGCCGCTGACGTCGACCTGTCGCACCGGTCCGGTGAACCACTTCTTCACCGAGATATGCCAGTACAGGTACAGCAGAATCAACACTCCGAAGACCACCAGCGGGGTGTAGTTGACGAACTTCCACTCGAAACCGGGGTCCCACGGCATCCCACCCAAAGAGGTCGGGAACATCGCGATTATCGAGGTGAGGATGATTTCGGCCAGGGCCAGCGGAGCCATCCAGCGGTAGTGGCCGCGAAGGTTCCAGCTGCCGGCGGCAAAGGAGTCGCCTGCCTTCCAGCGGTAATAGATCGGCATGGCAAAGCACAGGTACAGTCCGACGACGCCGATGGACACCACCGCGAAGAATGCGACCGGCACTGGGGCGCCGTTGATGTCCACCTCCACCAGGGCCGGCAGGGTGAGCACAGCGGCGACGACTGCCGTGACGATCACGGCGTTGGCGGGAACCCGGTTGGCGTTGACCGCCGACCAGAGGCGATGACCGGGCACCGCCCGGTCCCGGCTGAACGCGAACAACATGCGTGACGCGCTGGTTTGGCAGGCTGTGGTGCAGAACAACTGCCCGGCAGTGGAGATGAACAGCACAGCTGCTGCCCACTTCGAGTTCAGCGCCTGGCTGAAAATCGCGGCCACCGCGCCACCGGCCTGGGACACCCCGTCGGCGTCCTGAACGGCAAACAGAAAGGACAGCAACAGGATCCAGCCACCAATAGTGGAGTAGAAGATCGAGCGCCAGATGCCCTTGGCTGCGGCGTTCGCCGCGCTCTTGGTCTCCTCGGACAGATGCGCCGACGCGTCGTACCCGGTGATCGTGTACTGGGTGAGGATCGCCGAGATCGGTAGGACGAACAGCAGCCAGCCCCATCCCGACGTCGCCCCGCCGAACATCCCGCTGTTGTTGATCGTCTTGGTGAAGACGTCGGAGATGCTGGCGTGGTGGGCGGGAACCAGGAACAGGATCGCGATGACCGCGGTCGCACCGGCGACGTGCCACCACACCGAGATGTTGTTGATGATGGCCAATAGGTGGCTGGAGAAGATATTGATGACGGCGGCGGTCACCAGGATGATCAGGAACATCACGAAGACCCGCTTGAGGCTGTAGCCGGCCAGCCAACTCTCGCTGATGGTGCCCAGCGTCAGATCGAGGAACGTCGCGCTGCCGTACGCAACCGAGGCCAGGATCGCGACCAGCCCGATGAGGTTGAGCCACCCGGTGTAGTAGCCGGCTTTGGGGCCGCCGAGTCTGGCTGCCCACCAATAGATTCCACCGGAAGTCGGGAAGGCCGAGACCAGCTCGGACAGGCACAGGCCGATCAGCAGGATGAAAATGGACAAGATCGGCCAGCCCCAGGCGATTGCGGCCGGCCCGCCGTTGTTCCAGCCCAGCCCGAACGAGGTGAAGCAACCGGCGAGAATCGAGATGATCGAGAACGAGATTGCGAAGTTGGAGAAACCCGACCAGGACCGGGACAGTTCCTGGGCGTAACCCAGGCGGGCCAGATGTAGTTCGTCTTCGTCGAGAAGTTCATGACCCTCCGGCACGGCAGTCTCCTTCTGAGCGGGCAGTGCAGGTGTTGGCGCAGGGCAGGTGGTTGGAACAATATGCCCCGTATCAGCCTGGTGTCCTACGTTTGCGGTGGCGCTCGTGTAAACCTGGGTCGCACGGTTACTACGTACGGTTACTACGCAAGAAGGGTGTCGCGCAATGACCGACCATGCTTACGGTCGCCGGCGTGGATTGCTGACGCCCGGCGAACTGGCCCGTCTGATGGCGGCCGGAGAGATCGACACGGTGATCGTGGCCTTCGCGGACATGCAGGGGCGACTGACCGGGAAACGGGTATCAGCGCGACTGTTCGTCGACGAGGTCGCCGCGCATGGGGCCGAATGCTGTAACTATCTGCTGGCCGTGGACGTGGAGATGAACACCGTCGACGGCTACTCGATGTCGGGCTGGGACACCGGATACGGAGACATGGTGATGCGCCCGGACCTGAGCACCCTTCGACTGATTCCCTGGTTGCCGGGGACGGCGTTGGTCATGGCAGACCTGCAATGGCACGGTGCTCACAACTCCGCGGCGGGGGCGGCGCCGGTGACAGCCGCGCCGCGCAGCATCCTGCGCGCCCAACTCGACCGGTTGGTGCAACGCGGCCTGGCCTGCTTCGTCGGCACCGAACTGGAGTTCATCGTCTTCGACGACGGCTACCGAGACGCCTGGGCCGCGAATTACCGGGGCCTGCGCAAGTCCAGCGACTACAACGTCGACTACGCGATTCACGCCTCGACCCGACTGGAGCCGTTGCTGCGCGCCATCCGGCTGGGTATGGACGGCGCCGGCATGTACTGCGAGGGCGTGAAGGGCGAGTGCAACCTAGGCCAGCAGGAGATCGCATTTCGCTATGACGACGCCATGGTGACCTGCGACAACCACACGATCTACAAGAACGGTGCCAAGGAGATCGCCGACCAGCACGGCAACAGCCTGACCTTCATGGCGAAATTCGACGAGCGCGAGGGCAACAGCTGCCACATCCATATTTCGCTTCGCGGCAAGGACGGTACCGCGGTCTTCGCCGACCCTGAGGACCCGCTGGGTATGTCGGCGCTATTTCGCAGCTTTCTGGCCGGTGTGCTTGCCACGCTGCGCGAGCTGACCCTGTTCTATGCGCCAAATATCAACTCCTACAAACGATTCGCAGAAGGCAGCTTCGCCCCGACCGCCATCGCCTGGGGCCTGGACAACCGGACCTGTGCGCTGCGTGTCGTCGGCCACGGCCACTCGATGCGGATGGAGTGCCGGGCTCCGGGCGGCGACGTCAACCAGTACCTGGCGGTAGCCGCCCTGATCGCCGGTGGGCTGCACGGCATAGACCAAGCCTTGCAACTGCCCGAGCCGATTCCGGGCAACGCCTATTCC
This sequence comes from Mycobacterium sp., assembly GCA_020438845.1. GTDB lineage: Bacteria > Actinomycetota > Actinomycetes > Mycobacteriales > Mycobacteriaceae > Mycobacterium. Next base: position 155,972 of record JAGQTV010000009.1, on the reverse strand, counting down.
ATCGGCGGGGAACGCCTGCCCACGACGCTGGCCGAGGCCGCCGAGTTGTTCGACGGCTCGGCAGTGGCTCGGCAGGCCTTCGGCGACGATGTCGTCGAGCACTACCTGAACAACGCGCGAGTCGAACTGGCGGCGTTCAACGCGGCGGTCACCGACTGGGAGAGGGTGCGCGGTTTTGAGCGCTTCTAAACCCGTGATCGGCATGACGACCTACCGTCAGCAGGTCAAATCCGGTGTCTGGGACGTGCCGGCCAGCTTCCTGCCCGGGGGCTACATCGAAGGGGTGACCCTGGTCGGCGGCATCGCGATGCTCCTGCCGCCCCAACCTGTCGACGCAGGCATCGCAGAGCGGGTAATGGCCGCAGTCGACGCGCTGATCATCACCGGCGGTCGCGACCTGGACCCGGCGGCCTACGGCCACGACCCGCACCCGGCCAGCGACGAACCGGCCCGGGATCGCGACGCCTGGGAGTTCGCTCTGCTGGAGGCCGCGCTGCGCCGCCGGATGCCCGTGCTGGGCATTTGCCGTGGAGCGCAGTTGCTGAACGTGGCGAGGGGCGGCACTCTGCACCAACACCTACCCGAGGTCGTCGGTCACACCCGACACCAGCAGGGGCAGGGAGTGTTCTCCACCTCGAGGGTGCAGACCGTCGAAGGTAGCGTGCTGGCGCGGCTGATCGGACCCGCTGCCGACGCCCAGTGCTACCACCACCAGGCCATCGACCGCTTGGGGGCCGACCTGGTGGTCAGTGCGACCGACGAGGAAGGCATCGTGGAAGCCGTCGAGTTGCCGGGTGACGGCTTCGTGGTGGCTGTGCAGTGGCACCCCGAGGAGAGCCTCGGCGATCTGCGGCTGTTCGCCGGTTTGGTCGAGGCGGCCCGGGAGTTCTCGGCAGGGGTCTCGGGAAGGGGGCAGTCGTGACACGCACCGAACTGATCAATCCGGCCACCGAGCAGGTGCTGCGGACCGTGCAGCAGTTCGACGTAGACGCCGTCGACGATGCTGTCAAGCGGGCAGTGGTGGCCCAGAAGGCTTGGGCTGCAAGGCCTCCGGCCGATAGGGCAGGCGCGCTGCGGGCATTCGCCGCCGCCGTCGACGCGCACGTGGCCGATCTGGCCGCCCTGGAGGTGGCCAATTCCGGGCATCCGATCAGTGCCGCCGAGTGGGAGGCCGGGCACGTCCGTGACGTGTTGCAGTATTACTCAGCCTCCCCGGAACGATTGTCCGGCAAGCAGATTCCCGTTGCCGGTGGCCTCGATGTCACGTTTCACGAACCAATCGGCGTCATCGGCGTGATCACCCCGTGGAACTTTCCGATGCCCATAGCATCCTGGGGCTTCGCCCCGGCGCTGGCCGCCGGCAACGCGGTGGTACTCAAACCAGCCGAGTGGACGCCGCTGACCAGCATTCGACTCGGCGAACTTGCGGTCGAAGCAGGTCTGCCGCCGGATCTCTTCCAGGTGCTGCCGGGCAAGGGCAGTGTGGTGGGACAGCGGTTCGTCACACATCCCGACGTCCGCAAGATCGTCTTCACCGGCTCCACCGAGGTGGGCACCCAGGTGATGGCCGCCGCGGCTGAGCAGGTCAAGCGGGTGACCCTGGAATTGGGTGGTAAGAGCGCGAACATCGTCTTCGACGACTGCGATCTGGAGCGCGCCGCTGCGACCGCGCCGTACGGGGTCTTCGACAACGCCGGCCAGGACTGCTGTGCGCGCAGCCGGATCCTGGTGCAGCGCAGTGTGTTCGACCGATTCATGGAGTTACTCGAGCCCGCCGTGAAGGGTGTCGTCGTCGGCGACCCGGTGAACCGGGAGACCGAAATGGGTCCGCTGGTGTCGCGCAAGCACTTCGAGTCGGTTGCCGCCTACGTTCCCGACGAAGCGCCCGTCGCCTTCCGGGGGTGCGCCCCGACCGGCCCTGGTTACTGGTTCCCGCCGACCGTCTTGACACCGGGGCGGGACGATCGCACCGCCACCGAGGAGATCTTCGGCCCGGTTGTCGCCGTTCTGCCCTTCGACGACGAGGCCGACGCGATCGCGTTGGCCAACGCCACCGACTACGGGTTGTCCGGGTCGATCTGGACGGACAACCTGTCTCGGGCGCTACGGGTTTCCCGCGCGGTGGAATCCGGCAATCTCAGCGTCAATTCGCACTCCTCGGTTCGCTACTCCACGCCGTTCGGCGGGTTCAAGCGGTCGGGGCTGGGCCGCGAGCTCGGCCCCGACGCCCCAGAGCATTTCACCGAAACCAAGAACGTCTTCATCGCGATCGGAGAAGCCGAGTGACCTCGAAGAAAGTTGATCTGACCCAACGGCTGTCCGGAAAGGTGGCCGTCGTCACCGGCGGCGCCAGCGGGATCGGTCTGGCCGCAGCCCGCCGGATGCATGCCGAAGGAGCCACGATCGTCGTCGGCGACATCGACCCCGAGACAGGCCGGCGGGTTGCCGACGAACTCGGGGGAACCTTTGTCGCAGTTGATGTTTCCGAAGAAGCCGCAGTCAACAACCTGTTCGATACCGCCGCGTCGACATACGGTTCGGTGGACATCGCCTTCAACAACGCCGGGATCTCCCCGCCCGACGACGATCTGATCGAGACCACCGAACTGCCGGCCTGGCAGCGGGTGCAGGACGTCAACCTCAAGAGCGTCTACCTGTGCTGCCGGGCAGCGCTGCGGCACATGGTGCCCGCGGGCAATGGCTCGATCATCAACACCGCCTCCTTTGTCGCGGTCATGGGATCGGCCACGTCGCAGATCTCCTATACCGCCTCCAAGGGTGGGGTGCTGGCCATGTCCCGGGAACTCGGTGTGCAGTTCGCCCGGCAGGGCATCCGGGTCAACGCGTTGTGCCCGGGGCCGGTGAACACCCCACTGCTGCAGGAACTGTTCGCCAAGGATCCCGAACGCGCGGCCCGCCGCCTGGTGCACATTCCGCTGGGTCGGTTCGCCGAGGCCGAGGAACTGGCGGCTGCGGTGGCCTTCCTGGCCAGCGACGACGCGTCGTTCATCACGGCGTCGACGTTCCTGGTCGACGGTGGAATCAGCTCGGCCTACGTCACGCCGCTGTGAGAACTCCGACGCAAAGCGAAGTGGCCCTTGCCCAAATTGGTTGATCACGACGAGCGACGTCGTGAGATCACCTCCGCCATGTGGCGGATTCTCTTGCGGGACGGTATGGGAGCGGTGACGGTCCGTGCCCTCGCCGCAGAAGCCGGCTGGTCGGTGGGAGCGATTCGGCACTATTACCGGTCCCAGGACGACTTGATTCTGTTCGCGACGACCCAGATGCTTGCCGCCATCACCGGCCGGATCAACTCACTCGATCTCCGGGATCCGGACCGCGGCGCGATCCAGCAAGCCATCGAGGAGATGCTTCCCCTTGACCGTCAGCGAAAGGCCGAGGGGCAGGTCTGGTTTGCGCTGCTGACGCGTCGTATCGCCAATCCTCAGGTGGCAGCCGAGGCCAATGATCTGGACGTGGTGATCCGCGACGCCGTGCGTCAGCTGCTGTCCAAATTGGAGACCGCGAATCTGATCTCAGGCGGTCGTGACCTCGAGGTCGAAGCAGTGCGCCTGCACGCCTTGATCGACGGCCTGGCCCTTCACGCACTGTCCGAACCGCCGCTGGACTCGCCTGCGGCGATACGGTCCGCGATAGAAGCCCACCTCGTGGAACTCTCCCGGTGAAACCCTGCGGGAAGACCGGACGGGGAGCGGAGAAAAATTAATACGGTGTATTGTTTCCACTCGCCGAGAAAGGTCGACCCGTATGAGCGTGAAGAATTCCCACCAGGAAGTCCCGAGGCCGAAGAACCGAGTCCCGATTCTGGGCGATGCGCTGCACATCGACGCAGATCATCCGACGCGCAGTTTGATGGAACTGGCTGACGAACTCGGTCCGATCTATCACCTGGTGGCACCAGGTCAGGACGTGATCGTCGTGTCCGGCGGGGACATCGTCGCGGAGTGCCTCGACGAGTCCCGGTTCGAGAAGAACGTTCCTGCCGAGCTGGTGGCGATGCGAGAGGTCGTCGGCGACGCGATCTTCACTTCGTGGACCCAAGAGCCCGCCTGGAAGAAGGCGCACAACATCCTGCTGCCCGCGTTCGCCCCGCAGGCGATCAAGGGCTACACCGAGAAGATGGCCGATATCGCCGACCAGCTGGTGATGAAGTGGGCCAGGCTGAACCCGGGTGACCCCGTCGATGTGTGCTCGGACATGACCAAGCTCACCTTCGACACCATCTGTCTGGTCTGCTTCAGCTACCGGCCAGGGTCCTTCTACCGCCAGGACATGCCGCCCATCGTGACGGCTTTGGAGGAGGCGATCACCGAATGCGTCAACCGGCCCAGCCGGTTGCCGGGCCAGGACATCTATGAGGCGATCAAGGGCCGCAGCCACTACAAGGCGAACGTCAGCTACCTCAACAACGTCGCCGACGGCATCATCGACGAACGGCTTCGCAGTGCGGAGGTCGGCAAGAACGGTGACGTGCTCGACCTGATGTTGATTCAGGCCGACAAGGACAGTGGTCAGAAGCTGGACCGGCTCAACATCCGCCAGCAGATGTTGACCTTCCTGGCCGCCGGATACGACACCACCAGCGGCATGCTCATGTGGACCGTCTACCACCTGTTGAAGAACCCTGACGTGCTGGCCAAGTGCTATGCCGAGGTAGACGAGGTTTTCGGCGACGACCTGTCGGTGCTGCCCGACGAGACCCAGATTCCCAAGCTGCACTACCTGCTGCAGTGCATGAAGGAGGCGCTGCGGATCTGGCCGGTAGGCCCCGGATTCCAGGTCCGACCGCTGGCCGACGAGGTGCTCGCCGGCGCGTATCAGATCAAGAAGGGCCAACCCATCCTGATCCTGACGCCTCAGATTCACCGTGACCCGATGATCTTCCCGGATCCGGAGAAGTTCGATCCGGATCGCTTCGCACCCGAATTGGAAGCCTCGCGGCCGGCCCGGGCGTGGATGCCGTTCGGCAACGGGCAGCGGGCCTGCATCGGCCGCCACTTCTCGTTCTACGAATCCCAGCTGTTACTCGGCCTTATCCTGCAGCGATTCCGGCTGATGGACTCCTTCGACTACCAGCTGGACATCAAGGACTTCTTCTCCATCAAGCCCAACAATCTGACCATGACCGTCACGCCCCGTGAGGGCCGGGAAGCGGCGGTGATCGCGGGTCCGCGTGCGGCGCCGGCTTCGGAGACACCCGCGCAGGTCGCTGCGCCCAAGCGCGTCGTCTCCGACTATGGGCGTGGGAACCCGATGCTGGTGCTGCACGGCTCCAACCTCGGCACCTCCGAGAACATCGCCAACGAGATCGCCGAGGACGGTCGCTCCCGCGGTTTCGCGGTGACTCAAGGCGCTCTTGACGACTACGTCGGGGCACTTCCCTGCGACGGCCTGGTTGTCATCTGCACGTCGTCCTACAACGGCAACCCCCCCGACAACGCGGTCGGATTTCACCGATGGCTCGCCGGCGGACTTGGCCCGGATGCGCTGGCCGGCGTGACCTACACCGTTTTCGGAGCCGGCGATCGGGTCTGGGCCTCGACATTCCAGAAAGTGCCCGCCGAGATCGATCGCATGCTCGAAGCCGCCGGGGCGACGCGCTTCGCCCCTAGGGGCGTCGCCGACGCATCCGATGACTTCGATGGGCAGTTCCGCGACTGGTATGCGTCATTTTGGGCGCAGGCGGGCGATGCATTGGGGTTGGCCGCCCCCGTCGAGGTGGCCACCGACATGAATCGCTACGAGATCACCTCGACCGGCCAACGGCTGCACGGTTCCTTCTTCTCCTCGCTGGACGCGACGGCTTACCGCATGGTCGACAACCGGGAGCTGCTCGGCCGGGTCGCCCAGAACGGACCTCTGGTGCAGTCCACCCGTCATATCGAGTTCGAACTCCCCGACGGGGTGAGTTACCGCGCCGGCGATCACATCGCCGTGCTGCCGCGCAACGCGGCCGAACTCGTCGGCCGCGCGGCCGCCCTGGCCGAGCTGGATCTCGACGAACTGGTGGTGATCCACCCGAACACCGGGGCCAGAAGCCACCTTCCGCTGGACATCCCGTTCGTGGTCTCCGAACTGCTGGCTGCCCGAGTGGAGTTGCAGGCGCCACTGACCCGCGCCCAGATCCGAACCCTGGCGGAGTTCGCTACCGACCCCGGTGAGCAGGCCGAGATCGCCGGTCTGGCCGCCGACGGCGAGCAGAACATCGCCCGCTACCGCGAGCAGATTCTGTTCAAGAGAGTTTCGCTGTTGGACATGGTTCAGCGCTACCCGTCCATCGATGTACCGCTCAACACCTGCCTGGACCTGTTGCCGGCACTGGCGCCCCGCTACTACTCGATTTCCTCTTCGCCGGCGGTTGACCCTCGTCGGTGCAGCATCACCGTCGGGGTTCTACGGGCGCCGGCTCGCAGCGGCGACGGGATCTATCACGGCACGTCGTCGAACTTCCTGGCCCGCACCAAGCCCGGCGCCATGGTGCCGGGCTTCATCCGGCCACCGGGCCTGCCCTTCGCGGTGCCCGAGGATCCCGCGACACCGATGATCATGATCGCGACCGGGACTGGATTGTCCCCGTTCCGCGGATTCCTCCAGGAGCGCGCTGCGCAAGGTGCGGCGGCCACGCTCGGGCCGGCGCTACTGATCTACGGCTGCCGGCAGCCGGACTCCGACTTCATTTACGAAGACGAAATCCGCCAGTTCGAGGCCGCCGGCGTCGTCGAGGTCGTGACGGCATACTCCCGAATCCAGGACGGCACCCGCGCCAGGGTCCAGGATGCCGTGCGGGCCAATGCCGAGAAGATTCTCGGGCTCATGTCGGCGGGTGGAGTCACCTACGTGTGCGGAGGCGCCGGCACTGTGGCTCCTGCGCTGCGGGATGCCTTCGCCGAGATCTACCACCGCCACCACGGTGTTTCCGCTGAAGAGGGTCTGGCCTGGCTCGAAGAACAGCGCGCGGCCAACCGCTACCTCGAAGACGTCTGGGCAGCGCATTAACCCGATGTCAACCGGGCAAATCACCGTCACGGCGACTCCGGCCGAAGTGGCGGCGGCGCTGGCCGACCTGTCCGCGATGGTCGAATGGTCGGGCGCGGCGGCGGTGACGGTCATCGAGAGGGACGACGCCGGCCGGCCGACCCGGGCACGCTGGCGAGAGAGCTACGGACCGCTGCGCGACGAGTTCGTGCTGCAGTACAAGTGGGCCCCAGACGGTGTCAGCTGGTGGCTGCTCGAGGGGCGGATACTGAAGCGGGAGAACGGCCGATATCAGCTCGATGCCTTGGGCGGAGGTCGCACGCGGGTGACGTACAGCCTGGAAATCGGCATCGGTATGCCCGTCCCGGCGTGTATCCGGAGGCGCGTCGAGTCGATCCTGATAGAGGCGACGCTGAAAGCCCTGAAAAACCAGGCCCTGAAAACCAGGCCCTGAAAACCAGGCCCTGAAAACCAGGCCCTAAAAAACAGGCGCTGAAAATCCAGTTTCGGAACTAGCCGGTGCGGTCGTCGTGTCGGGCGGCGCTGATCAGGTCGTCGCGCGCCCGGGCCACCCGAGAGCGGATCGTCCCCACCGGGCACCCACACACTTCAGCGGCCTCCGCATAGGACAGTCCCATCACCTGGGTGAGCATCAACGCATCACGCCGGTCCGGATCCAGGCCGTCGAGCAGCATGTTGATCTCGACGATCTCCTCGAACCGCGCGGCCGCGGGCCGGGCGTTGAGCACTGCCTCAAGATCGACGCCGGCCGCCGAGCGGGGTCGCGCCTGGTTGCGTCGGATCTGGTCGACCGCGACTCGGCGCGCGATCGACAACAGCCAGGTCCGCGCCGTGGAACGGCCAGCGAAACGGGGCAGCGCGCCGATGGCACGCAGATAGGTCTCCTGAGTGAGGTCGTCGGCGCTACCCGGGTCGGCCAGGAACGCGAGGGTCCGCCACACGTCGCGCTGAGTGGCATCGATGAACTCGGTGAGGGCCCTGCGGTCACCGCGGCCGGCTGCCAGTGCCAGCGCTGTCAGCCGGTCCTCGTCGCTCACGGTAAGAACCATAAGGGATCGCGCTTCGTCGGGTGTGGAGTGGCGGGGGTAATTTTGAGCTGGTACCCAGTTCGGCGGGAACCGCGATCGGTTGCCGGCCGACTGAGAGACCAGGACGAGTGCGTCCGCGAGATTGCGGTGAGGAGAACTGCCCTTGGCGGAGATGTCGGCAACCGTGATCGGCTCGACCGCTGCCGAGCAGGTTCGGCGCGTCCAACTCGACGTGTCCGGGATGTTCTGCGGAGCATGCGCGGTCCGGGTGCAGAAGCGGCTCAACAAGCTCGACGGAGTTCGGGCGTCGGTGAATTACGCCACCCGGGTCGCAACCGTCGATGCCCCGGAGGACGTCGCCGCCGACGAACTGTGTGAGGTGGTGCGCCGAGCCGGCTACGAGGCGGAGCCGCGTACTACCTCCCCAGGGGATGACCGGCCCGACCCCGACGAGGCGGCGGCACGCTCCTTGCTGCTGCGGTTGGCGGTCGCCGCGATCCTGTTCGTTCCGTTGGCCCACCTCTCAGTGATGTTCGCCGTCCTACCCAGCACCCGGTTTACCGGCTGGCAGTGGGTCATCACGGCCTTGGCCCTGCCGATCGTCACCTGGGCGGCCTGGCCGTTCCACCGCGTCGCGTTACGCAACGCCCGACTCCGCGTGACGTCAATGGAGACTCTGATCTCGGTCGGTGTCACGGCGGCCACGGTATGGTCACTGGCCACCATCTTCGCCAGTCATCCGCCGCGGGAGACGTCGGGCGTGTGGCAGGCGCTGATGCAAAGCGACTCCATCTACCTCGAGGTGGCCGCCGGGGTCACGGTGTTCGTGCTGGCCGGCCGTTATTTCGAGGCGCGGGCGAAGTCGAAGGCCGGCAGCGCGCTGCGGGCATTGGCCGCGCTGAGTGCGAAGACCGTGTCGGTGGTGCTTCCCGATGGAACCGAGATGGTTCTTCCCACGGACCAACTCGCCGAGGAGCAGCGTTTCGTCGTGCGGCCGGGCGAGACGATTGCCGCCGACGGTCTGGTGATCGACGGCAGTGCGGCGATCGACATGAGTGCGATGACCGGAGAGGCCCGGCCGATCCGGGCCCATCCGGGGGATCGCGTGGTCGGCGGCACTGTCGTCCTGGACGGGCGACTGATCGTCGAGGCCGCGGCGGTGGGCGCCGATACCCAGTTCGCCGGGATGGTCCGACTGGTGGAGGAGGCGCAGTCGCAGAAGGCCGACGCCCAGCGATTGGCTGACCGTATCTCGGGGATCTTCGTGCCCGCGGTCTTCGCGATCGCCGCGTTGACTGCAATCGGGTGGCTGGTGGCCGGATCGGGTGCAGACCGGGCGTTCTCCGCGGCGTTGGCCGTACTGGTCATCGCCTGCCCCTGTGCGCTGGGGTTGGCCACCCCTACCGCGATGATGGTCGCCTCCGGCCGCGGCGCCCAACTGGGCATCTTCCTGAAGGGCTACCGTGCCCTGGAGGCCATCCGCGCCGTCGACACGGTGGTGTTCGACAAGACCGGCACGCTGACCACCGGACATCTCGCGGTGACCGCTGTCACGGCGGCGCCGGGCTGGGATGCCGCGGAGGCGCTGGCCCTGGCCGCGGCGGTGGAGTCCGGCTCCGAACACGCGATAGGAACCGCGATCCTGGCGGGCACAGATGAACGACGACCGGTGGAAGAGTTCCGCGCCTTCGCCGGCAAGGGCGTCGCCGCAGTGGTGGAGCAGCAGCGCGTCGCGATCGGCCGTCCGAAGTGGATTAGCGAGGGCAGATCGGTTCCCGCATGTGTGGAGGCTGCCCGCCGGGGCGGCGAATCACGCGGCGATACAGTGGTTTTGGTGTCGGTCGATGACGCGGTGTGTGCTGCGATCGCAGTGGCCGACGCGGTCAAGGATTCCGCCGCCGACGCCGTCGCGGCATTGCACCAACGGGGACTGCGCACGATGCTGCTCACCGGAGACAATGCCGCCGCCGCTGCCGAGGTGGCCGCGGCGGTCGGCATCGACGAGGTGATCGCCGAGGTTCTGCCCGAGGGCAAGGTCGACATCGTCGAGCAGTTGCGTGAGCAGGGCCGGGTAGTGGCCATGGTCGGCGACGGGATCAACGACGGCCCGGCGCTGGCGTCGGCTGATCTGGGGCTGGCGATCGGGCGGGGTACTGACGTAGCCATCGCCGCCGCTGACATCATCCTGGTGCGAGACGACCTCCAGATCGTGCCGCAGGCTCTCGATCTGGCCCGAGCGACCCTGCGCACCATCCGGGTCAATCTGGTTTGGGCTTTCGGGTACAACGTGGCGGCCATCCCGATCGCCGCAGTCGGTCTGCTCAATCCGCTTATCGCCGGTGCTGCGATGGCGTTCTCGTCGTTTTTCGTCGTCTCCAACAGCCTGCGCCTGCGCAGCTTCGGTACCGCTGGCGTTACCTCGTCAGAGTCTGCATTGAAAGGTCGCTCATGACACAGACATTCACCGTCGCCGGACTGAACTGCCAGGGTTGCGTCAAGCACGTGACCGAAGCGCTGAGTGCCCTCCCTGAGGTCCAGTCGGTGCGAGTGGACCTCGGCAGTCGCGAGTCCTCCGCGGTGCACGTCGAGGCGAACCGCCAGCTCAGCGACGCCGAAGTCGCCGAGGCGCTGGCCGATGAGGGCGACTACACGCTGATTCTCTGATTCGCCCTTCGGGCGGTGCCCTGATTCACCTTCCGCGCGGCGGGATTCCGGTAGGGTCCGGGATGTCAGTTCGGACGGTGCGGAAACCGGTGAGATTCCGGTGCGGTCGCGCCACTGTGTCCAGCCTCGATCGGTGTGGTTGGTAGCCAGACCTCCCGCCCGAGTCAGCCACGACGGGGACGCGTCATCCCCAGGCGGAGGTATCGGGATCTGTGTTGCCGTCCACGTCCTCGGGGACTCGCCAAGATCGGTTGCAGGTGGTCGCGTTGCTGGCCACCGTGGCGGTGCTGCACGCCGCCGGCTTCGGGGCGTTGCTCTTTGTCAACGATAGTCAGCGCTACCAGGTTGGCGCGCAGGTGTTGTCGCTCGGTGTCGGTTTCAGTGCCTACATGTTCGGGCTGCGACACGCCTTCGACGCCGACCATATCGCCGCCATAGACAACGTCACCCGGAAGTTGACCGCCGACGGCGGACGGCCCAAATCGGTCGGATTCTGGTTCGCACTGGGGCATTCGGCGATGGTGGTGGTGTTGGCATTGCTGGTGCTGGCCGCTGCGAAGACCGCCGGTGCATTGCTCGACGATGGCTCGTCCACCCGGCGAATGCTCGGCCTGGCCGGCACGCTGGCGTCCGGCGGCTTCCTCTACCTCATTGCGATTGTGAATGTGGTTGCCCTGATCGGAATTTGGCGGGTCTTCGCCGGATTGCGCCAAGGACGCTTTGACGAACGGGAACTGCAGGACCAACTGGACAACCGAGGCCTGCTGGCCCGCGTTCTTCGTCCCGTCATGAGCCGGATCAAGCGACCGGGTCAGATGTTCGTTGTGGGCACCCTGTTCGGCCTGGGCTTCGACACCGCCACCGAGGTAGCGCTGCTGGCATTGGCGGGAACCGGTGCGGCGGCGGGACTGCCCTGGTATGCGGTACTGACCCTGCCAATTCTGTTCGCCGCGGGAATGTGCCTGATGGACAGCCTCGACGGTCTGTTCATGACAAAGGCCTACGACTGGGCGTTCGCTCACCCGGTCCGCAAGATCTACTACAACCTCGTCATCACGGGGCTGTCGGTGGCCGTTGCGCTGTTGATCGGCACCATTGAATTGATCTCGGTTCTGCATGACGACCTAGGTTGGGTCAACCCGGTCACCGAGTGGATCAGTGCCATCAGCCTCGACAACGTCGGCTTCGTCGTCGTCGCGCTGTTCTTGTTCACCTGGGCCGCGGCCATTTTCATGTGGCGCTTCGGCGAACGTCGTTGGCAGCCGGTTCAGTGATGATCGGCCAGAGCAGTCAACGGCGGTTACGCGCCAGTTCCTGAAGCATCTGGTTGTAGGCCGCGAGTTCGTCGTCGCCGCCGTACGCAGCGGAGGCATGCCGATCACCCCGGGTGGCGTCCCGCCGGTCCTGTCGTGCCCATTGCGCGATGAGCGCGACGACGACCACGAGCACGGGCAATTCGCTGGAGCCCCAGGCGATCGCACCACCGAGGTGTTGGTCGTCGGTGAGGCTCGGCACCCACGGCAGAGCGAGGCCGCGGTAGAAGTTGCCGCCGACGACCGAGTCTGACGTCATCATCGCGATGCCGAAGAAGGCGTGGAAGGGCATGATCGCGAACAGCAGGCCCAACCGGCCGATGAACGGCAGCCGCCGGGGGCCCGGGTCGATGCCGATGATGCCCCAATAGAACAGGTATCCGGTGATCAGGAAGTGCAGGCCCATGAACTCGTGACCCCAGTGGTAGCGCACCAGAGTGTCGAACAGCGGCGTGAAGTAGACGGCATAGAGCGATCCCACGAACAACACGAACGCTGTCACCGGGTTCGACAGGAACCTCGTGAAGGGCGAATGGATGAAGCGCAGGAGCCATTCCCGCGGTCCGGGATGCGCCGATCCCGAGGCCGGCAGCACTCGCAGTGCCAGGGTGGCCGGTGCCCCCAGCACCAGCAGTACCGGCGCGAACATGTTGAGCGTCATGTGCTCGACCATGTGAATGCTGAACATGGCCGATCCATACGCGCGCACACCAGAGGATGTCGCCGTCAGCAATGCCGCGCATCCCGCCAGCCACGCCACCAGCCGTCCGGTCGGCCACGCGTCACCGCGTCGGCGCAACCTGATCACCCCGATGACGTATGCCGCCCCGAGCGCTATCGCCAGGCCGCCCAGGAAGGTATCGAACCGCCAGAAACTCAGCAGTTGTCCGATAGTCGGCGGCCCCGGCAGCCGGTATCCCAGTAGGACGTCCCATACGGTGGGCCTACTCGCCAGCAGCCGTGGCGCGGTGTGGACGGCCATGGCCGACGTCGCCGCGACCGCGACGGTCGCGCTCAGTGCGCTGGTCACCGCTAGCGCGCGACTCGAGTGCCCACGCAGGTCGATGATCCACCCGATCAGAAGCGCCGCGCCAGCGAGCAGACCGAGTCTGCCGTAGCCGGAGCTGAACAGACCGGAACCGGCCAGCAGGATCAGCAGCAGGAGGCCGTAGAGCAACGCCACGGCACCGCCGGCCGCCGCAACCACTCTGCAGCGGTGGCGCATCCCGTCGGCAACCGGCAGTGTCGCCGCGGCAACCTTCAGCCCGGTCAGCACCGCGAGGGCGATCGCGAACACAATCACCGAACTCGTCGCATAGTCGTGGTCGGCACCCTGGCCGGCATTGCCGGTGACCGGAACCGCGACGACCCCGACGATTGCCGGGATCAGCATCACCGCGTGCCATTCCCAGCGGACGGTGAGCCGGGTGGTCACCGTCAGAATCGCCGCGAAGATCACGACGGTCACCCATGCGCGGGCAGTCTCGGAGGCGCCCACAGCCGATCCGAGATGCCCGCTGCCCAGCACCCGGGTCAGCGGGACTCCGGCGTCGGCAGCGGCTTGGACGACCACCATGACGGCGGACGAAACCAGCCACAGAGGTGCCGCCCGTTCGACGAGCAGATGGCCCCGGTAGGAAGCGGGGTCGAGCACTCCGCGGTCTTCGGGTATCGCGGTGATGAGAGTGAAGACCAGCCCGCCAAGACAGAGCGCACCGGAGATCGTCGCGGTGAAATGCCCGACGATCTCGGCTGCGCCGGTGGCTGTCAGCCTCTCGGACGACGCAACGAGCAGCAACAGCATCCCGACGAGACCTACATAGGTGCCGGTCAAGGCGGGAATGCCCCAGCGCCCGATCGGGCGTGGGTTGGAGGGGACGGGCTGGCCAGCCGTGGTCTGCTCCCATCGTTATTGGTCGGATGGAAGTCTACGACCTGCGGTTGAACGGGAACGCCGCGGAACTGTGGCCGCCTGCCGGGCGACTATTCTCTGGCAGACGTGCGCCACCGAAACGCCGAACCTATGGACGGTCTCTGATGATCCATGACCTCGCCCTGCGGTGGGTGGTGACTGTGCTGTTCGCCCTGGGGGCGGCCGAGTGCGTCCACGCCATCGTGACGAGGCGGCGGACGGTGGCGGGAGTGGTGGGGCATTCGCTGCACGGCGTCATGGCGATAGCCATGGCGGTCATGGCCTGGCCTTGGGGCGCAGAGCTTCCCACCAAGCCGCCGATGCTGTTCTTTCTGGCCGCTGCGGTCTGGTTCGCCGCCACCACCTTCACCAACTCCGGACATTGTGGGGCGAACGTCTATCACGCGCTCATGATGCTGGCGATGGCGTGGATGTATGCCGCGATGGGCGGTCTGTCGCTGAGGCCTGCGCCGGCCGCCGTGCCCGCCATGGACATGCCCGGTATGGATTTGCCGGGGCACGGGAGCCACAGCGATCACGGTGGTCATGCGGGTCACGGTGGTGTTCACGCGGGACCTGGGGCCCACGCCGCCGGTTCCAATCAGTACGCCTGGGTTGGTGTGGTGAATTGGGTCTGCACCATCGGTTTTGCCCTGGCCACGCTCTACTGGATCTATCGGTATTTCACGGGGCGGCGGTCAGATGCCCACCCGGGCCACCGCTTCGGGATTCTCTGCCAGGTCGCCATGGCGCTCGGCATGGCGATCATGTTCGGGGTCATGCTCTGAGAGCGGCACACACGATCGGGAGACTCCGCATCACGCACCGCACCGAACGAATCGTCGATCGCGTTTAGATCCAAGGTACTGTCCTCGGCACCTCGTGAGGCCCCTTCGGCGCTACGATCCGACTCGTGGCATCGACTGCAGGGGGCATGCTGGTCGTGCTGTCCGGGCTCCCCGGGGTCGGTAAGACCACAGTTGCCCGGCGGGTCAGCGCGCTCCTCGGAGCGGTCCACGTTCGGATCGACACCATCGAGGCGGCAATGGTCGTATCAGGAGTCATTTCGGCGGCCGGGGGGTGGGATGCCGCCCCGGAGGCGGGGTACCGGGTTGCCTATGCGCTGGCGGAGGACTTCCTTCGGGCCGGACATCTCGTGATCGCGGACAGTGTGAACCCAATCCGCATCACCCGCGACTCCTGGGCCCGGGTGGCCGCCGTCACCGGGGCGTTGTCCATCGACGTCGAAGTCATCTGCAGCGACACCGACCGTCACCGGCACAGAGTCACCGCCCGGACATCGGATCTGGACGGGTTGACCGTACCGACCTGGGAAGAAGTTCAGAGCCGGGAATTCGAGTCCTGGGGCTCACCGGTTCTGCGCGTGGACACCGCGTTGGGAGCCGAGCCGGCGGCGCGGGAGATTGTGGCCGCGATCAACGCCGGACTCCGGGAACAGGGTGAGGTTGCGGCTCCGACACCCCAGGCCTCGGAGAGTCAGGCCGCCGAGCCGTCGGTGGGATAGAGGTGATAGCGCCGACGTCCAAGGGCTGCCTTGTCCGGCAGCACGATTGTGTCGCCGGTTCCGGCTGAGGAAGTCAGGGAGGGGTCCGGTCCGCCGGGGCGGTGACGATGCCACACCATCCACGTCAAAACGGCGCCGGCCAGGACCGGAAGGTGGGTCAGGGCGTGGTGAACACTGATCTCGCCGTTGACCAGGTCGGTGATCTCGTAGACAGCCAGTATTCCGGCGAAGGCCGCGAATGCCCAGTTCAACCCCCCGGCTGCGACGGGGCGCACGGCGATGGCAAGCATCATCACGCCCATTCCGGCAAAACCAGCCATCGCTTGCTCGGTCAGATGCCCGACTAATGGTTCGGAATGCGCCATCTCGTCGTGGTGGTCGCCCAAGGCCTGGACGAGCACCAGAATGAGCTGGACAAATCCCACTCCCGCCAGGGCCCACCGCTGCCACGAAACCGCCCGCAGCTTGTCAAGAGACCCGCTGCGGACCGGGTGTCGCTCGCGCGCCGACGAGACGGCTGCGACCTGCGAACGGCCGGCCAGCCGCCGCAGTACCTGGGTCTGCGCAATGCCGGCCCGATACCACTCACCGCAGGCAGAGCAGCCGTCGAGATGCTCGTCGACGCGCGCAGCGGGTACGGGTTCGCGCTCCCCGTCGATTCTGGCCGACAGGGCCTCACGCGCAAGCGTGCAGTCCATGAGTCAATAGTCGCGCACGAAGGGCCAAATGTTCCAGCGCGCCGAGCATCAGGTGGTTTGGCGGTCTTCCGTCGGACCCTCCGCCGTTCGGCCCTCCGCTTTCTGGCCCTCAGTTATCTGGCCCTCCGCTTTCTGACACTGGGGACACAATCCGTGCAGGGTGAGGCCCGCCCGCTCTGACAACGTGAACGAGCTGCCTTCGATGGCGTGTGCCAACGCGGTCGAAAGCTGTGTGGCGGGCACCTCGATGATGGTTCCGCACTGTGTGCACACTGCATGGTGATGCGGTTTCTCGGCCAGACCGTACGTAGTGAGGCCGCCGTCGACGGCCAGCGCGTGCAGAACGCCCTGGTCCACCAGGGTGGTCACGGTGCGGTAGACGGTCGCCAGGTCCGGCCCCGGGCTGCCGTCCGGGACTCCGTCGAGAATGCGCTGATGGATATCGGCCACGGCCAGGTGGCCGTCGACCGGTTCGAGCACCGCCAGCACCGCTATCCGCGAGGGCATTCGCCTCAGTCCACGTGAACGCAGGAGTTCGCCGATACGTTCCTCCGCGGCGGCGTCCGGCGGGTGCGCTGTCACCACTCCAGTGTCGCCCATTACAGGAATCAGGGACCGTTACCGCCGAGGTGCGACCTGTTCGCAGGAGATTCCTGCGAACGAGTCGCAACAGGCTCCACCGCTGGCTAGCGTCGGAGAGCATGACGCGAGCGTGGCTGCGACTGCGCGGCCTGATGTCGCCGCGGGAGTGGACGCGGCTGGGTGCCATGTTCGCCTTCGTGGCCGGACTGCATGTCGTCGGTTGGGGTGCGCTGGTTTTCCTCGTCGCCCCGCACCATTTCGGGGTCGGCGACAAGGTGCTCGGCGTCGGCGTCGGGCTGACCGCCTACGCGCTGGGACTTCGGCATGCCTTCGACGCCGACCACATCGCCGCGATCGACAACACCACCCGCAAGCTGATGGAGGACGGCCAGCGACCGCTTGGCGTCGGGTTCTTTTTCTCGTTGGGACATTCGACCGTGGTCTTCGGCCTGGCACTGCTGATCTCGGTAGGCGTCCGGTCGCTCGTCGGCTCAGTGGAAAACGACGCCTCAGCCCTGCACCACTACACCGGGCTGATCGGAACCAGCGTCTCCGGGGTGTTCCTGTGCCTGATCGCGATCATCAACATCGTGGTTCTGGCCGGCATCCTGAGGGTGTTTGCCGCCCTGCGGCGGGGTGACTTCGACAAGGATCAACTAGAGCACCACCTCAACAACCGGGGCTTCCTCAACCGGTTCTTCGGCCGGTTCACCGGATCTATCCGGCGGTCCTGGCAGATGTACCCACTGGGCATTCTGTTCGGGCTGGGTTTCGACACCGCGACCGAGGTCGCGCTGCTGGTGCTGGCCGGAACCAGCGCTGCGGCAGGCCTGCCGTGGTACGCCATCCTCTGCCTGCCGGTGATCTTCGCGGCCGGGATGAGTCTGCTGGACACTATCGACGGCTCGTTCATGAACTTCGCCTACGGGTGGGCGTTCTCCAACCCGGTACGTAAGGTCTACTACAACATCACCATCACCGGGTTGTCGATCGCGGTCGCACTGATCGTGGGGACCTTTGAACTGCTGGGTCTTCTCGCCGAGCAGTTCGGCTGGCGCGGAGGTATCTGGGACTGGATCGGCGCGCTGGACCTCAACGCAGTCGGCTTCGGCATCGTCGGCCTATTCGTGGTCACCTGGGTTGTGGCCGTTGTGGTCTGGCGGATCGGCCGCATCGAAGAGAAGTGGGCCGTTCCGGCTGAGCCCTGAGGCTCCCGGCTGAAATTCGGCCCCGAAGTTTAGAGGCGCCCCGCCAGGTAGAGTTCACGCACCTTGAGTCGTTGAATCTTCCCACTCGTCGTTCTGGGGACCCGCCTGCGCGGTACCAGCACGACATCGTCGAGGGAGAAGCCGAAGGACTGTCGGACTCTGGTCGCAACCGCGGACCGCAATGCGCCAGGGTCGGTGACAGCACGTGGCGTTCCCACCACGGCGACGACGACTTCCGAGCCGTCCCGTTGATCGGGCGCGGCGAAGACGACGGTGTACCCCGGTTCTGCCTCGGGCATGGCTTCGATGACCCGCTCGACGTCGTAGGGGGGAAGGTTTCGCCCGCGGAGGATCAGCATTTCCTTGCTGCGACCTACCACGAAGAGCTCACCGTCGCTGAGGAACCCGATGTCGCCGGTGTGGTGCCAGTCGCCCGGAGGGTCCGCCAACGAACCGTCGCGGCAGCGGTAGCCCTGCATCACCGATGGGCCGCTGACTTGGATCTCGCCCACGGCTCCCGGTCGAGCAGCGACACCGTTGCTATCGACAATCCGAATCTGCAGGCCGTCGATAGGGGAGCCGCACGACACCAGTGTCGGGTCGGGATGCTCGGGCTGATGGGCGCGCACCCGGCCGAAGTCCAACGGGCCTTTGGGGGCCCGACGCCGTGCCAGCGTCGTCGCGAGGACTGACTCGGCCATGCCGTAACACGGCACGACCGTATCGGCGGTCAGCCCGAAGGGCGTGAACGCCTCGCTGAAACGCTGCAGGGTCGGGTAGGGGATCGGTTCGGCGCCGACGAACGCGTGGCGCAGTGTGGACAAGTCGAGATCCGGCTCAGCCGAAGAACGATCCAAAGAATCGGTTGCCGCCCGGTAGGCGAAGGTTGGGCCGGCGGTCACCGTCGAACGGTGCCGCGTCATATGGCGTAGCCAGCACAGCGGGTCGCGGAGGAAGGCCAAGGGTGACATGAGACCGACGGGTAATCCGTAGACAAGGGCGCCGAGCACTTGGACGAATCCCATGTCGTGGTACGTCGGCAGCCAACTGAACACTCGGTCGATGCCACGGTTCACGCCCATCTCGTACGCGAGCACCCCGATGTTGTGTGCCACGTTGCCGTGCGACAGCACTACGGCTTTGGGGGCAGAGGTCGAGCCGGAGGTGAGTTGGATGTGATGAACATCGCCCGGATCTGCGGGGGAATCCCGCTGCCGCGATATTGGTGGCGCCTCTGCGAGTTCGTCGTAGGTGACCAGCCCTGAATGGCGCACGGCGACCGCTGCTCGCGGCCCGGCGAGGACCAACGCCGGGTCGACGACGTCGATCGCCGCTGCGAGGTGCTTCACCCCGGCGGACTCAAGTCGCGACGGTGTGGACGGGGGCGCGACTGCACAGGGAACCGCCCCGAGTCGAAGGACGGCGAGCAGAGTGCAGAGGTAGTCGGCGGTATTGGAGGCCACCATCACCACCCGGTCGCCGGGACTCACGTCTCTCGCGCTGAGCCCGCCGGCGCGGCGGCAAATTTCCTCCACCAGTGCGGAGCCAGCAACCGTGGCGACATGATCGCGGTGGTCGAAGAAGTCGATCTGCGGTAGGCCCTCGCGAAGCAACCGGTCGTAGTCGATGGAGCCGTTCCCCAGTGCCGGCGCATGAGCCCGGACGTGTTCGAGGACTCTCGGTGAGAACGCCGTCATGCCTGGCTCAGGCGCTGGGCTTTCGCCGCCAGCCGGTTCCGGATGTGGTCCACGACGTCGCCGACGGCGGCGAAGGAGAAGGCGGCCTCCTCGTCGATGAACACGGTGAAGGTGTCTTCCAGTTCGGTCATCAGAGCCATCAGCGCCGCCGAGTCGATTGGCAGGCTCAGCAGCGGGGTCTGGGGGCCGAGGTTGCCGACGTCGACTTGCGCAAGGTCTTCGGGAGAAAGAAGTTTGATCAGCGCAGCCCGTATGGCGTCGACGATCTCGGCCGCTTCCGGGAGTTGGGTCACGGTGTTATCCACGGAAGGTCACCGCCGGAACGCTGCTGCAGGGTCGATCCGGGCGACTCGACGCAGTGGCAACAGCGACCCGAGGACTGCCATCACCGCTGTTGCCAGAGCAGTCATGGCCAGCATGCCGGGGGTGATCGCTATGGTGACCTCGCCCATCCGATCGCCGACGAGAACCTGAGCGCCGTAGGCCGCTGCTGCTGCGAGCAGGTAGCCCACCCCTGCGATGAGGGCGGCCTGGGCAATTACGATGCGGCCCAGCTGGATTGGCCGTACGCCGAGCGCGCGCAACAGGCCGAAGTCGGCGATCTGTTCGGCCGTGACGGACCACACAATCAATCCGACCAGGGCGGCGGCGACCATGGCCGCTATGACGATCATCGTCTTGAGTGGACGGCCGATCATGGAGACGATGATTTGCCTTCCGTTGGAGGCGAACTCGGCTGAGGTCATCGCATCCATGCCGAGTTGGGTGTGTCGAATCGCGGCGGCGGTTTGATCGGGGGTGTGGCCGCCCTGGGGTTGCACCAGGAAGTAGGACACCCGGTTGCCGGCGCGCAACACCCGCGCGGCATCGGGCAGCGAGATGAATGCGTAGAAGTTGCCGAGCGCGGCGGTCTGGTCGGATAGACCGACGACGGTGAACTTCTCGTCGACTATCTCAACGGTGTCGCCGACGCGAATATCATTCTTGTGCGCGAGTATCCGGTCTAGCACGACTTCACCTGGCCCGCTGACGTTGCGCCCCTCGGCCAGCGCCCATGGGCCGCCCACTCCGGTGCCTGGGTTGTAGCCGAGCACGAAATAGGCGGTCTGCCTGCCGTTGTGAACGAAGTCGGAGGGTTGCCCGAGTATTGGTTCGGCCGAGTCGACTTCCGGCATCGAGGCCAGGCGTTTCTGGCCGTCTGCGGGCAGCCAGGACACCGCTCGGAACATCTGCGACACTCCGGGCTGGGTTACCCAGACGGCGTTGCGGGAGTGGTCGATGTAGGTGGTGACCTGTTTGATGGTTCCGACGAAAATGCCAGCCATCACCAACACCAGGAGCACTGCAAACCCGACTCCCACCATGGAGATGGTGAACCGCGTCCGCTCGGCGAGAAGATTCTTGACGGCCAGCCCGGGCACGTCCGGACGAGCCGCATCCGTCTTCACTGCAGTGGGCGATTCCACCCGGTCCTCCTCCGTGACGCGCTGCTATGGCACGCCCTATGTCACACGCGGTATGTCAACAGTCGGACCCACAGGTCCGTAAGTTCCCGTACGCTCACGCGCCGTGGAGGATCGTTACCTGCGGACCACTGCGTTGCTCGACTTCGACAAGCCGCACGTGAGCGGAGTCGTCCAGCAGCAAAACTGGGCGCGACTGGCCGAAGTGCCCCGGATCGGCGCGGTATACGACTTCGTCCGCAACGGTATTCCGTTCGGGTACAACACCTCCGACGACCTGCCGGCCTCCGCGGTCTTGGCTGACGGCTACGGCCAGTGCAATACCAAGACCACGGTGCTGATGGCCTTGCTGCGGGCCAGCGGAATCGGCTGCCGTTTCCACGGCGCCACCATCGACAAGCGACTCCAGCATGGGGTCATGGTCGGCCCGCTGTATATGTGCGCTCCCCGCAGCATCATTCACAGCTGGGCCGAGGTTCTCGTCGACGGCCGCTGGGTGGGACTTGAGGGCGTCATCCTCGACGACGGTTACCTCGCCGGATTGCGGGCTCACAGCGGCCGGTATGCCGGTCCTTTCCTGGGCTACGGTGTCGGCACCGAAGACCTGGCTGAACCGCCTGTCGAATGGCGGGGGACCGACACCCGCATTCAGGCGACGGGAGTGGACCAGGACTTCGGCGTTTTCGATGACCCCGACACCTTCTATCGCGTGCACGGCGTCAATGCCCGAGGTGTCAAGGCATGGCTGTACGCGAACGTGATGCGCAAGGCGATGAACAGCAGGGTGAAATCGGTCAGGAAACAGGGCTGAGTAGTCGGCCGTCCTCAAGGTGAACGACCCGGTCGGCAATGCTGTCCAGTCGTGAGTCGTGGGTGACGATGACCACTGCGGATCCGCGGGCTTTGGCCGCTTCGGCGAGTTGTTCGATCACCTTTCTGCCGGTAGCGGAGTCGAGGTTCGCGGTGGGCTCGTCGGCAAGGATCAGATCGGGCCGCATGGCCAGCGCACGGGCGGTCGCGACTCGCTGTTTCTCGCCGCCGGAGAGTTCGGCGGGGCGGTGTCCGGAACGGGCGGCCAAGCCCAGGGAGTCGAGCAGTTCGCTGGCTCTCGCCAGGGCGTCGGCCTTTCGCGCGCCGGCGTATCGGAGTGGCACTGCGACGTTCTCGAGCGTGGTGAGGGACGCCAGCAGGTTGTAATCCTGGAACAGGTACCCCAGACGGCGCAGTCGCAAGTCGGCTCGCTCGCGTTCGGACAAGCCCGCGGCGTCTCGGCCGGCGATCCGTACCTGGCCGGAATCGGGTGTCAGCAGCAGTCCCATCACCAGCAGAGCGGTGGTCTTGCCGCCGCCGGACGGACCGACGACCAGAACCACCTCGCCCTCGCCGACGGAAAAGGTGATCCCGTCGAGGGCCTGAACCGCCGTCGTTCCGGTCCCGTAGTGGTGGCTGACGTCGATCAGTTGCAGCACCGGGTTGTCCATCAGATTTCCCTTTCGTGACTCAATGGCGGAACGCGTCGGCGGGATCGATCCGGGAGACCCGGCGAAGGGGCAGAAGCGATCCGAGGACGGCCATGGCGCCGGTCGCGATGGCGACCCCGCCGAGCAGCGCCGGGGTCACCTGCAGCATGACGTCGCCCATCCGGTCGCCGATGCCGAACTGGACGAGATAAGTAAGCGCGGCCCCGAGCAGAAATCCCAGCGCGGCGACGATTCCGGCTTGGCCAAGCACGAGGCGGCGCAATTTGGCTGGGCGTACCCCGATCGCGCGCAGGACGCCGAAGTCGATCATCTGTTCTGCGGTCAGCACCCAGACCGTCAATCCGATGAGAGCTGCCCCAACCGCAGCGGCGATAGCGATCATGGACTTCAGTGGCCGTCCGATCATCGTCACGATGATGTCGCGGCTGTTGTCCGCGAAGGAGGTCGACGTGAGCGCATCCATCTCGGGAAGTTCTCGATCGATAGCGTCCACGACCTGCTCGGGGGTGTGGCCCGGCGCGGGTTCAACCAGAAAGTAGGAAACCCGGTTGCCGGCGCGTAACAGCCGTGCCGCGTCGGGCAGAGACATGAAGGTGTAATAGTTTGTCGCTGCGGCAGTCTGGTTGGACAGTCCGACGACCGTGAAGTTCGCGTCGACGATGCTGACGCTGTCGCCGAGGTTGATTCCGTTCTTGCGGGCCAATACCCGGTCGAGTACGACCTCACCCGGCACGGTGACGCTTCGGCCTTCGGCAAGCGACCACGGGCCACCGACTCCGGTCGCGGTGTCATATCCGACGATGAAGAAGGCTGTGTGAGTGCCCTTGTGGACGAAGTCGGACGGCAGCCCCAGGATCGGCTCCGCGGAATTTGTTTCGGGCAGGGTCAGCAGCTTGTCCCGATCCTCGGTGGGTAGCCAGGAGACCGCTTTGAACATCTGAGAAACCCCGGGCTGCATCACCCAGACGGCGTTGCGGGAATGGTCGATGTAGGTGGTGACTTGGCGGGTGGTCCCGACGAAGATGCCCGCCATTACCAGCATCAATGACACAGCGAATCCCACTCCGACGACCGAGAGCGCGAGTCGGGTCCGCTCGGCGAGAAGGTTCTTGATGGCCAGACTCATTGCAGGACCGCCTGCCGCCCAGCTGTCCGGCGCAACCGGTCGACGGCCGCACACGTCGCCGAGACAACTCGGTCGATGTCCTCCGCGGTGACGTCCGACCCGAGTGAGAAGCGGACCGCCGACCGTGATTGCTCTTCGGTCAGGCCCTGGGCAGTCAGTACGTGCGATACTCGGTTCTTCCGGTCCTTTCGCGCGTGGCAGGCCGATCCCGTTGAAACATAGATGTCCTGGAGGTCAAGCGCGTCGGCGAGGGTATCGGCGCGAATCCCGTCGAATCGGACACCGATCGTCTCTGCGACAATCGGATCGGTTGCGTTGATGTGCACTCCGCCGATCCCGTACAGGCCTGCGATCAACCGATTCCTGAGGTTGTGCACATGTGCGCGATATGCGCCGGAAATCCGATCGCGGCAGACATCGGCGGCCGCAGCCATGCCCATTACGCCGGCCACGTTCTCGGTGCCGGCCCGCTGGCCATCCTCTTGTGATCCACCTCGGATGACAGGGGCGAGCCGATTCCCGGTACGGACCGCCAGTGCGCCGACGCCGCGGGGACCGCCGAACTTGTGTGCCGACACCGAAATCATTTCCGCGCCAACGGCGGCGATATCGAGTTTGCCTGCGGTGTGCACCGCATCGGTATGGAAGGGGACGCCGGCGGCCCGGGTCGCTGCGGCGATCAGAGCGATCGGCTGGACCGCCCCAGTCTCGTTGTTGGCGTGCATCACAGAGACCAGTGCCGTGTCGGGCCGCATCGCCGCGCCGACATCGCCGGCGTCCACGTGACCGGAGGGCTGCGGGTCGACGAATGTGACGCTGACACCTAATTCGGCAAGCGCGCTGGCGTTTTCGAGAATCGATGAGTGTTCGATCGAGGTGGTCACCAGATGTCCGGAGAACCGCCGCGCGGCGAACGTGCCCCACAACGCCAAGGTGTTGGACTCGCTTCCACCAGAGGTGAGGACGATCTCGCCAGGGCTGGTGCCCAACATCGACGCGATGGATCGGCGGGCATCCTGCAACGCCGCTGCGGCCGCGCGGCCTGCTCCGTGTGCGCTGGAGGGATTGCCCACCAGTGACTGGCCCGCCTGCACGGCCCGGGAAGCGGCCGGGTGCAACGGTGCAGTCGCCGCGTAGTCCAGGTAGATCGAGTCATTCACCACAGCGGATCCCATCGTCTTCGGTGACCCCGTTGCGAAAGTTGTCGGCCAGTCGATGGGCGACTTCGGCGCCCAATTCGGCCACGTGCTGCTGCTCTGGACTTAACCCGCCGGACCACTGCAGGACTTGGTCTGTGTTGACGCCGGCGATCATCGAGATCGGCATTCCGATCAGGTTTTCGGTGAGGATCGAGGCGATAGCCAGCGAAGCCGAGCAGCCAAACGCTTCGAAGCCGATCTCGCGTACGACGTCGTCGTGAACCCTTGCGGTGAGCAGGATCTGATCGCCGCACACCGGGTTGCCGACGAAAGCCGAAGCGTCGGCGTCCGGCAGGCGGGCACAGTTTCGGGGGTTGGTGAAGTGGTCGATCACGGTGGAGCTGAAGCGGGCCATGGTCACACGCCTCCGGCGACATCGGCGAGCTCGCAGTCCGCGACGATCTCCCGGGAGTCGATGTATTTTTCGATGCTGACTGCGCAGCAGCCCAACTCGGCACCATGACGACGACGGCGGAAGCGTACGGTCTGGCCGGTGCGGCCGCACGGACAGTCATCCTCGCTGACCACGCCGACGTCGTCGGAGAGCAGAAACCCCGGATAGGCGGTGTTCAGTGCGTCGAGGATCGCGATACCGCCGGTCTGCCCCGGCTGAAGTTCAATTGCCGGATCAGTGATGTCGCGGATGGAGACATAGCACCAGGGTGGAACGTGCTTGCGATTGTGCTCGCATTCGATGGCGAGCATGTTCGACTCGATCATCCCGTACATGTCGCGGACATGGCTGGGCTCGACGCCCAGGAATTGCTCTGCCTTGGTGTTGAATTCGTCACGGCTGATGGAACGCCCGGTGTACTGCTTCCAGCCGCCCAGCATGATGATCAGGGATTCCGGGTCGAGCATGAGCGGTATCGACTCCAGTTCGAGGTACCGCATGAACCGGGCGACGATGAACGGCGGCCCGATGATGTGGCGGGTCATTCTGCCCTCCCAGTGGCGCAGGCTGGCGAGTGCCTCCTCGGGGTCGAAGGAGTAGTTGTCGACCAGATAGCGGTGGTCGTCGAGCATTCCCGTCAACAGGTTGAACACTTTGACCATGCCCATCTCCGGTGCCTCGGCCGTCGACGGACACAGAAACAACCCCGCTCCCTTAGAGATTCCGAAAAAGTCGCGGTAGGCACCGAAGATCCCGACCGACGCCCGAGTGGTGGTCAGGCTGTCGCGGCGTGCCACCGATGGCACACCGCTGGTGCCTGTTGAGCGGATCTCGGTCTCGATATCTGCGAGGCCGGCGGTCAACAGCACCGCCGCGTTGGCTTGCTTGAACATGCCCACCGGCAACAGCGGAATCCGGTGCAGGTGTTCGTATTCGCTGACATCTCTGGCTGCTACCCCGGCGGCCTCGCACTGGGCGCGGTAGAAGCCGTTGTTCGACCTGTGATATTCGAACGCCGCGCACACAGCGTCGGTAAGCGAGCGCCGCCACTGGGAGCGGGGAACCCGTAATGCCTCGCCCGGCATACCCAGCATCGTGACCAGATCCACGTCGAACCTCCTTCCGGCTGAGTTGTTTCCAGCTCTCGTGACTAGGACGAAGTGGCGGTGCTCATGCCGCCCATGCCGCTCATGCCGCCTCCACCCATACCGCCGCACATCGGCGTTCCATCCATTCCCATTTCGCCGCCCATGCCTCCCATGCCGCCCATTCCGCCGCAACCGCCGGCTGTTCCGTTGCCGCCATTGCCGCCGTTGCCGAGGATCGGCGTTGAGGCGCCGCCGTCACCGCCATTGGCGGGCTCGATCCCGGCTCCCGCCTCGCCACCGTCACCGCCGTTGCCGAGGAAGACGGAGTGACCGCCATCCCCGCCGTCGCCGCCGGCAGCGGCCAGCGCCTCGCCGCCGTCCCCACCGTCGCCGCCATCGCCCACAACTCCGGCGGTACCACCGCTACCACCGGCTCCGCCGGATCCTGTTCCGGCGGCAGCACCACCGGCGCCGCCCCGTCCGCCGCTGCTGATGCCGACGCCGTTTCCGCCGCTTCCACCTGCTCCGCCGTTGCCGCTGCCGAGGCCGGCGCCGCCGGCTCCTCCGTTGCCCGCGGCGCCGAAGGCCCAGCCTCCGGTGCCACCCGCGCCTCCGGCGCCGCCGCTGACATCGCCGCCGGCTCCGGCGCCGCCGCTGCCTCCGCTGCCCCCGTTGCCGCCTCGGCCGAACACCATCCCCATGCCGCCCCCGCCGCCGTTTCCAGCGGTTCCGCCGCCCACGCTGCTGACGTTACCGCCGTCGCCACCGGCCCCGGCGTTGCCGATCAACCAGCCGGCCATGCCCCCGTGCCCACCGCTGCCGGCGGTCCCGCCGCCCATTCCGGTGATGATGCCGCCTGCACCGCCGTCACCGCCGGTGCCGATGATGGCGGCCATGCCCCCGGCGCCCCCCTTACCGGCGGTGCCCATGACCGCGCTACCGCCGGCGCCACCGCTGCCGCCGCTTCCGAAGAAACTGGTGGGCAGTTCCAGTGAACCCAACTTGATGGTCGACCCGGCCATGCCACCGCGGCCGCCAGCCCCGCCGTCGGCAGACCCGGTTGCCGCTCCGCCGGTGCCGCCGGTCCCGCCGTCACCGGCGAAACGTCCTCCCCGCCCGCCGTTGCCGCCAGCGCTGCCGACGGTCAAGGCGTCGCCGCCGTTGCCGCCGTTGCCGAACCAGCCGGCCGCTCCGCCGTCGCCCCCGTTGTATCCGTTGCCGCCGTTGCCGATCAGGCCACCGTTACCGCCGTCGCAGGCACCGGTGGTGCAGGCCCCCGCGTAGCCGGTGTAGGAGTAGCCGTTGCCGAACAGAATTCCGGCGTCGGGGTTATCGGCGGTGCCGTTGCCGATGAGGGGCCTTACAAGACCGGCGATCGCGCTGGCGCGCTGAGCGGCAGCGCGTGGTGTGCCAACAGCTGCAATGCTGCCGGCCGCCGCATTCGGCAGCGTGGCCGCAACCGAGGCCAGGCCCGGCACGGTACGGCTAGCAGCCGGTGCGTTTTGCGTTTCGGGTCGGGTCGGCTTGGCGGTGCGCTGGGCAGACCTGGATGCGGCGCCGGTTGCAGCGCTGGCCGAACGGCGCTGGTGCGCAGTGCCGCGGGCTGAGCTGTCCCCCGTCGAGGATGCCGTGCTGGTAGACGAATCAGCATGGGCTGCAACTGGAGTTGACATCATCGCGGTTCCGATGCCCAGTACCATCGCCAATGCGCCAATTCGTCCGACAATCACCGCGGCGGTCACTTCCATCTCCTTCGGGGGTGGGGGAGCGCGCCGGTAGGCGCGGAAAATCTTTCGGGCAGCTGGTCGCGTCGGTGCGGAATTAGTTCCCGGTAGTTCACTCCGCTTTGCAGCAGGGGCGGAGTTCTTTGCCGCGCAGATGCGCGATCAGCGCGAAGAGCTTGCGGTTGAGGCAGATTCCGAACGCTGCGCGGACGAAGGCGACGATGAACGCAACACTGGTTGCTCCCACGCCGACTGCCGGAACTCCGAGGGCGAAGCCGGTAACGCCGATGGCGGTGACGATGAAACCCATCAGCTGGGCGAATCTAAGCGGCGGTACCCCTTCGCGCTTGGTCGCCGGGCCCAGCCGCGGCGCAACCAGTTTGCGGTAGGTAGCACCGTAGGGATGCCGACGGGGGCCCCACGCCGCGCCGATCGCGAATACCAGCGACTGCGCGGCCAGAATGGCAGTGGCGGCGGGCGCACTGAACATCGAAACCACCAGCACGGTAAGTAAAACGGTGGCGGTGACTGTGGCTGTGAAGCGGGGACCTCGCGAGTCCACCTGCTCGAAAGTTGGCGTTGTTGCGACGTCGGTCGACATTGCTTGTCCTCCTTGGTGTCACCGAAGTAGTCGCAAGGAACTCGATTTCGGTTCCCGCGATGTCGTAGGCCCTCGTGGGTGGACCCCTTTGGTAGCGAAAGGCGGTAGGCCTGCCCAGTCGATGTGTCCGAGGCGGGCGCCGTCGGCTGGCTCAATGATCCCCCTGGGGCTGGTGTTCATGGTTTTATTCCTTTCTGCGGAAAGGTTCGGCCACTTTGAGCAGCCGATGAGCAATAGCGTCTTCGACCTGCCGATGTACCGGTTCTGCGGCACGATCACCGGGCGATCTGCTCGGTCGGGATCATCCGTTGGGCCCGGCCCAGGGAGAGCGGCGACGCCCTCGTCTGGTGGTGAGACCTCAAACGAACCTCGACTGATCCGTCGGAGGGGACTACGTTGCGAACTGGTGTCAGTTCGGCTCAGGAGACGTCTTGGATCCCGAATACTCGTCCGCGGTCACCAGACTGGCGCGCCTGCCCGCCTTACAGGGCTACCTGGATTCCCTCGGCGGCGAAGAACGTCAGCAGGCCTAGGATCGGCTTGCGGTGATGGACGACGCCGACCTGCGCAGCCTCGGGGTCAGCGAACCGCAACACACCGAATTCGACTATCCGGTCGACGACGTCGTAGGGAAGATTCCGCCGGGGCTGACCGGAACGCTGTACCGAAACGGTCCGGGGC
Source organism: Mycobacterium sp. (assembly GCA_020438845.1). Taxonomy (GTDB): domain Bacteria; phylum Actinomycetota; class Actinomycetes; order Mycobacteriales; family Mycobacteriaceae; genus Mycobacterium. Next base: position 126,568 of record JAGQTV010000009.1, on the reverse strand, counting down.
GCTGGCAGGATCACACCGGCAGGCCGTTGCACCACCTGTTCGACGGTGACGGAATGATCTCGGCATTCACCATCCGCAACGGCACTGTCCACTACCGGAATCGCTACGTGCGAACACAGCATTTCCGGGGCCGGTCGGGCACGCGGCACCTGGGAACCGATGCCGCCGGCGGGTGGCTGGCCAATATCGGCCGTCTGCCGCCCAACCTCGCGAACACCAACGTCGTCGAGCACGCCGGGCGCCTCTTTGCCCTCTGGGAGGGCGGTCCGCCGCACGAACTTCACCCCGATACCCTGGAAACCCTCGGTGTGCGCCGATTCGGAGGCGTATTACGCTGGGTTGGAACGTATTCGGCACATCCGTGCTTCTGTCCGGGCAGCGGCGACATGTTCAACTTCGGAGTCGAGTTCATCCCCACTCCGCACCTGCGGGTCTACCGCACCGGCCGCAACGGCCGGCTCGGACACTACCGATCGGCATCATTGCCCTATGTCGCGATGGTGCACGACTTCGCGATCACGCAGCGTTACCTGGTGTTCCTGATCTCACCGATCATTCCCGATGGCATCCCGATAGCGCTGGGACTCAAGTCGTTCGGCGACGGCATGCAATACCGTCCCGAACGGGGCAGCTCGTTCATCCTCATCCCGCGCGACGGTGGTCGCATCCGCCGCATCGACTGTGACCCCGTGTTGCAATTTCACCTCAGTAATGCCTTCGACGACCGCGGCGACGTCGTCGCCGACGTCATCACCTACGAGACCGGAGCACTGTTGGAGAGCATCGCGCGATTCCGCACCAGTTCGCTACGCACGGCGTCCTCGGAATTCACCCGGTTCCGGATCACCGGCGACGGTCGCGTCACCCGCGAGCAACTCAGCGACCGCACCTGCGAATTCCCCCGGCACCACCCCGATCGCGAGGGGCGCCCGCACCGCTACGCCTACGTCAACACCCGGCAACGCCTCGGCACGCTCTACGACGCGATCACCAAGATCGACCTCGCGGATGGCACCGAGACCAACTATCCGACCCAGGGCACGGGCAACAGCTTGTGCGAGCCGGTGTTCACCCCCAGGCCGGGGGCTTGCGATGAGGACGACGGCTGGCTGCTGTCGGTCGAGTACCAAGCCGACCTGCACCGCTCGCGGCTGGTGATCCTTGACGCATCAGATCTAGACCGTGGTCCGTTGGCCACCGCGCAGCTGAACCACCACGTGCCGCAGGGATTCCACGGGAATTTCGTCGCCTGAGCCCGAGCGCGCTGCATCACAACGCGGCCAGCCAGCGGTCCAGCTCTGCGTAAGCCTGCCCACGTGGGCCCGCCAGCGACAGGAAGACGTCATGCTTGGCGTCGGTGATCGGAACCACCGTCTGCCGGTTGCCGATGCAGCCCGCCCAGCGGGCGATGTGCGCCACGTCCAGGACCGCGTCGCCGCGCTGCATGGCGTCGGTGCCCGCATTGTCGACAGTGGCCTCGGCGACGGTGTGGTCGGACCGCAGAATCAGATTGGGCACCCCGACATCCAGCCCGCGATGCAGGCGCGCCTGGGCCTGCCGGATCGCGTGGATCCAGCCATAGGTGATGGGGAAACCGCCCAGCGGCTTCCACTGCAGGTCATAGTCGAACTCGCCGTGGTAGTCGCGGTGCAGGGTCAGGCCGTAACCGCCCTGGCCGCCGGGGCGCAGCACCCGGGTCTTGCGGACCCTTGACACCGCGCCGATGGCCGTCGAGGTGACCCGGGTTCGCAGAATTGCTGGGCCGCGCAGATCGAGAAAAGGGCTGTTGAGCACCAATCCGGCCAAACCAAGGACGGCGGTGTCGCCGCGGCGGCGCACGCGGTCGAGCCACATCGACACCACCAGGCCGCCGGTGGAGTGCCCGTAGATCACAGTGCGCACGTCACGCTGGTTCTCGGCGGCGATGATCGCGCTCGCCGACTCCAGGTCGCGGTCGTAGCGGGACAGGTTGGTGGTGAAGTGCGGGGTCTGCCCCTCTCGCCAGGATCGGCCGCATTTGTGCAGATCAAGTCCGTAGACCCGGAAACCTCGAGCGGTGAGGTGGTCGACCAGTTCGGTATTGAAGAAGTAGTCGGTGAAGCCGTGCACCGCCAGCACCGCCCTTGCAGCCGGGACCGAGTCGGCCCGACGTACCACGGTGGCGGCCAATTCGCCCTCGCCGTCGGGATCGGTGCCCAGCGGCACGGTGGTCCGCAGGTAGCCGGACAGGACGTCTGGCACCCATTCGGCCCGCATGGATCAAGACTAAGCCGATGTGCTGATGACTTACCCCGTTCGCGGAGTGTGGATCGCGATAACCTATGCGCCACAGGATCGACTCGAGTGAAGGGCGGGACCAGTGTCTGAAAACCCCAAGCACGACGTCACGACTGACGTTGTCCTGGTCGGCGCGGGAATTATGAGTGCCACCTTGGGCGCCCTGCTGAAGCTGATGGAGCCGAACTGGTCGATCACCGTGGTCGAACGGTTGGACGCTGCGGCGGCGGAGAGCAGCGACCCGTGGAACAACGCCGGTACCGGCCACTCGGCGCTGTGCGAGCTGAACTACACCCCGGAGAGTCCTGACGGGACTATCGAGATTGCGAAAGCGGTCAACGTCAATGAGCAGTTCCAGGTCACCCGCCAGTTCTGGGCGTACGCCCACGAACACGGGATCCTCACCGACGTCCGCAGCTTCCTCAACCCGGTGCCGCACGTCAGCTTCGTCCACGGTGCCCAGAACGTCGACTACCTGCGCCGCCGCCGCGACACCCTGGTGCGTAACCCGCTGTTCGCGACCATGGAATTCATCGACGATGAAGACGAGTTCGCCCGTCGGCTGCCCCTGATGGCGGCCGGACGCGACTTCTCCGACCCGGTCGGGCTCAACTGGACCGAAGCCGGGACCGACGTCGACTTCGGTGCGCTGTCTCGTCAGTTGCTCGCCTTCGGAACCACCCAGGGTATGAACACGCTGTTCGGTCACGACGTACGTGATCTGGACCAGGAATCCGACGGTAGCTGGACGGTCAAGGTGGTAAACCGCCGCACCGGCGAAAAACTCAAGCTGCGAAGCAAGTTCGTGTTCGTCGGCGCCGGTGGCGGCGCGCTGCCGTTGCTACAGAAGTCGGGTATCAAAGAGGCCAAGGGATTCGGCGGCTTCCCGGTGAGTGGGGAGTGGCTGCGCACCAACAACCCGAAGCTGGCCGGAGCTCATCACGCCAAGGTGTACGGCCTGCCCCCGATGGGTGCCCCGCCGATGTCGATGCCTCACCTGGACACCCGGGTCATCACGGGCCGGGACTGGCTGTTGTTCGGGCCGTTCGCCGGTTGGTCGCCGAAGTTCCTCAAGACCGGCAAGGCCACCGACCTGCCGCTGTCGGTCAAGCCCAACAATCTGTTCTCGATGATCGGTGTCGGACTGACCGAACTGCCACTGTTGAAGTACCTGATCGGAGAACTCCTGCAGTCCTTCGAGGACCGCGTGGACACCCTGCGGCAATTCGCGCCCACCGCGGTGAGCAACGACTGGGAGCTCGCCATCGCCGGCCAGCGGGTGCAGGTGATCCGTCGCGACCCGAAGAAACTGGGGATTCTGGAGTTCGGCACCACCGTGCTGGCCGCGGCGGACGGCTCCATCGCCGGGCTTCTCGGGGCGTCACCGGGCGCCTCCACCGCGGTGCCGGCCATGCTCGAAGTGATGGAGCGCTGTTTCCCCGATCGCTACCCCTCGTGGGAGCCCAAGCTGAAGGAGATGGTGCCCTCGCTGGGGACCAAGCTCTCCGACGAACCCCGACTGTTCGCCGAGGTGTGGGACCACGGAACCAGAGTTCTGGGCCTGGAGCGCGGCGCGGGGGTGGTGTGACCGGCCCCGCGCCATATCCATTCAGCGCGATCGTCGGGCATGACCGGCTGCGCCTGGCGCTGCTGTTGTGCGCCGTGCGGCCCGAGATCGGCGGGGTGCTCATCCGCGGGGAGAAGGGCACCGCCAAGTCCACGGCGGTGCGGGGGCTGGCCGCGATCGTGACGCAGGCCGCACCAGGCGCTCGGCTGGTGGAACTGCCGATCGGCGCCACCGAGGACCGGGTGGTCGGCTCGCTGGACCTGCAGAAGGTGCTGCGCGACGGCGAGCACGCGTTCTCGCCCGGCCTCCTGGCCCGCGCGCACGGCGGCGTGCTCTACGTCGATGAAGTCAACCTGCTGCCCGACCACCTCGTTGACATCCTCCTCGACGCCGCCGCCATGGGCCGGGTACACATCGAACGCGATGGGGTGTCGCACTCCCACGAATCGCGATTCGTACTGATCGGCACCATGAACCCCGAAGAAGGTGAGCTGCGCCCTCAATTGTTGGACCGGTTCGGCCTGGCTGTCGACGTGCAGGCATCCCGGGAAGTTGCGGTGCGCAGCGCGGTGGTCCGCTCCCGCTTGGCCTACGAAGCCGACCCCGCCGGCTTCGCGGCTCGCTTCGCTGACGAGGATGCGGAGCTATCCGACCGGATCGCCGCCGCCCGGGCGAGGGTCGATGACGTAGACCTCCCCGACCGCGAATTGGACCGGATCGCGGCGGTGTGCGCCGCTTTCGACGTCGACGGGATGCGCGCCGATCTGGTGGTGGCCCGGACCGCGGTTGCGCACGCCGCCTGGCGCGCGTCGGTTGTCGTCACCGCCGAAGACATTCGGGTGGCGGTTGAACTGGCGCTGCCGCATCGCCGTCGCCGCGATCCGTTCGACGACCCCGGCATCGACCCGGATGAGCTGGATCAGATGCTGGCCGAGGCCGGCGGTGCCGATCTCAAGGCCGATCACGAGGCCGATCCTGAGCCCGATCCCGACCCTCCGGGGGGCGGCGAGCCGGTCGACAGTGGCGCTGAAACGATTGCACGTCAGGGCAATTCGCGATCGCGCAGTCGGCCGTCAGCCCCCCCGGCAGCTACCTTTCGCACCCAGGCGCTGACGGTACCGGGAGTCGGCGAGGGCGCCGCGGGCCGGCGGTCGGCCGCTCGCAACTCCACCGGGGCGGTGGTCGGAGCCAGCCGCGACGGCCAGGGCCATGGGCTGCACCTTTTTGCCACAGTGCTCGCCGCCGCCGAGCGCAATCCGGCTCCGGGGCCGGTGCGGCCGGGAGCCGACGACGTTCGGAGCGCCCGGCGGATCGGCCGGGAGGGCAACCTGGTGATCTTCGTGGTCGACGCTTCCGGGTCGATGGCCGCCCGGGACCGGATGGCGGCGGTCGGCGGTGCCGCGCTGTCACTGCTGCGTGATGCCTACCAGCGCCGGGACAAGGTTGCGGTCATCACATTCCGGGCCGACCAGGCCACGCTACTGCTGCCGCCGACCACATCGGCGCACATCGCCGCGCGGCGATTGGCCCGCTTCGACACCGGCGGCACCACGCCACTGGCCAGCGGCCTGCTCGCCGCGGGCGGCGTGGTTCGACGGGAGCGGGCCCGTGACCGCACTCGGCGACCAATGGTGGTGGTGCTGACCGACGGCCGGGCCACCGGGGGCGTCGATCCGCTGGGACGCAGCCGGATCGCGGCAGCCCGGCTGGTGGCCGAGGGAACCGCTGCCGTGGTGGTGGACTGCGAGACGTCCTACGTCAGGCTGGGACTCGCCGGGGACCTGGCCCGGCAGTTGCGGGCACCGGTGTTGCGACTGCAACAACTGCACGCCGACGGACTGGCGGGGGCCGTTCGTGGGGCCGTGCGCGGAGCCGCCTGATGCCACGGGGCCAACCCCTCGCCGTTCCCGAGGACGGGCTGACGACCCGGCAGCGACGGCGGGCCCCGGTGCTGGCAGTGCACACCGGCGACGGCAAAGGCAAGTCGACCGCCGCATTCGGGATGGCGCTGCGGGCGTGGAACTCCGGAATGAGCGTTGCGGTGTTCCAATTCGTCAAGAGCGCCAAGTGGAAAGTGGGGGAGGAGGCCGCGTTCGCCGAACTGGGCCGCCTGCACGATGACGCCGGTGTCGGTGGCGCGGTGGAATGGCACAAGATGGGCTTGGGATGGTCCTGGGCGCGCCCGGCAACCGATTCCGGCGAAGACCCCGCCGCGGCCGCCGCAGACGGATGGGCCGAAATCACGCGGCGGCTAGCCGAACAACGGCACGACTTCTACGTCCTCGACGAGTTCACCTACCCGCTGAAGTGGGGGTGGATCCCCGTCGAGGATGTCGTCGACGTCCTGCTCGCCAGGCCGGGAAGCCAGCACGTCGTCATCACCGGACGGGACGCCCCGCAACGGCTGATCGACGCCGCAGACCTGGTCACCGAGATGGCCAAAGTCAAGCATCCGATGGATGCGGGCCGTAAGGGCCAGCGCGGCATCGAATGGTGAGTACGTGACCGCCGCCGGGGCCATTGTCGTCAGCGCACCTTCATCGGGCAGTGGAAAGACCACCGTCGCAACGGGTTTGATGGGAGCGCTGGGTAGGGCAGGTCATCGGGTGGCACCCTTCAAGGTCGGACCGGACTTCATCGACCCCGGCTACCACTGTCTGGCCACCGGCCGGCCGGGCCGCAATCTCGATCCGGTGTTGGTGGGGGAGGACATGATCGGTCCGCTGTACCGGCACGGCTCCCGGGACGCCGACATCGCCGTGGTTGAGGGGGTGATGGGCCTGTTCGACGGCAGGATCGACGAGCAGTTCCTGATCCCGGCCCGCGGCTCCACCGCACAGGTGGCGGCAGCACTCGGTGCCCCGGTGCTGATGGTGGTGGACGCGCGAGGCCAAAGCCAGAGCCTGGCCGCTGTGTTGCAAGGATTTTCGACCTTCCAGCCAGGACTTCGGATCGGTGGGGTGATCCTCAACCGGGTCGGCACCCCTCGACATGAGCAGGTGCTGAGGCAGGCCTGCGACGCCGTGGGTCTCCGGGTGCTCGGAGCGTTGCCGCGCCACGACGATCTGGCGGTGCCGTCACGGCATCTGGGTCTGGTGACCGCCGCCGAACACGGTGAGGCGGCCCGGGCCGCAGTGGCGGCGATGGCCGAATTGGTGACTCGCCACGTCGATCTCACCGCGGTGGTGGCCCTGGCGGGATCGACGGTGACCGTGGCGCCGTGGTCACCCGCTGACGCGGTCGGCGAGCCGGTGGGGGGCAATCCGGTGGTGGCCGTGGCAGCGGGGGCGGCGTTCACCTTCGGCTACGCCGAGCGAGACGAACTGGTGTACGCCGCCGGCGGGCAACCGGTTCCGTTCGATCCACTCACCGACACCCTCCCCGCGGACAGCGCCGCGGTGGTGCTCCCAGGCGGGTTTCCCGAGCAGTACCCGGAGCAATTGTCCGCCAACTCCACCCTGCGGGCACAGCTCCGTGAACTTTCTGACCATGCGCCGGTGCACGCCGAGTGCGGCGGGCTGACCTATCTGATGAGCGATCTCGACGGGCACCCGATGTGCGGGGTGCTGGCCGGCCGGGCCCGCTTCACCGAGCGGCTCGTGCTGGGCTATCGCGACGCGGTCGCTGCAGCGGACTCCCCGAACTACGGCACCGGCACGCGGGTTACCGGCCACGAATTCCACCGCACAACGGTCGAGTTCGCCGATCCCGGCCAGCCGGCCTGGCTACTGCGCGGGGTAGACGGGCGGTCAGTCGGCGAAGGTGCGGTCAGGGCGGGGATACACGCGTCGTATCTGCATGTGCACCCCGCGGCGCAGCCGCAGTCCACACGGCGGTTTGTCGAGCGAGCGTCGGTCAATAGGCTCGTGCGGTGAACGAGTACCTCGTTGGGTTGCGCCTGAACGGCAGGAAGGTCGTCGTGGTCGGCGGCGGTGGCGTCGCCCAGCGCCGGGTTCCATTGCTCGTTTCCAACGGTGCCGATGTGCACGTCATCACCCGGGCGGCCACCCCGGCGGTGGAGGCGTTCGCCGAGCAGAAGCCCGGAATCACCCTGATCTTGCGCGACTACCGGGACGGCGACCTGGACGACGCCTGGTACGCGATCGCCGCCACCGATGATCCGAAGGTCAATGCGGCCGTCGTCGCCGAGGCCGAACGGCGCCGGATCTTCTGTGTACGCGCCGACGCCGGCCGCGAAGGCACCGCGGTCACCCCAGCCTCGCTGGATTATCGCGGTTTGCTGATCGGGGTGCTGGCCGGCGGTGAGCACCGGCGCTCGGCAGCCGTCCGCTCGGCTATCAGGGAGGCGCTGCACCAGGGCAGGATCGCCCCGGACGTGGTCGCCAGCACCGCTGTCGACGTGGTCCCGGGTGGAGTGGCACTGGTAGGCGGCGGACCGGGCGACCCGGAACTGATCACGGTGCGGGGCCGACGACTGCTGGCGGCAGCCGAGGTCGTCGTCGCCGATCGGCTGGCGCCGCCCGAACTGCTGGCCGAACTGCCGCCGCATGTGGAGATCATCGACGCGGCCAAGATCCCCTACGGCCGGGCCATGGCCCAGGACGCCATCAACGAGGTCCTCATAGACCGGGCCAGGGCGGGCAAGTTCGTCGTCCGCCTCAAGGGCGGGGATCCCTTCGTCTTCGCCCGCGGATATGAGGAAGTTCTCGCTCTGGTCGATGCGGGGATCCCGGTCACAGTTACCCCGGGCCTGACCAGCGCCATCGCGGTGCCCGCGATGGCGGGCGTGCCGGTCACCCATCGGGCGGTCAACCACGAGTTCGGCGTGGTCAGCGGCCATGTTGCTCCCGGGCATCCGGAATCGTTGGTGAATTGGGGCGCCCTGGCGAAGCTGACCGGGACTCTGGTCCTGCTGATGGCCGTCGAGCGCATCGAACAGTTCGCCGACGTGCTCTTAAAAGGTGGGCGACCTGCGCAAACGCCGGTGCTGGTGGTCCAGCACGGCACCACGGCCGCCCAGCGGGTGGTTCGCGCCACCTTGGCCGACGTAGCTGAACGCATCCGTGACCAGGGCATTCGTCCCCCTGCCATCATCGTCATAGGACCGGTGGCCGGATTCGAGACGGTATCGAGACTTTAAAGTCTTCTTAATATTGAGGTAGGGTAGCCCCTTATGACGGCTCTCGACGACGCTGAGCGGACGGGTTCGCACCGTATCGCCGGCTATCGGAATGCCAATGACCGTGGAATCCCGGTTCTCCCGGACTCGGCCGGCCTGGACCGCCCGAGGTCCTTCGTTCCGGCCTGGTTGCCCTCCCGGCGCTTCATCGCGGCGATCATCGCGATCGGCGGCATGCAGTTGCTGGCGACCATGGACAGCACCGTGGCCATCGTGGCGCTTCCGAGGATTCAGGACGAACTGGGTCTGTCCGACGCCGGGCGTAGCTGGGTCATCACGGCCTACGTCCTGACCTTCGGCGGGCTGATGCTGCTCGGCGGACGCCTGGGCGACACCATCGGACGCAAGCGGACCTTCATGGTGGGTGTCACGCTATTCACCATCGCCTCCGTCCTTTGCGGCATCGCCTGGGACGAAACGACGCTGGTCATCGCACGGCTGTTGCAGGGCGTCGGCTCGGCCATCGCATCCCCCACCGGCCTGGCGCTGGTCGCCACCACCTTCCCCAAGGGGCCGGCAAGGAACGCCGCCACTGCGGTGTTCGCCGCCATGACCGGCATCGGATCGGTCATGGGCCTGGTCGTCGGCGGTGCGCTGACTGAATTGTCCTGGCGGCTGGCGTTCCTGGTCAACGTGCCGATCGGCCTGGTGATGATCTACCTGGCGTACACCACGCTGCACGAGACCAATCGCGAGCGGCTGAAGCTGGACGCCGCGGGTGCACTGCTGGCCACGGTCGGCTGTACCGCCGCGGTGTTCGGCTTCACCCAGGCCCCCGAGAACGGCTGGCTGGCTCCCACAAGCCTGGCCGCCGGCGTCGCCGCGGTGCTGGCCTTCGCCGCGTTCGTCGTCGTCGAGCGCAGCGCGGTCAATCCGGTGGTGCCGTTCAGCCTGTTCCGCGACCGCAACCGCCTGGCCACTTTCGCCGCCATCTTCCTGGCCGGTGGGGTGATGTTCACCCTGACCGTGCTGATCGGCCTGTACGTGCAGGACATCATGGGCTACAGCGCCCTGCGGGCCGGGATCGGCTTCATCCCGTTCGTCATCGCCCTGGGTATCGGTCTGGCCGCCTCCTCGCAGCTGGTGACCTTCTTCCAGCCCCGGGTGCTGGTCATCGCCGGCGGGATTCTGGTGCTGGGCGCGATGATCTACGGCTCCACGCTGGACGCCGGTATCCCGTACTTCCCGAACCTGGTGATACCGATCACCGTCGGGGGCTTCGGCATCGGCATGATCGTGGTGCCGCTGACCGTCTCGGCCATCGCCGGCGTCGGGTTCGACCAGATCGGACCGGTCTCGGCGATCGCGCTGATGCTCCAGAATTTGGGCGGCCCGGTCGTGCTGGCGGTCATCCAGGCCGTCATCACTTCACGCACCCTGTACTTGGGCGGTACCACCGGCCCGGTGAAGCGGATGGACCCGGCGCAACTGCACGCGCTGGACCAGGGCTACACCTACGGTCTGCTGTGGGTCGCCGCGGTGGCCGTCATCGTCGGCGGCGTGGCGCTGTTCATCGGCTACACCGCCCAGCAGGTTGCCCACGCCCAAGAGGTCAAAGACGCCTTCGAGGCCGGGGACATCTGACGCCCCGGGGATATCTCACCGCCACTGTCCACGGTGTGACCGGCTGACGGCCCGGTCCTGGGTAGGGTAACTACCCATGGCTGGCGAGAGCGTTCCCCCAACGCCGGTCAAAACGCTTGCCTCCAGCGTGCTGGGCATCGCGATCATCGCGATCACCGGCATGCAGTTGATGGCGACCCTCGACGGCACCATCGTCATCGTGGCGCTGCCGCGCATGCAGGCCGAGCTGGATCTCTCGGACGCGGCCAAGAGTTGGGTGATCACCGCCTACGTGCTGACGTTCGGGGGCCTGCTGCTGCTCGGTGGCCGCGTTGGTGACGCGATCGGCCACAAGCGGGCGTTCATTTCCGGGGTCGGGGTCTTCACGATCGCCTCGATGGCCTGCGGTCTGGCCACCGACGGGCCGCTGTTGATCGCCGCCCGTGCGGTTCAGGGCGTCGGTGCCGCCGTCGCCGCCCCGACCGGCCTGGCGCTGATCGCGACCACCTATGCGGTCGGCCACGCACGCAACCAGGCGATGGCGATGTCGGCGGCCATGCAGGGCATGGGCTCGGTGCTCGGTCTGGTCCTGGGTGGCGCATTGACCGTCATCTCCTGGCGACTGGCATTCCTGATCAACTTCCCGATCGGAATCCTGATCATCTGGATCGCGCTGACACGGCTGGAGGAGACCCGCCACGAGCGGCTCAAGCTCGACGTCACCGGCGCGCTGCTGGCCACCCTCGGCTGCGGTGCCGCCGTCATGGTGTTCACTCAGGGCCCACCACGCGGCTGGAACGACCCGTGGGTCATCGGGGCCGGCGTCGCCGCGGTCCTGCTGGGCATCACCTTCTTCATCGTGGAGCGGTCCGCCGATCATCCGCTGGTGCCGCTGTGGTTGTTCCGCAATCGCAACCGGGTGGCGACGTTCACCTCGCTGTTTTTGGCCGGCGGTGTCATGCTGTCGCTGACGGTGATGATCGGACTGTATGTCCAGGATGTGCTCGGTTATTCGGCCCTGCACGCCGGCATCGGGTTCATTCCCTTCGCGGTGGCGCTGGGACTTGGCAACCTCGTGACGGCCCGCTTGGCGCCCTACGTAGCTCCGCGCTGGCTGATCATCGGCGGCGGTGCACTGGTCCTGGGCGCCATGCTGTTCGGCTCCACGCTGACCCGCACCATTCCTTATTTCCCGGACCTGGTGCTGCCGATCCTGGTGGGGGGTTTCGGAATCGGGGTGATCTCGGTGATCCTGCCGCTGTGCGCGGTCGCGGACGTTGGGCCCCGCGAGATCGGGCCGGTCAGCGCCGTCACCCTGATGGTTCAAGACCTCGGCGGGCCGCTGGTTCTGGTCGTCATCCAGGCCGTCCAGACCTCCCGAACCTTGTACCTGGGCGGCACCACCGGCCCGGTGGCCAACATGAACCCGGCGCAACTCGACGCCCTCGACGCCGGGTACACCTATTCTTTGCTTTGGATCGCCGCCGTTGCGGTGCTGGTAGGTGTGGCCGCGCTGTTCATCCGCTTCTCGGCCCGCGACATCGCCGCAGCTCAGCACACCCGAGAAGCGGTCGAGGCAGGGGAATTGTGATGGGCGGCCTTTCAGTGCTCAAGGCCGCCTCCATCATCACGATGAACCCCGCCCAGCCGCGGGCAGAAGCCGTCCTGATGGACGCCGACTCCGGTGAAATAGTCGCGGTGGGCTCCCTGGCGCAATGTCGGGCGCAGGCGCCCGACGCCCCGGTGAGTGACCTTGGTTCGAGTGTTCTGATGCCCGGCTTCATCCAGGCCCACGACCACCCCGTGCCGGCGGCGGTGCTTTGCCAGCAACCGGCGCACTGGATCGCCCCGTTCGTCGGCTATCCCACCTGGAACGACGTCGAGGTACTCTTCGATCGGCTACGCCGCGAGACTCCGCCAGGTCAGCCCCTGCTGTTCAACGGCCTGGACCGGCTGCTGCTGGCGATCCCGATGCCGGACCGGGCCAGCCTGGACAAGTACTTCCCCGACCATCCGGTGCTCATCTTCGACATCACCGGGCACGCTCTCTACTTCAATTCCCGGGCCACCGGGTTGTTCGGCTGGAAGAACGCCACCCCGCCGGCGGACACCCCCGACGCCAGGTGGACCCGTAGGCCGGACGGGACTGCCGGCGGCGTCGGCTTCGAAACCCAGGCCACGCTGACCGCGATGGCTGCCTTCCTGCCCGGTGTCGTGCCGTCGCCCCTGGTCAACCTCGGCGCCTGGTATTCGACGCTGGCGAGCAACGGTTTCACCGCCGTCGGGGATCTGGGGTTCATCAGCTCGCTGCGGGCCCCGATGCAGACGTTGGCGGAGTTGCCCGGCTGCCCGGTGCGGTACTCGCTCTATCAGACCACCTATGACCCGGGCGCGCACTCGTCGCTGGACTTCGGCGAGCTGTCGCCCATGATCCGCCGCGTCGGCTACAAGATCTGGATGGACGGAAGCCCGTCGATCGGCACGGCCGCGATCAGCGTTCCCTACCTGGACTCCGATCGCGCCCGCATCGCCGACGTCCCGGTCGGCACCGCCCCAGGACTGTCCGTCCTGAATTATTCCCTGGACCAATTCCTCTCTCTAGTGGGCCAGTTCGCGGACTCCGGCACCCAGATCGCCACGCACATCAACGGTGATGCCGGCATCGACGTCGTGTTGGACGGCTACGAACAGGTCTTGGGCCGCCTGGGTTTGGCCGGTAGCGACCACCGCTGGCGGGTCGAGCACTTCGCTACCCCTTCCCGGGAACAGTGTGCCCGGGCCGGGAGTCTGGGCGTCACCGCCTCGATGTCGCCTTTTCAATCGCTGTACTGGGGGGATCTGTACGACGGGGTCATCTTCGAACCGTCCTACGGCGCGCGCTGGCAGCCCTACCGCGACGCCTACGACGGCGGTGTGCGCCCCACGTTCCACAACGACGGCTATCTGTCGCCGCCGCTGCCGTGGCTCAACATTCAGAACGCCGTCACCCGGCGGAGCGCCTCAGGCGCCGTGCATGCACCCGAGCAGGCTCTGTCGTTGGACGAGGCGCTGCAGGCGCACACCACCAACGCCGCGTGGCAGCAGAAACGCGACCACGAAATCGGCTCGATCGAGGTGGGCAAGCTCGCCGACTTCGTGCTGCTCAATACCGACCCCTACACCGTTGACCCCACCCGGTTGCAGGACACCATGCAGGTCATGGGCACGTGGATCGCAGGACGCCGCGTCGACCTCGACAGCTTCATGGAGTCGGTCAAGGGTGTGGCCCGCCGCTACGACACCGCCCTGCTCGGCGGATCCCAACCGCATCAGTGTTGATGTTGCGGCAGCGGCCCGACAAGGCCGGAAACGGTCTCTGTCCTAGGGTCGCCGGGTCACTCGCAGGCGACCACCGATGAAGGCCGCGGAGGTGCGGGGTTCGGTTCTGCTGGACTACCTGCCGTTGGTGGCGGTGTGGGGCGGCTCGTACGCGGTCACCGAGGTGGCGCTGGGAGCATTCACCCCCGCCGAGGTGGCATTGTGGCGGGCGGTGATCGGCGCGTCCTTCCTGACCGTCCTGCTGGTGGCCGGCGGCTCCGGGCTGCCCCGGCTGGGGCGCGGCGGCGTCGTTCGCATCGTGGCGCTGAGCATCCTCACGGCGTCGGGGCAGGTCAGCGCCGCCGCAGCTCAACTGAGGATGCCCTCCGGCATGGTGGCGGTCCTGTGCTCGATGACCCCGCTGATCTCGGTTGTCTACTACTGGCTACGGCGCACGCCGATCCCGTCGCTCAAGTGGGTCAGCGTATCCCTGGGAGTGGTCGGGGTGGCGGTATTGCTTTCGCCGACGGCGCACCTCGACCATCTCGGGCTCTGCCTCGGGCTGCTCGCCGCCGCGGTTTTCGCCCTGGCGGGGATTCTGGGGGCCGATTTCTTCCCGGACTCGACCTTCAGCCCCACCCAGCTGACCGTGGCCCAGCTGGCTGCCACCGCCGTTCTGCTCGCCCCGGAAGTCGCCTTCGCCAGGAGCCCCCACGCTGCACTAACCTGGCCGGCGGTGGCCGCGGTGCTGGCGTTGGGGGTGCTGTCCGCGGGCATCGGCAACGTGTTGTTCTGGCGGGTGCTGCGCCGGGGCGGACCGGTCCTGGCCGGAACCACCTATCAGAGCGTCCCGGTGGTCGCGGTCATCACCGGGGTTCTGGTCTTCGATGAGACCCTGGATGCGGGCGAAATCATCGGCATGGCTCTGGTGCTCACCGGGTTGGCACTGTTGTTGCCATTGGTGCGCAAGGCAGCCGCTGGGACCGAGGATCCGCACCTCGAAGAGGGCCTGATCGGGGTTCATTGCGAAGAGTCCAGCGTAGGCGGCAACCTGGAGGTAGTCCGTGAGGAGCACGCGAAGCGTTTCGCCCGATGAGGCTTACTGCCGGTTGGTGCCCTGGTTGAGCCATTCCAGGATCGGACGCTCATCGTCGCCGCACACGACTGACATGCCCACCAACTCCGTGATCTGGGTGGGCCGCGCATCGGAGGCTGCGTGCGGGCCGGCGTGCACTATGGACTCGACGAGGGCGGCGCCGTCGGGAAACGGGATCGCCGGATGCGACGCGAAGTGCAGGCGGGAGCCGGCGTAGCGACACTGACCGCGGACGTGACGGGCGACGCGGCCGATTCCGGCGGCGATCGACAGTGCCGACTCCTCGATTCGGACCCCGGCGGCCCACTCGACGATCTGTGGAATGCCCCCTGCCGGAACACGATTGGCGATCTCGATGATGACGGGGCCGGAATCGGATTCCCGGAACTCGATGTGGCACACGCCGTCGTCTATACCAAGGCCAGCCACGGCGCGCTTGGCCATCTCGCGCACGGCCGAAGCCGGCGCCGCGGTCCTGCCGGGGAAGCAGTGGCCGATATCGTCGAAATCCGGTCCGCCGTTCTTGACGTGGGTAGTGATACCCGACCATGCCACCTCGCCGCCGAGGACGATCGCCTCACAGCTGTAGTCGGGGCCGGCGACTAACTCCTCGATGGTGACGGTGTCGCCGATCGACCATCCCCCGCTGGCGAAGGGATCGGCGGCCAGGATCGCCGAAACGGCCGCGACGGCATCTTCGGCGTTGTGTGACAACGTCACACCGAAGCTTCCGACCCCGTCCTCGGGTTTGACTACGACGGGAAAGCGCACTCCGCGCAGATCCGACACCGAGATCGGGGCGTTCGTGGTGAGCAGCGTCCGGGGCTGGGGCAGACCGGCGCCGCGCAACAACTCGCGCATGAGCGTCTTGTTGCGAACCGACTCCGGCCGCAATCGGGCGTTGTGGGGCAGACCCATTCGGGTAGCCAGTCGGTGGGCGAGCAGGACGGCCGGTTCGCTGTAGGGGATGACGCCGGAAAGGTCGAGATCGCCTACGAGGGGTGCGATTTCGCTCGGGTCGTCGGTGTTGCGGTGGTGCTGCAACACCGGCCCGACCCACGCCGGGTAGCACAGTGGGTAGTTCGTGTACTCGATGACCGCGAGGTCGATCCCCAGGCTGCGCGCTCCGGTGCACCACCGTTCGAGGTTGTTCTGGTTCGTCGGGAACAACAGCAAGACCCTCATGACACGGTCGGCACCTCCCAGATGTCCAGATAGTCAACGACAAGGTAGCCCCGCGAGTTGACCTCGCCGACTCCGACACCGAGTGTCTCGTCCGCCCGGCACCGGGACCGGCTCCAGGTGAGCCCCTTGGCCAGTCCCCAGGTCAGGGCCACTCGGTTCAAGGCGTAGTTGCAGCGCGAACCCCGGGCCTCGGGCAATGTCGCGGCATGGGCTATGTAGACGGCGCCGAGTTCGGCCCTCGACAGCGAGGCGGCGAGCATCCCGGCGGGCACGCCGTTCACCAAAGCGAGCAACCATGAGTCGGGGGCGCTGCCCGGCTCGTCGAGCAGTTGATCTCGCCACTGCCCGACGGTCAGGGGGCGGTCGTCGGGCAGCTGGGCGTAGCCGACATTGCGGATGCGGTGGTGTGCGGCGAAGTCGTCCTCGGTCTCGACCCGCCGGACTTCCACGTTCGCAGGTTGCGCCGGCGAGTTGCGCAGGACCTCATTGATGTCGGCCCGCACTCGGGCCAGGGTGTCGACGACCCGCGCGCCGCGTGCGTGCAATGCCCGGCGTACGACGGTATCTAAACGGGGGACCTCGAAGCGCAGCCTGACCGGTTCTCCTGATCCGGATGCCGTCGCGATCTCCGCCGCCATCCGGCCGGCCAATTCGACGAGCTCATCGGCCACCTGCGTGCGCGACGCGGTGGACGTACCGTCGAACACGCACTGGTCGGCGGTCAGCACACCGGTGCACCCGTCGACTCGTACGGCCACCCAACCGGCCGGACGGCTATCGGGTCCGGGGACGACATGTGCCCGGCGGGTCGGCTGTGGCTCGAAGAGCTTCGCCAGCCTGACCGTCGTCATGTCGACGAGTCCGGTTGCCGCCTCGGCCTCCCGAGTGAGCCGGGCCAGGGTCGGGATGTCGGCGAACTCCGCGCCGGTCATCGGCGATCGGCGTCGATCGCTAGCACCGCATCGGCCAGCGCCCCGGCCCCGTCACGAACCGGGTCGGCCAGCGGTAACGACTCCGACCGGCAGAACCGGGCGAGGCCATCGATTCCGCGGGCAGCCGCACCGGCCGAATTGACCGAGATCCCAATGACGGGAATGCCGTAGGCACGCACCAGAGTCAGCTCCGATTCCAGCGACTTCACCGGCACGTCGGTGCCGTAATAGGTTCGGCGCGCGGGCATGACGTGAAGTATCGCGGCGTGGACGTCGGCGGACAGCAGAATGGCCGGGCCGGTCGGACTCACCGGGTTCTGCATTCCGGATTGGCCTTCGATGATCATGACGTCGGGTTGCAGATCGCGGTCGCATCGGACGATCGCATGCTCGAGTTCGCCCGTGATGAAGTCATCGACCAGCGAATCCAGCACGATTCCGTAGCGGCTGCCCTGCATCCACCCCGTCTGTCCCGTGTAGATCATCTGTGCGCGCCGGCCACGCTGATTGATCGTCGCGGTCAGCAGTTGGGCCGTCGTGCGCTTGCCGACGATGCAGTCCATACCGAGAACGGCCACGCGGGTCGCGCGGACGTCGAAGATGCTGCCGTCCCAGGAATGCAGCAGCGCGCGTTCAGGGGTGCGGCGGACGTCGGTGATGACGGCCCCGCTGGCCGCCGCCGCCGGCGCGATCGCCGGATCGTCGGCGAGAAAGTCGTGCAGCCCGGACACCAGGTCGAGCGAGCGTTCCGCGCAGTCGAGGAGGGTCCGGCGAAGCGAATCGGTCAGCCGTCCGCCAGGGGTTGATATGCCGACCACAGCGGTGCGGATCGCCGGGAATTCGCCGAGGGCCTCCTCGGTGGTTGCGAAGATCGGCACCGCCCGGGTCAGGTCTGCGATCACATCGGTGGTGCGCAGGCCTGCGCACTTTTGGTCGACCACCGCCAGTGGTGAAAACCGTTCACCGCAGCGCAGCAGTCCATGCGCGGTCTTGGCCTCAACCGAACCGAACAGGCCGTCGGTCAGGAGCAGGCTCGGTATGAACGTGTCCGGCAGGGGAGGGTCGGTGTACGTGTTGTGCATTGACTGGCCAACCCGCTCAGCGCCCGTGCAGGATGCGGAAACCGCCGTACATGGCGGCTGCCACCAGGAAATTCACGTTCACCTGCGGTGCGAACCACACCGTGAAAAACCGCCGGGCGGTGCCGTAGCGGTTGGCCGCCGGCACAGGGGCGGTGCCGTGTGATTCCACCATGTCGCCAGAACGCGACGGCATCCGCCCGGTGTAGGCGCCCTCGCCCAACACGGCGCCGGTAGGCGAACCGGGCTGGGAGGCGTGCGCTGGCATCTGCTCAGACTAGATCCGTGGCTGGACCCGATTGCGCGACTTCTCCTCCTCGCTTCGCTCGGCATCGGCGTCGAGCGGGGCCTGATGGTCCGACTTCTCCTCCTCGCTTCGCTCGGCATCGGCGTCGAACTAAGCTAGCCCGCTGTGATCACCCGCATGTCCGAGCTGTTCCTCCGCACCCTGCGCGACGACCCGGCCGACGCCGAAGTTCCCAGCCACAAGTTGCTGATCCGGGCCGGATACGTGCGCCCGATCGGCCCGGGGCTCTACAGCTGGTTGCCGCTGGGTCTGCGGGTGCTGCGCAAGATCGAGAACATCGTCCGCGAGGAAATGGTGTCCATCGGCGGCCAGGAGATCCTGTTTCCGGCGCTGCTGCCGCGTGGGCCCTACGAAACCACCAACCGCTGGACCGAATACGGCGACGGGGTCTTCCGGCTCAAGGACCGCCGGGCGCACGACTACCTGCTGGGTCCGACCCACGAGGAGCTGTTCACCCTGACCGTCAAGGGGGAGTACAGCTCCTATAAGGACTTCCCGCTGCTGCTGTTCCAAATCCAGGCCAAGTACCGCGACGAGGCCAGGCCCCGGGCGGGCATCCTGCGCGGCCGCGAATTCATCATGAAGGACTCCTACTCGTTCGACGTCTCCGACGACGGTCTGCGCACGGTGTATTTCGCCCACCGCGAGGCCTACCAGAAGATGTTCGGGCGCATGGGAATTCGTTACGTGATCGTCTCCGCGGTGTCCGGGGCGATGGGTGGCAGCGCTTCGGAGGAGTTCCTGGCCGAAAGCGAGGTAGGAGAGGACACCTTCGTGCGTTGCCTGCAGTCCGGCTACGCCGCCAATGTCGAGGCCGTCACCACGGCCTCCCCGGAGCCATTGCCGACCGACGGATTGCCGGAACCGGTTGTTCACGACACCGGCGACACTCCCACGATCGCCACCCTGGTGGAGTGGGCCAATGGCGCAGCATTACCGCAGTTCGAGGGCCGCACGGTCACGGCGGCCGACACGTTGAAGAACGTTTTGCTGAAGGTGCGCCGTCCCGGCGGGGACTGGGAACTGCTGGCAATTGGGGTTCCTGGCGACCGGGAGGTGGACGACAAGCGGCTTGGCGCCGAGTTGGATCCGGCGGAGTACGCCATGCTCGACGATGCCGACTTCGCCAGATACCCGTTCTTGAAGAAGGGCTATATCGGGCCGAAAGGGTTGCTGGCCAACGGCGTTCGCTACCTGGTCGACCCTCGGGTGGTGTCGGGCACAGCCTGGATCACTGGGGCCGACGAGCCCGGCAGGCACGTGGTGGGCCTGGTGGCGGGCCGTGACTTCACCCCGGACGGCACCATCGAGGCTGCTGAGGTGCGCGACGGCGATCCGTCCCCGGACGGTGCGGGTCCGTTGGTGAGCGCCCGGGGTATCGAGATCGGTCACATCTTTCAGCTGGGCCGCAAGTACACCGACGCATTCGCCGTCGATGTGCTTGGCGAGAACGGTAAGCCGGTGCGGCTCACCATGGGTTCGTACGGTGTCGGGGTTTCCCGGCTGGTCGCTGTGATCGCCGAACAGCAGCACGACGAACTCGGACTGCGCTGGCCGGCGTCAGTGTCGCCGTTCGACGTGCACGTCGTCATCGCCAACAAGGACGCCGCGGCCCGGGCGGGCGCGGAGAAACTCGCCGCCGACCTGGACCGACTCGGGCACGAGGTGCTGCTCGACGACCGGACCGCTTCGCCGGGGGTGAAGTTCAAGGACGCCGAGTTGCTCGGCGTGCCCTGGATCGTGGTGGTCGGCCGGGGCTGGGGTGAGGGAGTCGTCGAACTGCGTGACCGGTTCAGCCGGGAGAGCCGGGAGATTCCGGTCGACTCCGCGGCCGACGACATTGCCGGCGTGCTTTCCTGCTGATCGCACTCCCTCTCGGGCTGGCGCGGCGCAGGTTACTCGCCGCCGCCGGGGAAGGCCTCCGTCACCGGCCAGGCGCCGAGCACCTGCCGCCAGCGGGCCATCGTCACCGCTGACTGGGTCAGGGCCGTCGAGGCAAACGCGCGGTCTTGCTCGGAGTCGGACTGCTCCAGCACCGCTCGCCAGGCCACCGCGCAGTCGCTCTCCATGCGGATGGCCAGCTTGGCGGCGCCGACGTAGTTCTTGACCACGAACGGGAGTTGGTAGCCGGCGGCGGGCAGTGGCACCTTCGCCGACTGCTGGGTCAGCATCGCCACGGCTGCCTCCCGACGATCCCGATGTTCGGCCATGGTCTTAGACACCAACTCGTTCTCCTCCGGCATGATGTGCGCCGAAACCACGCCGTAGCCGTAGATCGCGGCATGCTCGGCCGCCACCGCGTCGAACAGCGCCGCCGGGCCGGCGTCCTTCGGGCGGTCCGGGTCGGAAGCGGGTGTCGGCGACTCCTCTGTCGGCCCGGTCGGGGATGTCACGGGGTTCCCTTCTTCGGCAGCGGAGTCAGGCCCACCTTGTAGGAAGCCGTGCAGGCCGCCGCGATGGATCCCATCAGCCCGGCACGGTAGCCGGACAGCGTCGCAGCCAGTTTGGTCGCGCTTTCGGCCGATCCGCGCAGCGCCTTCATGACATCCGGTACCGACGGCGAAGCGGCGGGGCTGGCAGTCGGGGTTGGGGTCTCGCTTCCGGCAGGCTCGGTCGGCGCGGGTTCTCCAGCCGCCCGGGCCAGCTCTTCGGCCAGTGCGGCGGCGTGTTGGGCGCGTTCGTCGGCGACGACCAGTAGCGCCGGCACCAGGGGGCGGGGGGCCGTCTTGGCTGCGGCAGCCGCGAGCTCGCTGTCGCGGCGGGCAGCGCCCAACTCGGCCTCCAGCGGGTCAGGCTCAGGTGGTCCACCCTTGCCGCACCCGGTGGCCGTTGCGGAGACCGAGGCTCCGAACAGGGCCAGCGCGAGCAGCCCGCGGCTGCCCTCGGTGAGGATGCGGCGCCGGCTCAGCGGTGTCGGCGAGGCGGGATGCGGGCGGAGCACGCCAACATCCTGCCATTGCCGGGCCTCGCTCAGGCGTATCGTTAGGGGCTGGTTCACCGATTCACCGATTCAGCCGAACGGAACAACTCAAGATGAGGAGCTCGTCATGACGCAGCTGCCCACGGGTTTACCGTCGCCAGAGCGGGTGACCGAGATTCTCGATGGCGAGTTCACGCGGGCCGGCTACGAGATCGAGGCGGTGACGGTCGATACCCGCAGTCGTCCACCACGAATCAGGATCGTCGCCGACGGCGACAACCCGCTCGACATGGACGCCGTCGCCGAGTTGTCCAGGTTGGCCTCAACCGTCCTGGACACCATCGACACCGGGGGACAGGCCTACGTCCTGGAAGTCAGCTCGCCCGGCGTCGACCGTCCGCTGACCGCGGAAAAGCACTTCCGCCGCGCTCGCGGCCGCAAGGTCGAGGTGCAGGTGGCCGGCCCGGATGGAAACGACGTCACCACGGTGGTGGGCCGAATCGGCGCGGTCGCCGACGGGACCGTCGAGTTGGTGGTCCGGGACCGGGGCGGCTTGGCCGTCCGCCGGATTCCACTACCAGAGTTGCGCAAGGCAGTCGTCCAGGTCGAATTCTCCCCCGCGACCGCCCAGGAGTTGGCATTGATCGGGGACGAGGCTGAGATTCACGGCACTGGGCCGCACGGAACGGAGGTCGGGCAATGAACATCGACATGGCCGCGCTACACGCCATCGAGATCGATCGGGGCATCTCGGTCGACGAACTGCTCGACACCATCAAGTCGGCGCTGCTCACCGCCTACCGCCATACCGAGGGACACCAGTCCGACGCGCGCATCGAGATTGACCGCAAGACCGGTGCGGTTCAGGTCATCGTCCGGGAGACCGATGCCGACGGCAACGTCATCAGCGAGTGGGAGGACACTCCGGAGGGATTCGGTCGCGTCGCGGCAACCACCGCGCGACAGGTGATGCTGCAGCGCTTCCGCGACGCTGAAAACGAACGGGTCTACGGAGAGTTCTCGGCCCGCGAGGGCGACGTTGTCGCCGGGGTCGTTCAGCGCGACGCGCGGGAGAACGCCCGCGGCAACGTCGTTGTGCGTCTCGGCACTGAAGCCAAGGGCTCCGACGGCACTATCCGGCCCGCCGAGCAGGTTCCCGGCGAAGTCTACGAACACGGTGACCGGGTGCGCTGCTACGTGGTTGGCGTGACGCGGGGAACCCGGGAGCCGCGGATCGAACTGTCGCGGACGCATCCCAATCTGGTGCGCAAGCTCTTCTCGCTCGAGGTGCCGGAGATCGCCGACGGCTCGGTGGAGATCGTCGCCGTTGCGCGCGAGGCTGGGCACCGGTCCAAGATCGCGGTGCGTTCCAAGGTGGCCGGCCTCAACGCCAAGGGGGCGTGCATCGGTCCGATGGGCCAGCGGGTGCGCAACGTGATGAGTGAACTGTCCGGGGAAAAGATCGACATCATCGACTTCGACGAGGATCCGGCTCGGTTCGTCGCCAACGCCCTCTCGCCGGCGAAGGTGGTGTCGGTGCACGTCATCGACGCGACAACTCGGGCGGCTCGGGTGATCGTTCCGGACTTCCAGCTGTCGCTGGCGATTGGCAAGGAGGGCCAGAACGCCCGGCTCGCGGCGCGCTTGACCGGCTGGCGGATCGACATCCGCAGCGACGCCGCCGCACCCGAGGGCGGGGCCGATCCTGCACCCGGTGCACCCGAGAGCGCAGCCCGCCGAGGTTAGCCACAAGGCGTGTTCTGAACCGCGCCGCGGTGACGGTAGACTAAGCCATGATCCAGCGCGAGATTCCGGACGCTGATGCGCGCACCGATTCCCCGGTGCGGACATGCATCGGCTGCCGGGAGCGAGAGTTGGCCGCCGAACTGCTCCGGTTGGTGGCAGTGTCGTCAGGGAACGGTCAGTGCGCCGTTGCCGTTGACACTGCGCGACGCCTTCCGGGCCGGGGTGCGTGGTTGCATCCCGAGGACCGGTGCCTGCAGGCAGCGATCCGGCGGAGAGCTTTCGCACGAGCGTTACGGATCACCGGTTCACCGGACACCTCCGCGGTGGTTGAGCATTTCGATAGGCATCGAAAAGGCTCTGCCGCCCGGAGCAACCCGGAGCCACCCGGCCAGAGAAACAGGTAGCGAAGAACATGAGCACACCGTGAAGCCCCGACGATGACCATGCGTCGTAGCTAAACCCGAGGCGCGGCCTACCCACCGCTGTCGCCTCTAGAGATGGAGATGTAGTGGCAGGTAAGGCCCGCGTACACGAGTTGGCGAAGGAACTCGGTGTAACGAGCAAGGAAGTCCTCGCCCGGCTGAGCGAGCAGGGCGAGTTCGTGAAGTCGGCGTCGTCGACAGTGGAAGCGCCAGTAGCGCGTCGGCTGCGTGAGGCGTTCGGCGGCGGTAAGGCCGCAGCGAAGGCCCCAGCAGCGCCCCCGGCAAAGGCCGCCCCCGCGGCATCGCCCGCCCCGGCAGCGGCGCCCGTTCCGGCGGCTGCGCCTGTTTCGGCAGCTCCGGCTGCGCCGCCGGCGGCTCCTAAACCGGCTGGCCCGGTGCCGGCTCCTCCGGCCCGACCAGCCCCGACCGCCCGTCCGGGTCCGGCGGCTCGGCCAGCGCCCTCTGCCCGGCCCGGACCGCCCCAGGCAGCTCCGGCACCGGCTCGTCCGGCCGCCCCAGGGCCCCGTCCCGGCCCGGCGGGTCCCAAGCCAGGGCTTCCGCGTCCGCCGCGGGTGGGCAATAACCCGTTCTCCTCGGCGCAACCCGTCGAGCGACCCGCGATGCCTCGGCCGCAGGGGCCAGGCCCTCGGCCCGGACCGGGTGGTATGCCGCCGCGGCCCGGCGCCCCCCGGCCCGGCGGTGCCAGTCCCGGCAACATGCCCCCACGGCCCGGTGGCGGGGTGGGTCGGCCCGGTCGCCCGGGCGCGCCCCGGCCCGGCGGCGGTCCGCGTCCCGGCCCCGGTCAGGGCGCTCGTCCCGGCGGCGGGGGCGGTAATTACCGCACCGGCGGTCCGGGAGGCGGGGCCGCTGCAGGCGGTTTCCGCGGTCGCCCGGGCGGCGGCGCTCCCGGCGGTGGCGGTCCCGGCGGTGGTGGGGGTCGCCCAGGCCAGCGCGGCGGCGCCGCAGGTGCGTTCGGTCGTCCTGGTGGCGCGCCGCGGCGCGGCCGCAAGTCCAAGCGCGCGAAACGCGCCGAGTACGAGAACATGCAGGCACCGGTCGTCGGTGGTGTGCGGTTGCCGCATGGCAACGGCGAAACCATCCGGCTGGCCCGCGGCGCGTCCCTGAGCGACTTCGCCGAGAAGATCAACGCCAACCCCGCCGCTCTGGTGCAGGCGCTGTTCAACCTCGGTGAGATGGTTACCGCGACCCAGTCAGTGGGTGACGACACCCTGGAACTGCTGGGCAGCGAGATGAACTATGTCGTCCAGGTGGTTTCACCGGAGGACGAGGACCGCGAGTTGCTCGAGTCCTTCGACCTGACCTACGGCGAGGACGAGGGCGGCGAGGAAGACCTCGAGCAGCGTCCGCCGGTGGTCACCGTCATGGGTCATGTCGACCACGGCAAGACCCGCCTGCTGGACACCATCCGTCAGGCATCGGTCCGCGAGGGCGAGGCCGGTGGCATCACCCAGCACATCGGCGCCTACCAAGTGGCCGTCGAGCATGACGGCATCGAGCGCTTGATCACCTTCATCGACACCCCTGGCCACGAGGCGTTCACCGCCATGCGTGCCCGCGGCGCGAAGGCCACCGATATCGCAATCCTGGTGGTCGCCGCCGATGACGGCGTCATGCCGCAGACGGTGGAGGCCATCAACCATGCCCAAGCGGCCGACGTCCCGATCGTGGTCGCGGTCAACAAGATCGACAAGGAGGGCGCGGACCCGCAGAAGATCCGGGCTCAGCTCACCGAATACGGCCTGGTGGCCGAGGACTTCGGCGGCGAGACCATGTTCGTCGACATCTCGGCCAAGAACGGCACCAACATCAAGGCGCTGGAGGAGGCCGTCCTGTTGACTGCCGACGCGGCGCTGGACCTGAGGGCCAACCCGGATATGGAGGCTCAGGGCGTGGCCATCGAGGCGCACCTCGACCGGGGTCGTGGTCCGGTGGCCACCGTGCTGATCCAACGCGGCACGCTGCGGGTCGGCGACTCGGTGGTGGCCGGCGACGCCTACGGCCGCGTGCGACGCATGGTCGACGAGCACGGCGAGGACGTCGAGGAAGCGCTGCCGTCGAGGCCGGTGCAGGTCATCGGCTTCACCTCGGTTCCCGGCGCCGGCGACAACTTCCTGGTCGTCGACGAGGACCGCATCGCACGACAGATCGCCGACCGGCGCAGCGCGCGCAAGCGCAACGCGCTGGCCGCCAAGGCCCGCAAGCGGATCAGCCTGGAGGACCTGGACTCGGTGCTCAAGGAGACGAGCCAGCTCAACCTGATCCTGAAGGGCGACAACGCCGGTACGGTCGAGGCGCTGGAGGAGGCCCTGCTGGGCATCGAGGTCGACGACGAAGTGGAACTGCGGGTCATCGACCGCGGTGTCGGTGGCATCACTGAGACCAACGTCAACCTGGCGTCGGCCTCGGATGCCATCATCATCGGCTTCAACGTCCGAGCCGAGGGCAAGGCCACCGAGCTGGCCAACCGTGAGGGTGTGGAGATCCGCTACTACTCGGTGATCTACCAGGCGATCGACGAAATCGAGAAGGCCCTCAAGGGCATGCTCAAGCCCATCTTCGAGGAGAAGGAACTGGGTCGGGCCGAGATCCGCGCGATCTTCCGGTCATCCAAGGTCGGCAACATCGCCGGTTGCCTGGTGCAGTCGGGAATCATGCGGCGCAATGCCAAGGCGCGCCTGCTCCGCGACAACGTCGTGGTGGCCGAGAACCTCACGATTTCGTCCTTGCGACGGGAGAAGGATGACGTCACCGAGGTCCGGGAGGGCTACGAATGCGGCTTGACGCTGACCTACTCCGACATCAAGGAAGGCGACGTCATCGAGACCTACGAATTGGTCGAGAAGGCGCGGGTCTGATGAACGAAGTGAGTCAGACGGAAGGGCTGAGCTAGCCATGGCTGACCCAGCGCGGGCGAAGCGCCTGGCCAAGCGGATCTCCACAATCGTCGCCTCGGTGATCGAGTACGAGATCAAGGATCCTCGCCTTTCCGGAGTGACCATCACCGATGCGAAGGTGACCGGCGACCTGCACGATGCCACGCTGTATTACACGGTGATGGGCCGGTCGATCGACGACGAGCCGGACTACGCCGGGGCGGCGGCTGCGCTGGAGAGCGCCAAGGGCCTATTGCGCACGAAGGTTGGTGAAGGCACTGGCGTCAGGTTCACTCCGACGCTGACCTTCGTTCGCGACACCGTGCCCGACGCCGCCCACCACATGGAGGAGTTGCTCGCCCGGGCTCGTGCCGCCGATGCGGACCTGGAGCGAATCAGGGCTGGTGCCCGCCCCGCAGGTGACGCACAGCCCTACCGCGTGGCAGACGAATCCGGTGACGGGCAGAACGGCGACGACTGAGTTCGGGACCCTTTGACTGAGCTCGGCTCGGGGTCGTCGATGGGGCGACGCATAGTCGCCCTGGCATTTCCCGCATTGGGAGTACTCGCCGCCGAGCCGATCTACCTGTTGCTCGACACTGCCATCGTCGGCCGACTCGGTGCGGTGAGCCTGGCCGGGCTGGCGGTCGGGGGATTGATTGTGGCAATGGTCAGCTCCCAACTGACCTTTCTCTCGTACGGCACTACCGCCCGCTCGGCCCGACACCACGGGGCCGGCAATCGCAGTGCGGCGGTTCGAGAGGGGGTGCAGGCGACCTGGCTGGCACTCGGCCTGGGCGTACTGATCACCATCACGGTGGAACTTGTTGCGCTGCCGTTGGTCTCGGCGATCGCGGGCACGGGCGGCGGTATCGCTGCCGCTGCGTTGCCATGGCTTCGCATTGCAGTCCTGGCGGTTCCAGCGATCCTGGTCTCGATGGCCGGCAACGGCTGGATGCGTGGAGTGCAGGACACCGTGCGTCCCCTGCGGTACGTGCTCGTCGGATTCGCCGCCTCGGCCGTCCTCTGTCCACTGTTGGTTTACGGTTGGCTGGGCCTGCCCCGATGGGGGCTGGCCGGTTCGGCGGTGGCCAACCTGGTGGGACAGTGGGTGGCTGCGGTTCTGTTCGGCTGGGCACTTCTTGCTGAACGGGTGCCGCTACGACTCGATTTCGGCGTGCTGCGGGCCCAAGCGGTCACGGGCCGGGATCTGGTGTTGCGCACCATGGCCTTCCAGGCCTGTTTCGTGTCGGCTGCCGCTGTGGCGGCTCGGTTCGGGGCAGCGGCATTGGCGGCCCACCAGGTGGTGCTTCAACTCTGGACTTTCCTTGCGCTGGTGCTGGATTCGCTGGCGATCGCGGCACAGTCACTGGTTGGAGCTGCACTCGGGGGCGGTCAAGTGCGGCAGGCCCATCGGGTGGCATGGCGGGTGACCGGGTTCTCGGCTCTGGCCGCCACGCTGCTCGCGACAGGGTTGGCGCTGGGGGCGTCGATCCTGCCCGCGTTGTTCACCGACGACCGGGCGGTGCTGTCGGCGATCGCAGTGCCGTGGTGGTTTTTGGTAGCCCAATTACCTTTTGCCGGTGTGGTCTTCGCGCTGGACGGGGTGCTTCTCGGTGCCGGGGATGCAGCCTTCCTGCGCACCGCCACGCTGGTCAGCGCGCTCCTGGGTTTCCTGCCCCTGGTGTGGCTGGCGCTGGCGTTCGGCTGGGGGTTGGCGGGCATCTGGTCGGGTTTGACCGCGTTCATCCTGCTGAGGTTGGTGTTCGTTACCTGGCGCGCTCGATCGGGCCGATGGGCCGTGCCGGGAAGTCGAACGTGACTGTGCCCGCGCTCACTTCACCTGGGCGCGGCCGCGCTCGATGACCGAGGCGCGGCTGGCGGCGATGTCGTCACCGGTTGCTGAGCGCATCCAGGCTCGGGCGGCCTCGGCCTCCAACCACAGCCCCGTGCTGGTGCCGGCTTCGTCGATGCGGTGGTAAGAGGCCAGCAGTGCCCGCACCGACTTCTGGTTGTTGCCGACGATCGAGGCCGCCACGGCCCGCGCGGTCGGCAGCAGTTCGTCGTGCGCGACCACCTCGGTGACCAGGCCGGCCCGCAGTGCATCGTCGGCCGACAGATAGTCGCCGGTGAGGCTCATTCGCCGGGCCATCCCGACACCGACCTTCTGAGGTAGGCGCACGCTGAGACCCCATGTCGGCAGCAGACCCACCCGAGCGTGGGTGTCGGCGAACCTGGCCCGGTCCGAGGCGATCAGGATGTCGCAATACAGTGCCAACTCGAGCCCACCGGTCACCGCGGCTCCGTTTATCGCCCCGATCACCGGCTTGCTCATCGGCGGCCACTTGGGGGATATGTCGGGCAGTTCGGTGGTGGTGCCGAGTTCCTTGAGATCCAGCCCGGCGCAGAACACCGGGTCTGCGCCGGTGACGATCACGACGTCCACGTCGGCGTCGGCCTCAGCGTCGCGGAGGGCAGCGAAGAACCGACTACGCAGTGCAGACGACAGCGCGTTGCGCGACTCCGGACGGTTGAATGTCAACGTGCGGATACGGTCGGTGGTATCGACGAGGAGGATGTCAGTGGTGTTCGGGGTGGCCATCACCACACGGTAACCGGCGACGCGGAGCCGAAGGACTCTGGCGTCGAGCCACGAGGGCTGCCAGGCTTGCACCATGACAGGTCGCAAGCCGATTATTAACCCCAGGTTGTTGATTGCTGTGGCCGGTGTGGCCGGTGTGTTGTTCTCTGCGATTGCGATTGCCGTTGCCATCAGTTACCAGCCTGGTCCCCCGAACTCGCCGGCCACCGAGACCCCGGCGGCGACAACAACGCTGACGATCACACCCACGACGAGCCCGACGACCACCCCGACGATGCCGACGCCAATAGCTGTGCCGGTGTCGCCCCGCTCGCCCTAACCAGCTTCGATTTCGGCTTCCGGCAGGACGAGCCGGGACGATTCACCGAGTCGAACGGTGTGAGTGGACGGAAGCATCCGGTGCCCGCTGATCGCCGGTTCGCCGGTGCCCAGATTCCGAGCGAAGCGGGGATGGCAGCCGCCTGCGACCAACAGTCGGATGCGTGAACCGGCGCTGAAGCGGTGGGCGATCGGGTCGAGTTCGAGCCGGATCGGAACGTCCGGTTCAGTTCCGGACTGGAGGCCGAACCGCCGGAACGCGTCGCTGACATTCTGGGACCGCCCGCGGCTATCCACCTCGCTGATCCGCACAAACACGTCGAAGTGCGGATTGTCGCTGCGATGGTCCAGTTCGACGACCGGGTGCCCGCACACGCAAAGGTCGGATTCCAGCGGTGCACTGGTGAAGCTCAGCACGTCGGCACGCCGGGCCAGTGAACTGTCGTCGCGGTAGCCGGACTGTCGGGTCAGTAGCCGTCCGCCCACCGTGGGGGTTGGGTGAGCCGGTTCGTAGCGGAATGTCTCATGCTGGAAAGTCGGGGACCCGGAGACGGGAGCATCGGCTCCCAGGCGACCCGAGGGCTGCAGATGGAAAGTGTGATCGGTGACCGGTGGAGGCCAGTCGGACAGATCCGCCCAGCCGCCGCGCTTGCCGGTCAGGTAGATCCGGACCGGTGACCGCCGCGGGGGGATGCTCTGCCGGGCCAGGTGGGATCCGAGCCAGGTCAGAGTCTCGGTGGCGGCGCTGCCCGTCGCTTTGGTCACCATTTCATCGTGGGTCCACGGGCCGATGGTCATGGCGACGTCCACCCCTCGGCTATGCAGATGCCGGTATTGGGCGATTGTCTGATCGACGAAGATGTCCTGCCAGCCGCTGATCAGCAGAACCGGAACGGTGCAGCGGTCCAATGCCCGGGTCATCCGCATCGGCTCCCAGAACGGATCGTCGACGTCGGGGTGTTCGATCCAGGATTCATACCAGGTCGATCGCTCACCCAACAGTTGACGCCCCGCGCTGCCCAGGGGAACGCCGTGGACGGCCCCGGACAGCCGGCGGGAGGAGCGGAACTGGTAGGCCAGCCGCCGCACCGACCGCAGTTCCTGGTGGCCCATCATGTCCGACCAACCGAGGAAGTCATTGAGCGCGAACGAGCCGCTGCCCCAAGAGGATTCGTGGAAGTCGTGTGGACCGACGCTGATCACCGCCGCGGCCAGCTCCGGCGGCGGATCCGACAACAGGGCCCATTGGGTGTAACCCAGGTAGGACAACCCGATGGTGCCGAACGCGCCGGTGAACCAATGCTGTTCGCGCAGCCACACCACGGTGTCGGCGGCGTCGTCGGCCTCGTGCACCATCGGCACGAACTGTCCGCCGGAGCCGAATGTGCCGCGCACGCTCTGCAACAGCACGTGGTACCCGCGGGCGGCGTAGATCTGCGCATAGATCAACGAGAACGGAAAGCCACGGCCATACGGTCCGCGTACCAGGATGGTTCCCAGTGGCCGGTCGGTGAGGGGGGAGTAGTGGTCGGCGCGCAGCTGAACCCCGTCGCGCATCGGAACCGGCACCCCTCGGTGCACCCGGTAACCGGTCGTCGCCGGGGGCAGGCGAAGCGCGCGGCCCAATGCGCGGTCGGTCAACCGGCTCTTCGGGCGGATGGTCGTCACAAGAACGAGGATATTGGCCCCAGTAGCGCCACAGTAGGCTGATCGGTTGTGGCACCCACGCTCTGGGCGATCAGCGACCTGCACACGGGGCACACCGGCAACAAGCCGGTCACCGAGTCGCTGTATCCCGCGACGCCGGACGACTGGCTCATCGTCGCCGGCGACGTCGCCGAGCGCACCGACGACATCCGCTGGTCGCTCGACCTGTTGCGGCGGCGCTTTTCCACCGTCATCTGGGTGCCCGGAAACCACGAACTCTGGACCACCGGCAAGGACCCGGCGCAGGTGTTCGGCCGGGCCCGCTACGACTTCCTGGTCGAGATGTGCGACGAGATGGGGATCGTCACCCCTGAGCACCCCTACCCGGTGTGGACCGGCTCGGGCGGCCCGGCGACCATCGTCCCGATGTTCCTGCTCTACGACTACACCTTCCTGCCCGAGGGGGCGACGACGAAGGCCGAGGGCCTGGCGATCGCCAAGTCCCGCAGTGTCGTGGCCACTGACGAGTTCCTGTTGTCCTGTGAGCCGTACGCCACCAGGGAGGCCTGGTGCCGTGACCGGCTGGCTCATACCGGGGCCCGGTTGGAGGATCTGGACACAACGATTCCCACCGTTCTGGTGAACCACTTTCCGCTGCGCCGCGAACCGTGCGAGGTGCTGTTCTTTCCGGAGTTCTCGCTGTGGTGCGGGACCGTGGAGACCGTCGACTGGCACACCCGATACAACGCGGTCTGCTCGGTCTACGGGCACCTGCACATACCGCGCACCACCTGGTACGACGGGGTGAGGTTCGAGGAGGTGTCGGTGGGCTACCCGCGAGAGTGGCATCGGCGCAAGCCCTATCGGTGGCTGCGACAGATTCTGCCCGATCCCGAATACGCACCCGGTTACCTCAATGAATTCGGCGGGCACTTCGTGGTCACCCCGGAAATGCGCGCGAAAGCGGAGGCGTTCCGGGAGAAGCTCCAGAGTCGGCGCCGATGAGCGACTACCTGCGCGTGGTGCTGCCCGATACCGCTGACCTGGTCTTTGCCGAACTTTATGACGACCCTGCGCATCTGGAGCCCCATCCGGAGGAGGAGGCGCTGATCGCGCGCGCGGTCGACAAGCGACGCAACGAATTCGTCACCGCACGGCACTGCGCCCGGGTGGCGCTGGAACAGCTCGGGTTGCCCCCGGCGCCGATTCTTAAGGGGGATAAGGGTGAACCGCAATGGCCGACCGGAATCGTCGGCAGCCTCACCCACTGTCAGGGCTATCGCGGCGCTGTGGTGGGCCGCGCACCGGCAGTGCGATCGGTCGGCATCGATGCCGAGCCGCACGATGTGCTGCCTGACGGTGTGCTGAACGCCATCAGCCTGCCGGCGGAGCGGCGGGAGATCGCGGCGCTGACTGACGATCTGCACTGGGATCGAATCCTGTTCTGCGCCAAGGAGGCTACTTACAAGGCGTGGTTCCCGCTCACACAGCGTTGGCTCGGATTCGAGGATGCCCACATCACCTTCGACCTCGACGGTTTCGAGGCCGGCGGCGGTTCCAGTGGTGGTTTCGTCTCGCGGATTCTGATCGATCCGGCGGCCCGGTCCGGCCCGCCCCTGACCGAGTTGCGGGGTCGGTGGTCAGTAGCCGGCGGTCTGGCCTTGACGGCGATCGTGCTGTGACTACGGGCGTGAAGGGAGCAACACCCCCTGGCATCGTCGTCGTCGACAAACCAGCGGGGATGACCAGCCACGACGTCGTGTCCCGATGCCGGCGGATCTTCGGCACCCGCAAAGTGGGCCATGCCGGAACGCTGGACCCGATGGCCACCGGCGTCCTGGTGGTCGGTATCGAACGGGCTACCAAGATCCTCGGCCTGCTCACCGCGACGTCGAAATCCTATTCGGCGACCATCCGGCTGGGCCGGTCGACGACCACTGACGATGCCGAAGGCGAAGTGCTGGAGGATGTTCCAGCAGATCACGTGACCGACGACGCGATCCTCGCCGGTGTCACCGCGCTGCGCGGCGAGATCGCGCAGCAGCCCTCGGCGGTCAGCGCCGTCAAGATCGGCGGCAAGCGCGCCTATCAACTGGTCCGAGAGGGTGAGCAGATCGATATTCCGGCCCGCACGGTTCGGATTGACCGGTTCGACGTGCTGGCGATCCGGCGAGTCGGCCCCTTTGCGGATGTCGACGCGGACGTCGACTGCTCGTCGGGCACCTACATCCGCGCCCTGGCCCGTGACCTCGGCGCCGGTCTGGGGGTTGGCGGGCACCTGACTGCACTCCGACGCACCCGGGTCGGCGGCTTCGGGCTGGACCAGGCACGCACCCTCGATGAGCTCTCCGAACACCCGACGCTGAGTTACGACCTCGACGCCGCCTGCCTGCAGGTCTTTCCGCGCCGGGACATCACAGCCGAGCAGGCCCGTGATGCCTGCCACGGCCGGCCCCTGCCCGCGGCGGGTGCCGACGGTGTCTGGGCTGCGACGGATCCTGAGGGTCGGGTCGTTGCTCTGCTGCAGGACAGGGGTAAGGCGACCAAGTCCGTCGTCGTGGTCCGACCGGCGACGTTGGCAACCTGAGCTGGCGTGGGACGATGGAATCATGAGCAAGACGCATTCCATTCCAGCGGCCGGATCAATCGCTATCGAGGACCTCACAGGTGGGGAGGTGTTGCGGGTGCCCACCGATGCCACCGTTGCCGACGTCGCCACTTTGATCTCGAAATTGAACGTCGGTGCGGTGGTGGTGGGCGACGCAGATCGCCCCTCCGGGTTGATTACCGAGCGTGACGTCGTCCGCGTTGTCGCCGGCGGGGAGAATCCGTCCGCTGTGTCGGCACTCGATGTCGCGAGCAGAAATCTGGTCTGGTGCGAGGCCGACGAAACCGTTGCCCAGGCTGCCATCCGGATGACCGATCGCTCCATCCGTCACCTTTTGGTGGAACGCGACGGAGCGCTGGTGGGGATCGTGTCGGCACGCGACCTGTTGGGCGTGTACGCCACCGACGCCGCGCTGTAGTCGCAGACCGGGAGGAGGTGCCCGCATGGCCGTTGTCACTGACGCCGTGGTGGATCCACCGCTGCTACGGGAATTCCCGTTCAACATCGGGTTGCGGGCATTCGCTCCCGGTGACATCCGCCCCACCGTTGCGCAGCGTGAGCGCTATCAACGGTTCACCCGAATGGGAGATCCGCCGGCCGACGAACTGGTTGCGGCCTTCCGGCGCCTGCCCGCTGGAGTGGGCCGCGTCCAGTTCGAAACCGCGCTCGAGCACGGGATCGCCGCGGTCGAGGACCCGTCGCCGGAGTTGGTCGCGTTCTTCGAGTCTGTCGATGCCCGGCCGTACTGGGTTGATCAGAAGAAACTCGACTACGCCGCTCGGGTCGCGGCGCGCATCGGCGTGGTTGCCGGTTTCACCTCGATGTCGATGTTCTCGCTGATGGGCGGCTACCTGGCTTCGCGGGCCGACAAGACGCTCGTCGCCACCGGGGATCTGGAGGCTATGGCGCCGCGCCGCCTGGCCGAGACCCTGAGCTGGACTGTCGAGGTCACCGCACCGGGTGCCCTGGAGCGTTTCGCTCCTGGATTTGTCGGCACCATGCGGGTGCGGCTCATGCACGCCATGGTGCGGGCCGGGATGAGCCGGCGCCCCGACTGGGACTTCGATGACTGGGACGTCCCGGTCAATCAGTCCACGATGGCCGGCACACTGATGCTGTTCTCGCTCGGCAACGTCGTGGCGTCCCAGGCTCTGGGCGTTCAGTTCAGCCGTCGGGACAAGGACGCGCTGTACCACTTCTGGCGGTACGTCGGCTTCCTGTTGGGTGTCGATGCCGAACTGTTGCCCGCCGACGAAGCCGACACGTGGCGGCTGCTATGGCTGCAGGCCGACTACGAATTCCGCCCGGACGAGGACTCCACCCGCCTGGGCCGGGCTCTGCAAGCCGCATTAGGACCGTTGGTGGTCGGTAGCAGCGGACATCCGGCGGCGCAGGCCGCCCGGGATATCACCACCGAATTGCTCTGTGCCTACAGCAGATTGATTCTCGGGTCCAGTAACGCCGACGCGCTGGAACTGCCCGACAACAAGCTGGCCCAAGTGGCGGTGGCCGGTTTCGCCGCGACGAACTTCACCCTGCGCTGCTCGATGCGGTTGGTGCCCGGGCTGAGCCGGGCATGGGAGGCGGTGGGGCGACGTAATGTCGAAGCGTTCGCCGCGCGCGCAATGAAGCAGCACCGCGGGGATCAGACCTATCGTCGCCACGATGCACTCGGCGCGCACGGCTCACAACAGCGGTCGAAGGCGCGCGCCCAGGGCTGACCCCGCTCGGCTCGACGCTTCTTCAGTGCGTCTTCTTGTACTCGATGGAATAGGCCAGCTTGCCGGGATTCTGAGAGTCGTACGGCTGGGAGAGCACCTGGAAAGCCACCTTGTTCAGGCAGGTGTTGTCGACAACGACGATCTCGTTCCCAGCCCTGAATTAAGTTTCCAGACATGGCTGATCTGTCTCGGCGGGCAATCCTGCGAACCAGCGCTGTTCTGGCGGCCGTAGCGGCATCCCCGGCCGCGGCTGCTGCATGTGCGAAAGACCGCTCGGTTCCCCCGATCATCGCGTGGCCGTCTGAGGAAAAGTGGCGGATCCTGAAGGATCAGTTGGGCGATCGCTTGATCACAACGTCGCTGCCCTGGGCGGATGCAACGCCCGAGACCTTCGAATTGTTGAAAAATCCGTTCTGGAACGAGGAACAACCGGGGGTTCAGCAATCCACGGGGTGGTACGAGGCCTGGACTGCGGCGGCCTCGCCCTACGCGGTCAGAGCGCGGCAGACCAGTGACATCGTCGCTGCGGTGAACTTCGCGCGGGACAACAACGTCAAGCTGGTCGTGAAGGGAACCGGACACGACTACCTCGGACGAAACTGCGCTCCGGATTCGTTGCTGGTCTGGACGCACGACATGCGCGACATCACGGTGCACGACGCTTTCGTGCCTCGGGGGGCCCCAGGCGGAACAGCACCGGTGCAGGCGATGACTGTCGAGGCCGGGACGCGTTGGCTGGAGGCCTATCGGGCCGCCACCCTGGCAGGCCGGTTCGTCGCGGGCGGCGGTTGTACGAGCGTGGGCGCCTGCGGGGGTTTCACCTTCG
This sequence comes from Mycobacterium sp., assembly GCA_020438845.1. Classification (GTDB taxonomy): domain Bacteria; phylum Actinomycetota; class Actinomycetes; order Mycobacteriales; family Mycobacteriaceae; genus Mycobacterium. The sequence continues at coordinate 90,421 of JAGQTV010000009.1, read as the reverse complement.
GGAGCGGCTTCGGTCCGTTCTCCAAGCGGTATGGCACCGGTTCGGGTGGGATTGTGCAGGCCGAGATCGTCACGGCAGATGGTCAGGTGCGCACCGTCAACCAATTCTCCGAACCGGATCTGTTCTTCGGGGTTCGCGGCGGAGGGGGAGGGACTTTCGGCATCGTCAGTCGTGTGACGTTGCTGACCCACCCGATTCCCTCGACGGTCGGCATCGTCACGGGTTCGATCAGGGCAGCCAGCGATGCCGCCTATCGCGAGTTGATCGGACGGTTCGTCGAGTTCTACCCCAGGAATCTCGACAACTGGCATTGGGGAGAGTCGGTCGCATTCGGACCTGCCAACGAGTTCGGTTTCCGACTGGCGTTTCTGGACATGCCGGAGTCCGAGGGTCGCGCCGTCATCGAGCGGTTCGCCGATCAGTTCCGAAACCGACCCGATGAATACAGTGTTGAACCGAGGTTGCAGTTCCTGGAGTTCGGGGACCTCTGGAATCCGGACTACTGGGAGCGTGCGGATCCTGACTTCATCACCCGGGATCCGAGGCCGGGCGCGCCCGGTTACCAGTTCTGGTGGACAGGCAACCAGGGCGAACTGGGCGCTTTTTGGAACGGCTACCAATCCCGTTGGATCGCAACAGATTTGATGCGTCGCGATCCAAGTAAGATCGCCGAGTCCTTCTATCAGGCGTCCCGGCTGCGTCCGTTCATCTTTCAGGTGAACAAGGGCTTGAGCGGCGAACACCCCGAGGCGCGCGAGCGAGACCTGAAAACCGCCCTGCATCCGGGCTGTTTCGAGGCGGCGGCCCTGGTGATCATGGCCTCTGCGCAGCAGTACAAGTACCCGGGTGTGCCGACGCACGAACCCAGCGCCCAGGTTGCCGGGGACGCCGCCGACCTGATGAACCGGGCCATGGGCTTCATCAAGGAGGTAACTCCAGGGGCGGGCACGTATTCCACCGAGGCCGACTACTTTCTGGAGGATTGGCAGCAAAACCAGTGGGGTGCGAACTACCCCCGGCTTCTGCGCGTCAAACGCCAATACGACCCGGGTAACTTCTTCCGGGTGCACCACGGCGTGGGCAGTGAGGAACTCTGATCCCGAATAGCACTTTGGGACCGTCCGGTCTGCGACCGTAGGCTTGCGGGCGTGGAACGCTGGCGCGGGCAGGACGAGATTCCCTCGGATTGGGGCCGTTGCGTGCTGACCATCGGGGTGTTCGACGGTGTGCACCGCGGCCATGCCGAACTCATCGCGCGCGCTGTCAAGTCCGGCCGGTCCCGTGGCGTGCCGACGGTTCTGATGACCTTCGACCCACACCCGATGGAGGTGGTGTTCCCGGGCAGCCACCCGGCCCAGTTGACCACGCTGACCCGTCGGGCTGAGCTGGCCGAGGAGTTGGGAATCGACGTGTTCCTGGTGATGCCGTTCACCACGGATTTCATGAAGCTGACCCCGGAGCGCTACATCCACGAACTGCTGGTCGAGCGATTGCACGTGCTTGACGTGGTGGTCGGGGAGAATTTCACCTTCGGCAGGAAGGCCGCCGGAAACGTGACCACGCTGCGCCGGGCCGGAGAGCGGTTCGGCTTCGCCGTGGAATCGGTGTCCTTGGTGGCCGAGCGGCACCAGAGCGAGACCCTCACCTTCTCGTCGACCTATATCCGCGCCTGCGTCGATGCCGGCGACGTGGTGGCCGCCGCCGAGGCGCTGGGCCGTCCGCATCGTGTCGAAGGCGTTGTGGTCCGCGGCGACGGGCGCGGCCGCCGGCTTGGTTTCCCGACTGCCAACGTCGCCCCGCCCATGTTCTCGGCCATTCCTGCTGACGGCGTGTACGCCGCCTGGTTCACCGTCCTCGGTGGGCAGTCGGGGCCAGATGGGCAGTTGGGGCCAGATGGGCAGTTGGGGTTCGACGGGCGATCGGCGCCCGGACCGGGCCCCGCAATGCTCGTGCCAGCGCAGCGCTACTCCGCCGCGGTGTCGATCGGTACCAATCCCACCTTCTCCGGTCGTACCCGGACCGTCGAGGCTTTCGTGCTCGACGTCGACGCCGATCTGTACGGACAACACGTCGCGGTCGACTTCGTGGTGCGCCTGCGGGGACAGAAGAAGTTCGACTCGGTGGACGATCTGATCGAGGCCATGGGCCATGACACCGAGAAGGCCCGGATGATCCTGGCCGCGCAGCGCTGATTGGCTCAAGCGCCTTCGGCGCTGTTAAACTCGGCGCCCGGCGTGCGCTGCAGTTCGCGGTGGCCGCGTTGAGAATTCCTCGCGGACTGAAAAGATGGAGTTAATCGACATGTCGCTGACGGCTGAGCAGAAGAAGGAAATCCTCGGTCAATACGGTCTCCATGAGACCGACACCGGCTCCCCGGAGGCTCAAGTGGCGCTTCTGACGAAGCGCATCTCCGATCTCACCGAGCATCTCAAGAAGCACAAGCACGACCACCACTCTCGTCGTGGCCTGCTGCTGCTCGTCGGCCGCCGTCGTCGGCTGCTGAAATACGTCGCCCAGGTCGACGTCGAGCGCTACCGTTCGCTGATCGAGCGTCTCGGCCTGCGCCGCTAATACAGGGCCGCTGATACACCGCCGCTGACACACGGAGGCCAACCGGCCACCGTGTAACATTAGGGGCAACTCGAGCCTGTGGCTCGGGCATAAGGTGCGGTCCCGCACGTCCGCGTGGTCCGTTCCTGCGTCTCCCTCGACGAGGCTTCCCTGATCGGGCGGTCTTCGGTAGTGGCTGCCGGGCCCACCCTTTGACTGGCCCGGCCGCTTCGATCGACGGCCGTGTTCGCATCCGGGCGGCATCTGGTCTCGGATCTACCCGAGTTCGCTGTGGCGACGCCAAATTGAACAGTGAATCCTAGAAAGGCTGTACGGACACCCTATGTCTGTCGCTGAAATCGACGAAGGCGTCTTCGAGTCAACCGCCACCATCGACAACGGGAGCTTCGGCACCCGCACCATCCGGTTCGAGACCGGGCGACTTGCCCGCCAGGCGGCCGGCTCCGTCGTCGCCTACCTCGACGACGAGACCATGCTGTTGTCGGCGACCACCGCCAGCAAGAGCCCCAAAGAGCACTTCGACTTCTTTCCGCTGACGGTCGACGTGGAAGAGCGGATGTATGCCGCCGGCCGCATTCCCGGCTCGTTCTTCCGTCGCGAAGGACGGCCGTCCACCGATGCCATCCTCACCTGCCGTCTGATCGACCGTCCGCTGCGCCCGTCGTTCGTCGACGGCCTGCGCAACGAGATTCAGGTCGTCGTCACCGTGATGAGCCTGGACCCCAAGGATCTCTACGACGTGCTGGCGATCAATGCCGCGTCGGCGTCCACGCAGCTGGCCGGCCTGCCGTTCTCCGGCCCGGTCGGTGGCGTGCGGGTGGCCCTCATTGACGGCCAGTGGGTCGCCTTCCCGACCGTCGAGCAGTTGGACAAGGCAGTGTTCGACATGGTTGTCGCCGGCCGGGTTGTCCACGGTGGGGACGTCGCGATCATGATGGTCGAGGCCGAGGCCACCGACAATGTCATCGAACTGGTCGCCGGCGGTGCTCAGGCACCGACCGAGAGCGTCGTGGCTGAGGGCCTCGAGGCGGCGAAGCCGTTCATCGCCGCCCTGTGCGCCGCGCAGAGCGCATTGGCCGAGAAAGCCGCGAAGGAGACCGCCGACTACCCGGTGTTCCCGGACTACGCGGACGACGTCTTCGCGGCGGTTTCTCACGCTGCCGGCGACTCGCTGGCACAGGCGCTGACCATCGCCGGCAAGAACGAGCGCAATGACCGCACCGATGAGATCAAAGCCGAGCTCCTGGGCCAGCTCGCGGAGAACTTCGCAGGCCGGGAGAAGGAGATCGGCGCAGCTTACCGATCGCTGACCAAGAAGCTTGTGCGGCAGCGCATCCTGACCGACCACTTCCGCATCGACGGCCGCGGCGTCACCGATATCCGGGCGCTGTCCGCCGAGGTCGCCGTGGTGCCGAGGGCGCACGGCAGTGCGCTGTTCGAGCGTGGTGAGACCCAGATCCTCGGGGTCACCACGCTGGACATGGTCAAGATGGCCCAGCAGATCGACTCCCTCGGTCCGGAGAAGACCAAGCGCTACATGCACCACTACAACTTCCCGCCGTATTCGACCGGTGAGACCGGCCGGGTGGGGTCGCCCAAGCGCCGCGAGATCGGCCACGGTGCGCTGGCCGAACGGGCTTTGATGCCGGTGCTGCCCAGTGTCGAGGAGTTCCCCTACTCCATCCGCCAGGTGTCGGAGGCCTTGAGTTCCAACGGGTCCACATCGATGGGATCGGTATGTGCCTCAACCCTGGCTCTGCTGAATGCCGGCGTGCCGCTGAAGGCCCCTGTCGCCGGCATCGCGATGGGTCTGGTCTCCGACGAGGTAAACGGTGAGACGCGGTACGTCGCGCTCACCGACATCCTCGGCGCCGAGGACGCGTTCGGTGACATGGATTTCAAGGTGGCCGGAACCAAGCAGTTCGTCACCGCGCTGCAGTTGGACACCAAGCTCGACGGCATCCCGTCGAAGGTGCTCGCCGACGCGCTGGCCCAGGCCAAGGAAGCCCGGCTGGCCATCCTGGACGTGATGGCCGAAGCCATTGACGCCCCCGACGAGATGAGCCCGTACGCCCCTCGTGTCACCACCATCAAGGTGCCGGTGGACAAGATCGGCGAGATCATCGGGCCCAAAGGCAAGATCATCAACGCCATCACCGAGGAGACCGGCGCGCAGATCTCGATCGAGGATGATGGCACGGTGTTCGTCGGTGCCACCGACGGCCCGTCCGCACAGGCGGCCATCGACCGCATCAACGCGATCGCCAATCCGCAGCTGCCCAAGATCGGCGAGCGATTCCTCGGAACTGTGGTGAAGACAACGGATTTCGGCGCCTTCGTGTCGTTGCTGCCCGGCCGGGACGGACTTGTCCACATCTCCAAGCTGGGTCGCGGCAAGCGCATCGCGAAGGTCGAGGACGTCGTCAAGGTCGGTGAGAAGTTGCGCGTTGAGATCGCCGACATCGACAACCGCGGCAAGATCTCGCTGATCCCCGTCGACGAGGAAGCCGCCGCCGAAGCCGCTGCACCGGTGCCCGCCGATGCCGCGACAGCGGGCTAACCGCCCGGCGGCGCAGGAGGTTTCGGCGGTACGCCGCACGGTGCTGCCCGGCGGGCTGCGGGTCGTCACCGAGCGGGTGCCCTCGGTGCGATCCGCCTCGGTCGGCCTTTGGGTCAACGTTGGTTCCCGCGACGAGGGACCGACCGTGGCGGGCGCCGCGCACTTCCTGGAGCACCTGCTGTTCAAGGCCACCCCGACCCGCACCTCGGTCGAGATCGCCCAAGCGGTGGACGCAGTCGGTGGCGAACTGAACGCGTTCACCACCAAGGAGCACACCTGCTACTACGCGCACGTTCTCGACGATGACCTGGAACTGGCCGTCGACCTGGTCGCCGACGTGGTTCTCAACGGTGTATGCGCGTCCGGGGACGTCGAGTTGGAGCGCGACGTCGTTCTCGAAGAGATCGCAATGCGCGACGACGATCCCGAGGACACTCTGGGTGACGTTTTTCTCTCGGCGATGTTCGGTGAGCACCCGGTGGGGCGGCCGGTGATCGGCACGGTCGACTCGGTGTCGGCAATGACGCGAAACCAGCTGCGCTCCTTCCACGTTCGCCGGTACACCCCGGAGCGCATGGTCCTGGCGGTAGCCGGCAACATCGACCACGATCACGTCGTCAAGCTGGCCCGCAACTATTTCGGACCACGGCTGCAGAAAGGCCGTGAGCCTCACCCGCCGCGCAAGGCAATCGCCCGCCTGCCTGGACGGCCGGGGCTTTCGTTGGTCAACCGTGACTCCGAGCAGACCCACCTGACGCTGGGCGTGCGGGTCCCGGGCCGGCACTGGCCGAATCGGTGGGCGTTGTCGGTACTCAACACCGCACTGGGCGGGGGTTTGAGTTCTCGACTTTTCCAGGAGATTCGGGAGACCCGGGGACTTGCCTACTCGGTGTATTCGGCGGTCGACACCTATTGCGACGGTGGGTCGTTCTCCGTCTATGCGGGATGCCTGCCGGAACGATTCGGTGAGGTGGTGCGAGTCACGGCGGAGGTGCTCGAAACCGTGGCCCGCGACGGTATCACCGAATCGGAGTGCCGAATCGCCAAGGGGTCTCTGCGTGGCGGGCTGGTCCTGAGCCTGGAGGACTCGGCTTCGCGGATGAACCGCCTGGGGCGCAGCGAATTGAACTACGGCGAATACCGCAGTATCGCCGACACTTTGCGGCATATCGACGAGGTGACCGTCGAGGACGTCAACGCCGTGGCGCGAATGGTGCTCTCCGGTAGGTTCGGTGCCGCGGTGCTCGGGCCCCACCGGTCCAAACGCTCGCTGCCGCAACCCCTGAGAGCGATCGGCTGAGCCGCGGTGCGGTTCACCCTCAGTGATCTGGCGGTTCCGATTATCGGAGCGCCGATGGCCGGCGGTCCAAGTACTCCAGCGTTGGCGGCGGCCGTGTCCAACGCCGGTGGTCTGGGCACACTGCCTGCCGGATATCTCACCGCGGAACGTTTCGCCGAGGACATCGCTGCCGCCCGGTCGCTCACCAGCGGGCCGTTGGGAGTCAATCTCTTTGTGCCGCAGCCGTGCAGGGCGACATCCGATCAACTGGATGCCTATCGTGATTTGCTCGGGCCGTTGGCGCGTCGCTTGGGTGTCGAGCCCGGAGGCTATCGACCTGACGACGACGGCTGGCGGGCGAAGCTGGATGTGGTAGCGGCCGCCGCACCCGAGGCGGTGTCGTTCACCTTCGGTTGCCCCGACCGTGCGGTATTGGCTCGACTGAGGTCCTGTGGTGTGCTGACCATGGTCACCGTCAGCAGTCGCGCCGAAGCCGAGTCCGCGGTAGCTTCCGGGGCCGACGCGCTTGTGGTGCAAGGGCCTTCGGCGGGCGGACACCGCAGCGTGTTCGACCCCGACCGGCAGCCCCCGACACTGCCGCTGCCGGCCCTGCTGGCCCAGACCACCGACCTGGGTGTCCCGGTGGTCGCGGCCGGCGGGCTGCGCGAGGAAGCCGCAGTTCGGGTCGTGATGAAGGGGGGAGCGGTGGCCGCCCAGGTCGGGACCGCGCTGTTGCTGTGCGATGAAGCCGGGACCAGCCCCGTGCACCGACGCGCCCTGCGCGACGACCAGTTCGTCGAGACCGTGGTGACCCGCGCCTTTTCCGGTCGCTACGCCCGTAGCCTGGCCAATGCGTTCACGGCCGCCTACAGCGAGTCCGCACCCCCGGGCTATCCTCAGGTCAACCAGATCACCGCCCCGATCCGGGCCGCCTCGGTGGGAGCTGGTGATCCGCAGGCAACCAGTTTGTGGGCCGGTACCGGTTGGCGTGACATCGACACCGGTCCCGCCGCCGACATTGTTGAGCGATTGGCTTCCGGCTAAAGGTGGGCTGGTAGACGCCCGTTCGATACGCTTCCGCAGTGGGAACCGAACGATGCAGCGATGGATCTGTCGGTCCAGATCACCCCGTAGCGCAAAACGCCGTCGGTGCCTCCCGGACGCCGAAACCCCTCACGCCGCGTAGGTACTACGTGCAACGAATCCGGCGTCAGCAACGTCTGATCAACATCATCGCGCTGCTGGCTGCCGTCGTCAGCACCGTCATGGCCGCGATTCAGTTCATGACGGGTTGGGATTACTCCATCGCGATCCTGGAACTCGGCGTCGCCGCCATCTGTGCATCGATTCCGCTCTTACATCGGTTCGGCAAACTGGTGCCCCCACTTGTGCTGACCGTGACCACCTACGTCGCGGTGTCGGTCATCACCTTCCGGATCGGCACCAATGCGGGTCTGCACCAATTCGTTCTGGTGGTTGCCACTTTCATCATCATCGTGATGGGCGTTGAGCACCTTGTGCTCGCGACGGTGTTGATAGCCATCGGAACGGCGCTGGTGATCGTGCTTGACTTCGCGGCCCCCGAGGTCGCCCTGTCGCAACCCGCCTGGGCTATCGATAGCGGGTTTGTACTGACCGCAATCGCCGCCAGCATCATCGTGCTCTCCGGGGTTGCTTTTGCGCTGCACGAGATCGACCGGGCCGAAGACGCGATGGAACGCGAGTACGACAGATCCGAGGCGTTGTTGACCAACATGTTGCCGGCGCAAGTGGCGGCCCGGCTGAAGAACTCAGACGCCCGGATCATCGCCGACAAATTCGATGACGCTTCGGTGCTTTTCGCCGACATCGCGAACTACACCGAGCGGGCAAGCCAGACGACAGCAGCTGACCTGGTCGAGTTCCTCAACCGGCTCTATACCCAGATCGACGGGCTCGTCGAGCAGCATGGGCTCGAGAAGATCAAGACCACGGGCGATTGCTACATGGTGGTCAGTGGTGTCCCACAATCGCGGCCGGATCACCTCGAGGCACTGGCCCGGTTCGCTCTCGATCTGGCCGACGTGGTTGACGGGATGACCGATAACGCCGGGCGGATGGTTTCGCTTCGCATCGGCCTCGCGAACGGTCCCGTGGTCGCCGGTGTAATCGGCACGCGTAAGTACTTCTATGACGTGTGGGGCGACGCGGTCAATGTGGCGTCAAGAATGGAATCGACGGGTGTGCCCGGCCGCATCCAGGTGCCACAGCCGGTCTACGAAAGGCTGAGGAATGAGTTCGAATTCGTCGAACGCGGCGAAATCCAAGTCAAGGGCAAGGGTTTGATGCGCAGTTGGTTCCTGGTGGGCCCTCAACCGGGCGAAACGCACACCCGTGCCCCTTCGCAACCGATCACAACCGGTGACCAGCTTCCCGGTTGAAGTTCCTGCCAGCTGTAATCGGCAGCAGCCGACGGCGGCGCCTCAGGCCAGCAGTCCCTCGGGGTCGGTGAAGGGCAGCTCGAGATCGTGCGCGACCTCTGCATTGAGGAGTTTCCCGTTGTGGGTGGACAGGCCCTTGGCCAGCGCTGGGTCGGCGATGCAGGCAGGGCGCCAACCTTTGTCGGCGAGCTTGAGCACATACGGCATGGTCGCGTTGGTCAACGCGAACGTTGAGGTCCGCGGCACCGCGCCGGGCATATTCGCGACGCAGTAGAACAGGGCCTCATGGACGCCGAACGTGGGATCGTCGTGCGTCGTGGGCTTGGAGTCCTCGAAGCAGCCGCCCTGGTCGATGGCGATATCCACCAGAACCGCACCCGGCTTCATCTGCGACACAGTCTCGTTGGTGACCAGCTTGGGGGCCTTGGCACCCGGGACCAGCACGGCACCGATCACCAGGTCGGCCTCCTTGACGGCGGTCTCCAGATCCAGCCGCGCGGAGTAGCGGGTCTCGATGGCGCCGCCGTACTCGGCGTCGATCTTGCGCAGGATGTTGATGTTGAGGTCGAACACCGTGACGTGGGCGCCCATGCCCCAGGCGACGGCGGCGGCGTTGTCACCTGCCATTCCGCCGCCGATCACCACGACTTTGGCCGGAGCGACGCCCGGAACACCGCCCATGAGCACGCCGCGACCGCCCTGAGTGCGCATCAGATGGTATGCGCCGACCTGGGCGGCCAACCGGCCGGCAACCTCGCTCATCGGAGCAAGCAGTGGTAGCGCGCCGTCAGCGGTCTGCACAGTCTCGTAGGCGATCGACGTGGTCCCGGATGCCAGCAGAGCTTCGGTGCACGGTCGCGACGCCGCCAGGTGCAGGTAGGTGAACAGCACCTGCCCCTTGCGCATACGGGAGTATTCCGGCTCGATCGGTTCCTTGACCTTCAGCAGCAGATCGGCCTTCTCCCACACCTCGTCGGCGGTCCCGACGATCTGCGCGCCTGCGTCGGCGAAGTCCGCATCGGGAATCGCGGAACCGTTCCCGGCGCCGGTCTGAATGAGCACCTCGTGGCCGCGACGTACCAGTTCGCTGACGCCGGCCGGAGTAATGGCAACGCGGTATTCGTTGTTCTTGATCTCTGTGGGGATGCCGACGCGCACTTGGGCTCCTAGGTTGCGGGATACTTCGGATAATTGTGAAGAACTTTCGGCAAGCGCGGGGCAAGATCGGCACCTTCATCCAGTAGATCACCCAGACCTCGCTGCTCTTCGAGCATCTCGGTGGCGCCTCGGCGGTGTAGGCGGATCGCCGGTGTCGTCCTCGTCGGTGCTGCGGCGGCGTGACGCTGAAGAGCCCCGGTTAGGCTTGCGGCCATGCGAGTCGGAGTACTGGGCGCGAAAGGCAAAGTCGGAACCGCGATGTGCGAGGCGGTGCGTGGTGCCGATGATCTGACGCTGAGCGCCGAGGTCGATGCCGGGGACCCGCTGGATCTGTTGACTGACAGTGGCACCGAGGTCGTCATCGACTTCACCCATCCCGACGTCGTCATGGACAACCTGAAGTTCTTGATCGACAGCGGAATTCATGCGGTCGTGGGAACCACAGGCTTTACCGGGGAACGGCTTGGTCAGGTTGCCGGGTGGCTGTCCGACAGTCCTCGCACCGGTGTTCTCATTGCTCCGAACTTCGCGATCGGGGCGGTGTTGTCCATGCATTTCGCGCAGAAGGCCGCCCCCTATTTTGAGTCCGTCGAGGTGGTCGAACTGCATCACCCGCATAAGGCCGACGCACCGTCGGGCACCGCGACCCGGACCGCCCAACTGATCGCCGAGGCGCGAAAAGGTCTGCCGCCCAACCCCGATGCCACCAGCACCGGACTGCCCGGCGCACGGGGGGCCGACGTCGACGGAGTGCCGGTGCATTCGGTACGGCTCACCGGTCTGGTGGCCCACCAGGAGGTGCTCTTCGGGACGACGGGGGAGACGCTAACCATCCGGCACGACAGTATCGACCGCAGTTCGTTCGCGCCCGGGGTGCTGTTGGCCGTCCGTCGGATAGCGCAGCGGCCCGGACTCACCCTCGGCATCGAACCCCTCCTCGACCTGTGAACCCTGCGGTGCGAATCCAGCTACTGATCGGGTTTTTGTGCCTGGCGCTAGTGGTGTACTTCGTCCTGCTTGCCCGCACCGCCGCTGCGTTGTTCCGGACCGGAACGCTGAGTGCCACCGCCCTCGGGATCGGTGTGATCATCCTGCCGTTGGTCGGGGCGTGGGCGGTGGGGGCCACACTGCGGGCCGGGCTGACCCACCAGCGGCTGGCTCGCCTGGCCGCGGAGGAGGGCGTCGAACTCGATGTGGCCGATCTGCCGAGAATGCCCTCGGGCCGCATCTCGCGCGATGCCGCCGACGCCTTGTTCGCAGGCGTGCGCGGCGAGCTTGACGCCGACCCGGACGATTGGCGGCGCTGGTATCGGCTGGCCCGCGCGTATGACTACGCCGGCGACCGCAGCCGCGCCCGCGAGGCGATGCGCACCGCGGTCGAACTGGAAGCGGCAGGAAGGTCCTGACTTCTTGCCACGCTTGTTGATCGTCCATCACACACCGTCACCGGCGACCCGGGAACTGCTTGAGGCTGTCCTGGCCGGCGCGGCGGATCCGGAGATCAGCGGGGTGGAGGTGGTGGCCCGACCGGCACTCGCGGCGACCTTGCCGGAAACGCTCGACGCCGACGGATACCTGTTCGGCACCCCGGCGAACTTCGGTTACATGTCGGGGGCGCTCAAACACTTCTTCGACGGGATCTACTACCCGAGCCTGGACTATGTTGCTGGGCGACCCTACGGTCTGTGGGTGCACGGAAACAACGACACCGCGGCCGCGGTCGCATCCGTCGAGCGGATCGCAACCGGACTGAAGCTGGCGAAGTCGTCCGATGCGCTCCAAGTGACCGGCCCGGTCGACTCGGTCGCACGGCGGAGGGCCTACGAACTGGGCGGCACCCTGGCCGCTGTGCTGATGGAGTGAGGTGAGATGACGGGAATCGCAGACGTGGCCTTGGGGGCGGCCCCGATTGCCGGTGGAGCATTGTTCGGTGTGCTGGCGGGAACCCTCAAGGGACCCGATTTCCGCGGGATGATCAAGTCCGACATGGAACTGCTGGACAAGATCCCGCCGGAGAAGACCGAGCTGCGCGCCGAACTCGGTAGGACCATCGACTTCCGCATCCGCGAACTGGTTGCAGGTGTGGAAAAGAGCGCTGAGCTGCGCCAGGCCGCCGGTTCCTACAAAGGCGACTGGCGGGATTTCGTGGTGCTCATCTGCTCGGTCATGTTCACCGTCGTGTGGTGGAACGTCCCGCACAGCAGGACCAACTGGCTGGTGACCTTCATCTTCCTGGTCGTGCTCTCGGTCGTCGTCGGCCTCTACGCCGTACGTGGTCTGCTTGGGGTGTTCCGGCGTCGGCCCCGGAGCTGATAGCGGCTTCGACCGCAGTTCAGGCCGGACGCTCGGGGCGCAGATGCGCGCCGAAAAAGGACTGCGTCGCCGCCCAGTGCCGCTGCGCAGCCGCCGCGTCATAGGTGGCGTTGTCGGGCACCGCGAATCCGTGTGCAGCCGAATACCACTCGATGGTGTGCTCGACGCCGGCGGCGGTGAGCGCTGCGTCCAGGACTGCCGACTGCTCGGGGGTGTAGGACGGGTCGTTCTCGGCGGCGCCGACATAGACCGCTGCCTGAATTCGGTCGGCGAGCAGGTGTGGGCTTCCCGAATCGTCGGTGGCGAGCCCGCCGCCATGGAACGACATCGCCGCCGCAACCCGTTCGGGCACCCGCCCGGCGACCACGAGCGACGTCCTGCCGCCCATGCAGTAGCCCGTCGTGCCGAACCGCTCCCCGGTTACTTCGGGGCGGCCGGCCAGGTAGTCGAAGAACGCCCGTGCGTCGGCGGCCATGACCTCCGGGGTGACGCTCTTCATCAGGCCGAACAGTCGTTGGCGCTCGGGCGGCTCGCCGAACACCGCTTTCATGTCGAATGGCGCCCAACTCCCGTGCCGGTAATACACGTCGGGGACAAGCACTGCGTATCCCATCGCCGAGAGGCGCTCGGCCATCTGCCGGATTACCGGACGCGTTCCACCGGCGTCGGGGTAGAGCACAACCCCGGGCCAGTGCCTACCGGCGCCCGCGGGCACGGCCAGGGTGACCGGGCAGCTGCCGGCGGGCGTGGTGATGAAGTCGGTGATGGTGGGCATGGCTTCCGTTCTACCCGCACGTAAGCTGATTGGCGTGCCGATCGCAGCCTCCGTCCCGACCCCCTATGAGGATCTACTGCGTCTGGTGCTGGAGAAGGGCACGCCGAAGTCGGATCGAACCGGAACCGGGACCCGCAGCCTATTCGGTCACCAGCTGCGGTACGACTTGTCTGCCGGTTTCCCGCTGATCACCACCAAGAAGGTGCATCTGAAGTCGGTGGTCTACGAGCTTTTGTGGTTTCTGCGCGGAGACTCCAACGTGGCGTGGCTGCATGAACACGGTGTCACCATCTGGGACGAATGGGCTTCTCCCACTGGTGATCTCGGCCCAGTGTACGGTGTCCAGTGGCGGTCCTGGCCGACACCCACCGGCGAACATGTCGACCAGATCACCGCAGCGCTGGACCTGCTGCGCACCGACCCGGACTCGCGGCGCATCATCGTCTCGGCCTGGAATGTCGGTGAGATCCCCCGGATGGCGCTGCCGCCCTGCCATGCTTTCTTCCAGTTCTACGTCGCAGATGGAAAGCTCAGCTGCCAGCTCTATCAGCGCAGTGCAGACCTTTTCCTGGGTGTGCCGTTCAACATCGCCAGCTACGCCCTGTTGACCCACATGATGGCCGCGCAGGCCGGACTGGGCGTGGGCGATTTCATCTGGACCGGCGGCGACTGCCACATCTACGACAACCACGTACGGCAGGTCACCGAACAGCTGAGTCGCGAGCCCCGTCCCTATCCTGAACTTGTTCTGGCGCAGCGAGATTCGATCTTCGACTACACCTACGAGGACATTCAGATCCGCAACTACGACCCGCATCCTGCGATCAAGGCCCCCGTCGCGGTATGACCACATGAGCGTCAGCCTGATCTGGGCCCAGTCCACCTCCGGGATCATCGGCCGAGACGGTGGCATCCCCTGGCGGTTGCCGGAGGACCTGGCGCAGTTCAAGAGGCTGACCATGGGCCATGCCGTGGTGATGGGCCGTCGGACCTGGGAGTCGTTACCGCCGCGCTTTCGCCCGTTGCCGGGGCGGCGAAATGTGGTCGTCACCCGCAATCCCGACTACCGGGCCGACGGCGCAGAGGTCGTCACGTCCATGGAAACGGCCCTGTCCGAGTCGGATACCTGGGTGATCGGCGGGGCCGAGATCTATCACCTTGCGCTGCCGGCAGCCACCCGTTGCGAGGTCACCGAGGTGGACATCGACCTGCGAGTTGAGGACGAGGACGCCCTGGCGCCGATGCTTGACGAGTCTTGGGTTGGAAAACCGGGACCATGGCGGGACAGTTCGTCGGGCTTGCGTTACCGGTTCCATACCTTCCGTCGGGGATGACTCGACTCACTGCCGCCCAGGCGCGTCGGATTGCCGTCGCTGCACAGGGATTCGGCGCCCGCCCGGCTACCGGAGCTGTGACGCGATCGAATTTGCGACGTTTGATCGCGAAAATCCATGTGCTGCAGCTGGACTCGGTTTCGGTAGCGGTTCGGGCCCATTACGCTCCGGTGTTCAGCCGACTCGGCCCTTACGATCGCGATGTCCTCGACCGGGCCGCATGGGGCCCCGACGCCGCCGGAAAGGCGGCGCGCTCGCCGCGGTTGCTGGTGGAGTACTGGGCACACGAGGCCGCGCTGATCGCGGTGCAGGATTGGCCGCTGCTGCGATGGCGGATGCGCGAATACGTCCATGGGCGTTGGGGCACCGAGATAGTGCGGAACAACCCCCGGTTGGTCGAGGCTGTGGTGGCCGCCGTGGCCGAACTGGGACCGAGCACCGCCGGCCAGATCGAGGCCCACCTGCAGACCTCAACCCGCCGCGGCAAAGGGGCCTGGTGGAACCGAAGCGAGACCAAGTGGGTGGCCGAGGCCCTGTTCGCCTCGGGAGTGCTGACCACGGCGCACCGGGTCGGTTTCGCCCGGCACTACGACCTGGTCGAGCGGGTGCTGCCCGCCGATGTGCTGGTCCGAGAGGTCGACGACGCTTGGGCGCTGCGTGAGCTCACGCTGCGAGCGGCCACGGCTCTGGGTGTGGCCACCGAGGCCGACCTGCGGGACTACTTCCGCCTGCGCCCGGCCGAGGTGAAGCCGGCTGTTGCCGCATTGGTCGCTGCCGGGGAGTTGGAGCCCGTCGAGGTGGCGGGGTGGAGCGGGCCGGCCTATCTGCGCGCTGGGCAACGGGTGCCGCGCACCGATCGCGGGACGGCGCTGCTGTGCCCGTTCGACCCGTTGATCTTCTTCCGGCCCCGGGTGCAAAGACTGTTCGATTTCGAATACCGCATCGAGATCTACACCCCTGCTGCTCAACGGAGGTTCGGCTACTACGTGTGGCCGTTCCTGCTCGACGGACAGCTGGTCGGCAGGGTGGACCTGAAGGCCGACCGGCCGGCGGGGGCGCTGCGCGTGATGGGAGCCTTTTCCGAGCCGGGGCGCGACGCCGGCAGTATCGCCCGCGCCTTGGTGGGGGAGTTGGCGGTGATGGCGGACTGGTTGGGGCTCAACGACGTCGTGGTTGCCGACCGTGGCGATCTGTGCGCGCCGCTGCGCCGAAGCCTGCCGGGTTGAGCCGTCTGTCTGGGCGGTCCGGGAACCTGAGATGATTGAACCGGTCGGTCGAAAATCTGGGAGAGGCCCGATGCCATCCAGGCAGTCCGCTCGGCGGTCGGCGTCCCGGCGAATCCTGTCGGCGGCGCGCACCCGGATCGTCGGCTGGATGCTCTTGTTGATGATGGCCGCCCTCGCCGTCGCCACCTTTGTCACCTGGCGGCTTCTGGTTGCGGCCGTCAATGACCGGATGGACGGGGCCTTGCGGGTCGAGGTGGAGGAGTTCACCGAGCTCATCGGACCCGGGATCAACCCGGGCACCGGTGCGCCGTTCAGCGGAGTCGAAGAACTCATTCGCGAGACCATCGCCTACAACATCGCCCGGCCCAACGAGGTCTTCCTCGGTTACCTCGACGGCTCATTCCTGACCGAGAGCCGACAGCAACCGGGCACCCCTGAGGTGCTGGCCGCCGATCCAGCGTTCACCGAACGCGTCGCCCGGGTCGACAGGCCCGTGGAAGGCCTTTACCGGTATCCCGGTATCGGTGAGATCCGCTATCTGGCCATTCCGGTTGCGCTCAGGGACCGGCCTGACCGCGGTGTCATCGTCTCCGCCTTTTTCGCCGACCTCGAACGGCGCAACGCCGACGGTGCCGCGAGACTCATGCTCGCAGCGGGAGCTGCCACCCTCGTGGTCGCGTCGGCAGCGGCCTGGTTGATAGCCGGGCATATCCTGCGGCCCGTGCGCGACGTTGCCGAGACTGCGCGCAGCATCACCGAAACGGACCTATCGAGGCGAATTCCTTCGAGCAGCCGCGACGGCGACGAATTAGGTGATCTGGTGCAGACGGTCAACGGCATGCTAGACCGAGTGGAGGCAGCGGTGCAGGCGCAACGTCGCTTCACCGACGATGCCGGCCACGAACTTCGCACCCCGATCACCATTGTTCGCGGGCACCTCGAGGTACTCGACCCGAACGACCCCGATGACGTGGTATCGACAGTCGCTCTCGTCGACGACGAATTGGACCGGATGAATCGGATGGTGTCCGACCTGCTACTGCTTGCCCGCGCGGAACAGCCGTCCTTCCTGCGCCCCACGCTGGTCGACGTGGCCGAATTGACCCGCACAGCGTTCGACAAGCTCGAACGTCTTGGCAACCGCGACTTCACCCTGCAGGCGGTCGCAGAAGTGAGCGCCGTGCTGGATCCGCAGCGAATAACCCAGGCGCTCGTCGCGTTGGCCGACAACGCCTGCCGTTATACCCGCGACGGCGACTGGATCGGTGTGGGATCGGCCGTGGAAACTGGCTGGCTGAGGTTCTGGATCGCCGACTCCGGACCGGGAATCGACGAGTCCGACCGCACACGTATTTTCGAACGCTTCTCGCGGGGCGGTGCGGGCGGGAAACGTTCCGAGGGTGCCGGGTTGGGCCTGTCGATCGTGCGGGCGATCGCGGTGGCACATGGCGGCACCGTGTTGTTGGACAGCGCCCCCGGACGCGGCGCCACCTTCACCGTCCTTATCCCCGCCAGAGGAGTGTCATGACCCGAATCCTGATCGCCGAGGACGAACCCCGCATCTCGAGCTTCATCGATAAAGGCTTGTCCGCCAACGGATTCGCCGTCACAGTGGTTGCCGACGGACGATCAGCATATGAGTACGCCGCTACCGGGGAGTTCGACCTGCTGGTGCTGGACATCGGGCTGCCCGAAATGGATGGTTTCGATGTCCTGCGGAGGCTGCGCGCCGACCGCAACCTCATCCCGGTGATTGTGCTGACCGCTCGGGACAGCGTGCACGACACCGTCGCCGGACTGGAGGGTGGCGCCGACGACTACATGGCCAAACCCTTCCGGTTCGAAGAATTGCTGGCGCGCGTGCGAAGGCGGCTGAACACCGAACGTGCTGCCGAGGCGACGGTGCTGACTTGCGGTGGGCTGCAGTTGGATCTCCGGACGCGGCGAGCTCAGGTCGACGGGCGCAGCGTTGATCTGTCGGCGCGTGAGTTCGCACTTGCCGAGACATTCCTGCGCCACCCGGGTCAGGTGCTGTCGCGCGAGCAGTTGCTCAGTCATGTCTGGGGCTACGATTTCGATCCCGGTTCCAACGTCGTCGACGTCTACGTCCGCTACCTGCGCCGCAAACTGGGCGCCGAGCGGTTCGTGACGCTGCGTCGAATGGGCTATCGCCTCGACGAGATTCCCTGACCTGTGGCTGCCCGGTGCGCCCGCCGCCGCGTGACGCGGTGGCGGGCGCTGGGCGTCTCAGGGCATCAGACCCCAGCCGGCATCATTCCAGTGCGGTTGGCTGGGAGGTCCGTCAAGCACCATTTCGGGCCCGGAAAGATCAATCCGAGCGATGTGCGGATAGCTCTGCGCAAGAGCGCCTCTCGCGCCTCCGAATGCCAGCATGTCATCGTTTTCGGCCGAGGCGGTGCCGGCGCTGCCGAGCAGGCCAAGACCGGCGAGGGCCAGCGCTGCGGTAAAGGCCTTCCAGATGTCGGGCAACATAGTTCGCTCCTGTTCTTTGTGGTGGTCGGGACGGCAGTCCCGTCCTTCCCCTCTAGAATTTCGCCCCTACGTGAGGGTTCCGGGAGCCGAGGATGAGTGCTCTCTCATCTCGGTTCAGCCAGTTTCGGGCCGCTGATTACTCAGCCGTTGGGGGCCGCGATTGCCCTATCCCGAGCACCACGACGCCGGCGATCACGCAGAGGACAACCAAGTAGCAGATGAAGAACATCGGGTGGCCTTGCTTATTTGCCCAGGCCATCAGCATTGGGGCGGTCCCACCGATCAGTGATGCCGGGATGGTCCACGCTGTCCCCATCGCGAGTCCGATGACAGCCGGGTGCAACGTGCTCACCTTCGATCCCGGTTCGATACGCCGGCACTCGGAGTGCTCATCCTTCGGCTGCAGACGTGGCTCTAATGCCTGCCTGTGAGCGACAACCCGCGCCAGATGTATGCGGAAAGCGAGCGCGGTGCCGAACACCATGCGGCGGCACCGGACAGCACGAGTGGAAAGTCGCACCCCACCTGTTCGGGTAGTTGCCGTACGGTCGCAGCACAAGGCACTCCGTCCCGTTGGTCGATTACCGAGATAGCGTGACTACACCACATCGGCTCCTTGGTCGGGCGCGGGCCGCACGCCCGATCACGTCGGCCGGGCCGCAGTAGCCAGGCACACACGCTCAGTGAGATTGGCGTGGAATTGCCTCGGGGTCTGGTCTCCTGGTGGCTGATGCCGCAGTGCGACCGCGGCGACGAGCAGAGCAGCCACTGACCCCACCATGACCCCGGCCCGGGGCCCGACGTGGTCGACGATCATGCCGACGATCGGCCCTCCGATGGGCAGCCCGCCGACCAGCACCATGGCCGCGAGCGCCATTACTCGGCCGCGCATCGCCGGCGCGCAGTGGCGCTGCAGCAGCGCGGTCGAGGCGGTGACGAAGAGCGAGGCGGCGACACCCGTTGTGACGACAGCGACCGCAGCGAGCGTCAAGTTCGGCGAGACCGCCAGGAGGGCGTTCGTCAGGGCGAAGGCGATGACGGCGCCCGCGAGGAATCTCAGGTCGATCTCGCGACGGCGGGCCACCGACAGGGCCCCGAAGGCCGAGCCAACCCCGATCAGGGCATAGAGCAGCGTGTAGGCGCCGGGGCTGCCGTCGAACGAGTGGTTGACGAGGGCGGGAACGAGTACTTGGTGGTTGAAACCGAATGTTGCGAGGACGCCGGTCATCAGCAACGTGATCCGAAACTCGGGGATGCCCCAGGCGTAGCGGAGACCAGCCCGGACCGCCCCCGGTTCCCGGGCAGCCTCGGTGGTGCGCAATGCGTCGCGACGAATGACCAGCAATGCGCCCAGCGCAATCAGGTACATCACAGCGGTGGCGATGAAGCACCAACCGATGCCAGCCGAAACGATCAAGGCCCCCGCGCAGAGCGACCCGAGTACCCGGCCTATCGCGTTGACCGCGCCGCTGAGGCCCACGGCGCGCTGGATACGCTCCTCGTCGACGAGTTCGGCCACGAAGGCACGTCGAGCAGGCGTCTCGACGGCGTGTATCAGGCCGAAGGCGATTGTCAGCCCATACACCATCGCCACCGTGCCGCCTCCGGAGAGCACCACAACCCCGAGTGCCGCCGCCTGTCCGACGATCAGGAACTGCGCGGCCATGAGGAGGCGGTGTTTGTCAACACGGTCGGCGAGGGCTCCGGTCCACGGGCCCAGAGCCAGAAGCGGGCCGAAGGCTGCGGCAGTGATCCAGCCGAGCCCGGTTCCGCTGCCGGTGAGTTCGCCGGCCAGCCAAGCCAACGCAACGAACTGCAACCAGGTACCGGAATGTGAGAACGCCTGGCCACTCAGAAAGAGTGGGAGGTTTCCGAATAGCTTGCGGTCGGGCGTATTGGGTCGCGCCGTCGGTGTCTGTGCCATATCGCGGAGAGCCATACCAGCAGCATGGGGACCCGCGATGGACCAACGATGAGCGAAAGATGAGCGAACTCTCACTATCGCCGATGCCGATCTACCCGAGCCTGGTCATCGGTGACTTCGGCGAATTGTGCAGCGATGAAAGTTCTCTCATGAACTGACTCCGGTTGCTCTCATCTACGCGGGTGAGTCTGGTCGTGACGGTAGCGAAAGGAGTCACGCCATGAATCTCGCCGAAACGATTCGCCAGACACCGATATCCGGGACCGGCCATCCGGCGGCGGAATCCGGGCCGCGCCACACGCGCTGTGGTGAAGCTGAAGTGCTTCACGCGGACGTAGTGGTTATCGGCGCCGGGCCGGCCGGAATGGCAGCGGCGGCGACGGCTTCGGGTGCCGGCGCCTCGGTTCTGGTGTTGGAGTGCGGCAGTCGGACCGGGGGGAACGCGGTCCGCTCCAATGGCTATCTGGCCTTCGTCGACGACGACGCCGATGCGCGGGAAGCGTTCGTCGCCGACGCCCGAGCCGCATTCCGCACGGCGTCCCAGCGGTACAGCCTGGTCTGGGATGAGGCCGCCGTCCGGCAGTTCGCCAACCAGAGCGCTACGACCTATCGAATCCTGACGAACCGAGGAGTCCGGTTCGGCCGCAGGGTAGCCCGGCCGGAGCACAGTGCCGACCGCATCCGGGCGGTGGTGGACCCGGCCATGTTCGGCCGGGCTTATGAAGCGGATTTCGCACGGCCCGGGATTCGCACCGAATTGGGCGTGCGCGCCGAACGCCTCGTCGTCGAGGCCGGTCGGGTAGTGGGGGTGAATGCACACCGACGTGCCAGTGGAATTCCGTTGCAGGTCGGCGTATCCCGCTCAGTTGTGATCGCAACCGGCGGCTTCCAGGCCGGCCACAAGTTGCGGGAGCGTTATCAGTCCCCCGTCGAGGCCCAGTCGCCGTACTACGGCACGGCGGACTGCCGTGGTGACGGCCATCTCATGGGTGAGTCGGTCGGCGGGCATCTGGTCAACATGAACTATCTGCCCCCGACCGTGCTGGCTGCGTCGACCGTGGCCGAGAATGCCATAGCGGTCAACTGCGACGGAGTACGGTTCCACGACGAAACCGGTTCCTTCGCCGGTCGGGTGGCCGCCCTTCGAGCCCAGACCGACCGCCGGGCGTGGTTCGTCTTGGCCGAGGATGCAGCGCGCTCTCACGCCTACCTGATCGAGCAGATGCCCCAGCCCCCGGTGCGGGCCGGCAGTGTCGCCGAATTGGCAAGGGCCATCGGCGTTCCCGCTGACGGTCTCACCGCCACCGTCCGGCAGTGGAACGATTTCCTGGCCTCCTCGGCAACGATTGATCCGCAGTTCGGCCGTACCGCCCTCCCGCAGGACCGGCGGACATTGGGGTCAGCGCTGGTGGCCGTTCCGATGGTCGAGGGCGTCAACTTCTCCTGCGGTGGATTCCGCACCACGCCACGCATGCAGGTTGTCGACGGCGTGGGTACGGCGATACCCGGGCTGTACGCCGCGGGCGACACCACCGCTGGTCTCAACGCCGCTGCGGGCATGGTTGGCCTACATATCAGCGGAGCGTTCACTCAGGGTCGCATCGCCGGGAAATCCGCTGCCGAGGAAGAGGTCAACTCCTACGCCGCTTGGCGATGCGCAGCGTGCTGACGGGCGATGCAGCGATTCTATGAGGGCGGCCCCGCGCTGTCAGTTCAGTCTTAGACCCCGTAAGGACACTAGGGTGAAGCGCGTGGCCCAGATCGCCCCGCTGCGTGTTCACTTGATCGCCAGGACCGAATTCACCGCGCCCCCGGACGTCCCGTGGGACACCGACGCCAAGGGCGGCCTGGCACTTCTTGAGTTCGCCGGGCGCGCCTGCTACCAGAGTTGGTCGAAACCCAACCCGCGCACCGCCTCCAACACTGACTACATCAAGCACATCATCGACGTCGGGCACTTCGCCGTGCTCGAGCATGCCTCGGTGAGCTTCTACATCACCGGAATCTCCCGCTCCTGCACCCATGAGCTGATCCGGCACCGGCACTTCTCCTTCTCGCAGCTGTCCCAGCGATACGTCCCCGAGGACGACGCTCGGGTCGTGCTTCCGCCTGGGCTGGAAGACGACCCCGACCTGCAGAAGATCATCCTGGCCGCAGCGGACGCCAACCGGCAGGCCTACCTGGAGTTACTGGCCGCGTTGGAAGCCCGATTCGCCGACCAGCCGAATGCCGTCCTGCGTCGCAAGCAGGCCCGGCAGGCCGCCCGCGCGGTGTTACCCAACGACACCGAGACCCGGATCGTGGTGACTGGCAACTTCCGGGCCTGGCGGCACTTCATCGCCATGCGCGGCAGTGAGCACGCCGACACCGAGATCCGCCGACTGGCGATCGCCTGCCTGCGCGAACTGGCCGCCGTCGCACCAGCGGTGTTCGCCGATTTCGAGATCACCGTGTTGGCCGACGGAACCGAGGTTGCGACCAGCCCGCTCGCTACAGACGTCTGAGCGTCAGCGGGTAACCTAACTGCCCGTGAGCACCAGGGGATTCGACGCCAGCGCCCAGCTGGGCACGGTTCTCACCGCGATGGTGACCCCGTTCAAGGACGGCGGTGTCGATGTTAGGACCGCCGCCCGGCTGGCCACCCACCTCATCGACTCCGGGTGTGACGGCCTGGTGGTCTCGGGCACCACCGGGGAGTCGCCGACCACCACCGATGACGAGAAACGCGCTGTACTGGCAGCGGTGCTCGGGGCTGTCGGTGACCGGGCCCGGATCATCGCCGGGGTCGGTACCTACGACACCGCCCACACCGTGCACCTGGCCAAGGCCGCCGCCGTCGAAGGGGCTCACGGCCTGCTTGTGGTGACTCCGTACTACTCGCGGCCGCCGCAGAGCGGGCTGGTGGCTCACTTCAGCGCGGCCGCCGACGCCACCGATCTGCCAGTCGTGCTGTATGACATCCCGCCACGCTCGGTCGTCCCCATCGAGTGGGACACCCTGCGAGCCCTTTCCCGTCACCCCAACATCGTCGCGGTCAAAGACGCCAAGGGCGATCTGCATGGTGCCGCCGCGATCATGGCCGAGACCGGGCTGGTGTACTACTCCGGCGACGACGCTCTCAACCTGCCCTGGCTGGCGATGGGTGCCGCCGGGTTCATCAGCGTGTGGGGGCATGTCGCGGCCGGGCAGTTGCGCGAGATGCTGAGTGCCTTCAATTCCGGTGACATCGCCACCGCGCGAAAAATCAGCGTCGGACTGGCCTCGCTCAACGCCGCGCAGAACAGGCTGGGAGGGGTCACGATGGCCAAGGCAGGGCTGCACCTGCAGGGATTCGAGGTCGGCGACCCGCGGCTGCCCCAGATGCCGGCCACACCGGAGCAACTCGACGAACTCGCTGCCGACATGCGCACCGCGGCAGTGCTCGGATTGAGGTCGCCGGCCGAACGGCTCGGACGGTAATGAACCCCGACCTTCCGCCTCCGGGGCCGCTTGCGCCGGGTGCGTTGCGCGTCACCGCACTCGGCGGCATCGGTGAAATCGGCCGAAACATGACGGTTTTCGAGCACCTCGGGCGGTTGTTGATCATCGACTGCGGCGTGCTGTTCCCGAGCCATGACGAGCCCGGTGTCGACCTGATCCTGCCCGACCTGCGTCACATCGAGAACCGGCTTGACGACATCGAGGCACTGGTCCTCACCCACGCGCACGAAGATCACATCGGGGCTATCCCGTTCTTGCTCAAATTGCGGGCCGACATCCCGGTGGTGGGCTCGAGGTTCACCCTCGCGTTGGTGGCGGCCAAATGCCGGGAACACCGCATCAACCCGACGTTCGTCGAAGTGGCCGAAGGTCAGCGCAGCACTCACGGGGTTTTCGAATGCCAGTACTTCGCGGTGAACCATTCGGTACCGGACTGTCTGGCGGTAGCAATTCACACCGGTGCCGGGACGCTGCTGCACACCGGCGACATCAAACTCGACCAACTTCCCCTCGACGGTAGGCCCACCGATCTGCCTGGCATGTCGAGACTCGGTGACGCCGGAGTGGATTTGTTCCTGTGCGACTCCACCAATTCCGAGTTGCCCGGTGTGGGGCCGTCGGAGAGCGAGGTCGGCCCCACCGTGCACCGGTTGATTCGGGGTGCCGAGGGCCAACGGGTCATCGTCGCTTGTTTCGCGTCCAATGTCGACCGCGTCCAGCAGATCTGCGATGCTGCGGTCGCGTTGGGCCGGCGGGTGTCGTTCGTCGGGCGCTCGATGGTCCGCAACATGGCCATTGCCCGGGAACTCGGTTTCCTCTCCATCGACGACAGGAATGTCGTCGACATCTCCGCAGCCGAGCGGATGGCCCCCGGCAGCCTTGTGCTCATCACCACGGGAACCCAGGGTGAGCCGCTCTCGGCGTTGTCGCGAATGTCGAGGGGGGAACACCGCAGCATCACCATCACCGACGACGACCTGATCATCCTGTCCTCTTCGCTCATCCCCGGCAATGAGGAGGCGGTGTACGGGGTAATCGACGCGTTGTCGAAGGTTGGCGCCAAAGTGGTCACCAATCAGCAAGCACGCGTTCATGTTTCGGGCCACGCCTACGCGGGCGAGCTGCTTTTCCTCTACAACGGAATCCGTCCGCGCAATGTGATGCCGGTGCACGGTCATTGGCGGCATCTGCGCGCCAACGCCAAGCTTGCCGCATCGACTGGTGTTCCCGAGGAATCGATTCTGTTGGCTGAGAACGGGGTCAGTGTCGACCTCCTTGGCGGTCAGGCTCGCATCTCCGGTGCCGTTCCGGTGGGCAAGATGTTCGTCGACGGCCTGATCATGGGCGATGTCGGCGACGCAACCCTGGGGGAGCGGCTCATCCTCAGTTCCGGCTTCATCGCGGTGACCGTGGTGGTGCACCGCGGAACGGGCCGTCCCGCCGCCCCACCGCACCTGCATTCCCGGGGCTTCTCCGAGGATCCGAAGGCGTTGGAGCCTGTCGTCCGCAAAGTGCAGCAGGAGCTGGAATCTCTTGCTGCCGAACGGATAACAGACCCGTTGCGGATTGTTCAGGCGGTGCGGCGGACGGTAGGCAAGTGGGTGGGGGAGACCTACCGTCGCCAGCCGATGATCGTTCCCACCGTGCTGGAGATCTAGCTGGCTGTGCTGGAGTTCCAGTCGGCCGGTCAGCGCTTGTTGACGAAACCCGCATCCACGGGAAGCGCTACTCCGGTGACGTAGCGGGCGGCATCGGAGACCAGCCAGAAGACGGCCTCGGCAACGTCCTGGGCTTCGATGGCCTTCACCGGCATTGCGTTGGACAGGTCCGGCCCATTCTGCTGAGCCAGCCCATCCAGCCAGGTCCGGGTGAAGTCGTTGTCGATCATCGGCGTGTTCACTCCGGTCGGATGCACCGAGTTGACCCGAATGCCATAGGGGGCAAGGAAGTTTGCGTAGGCGCGCATCAGTCCGACAAGCCCGTGCTTGGCCGCGGTGTAGCCCAGCGATCCGGCGATCGGGGCGCCGATGCCGACGAGGCCGGCGACCGAACTGGTCAGAACGACCGACCCACCGTCACCCCGTTCGATCAGCGGGCGCATTGCCACGTCCACCGTGTGGTAGACCCCGGTGAGGTTGACGTCGATGACGTCCTGCCAGGCGTCGCGCCCAGTCATCGGTGCGATGCCGGCGTTGGCCACGACGATGTCCAGCCCACCCAACTCGGCGATGCCCTCATTCAGCGCCGCTTTCAGGCCCGCACGGTCCCGGACGTCGGCCTGTCTGGAGACGATCCGGGCACCGGTGTCGGTGACGCGCTGCACTGTCTCGGCGAGGTCTTCGGGTGTGGCCAGCGGATATGGCACGGTGGCGATCTGCTCGCAGAGGTCGACAGCGATGATGTCGGCGCCCTCCGAGGCGAGCTTGACCGCGTGGGCCCGGCCCTGACCGCGGGCGGCGCCGGTGATGAAGGCAACTTTGCCCCCAAGCGCTCCCACTGCTCAGGCCCGCAGTTGGCCCTTGGCCGGGTCTCCCGCTGGAACCGGCTTGAGCATCTTGACGTCCGGGGCGCCGGCGAGATGACCGCCGATCTCGGCGAGCAGCTCCCCAAGCGCGGGGGCGGCGCCGTGGGCGGTCAGCGCCTCGGCGTCGGCCCACTGCTCGATGAACACGAACGTGTCACCGGTCTGGTGCAACGAGTACAGCTCACAGCCGGGCTCGTCGTGGACCGCCTCGATCGCTTTTACACAGGCGGCTCGAAGTGCCTCCACCGATTCCGGCTTGGCGGTGAACGAGGCAACGACGACGACGGGCACGGGAACTCCTCTTGCGGTTCGTGGCGTGAACGGGACCGGGTTCGATTAACCGTAGGGCTTCGCAGCCCTGGAACGCCATGATGGTGCCTGTGGAGCAGCCCAGGTGCAAGAAGTCGCTCGCCATGACCGTGTTGATGACGCCCAACATGGCCAATTTCTCCGGCAAGGTGCACGGCGGGACGCTGCTGAAAATGCTGGACGAGGTCGCCTACGCCTGCGCCAGCCGCTACGCGGGCACTTACGTCGTGACGCTCTCGGTGGACCGGGTGTTGTTCCGTGACGCGATCTGCGTGGGCGAACTGGTGTCGTTCGAGGCCACGGTCAACTACACCGGCCGTACTTCTCTGGAAGTGGGGATCGCCGTCTATACGGAGAACATCAGGGATGGCAGTCGCCGGCATACCAATAGCTCGTATTTCACGATGGTGGCGGTCGACGAGTCCGGTATGCCGGTTCCGGTTCCTTCGCTGGTCCCGGAAACCGATGAAGAGCGTGATCGCTATGACGCAGCCGCTGCTCGCCGTGCTGCCCTGAAAGCCGCCTTCGCGGATTAGATTTCGGTCTGGCAACGGCCGACTTGAGAATTGTGTGGCGCATGGTGCCGATGGGGCCTATGCGACTAGTGTTTCCGACATGGCGAACAAGACGGCCGCTCGTTCTGGCGCGCGAAAGACCAGTTCAAAGGGTATTTCTCGGCCAGCATCCCGGCCGGCTCAACCGTCCCAGGCCCGGCGTAGGTCGCCTGCCAAGAAGTCGCCTTCGCCGTTCGCCCTGGCCGCGAGTGCAGGCGGGCGGGCCGCACGTGCGACGTGGCTGGTGGTGGCCCGGGGAGCGGGCTCCACGGCCCGTTCGGTCGGCAGTGCCCGCCACATCGATCCAGGGCATCGCCGGGATGGGCTCGCCTTGGGACTGCTTGCCCTCGCCCTGGTGATCGCCGCCGCCAGTTGGTTCGACGCGGCCCGCCCCGTCGGGGCGTGGCTCGACTCGGTGCTGCGCACCGCGGTCGGTGGTGCGGTCGTGCTGCTGCCGATCCTGATCGTCGGCGTTGCGGTGGTGCTGATGCGCACCGAGCCTGATCCCGAGGCGCGACCGCGACTGGTGCTGGGTTCGCTGATGATCGGGCTGCCGGTCCTGGGCCTGTGGCACGTGTGGGCAGGCGCTCCGGCGGACGCCGCGGAACGCCAGCGGGCTGGGGGCTTCATCGGGTATGTCATCGGCGGACCGCTGGCTGATGGATTGTCGGCTTGGATCGCCAGCCCGCTACTGATCTTCGGGGTGGTGTTCGGGGTGTTGCTGATGACCGGAACGACGATTCGGGAAGCGCCCGGGGCGTTGTACGCGATGTTTGCCACCCGGTACGCCCGTCGCTACGCCGACGAGGACGATTTTGCCGCTGATTACGACGGGGACTCTGAGGGGACTTACGAGTCGGAGGACGGCGGCGATTACCCCGGTGATACCCAGGCCGAGTACGGACAATCACCCAATCCTCGTGCCTACTCCGACGAACCGCCGGCCTGGACCACGAATAGCGGCCCGATCGGGACTCCGTACGACAACTACCCGCTCGACGACTCTGGCGATGACTCGCCGCCACCAGGTGCCGCGACGAACCTGACCGAACCGATCAAGCCCCGACGCCGGAGGGCCGCTGCTCCCAGGCAACCCGAAGTCAAGCAGGCCGAGTCTGAGCAACTCGAAGCCAAGCACGGTGCAGCATCGTTGGATCGAGTCGTTGAGGGTTCCTACACCCTGCCCTCGCTGGACCTGCTAACCCCCGGCGATCCACCGAAGCGACGCAGTTCGTCCAACGACCAGATGATCGAGGCAATCACCTCGGTGCTCGACCAGTTCAAAGTTGACGCCGCGGTAACCGGCTGCACTCGTGGCCCGACCGTCACCCGTTACGAGGTTGAACTCGGTCCCGGCGTCAAGGTCGAGAAAATCACTGCGCTGCAGCGCAATATCGCCTACGCGGTGGCCACTGAGAGCGTGCGTCTGCTGGCTCCCATCCCAGGCAAGTCTGCGGTGGGTATCGAGGTGCCCAATGCCGATCGTGAAATGGTCCGTCTCGCAGATGTTCTCACCGCGCCGTCCACTCGGCGTGACCATCACCCGCTGGTGATCGGCCTCGGCAAGGACATCGAGGGCCACTTCGTCTCGGCCAACCTCGCCAAGATGCCGCACCTGCTCGTCGCCGGCTCCACCGGCTCAGGCAAGTCCAGCTTCGTCAACTCGATGCTGGTCTCGTTGCTGGCCCGATCTACTCCAGATGAGGTTCGGCTGATCCTCGTCGACCCGAAGATGGTGGAACTCACCCCCTACGAGGGAATTCCGCATCTGATCACCCCGATCATCACCCAGCCTAAGAAGGCGGCCGCCGCACTGGCCTGGTTGGTGGAGGAGATGGAGCAGCGCTACCAGGATATGCAGGCCTCCCGGGTGCGCCACATCGACGATTTCAACGCCAAGGTTCGGTCGGGGGAGATCACCACACCGCTGGGCAGCCTGCGGGAGTACAAGCCGTATCCCTACATCGTGGCGATCGTCGACGAGCTTGCCGATTTGATGATGACCGCACCGCGCGACGTCGAGGAGGCAATCGTGCGCATCACACAAAAGGCCCGAGCCGCCGGTATTCACCTAGTACTCGCCACGCAGCGGCCGTCGGTGGACGTCGTCACCGGTTTGATCAAGACCAACGTGCCCTCTCGCCTTGCGTTCGCGACGTCATCGTTGACCGACAGCCGGGTCATCCTCGACCAGCCTGGTGCGGAGAAGCTGATCGGGATGGGGGACGGGCTGTTTCTGCCGATGGGTGCCAGCAAGCCCGTTCGCATGCAGGGCGCCTACATCAGCGACGAGGAGATTCACGCCGTCGTGCAGGCTTGCAAGGATCAGGCGGAGCCGGAATACACCGAGGGTGTCACCACCGGAAAGCCCGGTGGCGAACGTGGCGAGGTGGATGCCGACATCGGCGACGACCTCGAACTGCTGCTTCAGGCCGTTGAACTGGTGGTGTCCAGCCAATTCGGCTCGACCTCGATGCTGCAGCGCAAATTGCGGGTCGGATTCGCCAAGGCGGGCCGGCTGATGGACCTGATGGAGAGTCGCGACATCGTCGGGCCGTCGGAGGGGTCCAAGGCTCGCGAGGTTCTGGTCAAACCGGACGAACTTGCCGGCACGCTGATGCTGATCCGGGGTGGCGGCGCAGGCGGCGACGAGGCCAGCGACGAGGACTTCTGACCTCGAGGTCGACGGAATGGTCGGATTCACTCGTCTTTTTGCGCCCAAATGTTGGTTTGGGCGCAAAAGGCGCTTCATAGCACCAACAGCATCCGGCTGTTGCCGAGGATGTTGGGCTTGACGTAGCTGAGGTCCAGGAACTCCGCCACGCCGGTGTCGTAGGAGCGGCACATCTCCTCGTACACGTCGGCGGTGACCGGCGTGCCTTCGATCGCGACGAACCCGTGCCGGCTGAAGAACTGGATCTCGAAGGTGAGCACGAACAACCGCTGCAACTCCAGTTCGCGGGCCACCCGCACCAGGCGGTCGACGATCGCGTGCCCGATGCCCCGGCCCTTGACCTCGGGCTTGACCGCCACAGTCCGGACCTCACCCAGGTCCGACCACAGGACATGCAGCGCGCCGCAGCCGACCACCTCGCCGTCGAGTTCGGCGACCCAGAATTCCTGGACCGCCTCGTAGAGGGTGACGAGGTTCTTCTCCAGCAGAATCTTTCCCGCATAGGTGTCGACGAGCCGTTTGATGCCCGGAACGTCGGTCGTCCGGGCGCGGCGGACGACGACTTCGCTACCCTGGTCGTCCCGGGCCGGCGCCCCCGATGAGAAGTCGCTCACGACGAAACCCTATCGGTCGCAGGTTGGCGGGCGTTCGAACCGATAGTCTGGTGCGGTGTCGGGCCAACCCCAAACTCCGCCGACGGAGTCACAAGCAGGGGTGGCCAATCTTGCCAACCTGCTGACGGCGTTACGGCTAGTCCTGGTCCCGGTCTTCCTACTGTTTCTTTTCGCCGGCGACGGTCACCAGACCGGTAGCCGGGTGACTGCCTTCATCGTCTTCGCGGTGGCCGTTATCACTGACCGCCTGGATGGTGAGCTGGCGCGCAACTACAACATGGTCACCGAGTTCGGGAAGCTGGCCGATCCGATCGCCGACAAGATGCTCATCGGTGCAGCGTTGATCGGTCTGTCGATGCTCGGCGATCTGCCCTGGTGGGTGACGGTTGTCATCCTGGTGCGCGAGATCGGCGTTACCGTTCTCCGGTTTGCGGTGCTCAGCCGTGGGGTCATTCCGGCCAGCCGCGGCGGCAAGCTGAAGACCCTGGTGCAGGCCGTCGCCATCGGGCTGTTCATTCTTCCGCTGCAGAGCTGGCCGTCGCAGTGGATGACGGTCGCTTGGTGGGTGATGGGGGCCGCGATCGCGCTGACTGTGATCACCGGGCTTGACTACGTCGTTTCGGCCGCTCGGGGAACCGGCGCCGACAACTGAGCGGACGCCCGGGAACCAACCGGGGCGACGCGGCGTTGGGAGTATTGCTGGCGCTATCCGACCCAGCGCCGCCTGAACGAAGTCCCGCTTGAACGAAGCGCCGACTCCAGAGAGGACCAGCGATGGCAATACTGTTGCGGGAAGTGATTGGGGACGTGCTGCGCCAAGCCCGCACCACGCAGGGGCGCACCTTGCGGGAGGTTTCGAATACCGCACGGGTGAGCCTGGGCTACCTGTCGGAGGTGGAACGCGGACGTAAGGAAGCCTCCAGTGAGCTTCTGCACGCGATTTGCGGCGCCTTGGACGTGCCGCTTTCGCAGGTGTTGGTCGACGCCGGCGCCGCGATGGCGCGCCATGAGGAGCCCCGGATCAGCGTCGTCCCACGGGATGCCGGTGTCAGTGCCAGGAAGGTGGTCATCCCGCATCCGGCTTCGATGGCCGTCGCGTAGACCGGCGCCGAGATCCGGCTGATCCAACGGCGCATCGGAAAATCGCCTTCCGACACGGCGACGCTGCTGCGGCCGAGCTTCCGTACGGATAAATTGGGCACCGACAAGTTGGGCACGACTGCAATGCGGCACTCGATGCGGCACTCGATTCGAAGGCGGGACAACTAGATGGCTAATCCGTTCGTCAAGGCGTGGAAGTACCTGATGGCGCTGTTCGGCGCGAAGGTGGACGAGTACGCCGATCCCAAGATCCAAATTCAGCAGGCCATCGAGGATGCCCAGCGCCAGCACCAGGCTTTGTCCCAGCAGGCCGCTCAGGTGATCGGCAACCAGCGTCAGCTGGAGATGCGCCTCAACCGCCAGCTGGCCGACATCGAGAAGCTTCAGGCCAACGTCCGGCAGGCACTGACTCTGGCCGACCAAGCAGCCGCCGCCGGAGATGCCGCCAAGGCAACCGAGTACACCAACGCCGCCGAGGCTTTCGCCGCGCAGTTGGTCACCGCCGAGCAGAGCGTCGAAGACCTCAAGACCATGCATGATCAGGCGTTGCAGGCCGCAGGGCAGGCGAAGAAGGCCGTCGAGCAGAACGCGATGATTCTTCAGCAGAAGATCGCCGAACGAACCAAGCTGCTCAGCCAGCTTGAGCAGGCCAAGATGCAGGAGAAGGTCAGCGAGTCGTTGCGCTCCATGACCGAACTTGCCGCTCCGGGCACCACACCCAGTCTTGACGAGGTCCGCGAGAAGATCGAGCGCCGCTATGCCAACGCCATGGGGTCGGCGGAGCTGGCGCAGAACTCGGTGCAGGGCCGGATGATGGAAGTCCAGCAGGCCAGTGTTCAAATGGCCGGCCACTCCCGCCTGGAGCAGATCCGGGCGTCGATGCGCGGCGAAGCGCTGCCCTCCGGCGGCGCAGCTCCGTCCACCCCGGCAACCCCCGCCAGGGCTCCCGAGCCCGAGCGGCCTCTCGGCCAGTAGGCACGAACAGGAAGCGAGCACTCGATGGCGGTGAAGCCCCATCAGCGCGGTACCGCGTGGCGCCAGCCGCGCCCAGCTGTGCAGCGCGGTATCGATGCCGTCAGCGAGTACGCGGACGCAGTGGCATCCAAGCTCAGCGCCGTGTCGGATCCGCGGGCGAGGCTTCTGCGCAAGCGCCGCTGGGCGTTGCGGCTTGGGGTGTTCTTCTCGTTTAGCTCGGCGTTCTGGGTGTTCGTCACCGGCCTGCTAGCCACCTGGAGCACACCGGTGTGGGCGTTACTGATCACCGGCTTGGTCGCTGCCGGAGCGGCCGTACCGGCGACATTGCTTCTGCTGCGCTACCGGTGGCTGCGCGGTGAGCCGCTCCCACCGCAGCGTCAGGCTGGGGGTCGGCGCCCGCCGGCCGGGTCGGTGGCCCGGCCCGCGATAGCGGCACTGGACGCCTCCGAGCGGGGGCTGCATTCCCTGCTCGGCGTGATGCAACGTGGCCGGATGCTGCCTGACGACGAGATCCTCGAACTCACCGAGGCGGCAAGCCGGTCAGCGGCCGCGATGACGGCCACCGCGGCTCAGGTGGTCTCGATGGAACGCACTGCTGAGGTGGCTCCGGAATCACGCGCCTATCTGGCTCCGACCATCAACGCGTTCACCGCGCAGCTGAACAGTGGGGTGCGTCAGTACAACGAGATGGTTACTGCTGCAGCGCAGTTGGTCTCCTCGGCCAACACCGGGTCGATGTCGTCGGGATTGTTGCCGGGAATGTCTGAGCAGCGCTACCGGAACGAACTCACCGACGCCACCGACCGATTGCTCAGTTGGGCGCAGGCGTTCGAAGAACTCGACCAACTTCGGTAGCCTACAGCGTCGGCCGCAGCGCCGGAATCATCGCGCCGACGACGCCGCGCATCAGTGCCTTGGTCATGTCGAACATGTCGAAGTAGTCGCGCCACAACGTGATTCGGCCGTTGTGGACTTCGAAGACACCGCACACCCAGAACTGCAGGCGAACCGGTCCGAGTTGCAGGACGTCGGTGCGTTCGGTCAGCACCGTGGGACCGTTGACCGCGATGCGGTGGATCTTCACTTCGAAGCCGGCCCGACCTTCCATAGCGCGGAACAGTTTCATTGCTCGCGCCCTGCCCCGGATGGTCGGGAATCCGACGTTCTGATAGACGAGGTTGTCGTCAAGGACTGCCCCTGCGCCGTCGGCGTCCTGGTCCTGCAGTGAGGTCAGCAGCACCTCGACCGCGTGGGCGTTGTCGATGTCGGCGCTCACGCTGTCGAGTTCGGTCACGCCTGCCAGCGTAACGTGTGGCAGGGTGTGTCGATGCGGGTCGCCGTGGTCGCTGGGCCGGATCCCGGGCATGCCTTTCCGGCGATTGCGTTATGCCTGCGTTTTTTG
Organism: Mycobacterium sp.; assembly: GCA_020438845.1. Lineage (GTDB taxonomy): Bacteria > Actinomycetota > Actinomycetes > Mycobacteriales > Mycobacteriaceae > Mycobacterium. Next base: position 56,735 of record JAGQTV010000009.1, on the reverse strand, counting down.
GCTGCAGGCGACGATCCCGTCCTGCTGACCGGTACCCGGTGGCTTGAGGCTGCCCGCGCGGCCGGCATTGAAGCGGTGGAGTTGGCGGGCCTTGCGCCTGGCGAGTTCGACGACTCGGATTCCGGCGCCAAACTCCACCAACGCGCGGCCCGGATGGCGATTCTCAATGAGCCTGCGCTGCAACTGCTTCGGGCAGAGGTTGTGGTTTCCGATGCGATCACGGCGTGCGGGGGCCTGGCAGCGGAGCTCATCGGAATCCCCTGGGTTGAGCTGAGCCCGCACCCGCTGTATCTGCCGTCGAGGGGCCTGCCGCCGATAGGTAGTGGGCTGGCGCCCGGGACCGGCGTCACCGGTCGGATGCGCGATGCGGCGATGCGGACCCTGACCGGCCGTTCGATCCGGGCCGGAAACCGTCAGCGCGCCGTCGCCCGTCGGGAGATCGGGTTGCCGGCGCGCGACCCCGGCCCGCTGCGCCGGCTCATCGCCACCCTGCCGGCGTTGGAGGTGCCGCGACCGGACTGGCCCGTTGAGGCCGTCGTCGTCGGCCCGTTGCATTTCGAGCCGACGGCGGGCTTGCTGCCGATACCGGCGGGGGACGGCCCGGTGATCGTGGTGGCTCCATCGACGGCCGCGACCGGTGCGGGCGGAATGGCTGAGCTAGCTCTGGACTGCCTTGTGCCGGGTCGGACGCTGCCCGACGGTGCCCGACTGGTGGTGTCTCGCCTCGGTGGCTCGACCGTGGCGACCCCGCCGTGGGCGACGGTGGGGCTGGGCAGACAGGACGAACTGCTGCGGGTGGCCGACCTCGTGGTATGCGGAGGCGGACACGGGATGCTGTCCAAGTCACTGATGGCTGGGGTGCCGCTGGTGCTTGTCCCCGGCGGCGGAGATCAGTGGGAGTTGGCGAATCGCGTTGTCCGCCAGGGCAGTGCGCGCATGGTCCGGCCGCTGACCGCCGATGCTTTGGTGGCCGAAGTCAACGCGGTGCTGGGTGATACGGGGTATCGAGAGGCTGCGCGGCGGGCGGGGGAAAGCAGTGCCGAGGTTGCCGACCCGGTGCGGGTGTGCCGCGAGGCATTACACATCGCTGGGTAGGTTTGGGGTTGTGCGGCTGACGGAATTTCACGAGTTGGTCCGGGCGCGTTTCGGCCCGGTCCGCGGCTCTTCGCTGCTGGTGGATCATGTCCTGACCCAGTTGGGCGGACGGACGGCCGCCCAGGCGATCGAGGCCGGTGTCGAACCGCGCGATGTGTGGCGGGCGCTCTGTGCGGATTTCGACGTGCCGCGGGACCAGTGGTGACAGGCCGATCGGGCAGTCAAATCAAGCAGCCCCATCAGGCAGTCCCATCAGGAATTGGGGAACCTGACGGTGTAGAACGCGACGCCCCGCGGCCGCCAGCCGCGCAGCATCAAGCAGAGACGCTCGAGGCGTGATGCCGTCACCGTGTGTTGACCCCGCGGCGACACCATCTGCCAAACGGGGTCGAGGCCTCGCAGCGGTTCGTCGTACGCGGTGAAGGCCGTGCCTTCGTTGACGTAGCCGGCACCCTCGAGTTGGGCGATCTGATGGGCGTTGGCGGTGTAGACGGTGTCGTTACGGCTCCCGTTGTGGAGTTGCACCACGTCGGCGACGTAACTGTCGTTGGCATTTGTCGCGAACGGGACGTCCACCAATTCCCACTGACCCGAATCGACCAGGGCGGTCGCGTCTGCCGAACTGCTGGTCAAACGCCATTCCCGGGTGGTGGTGTTCTTCAGTCGGAAGGCGACGGCCAAGTCGTCGGCCTGGTCGTAATCCGCCAACGACTGCGCGGCCCAACTGACCGTCTTCGGGTTGTGCAGGGCATATTCCACCGGCATGGTCTGGCCTGGTGAGGGAGTGGTGTAGCGATAGCCGGGTACAGGCTCTGTTCCCGGACCCCCGGGGTTGTAGATGGGGCTGTATGCGCCGGTTTTCGGTTCGGGAATCACGACGTCACGGATCGATCTGGCGGCAAGGGGGCTGGACGCCCAGACGACGACATCGAACTGGTTATCGTGGTCCTCGGAATAGGCGTATTCCGGGTCGGCGGACAACCCGGTGCCCAGATCGGCGATTCCTTTGACTTCGATGTAGCCGCCGAGGACCCGGTATTTCACATCGGCTTGGGTGACGGTGACGCTCCGGCCCCAGGGACCGATCGCGTTGAGTTGGAAGTACTTCGCGAAGTCCTGGGGCTCAAAGCCGCTGACGCCGTTCGGGGAGAATCCGCCTCCCGTGAACAGGCGCAGACGGTACAGCTTGGGGTCGGTGCCGTAGTACTCGACGCCATGGTTAGCCACCGACACGCCGAACCCGACCGGCGGGTAGTCCCCTGCCAATGACAGTCGACTGAGCTTGGCGCCGACCAGCGTCGGACCGCTGTATGGGTCGTAGGGGTCGCTACTGGTCTTGCTCAGCCCGGTGCCGTCCACCAAGCCGCGGGGGGTGATGAGCTGCAGTGGGGTGGACGACGCGACGACCTCGAACAACACCGGATAGACGGCGCCTGGGTCGTCAGTCGGGAGCCGGTTGCCGAAATTGCCGAATGCCACGATCGTTTGGCGTTCGTTGAATTCGTCGTTCGGATTCTGGGCCACGTAGAACGGGGTGACGACTTCGCCGGTGTTCAGATGGATCCGAAAGTTGTCTGGCAGAACCGTGCTTGGCAAGACGGGATAGCTGAACTCGATCGGCATGGCGTCCATGAACGTGTGGGTCACGGTCGTGTCGCTGAAACCAGCGCTCTCGATTCCAGCCGGTGAGTTACCGGTGGTGATGTTGCGGAACGGGGCCGCAGGATCAAGGCCCACGAGCTGGCCGACGACCCCGGCGCCGGCGTCAATGGCCAGGTTGATCTCGTTCTCGCTGAACAGCCCGGGGATGCCCGAGATGCCCTCGAATCCATAGTTGGCAGCGAGGATCTGCGGCTTGTGCCAGGCGCTTCCGTAGATGTCGGCCCGTATAACGATGTCGCGGTGCAGCTGGTCGTAATTCGATCCCTGATCCGTAGTGGCGGCGGCGGTGGCCGAGGCTGACGCCGAGGCGGTCGCGGTAGGGACGATCGACGATGCGGTCGTCCGGGCCGGTGGGACGACCCTCGCCCGGAGAGGACTACGCAGCTCCTGTGCCGCTTGCGAGGCGGTCTTGATTCCGGCGACGCCGGAGTCGGCCGCCGACTGCCGCGCGGGCCCGCGAGACGTCGGCGCTCTCTGAGTGGAGGCGGCTGCGGAATGGGCCGAGACGGTCCTTGCCGATCCGGCCGATCCTGCTGAATCATCGGCGGATGCGAGCGGCGGCACCGACGCCAGCAAACCGGCCCACCCCAGTGCTATCGCCCACGCGCTGGCTCGTCCGAAAGACGTTGCGGGGTTCGGAACTGAAGCGGTCCACCAGTGGGCGACTCGGAATGGCGGAACAGATTTGCTACTCACGTTGTGCTCCGATGCCCGTAACTAAAAGTCTATGACCAGAGCGTAGGGCCGCTCCACCGCTAATCAGAGGTGTTTCTGAGAATTGTCTTAGCGAGAGTTGAGTGTGGCGGCCATGACTTTCTGCGGCAAACGACACGCCGCTTTGGCCTGCTTGCCATCGAACACATGTTCGCTACTGTGGTTGGTGTTCGACCGTCGCAGTTTCGACTGCAGCTGTTTTGTCGGAGGCCTTCTCTAACGTACCGGCCAACCGATCGAACACCGGTCAACCGAACACAGGAGAACGGAGACGTCCATGGCGCAGCAGGCCCCCGACCGCGAGAAGGCCCTCGAGCTCGCGATCGCTCAGATTGAGAAGAACCACGGCAAAGGCTCGGTGATGCGCCTCGGGGACGAGGTCCGTCAGCCCATCTCGGTGATCCCGACCGGGTCCATCGCACTCGACGTGGCGTTGGGGATCGGCGGGCTGCCACGTGGCCGGATCGTGGAGATCTATGGCCCGGAGTCCTCGGGTAAGACCACCGTCGCCCTGCACGCCGTGGCCAACGCCCAGGCCGCCGGCGGGATCGCGGCATTCATCGACGCCGAGCACGCCCTGGATCCGGAGTATGCCCAGAAACTCGGCGTCGACACCGACTCGCTGCTGGTGAGTCAGCCCGACACCGGTGAGCAGGCCCTCGAGATCGCTGACATGCTGGTCCGCTCCGGGGCGCTGGACATCCTGGTCATCGACTCGGTGGCCGCACTGGTGCCGCGTGCTGAGATCGAGGGCGAGATGGGGGACAGCCATGTCGGCCTGCAGGCCCGGCTGATGAGTCAGGCGTTGCGCAAAATGACTGGCGCGCTGAATAATTCGGGCACCACTGCGATTTTCATCAATCAGTTGCGTGAGAAGATCGGAGTGATGTTCGGGTGCATGAGCTATAGCACCAGGGTGCAGTTGGCTGATGGCACTACCGAGAAGATCGGCAAGATCGTCAACCAAAAGATGGATGTCGAGGTGCTCTCCTACGACCCCGTGACTGACAGCATCGTGCCGCGAAAGGTGGTGAACTGGTTCAATAACGGCCCCGCCGAGCAGTTCCTGCAATTCACCGTCGAGAAGTCTGGAGGCAACGGTAGGTCGCAGTTTGCGGCGACCCCGAATCACCTCATCCGCACCCCTGCCGGCTGGACGGAAGCCGGGGATCTCATCGCGGGCGATCGAGTACTGGCTGCCGAGCCGCATCTGCTCAGCGATCAGCAGTTCCAGGTCGTGCTGGGTTCGTTGATGGGCGATGGCAATCTGTCGCCGAACCGGCGCGACCGCAATGGCGTCCGATTCAGGATGGGGCACGGTGCGAAGCAAATCGAGTATTTGCAGTGGAAGACGGAACTGCTCGGCAACATTTCGCATTCCGTCCGGAACAACGACAAGGGCGCCTGTTTTGTCGACTTCACGCCGCTGCCCGAACTCGCCGAGTTGCGGCGTGCAGTCTATCTCGGCGGTGGTAAGAAGGTCCTGTCCGAGGATTACCTGAAGGCGCTCACTCCACTGGCGCTGGCCATTTGGTACATGGACGATGGTTCCTTCACCGTTCGTTCCAAAGGAGTGCAGCAACGCACCGCGGGCGGAAGTGGACGGATCGAGATATGCGTGCAAGCGATGAGTGAAGGTTCTCGGGTGCGCCTGCGCGATTACCTTCGTGACACTCATGGACTGGACGTGCGTCTGCGCCAGGCTGGTGTGGCGGGCAAAGCCGTGCTGGTGTTCTCTACCGCGGCCTCGTCGAAATTCCAGGAACTGGTCGCGCCGTACATGGCGCCGTCAATGGCATACAAGCTGCTGCCGCGCTTCCGTGGCCTGGGAACCGTCGTGCCGGAGTATGTTGAGCCCGGTCAGCGTCTGGTTCCTGCGCGTGTGCTCGATGTTCATGTCAAGCCTCATACGCGGTCGATGAACCGTTTCGATATTGAGGTTGAGGGTAACCACAACTACTTCGTCGACGGCGTAATGGTGCATAACTCGCCCGAAACCACCACCGGCGGTAAGGCTTTGAAGTTCTACGCCTCGGTACGCATGGATGTGCGACGGATTGAGACGCTCAAGGACGGAACCGAGGCAGTTGGGAACCGTACACGCGTCAAGGTGGTCAAGAACAAGGTGTCCCCGCCGTTCAAGCAGGCTGAGTTCGACATCCTCTACGGCCGGGGCATCAGCCGCGAGGGATCACTCATCGACATGGGTGTCGACCAGGGCTTCATTCGTAAGTCCGGATCGTGGTTTACCTATGACGGCGAGCAGTTGGGGCAGGGCAAAGAGAATGCCCGCAACTACCTTCTCGGGAATGCCGATGTGGCCAACGAAATCGAGAAGAAGATCAAAGAGAAGCTCGGCATCGGCGCCGTGATAAACGATGATGATGTCCTCCCCGCTCCCGTCGACTTCTAAGAATCGCGAAGAGCTGGCGCATGCACTGTGCCTGCGCCTGCTCACCGCGCGGGCACGGACGCGTGCTGAGTTGGCCGGGCAACTCGCTAAGCGTGGCTACGCACTAGAGATAGCGGAGCGCGTGCTGGCGCGCCTCGCTGCGGTTGGCTTGGTTGACGACGAGGACTTCGCTGAGCAGTGGGTGCGTTCTCGACAGTCGCACGGCGGAAAAGGCAAGCGGGCTTTGGCCGCCGAGCTTCGGACGAAGGGTGTTGACGACGACGTCATCGCCACCGCGCTAGGCGGCATCGATGCGGGAGTTGAGCGGTGTCGCGCTGAACAGCTGGTGGAGCACAGGCTGCGCCGTGAGGTGCTCGGCGACGGCGACAACTCGAAGGTGATCCGCAGGCTCGTCGGTATGCTGGCTCGTCGCGGCTACAGCCAGGGCATGGCCTTCGCGGTAGTCACCGACGCGCTTGCCGCCGAACGCGAGCGTCGTCGGGTCTAGCGCTGTCTATCGCGACAGGGTTCGGGCAGGGAGGTGGCTTGAGGCTCGGCACTTCCTCATCGGTTCTCGGCGCGTCGGCCGTGATGCGGGATAGCGAACGGATCGTCGCTGGGGGAGCGGCAGTCGTTCACCCCTGACGACCGTTTAGGTGTCGCAGGGTGAGTTCGCCACCGGCGCACCAGACACTAGAACCGATGAGCGCGAGCGGCATCCGTCAACGGAGGATAAGACGTGGCAGCCGGGCGGCGGGGCCGATTCTGCTTGGCCGGGTCTCGACCTTGCGTGAAAGCTAGTCCCCGGGTTCCAGCAGCGTACTGGCGGCACCCGATTGCTCTAGGACCGCGGCCTCCGGGAGTTGTTCGGGCGTGCGCTTGGAACGCCGCAGCCTGCGCTCCAGTCGGGTGGCGGCCGCAGACAGTGCGAAGTTGACGCTGATCATCAACACCGCGATCACGATCAATGCGGGTAGATAGTTACCGTAGGTCGAACCGATCACCGTGCCCTGGCGCACCATTTCCAAGAACGTGATCTGGTAGCCGATCGCGGTGTCCTTGAGCACCACCACCAACTGCGACACGAGGACCGGCAGCATCGAAGTGATCGCCTGCGGCAGCAGGATCGAACGCATCGTCTGACCCCAGCTGAGGCCAAGGGCGATAGCGGCTTCATTCTGGCCGCGCGGCAGCGAACCGACTCCGGATCGGACGATCTCGGCGATGACGGCACCGTTGTAGAGCGTCAGGCCGGTCACCACGCCCGCCAAAGCCAGTTGCCGTGACGGAAACACGTCGTACAGCGCGAAGAGGAAGTACGCGAAGATCATCATGATCAGCACCGGTACGGCGCGGAAAAGTTCGACGATCACCGCGCACAGCACGCGGACCCAGCGCACCGGCGACAACCGGCCGACACCTAGCAGCATCCCCAGGATGCCGGCCAGCACGATCGAGATCGCAGCGGCGGTGAGAGTCCCGGCGATGCCGGGCAGCACGTAGGTCTTCCAGAGGTCGCCGGTGAGGAACGGCTTCCACTTGGCGGCGGTCAGCTGGCCTTTGCCGGCCAGTTTGTCGACGATCGCCCACAGTATGAGCACCGCGAGTGCGATTGTGGCGGCCGAGATGGCCCGGTTTCGCACCCGTGCGCGGGGGCCCGGAGCGTCGAAGAGTACCGACGATGCCACTTACCTCACCACCGCAAGTCGTTTGCCGAGCCGTCCGAAGATCAAGCCCATCGGCAGCGTCAGCACCAGGAAGCCGAACGCGAAGATTCCGCCCACGACGAGCAGCGCGGCGGTGTTCTCGATCATCTCCTTCATCAGCAGTGCCGCCTCGGCCACGCCGATAGCCGAAGCGATCGTGGTGTTCTTGGTCAACGCGATCAGCACCGACCCCAGCGGGATGATCGCGGCCCGAAATGCCTGGGGCAACAGCACCATTCGTAGGTTCTGGCCGAACGTCAGCCCCAACGACCGGGCTGCTTCGGCTTGTCCCAGCGGTACGGTGTTGATACCGGCGCGCAGCGTCTCGCAGACGAACGCCGCGGTGTAGACCGTCAGCCCAAGCACCGCCAGTCGGAAGTTGCTGTCGGCGATCGAGGTCGGCGAATTCGTATCGGCCAGTGTGATACCCAAAGTCTGTGCCAGACCGAACGAGCAGAACAAAATGATCAGTGTCAGGGGGGTGTTGCGGACGGTATTGACGTACGCCGCCCCGAGCCAGTTCAGCATGGGTACGGGTGAAAGCCGCATGGCCGCGAGCGCCGTGCCAAGGATCAGGGCGCCGATCGCCGACAGGAAGGTCAACTGAACGGTGGTCCAGAACGCTTTAAGGATCTGCCCGCCATAGGTTCCCCAGATGTCGATTTTCTGGGCAGTGCCGCTTGCGCTGCTTGTGTCCAGGGGCGGGGGAGTGGGTGCACTGATGCCGGCCGGGCCGAGATTGCGGTCGAAGGCGGCCTTCCACTCGCCGTCGCGTTCCATTTTGAGGATGGCGTCGTTGATCTTCTTGAGCATTTCAGGGTCTGCTTTGCGCAGGCCGATGCCGTAATGCTCGACGGAGAACGGCTTGCCGATGATCTTGAACGCGCCGGGGAACTGCGCCCCGTAGCCGGCCAGAATGACCTCGTCGGTGCTGACGGCGTCGATCGCGCCGTTGCGCAATGCCTCCACGCACGCCGAGTAGGTGTCGTACTGCTGCAGCTGAACCCCGGGGTACTTGTCCTTGATTCGTTGCGCAGGGGTGGAACCTGACACCGAGCACAGCTTCTTGCCGTTGGCCAACGACTCCGGCCCGGTGATCTCGTTGTCGCCGGCCCGCACCAGCAGGCTCTGCCCGGTATCCAGATAGGGCCCTGCGAATGCGACCTTCTGCTTGCGGGCGTCGGTGATCGAGTAGGTCGCGACGATGTAGTCGACCTGGCCGTTCTGGATCAGCGTCTCGCGCTGGCCGGACGGGGATTCTTTCCATTCGATCTCGTCGGGCTTGTAGCCGAGTTGCTCCGCGACGTAGGTGGCGACGTCGACGTCGAAACCCGCCATCGAGCCGTCCGGCTTCTTCACCGCCATGCCGGGCTGGTCGAACTTCGTGCCGATCACGATTTTCTTGCTGTCGACACCGCACCCGGCCAGCGCCAGCGGCAGTCCGACCAGCAGCAGAAGGATTGCGACAGCCCGCAGAGACAGGGTGCGAACGGACGGAGGGCGCATCGGCGTCAGTGGTTGAGGATCTTGCCCAGGAAGTCCCGGGCCCGATTCGAACGGGGGTTGGCGAAGAAATCCTCCGGTGCTGCGTCCTCGACCACGGTGCCCTCGGCCATGAACACGATCCGATCGGCGGCTCGGCGGGCGAAGCCCATTTCGTGGGTGACCACCACCATCGTCATGCCTTCACTGGCCAATGAGGTCATGACTGCGAGCACCTCGTTGACCATCTCGGGGTCCAGGGCGCTGGTCGGCTCGTCGAAGAGCATCACCTTCGGCTCCATGGCCAGCGAGCGGGCAATGGCGACGCGCTGCTGCTGGCCACCGGAGAGTTGGGCTGGGTATTTCTCGGCCTGGCTGGCCACCCCGACCCGTTCCAGCAGCGACATCGCTCGGCTGCGGGCCTGCTCATTGGCCACTTTCCGAACCTTGACCGGTGCCAGGATCACGTTTTCCAGCACCGTCTTGTGGGCGAAGAGGTTGAACGACTGGAAAACCATGCCGACCTCGGAGCGAAGCTGTGCCAGCTTGCGGCCCTCCGAGGGCAGCACGTCACCGTCAATGGCGATGGTGCCCGAATCGATGGTCTCCAGCCGGTTGATTGTGCGACACAGAGTTGACTTGCCCGAGCCCGACGGCCCCAGGACCACCACCACCTGGCCGCGGCCGACGTCGAGGTTGATGTCTTTGAGCACGTGCAACGCGCCGTAGTGCTTATTGACGCCCTTGATCGAGATCATTGGGACCTCGCTGCCGCCCGCCATGGGAGCTGACCTTACCCAGGATTGGCGCCGCTCGCCGTGCGTTGGAGACGATCGGGGCCGCTCCGTACGATTAAGGCGTGACGTCGGCACCTCAGTCTGCTCGGACCTACCAGGTCCGCACCTACGGCTGCCAGATGAACGTCCACGATTCCGAACGGCTCGCGGGGTTGCTGGAAGGCGCCGGCTACCGGCAGGCTCCGGAGGGAACCGACGCCGACGTGGTGGTGTTCAACACGTGCGCGGTACGGGAGAACGCCGACAACAAGCTCTACGGCAACATCAGCCACCTTGCGCCGCGGAAGCAGGCCGATCCGGACATGCAGATCGCCGTCGGCGGTTGCCTGGCCCAGAAGGACCGAGACACCGTCCTCAAGCGTGCCCCCTGGGTCGACGTGGTGTTCGGTACCCACAACATCGGATCGTTGCCCGCCCTCCTCGAGCGTGCCCGCCACAACCGGACGGCTCAGGTCGAGATCGCCGAGGCGTTGCGGGAATTCCCGTCGACACTGCCGGCCACTCGGGAATCCGCTTACGCGGCCTGGGTTTCCATCTCGGTGGGCTGCAACAACACCTGCACGTTCTGCATCGTTCCCTCGCTGCGCGGCAAGGAGGTGGACCGCCGACCCGCCGACATCCTGGCCGAGGTGCGCTCTCTGGTAGACCAGGGCGTACTCGAAGTCACGCTGTTGGGACAGAACGTCAACGCCTACGGTGTCTCGTTCGCCGACTCGGACATCCCGCGGGACCGGGGCGCCTTCGCCGCACTCCTGCGCTCGTGCGGTGATATCGACGGACTGGAGCGGGTCCGATTCACCTCCCCGCACCCGGCGGAGTTCACCGATGACGTGATCGAGGCCATGGCGCAGACGCCGAACGTCTGCCCGGCGCTGCACATGCCCCTGCAATCCGGTTCCGACCGGGTGCTGCGGGCCATGCGACGGTCCTACCGGGCCGAGAAGTATCTGGGGATTCTGGAGCGGGTTCGGTCGGCTATGCCCGAGGCCGCCATCACCACCGACATCATCGTGGGGTTCCCCGGTGAGACCGAGGAGGACTTCGCCCGGACACTCGAGGTCGTGGCGCTGGCCCGCTTTTCGGCTGCGTTCACCTTCCAGTACTCGAAACGGCCCGGCACCCCGGCTGCCGAACTTCCCGAGCAACTTCCCAAAAGTGTCGTGCAGGAGCGGTACCAGAGGCTTATCGGGCTCCAGGAGAAGATTTCCCTCGAAGAGAACGGCGCACTGGTAGGTCGCACGGTCGAGGTCCTGGTCGCTGCCGGGGAGGGACGCAAGGACGCCGCCACCGCACGAATGACGGGCCGCGCCCGCGATGGACGACTGGTGCACTTCACTCCCGGTGCGGTGGAGGTGCGTCCGGGTGACGTCATCACCACTACCGTCACCTCAGCCGCGCCGCACCACCTGATTGCCGATAGTCCACTGCGTTCTCACCGGCGTACCCGTGCCGGGGACGCGCACAGTGCGGGCCTGCGACCGCGAACGGCCGGTCCGGGAGTGGGTTTGGGCCTTCCAACGGTCGGCGCCCCGGCTGCCAATCAGCAGATCACGACAGGATGTGTGCGATGAGCGTGCCAGAGTCCAGCGGCGGTTTCGAGGCGTATCGAGCTGACCTGGAGAAGGCTGAAAGACGGGTGGCCGGTGAAATCGAGCCCGGCACAAGGGCTTTGGTGGTCGCGATTCTGGTGTTCGTTCTGCTGGTGTCGTTCATCCTGCCGCACACCGGTGGTGCTCGCGGGATTGACGTGCTGATGGGCGACGACAAGGCTCTCAGTGTTGGGATCGCGCTGCCTTCCAGGCTCTTCGCCTGGCTGGCAATGGTTTTCGGAGTCGGGTTTTCGATGCTCGCACTGCTCACGCGGCGGTGGACTCTGGCGTGGATCGCACTAGCCGGTTCAGCGGTGGCCAGTGCTATCGGCATGCTCGCCGTGTGGTCTCGACAGACTGCAACCCACGGCCACCCCGGCCCCGGCTTTGGTCTGATCATCGCCTGGATCGCGGTGATCCTGCTGACTTTCCATTGGGCACGGGTGGTCTGGACCCGGACGGCCTTGCAGTTGGCCGCGGAGGCCCAACGTCGCGACGAAGCCGCCAAAACGCAGTCCAAGTCGCTGTTGGAGAGCCTCGACCTGCCGAAGGAACCCAAATCGGACGAGCCTTAAGAAGGCCCCTGCTCAGCGCTCTTCCGTCAGCGCCTTTTCGTTAAAGCCTTGGCGGCTGCGTCGGCCCATTCCCGCCATTGCGCGGCGCTGGCGCGAGCCTCTGCGGCCTCCTTATCTCGCCCAGCTGCCGCAGCCTTCTCAGCCTGGCGCTCGAATTGCTCAGCGCGGGAACGGAATTGCGCGGCACGGGCCTGCGCCTCCGGGTCGATCCGCGCGGCGTCGGCCGAGTCGCGGACTTTCTGCTCTACCGCACGCAGCCGTCGCTCCAAGTCGGCCGACTGCTCTTTGGGCGCTTTGCCGATCGCATCCCACTTCTCGGTGATGCCGCGCAGAGCGGCGCGCGCCGCGCCGGTGTTGGACGGGTCGATCCGCTCGGCCTCCGCGAGCAGCTTCGCCTTCGCCTCGGCGTTGGCCACCAACTCCGCGTCCCGCTCGGCGCTGACCGCATTGCGTGCGGCGAAGAAGGTGTCCTGAGCAGCTTTGAACCGTTGCCACAGCGCGTCGTCGGTCTCTTTGGCCGCCCGCCCCGCTGTTTTCCACTCGGCAAGCAACTCGCGGAATGTTGCCGCCGTCCCCGCCCAGTCGGTCGAACCGGACAGTTCCTCTGCCCGCTGACACAGCCGCTCCTTGGCCTGTCGGGCGCCGGCACGCTCGCGGTCGAGTTCGGAGAAATGCGCGCCGCGGCGCCGATTGAAGGCGTCGCGCGCAGCCGCGTAGCGCTTCCACAGTGCTTCGTCGGTCTTCCGGTCCAGCCCGGTCACGGTTCGCCATTCCTCGAGGATGGCGCGCATGCGGTCGCCCGCCGTCTTCCACTGGGTGGCGTTGGCGGCAAGATCCTCGGCCTCGGCAGCGAGTGCCTCTTTGCGGGCCGCAAGGCCTGCACGGTGTTCCTCCCGGCGGGCCCGCTCGGCCTGTACTGACTCGTCGGCATGGGCAGCGATGGCCGCCAGTCGTACCGCCAAAGCATCCACATCGCCGAGAACGCTTGCTGTGGAAAGTGACTCGGACAACGCCGCGGCAGCCGCCTTGGTCTTACGGGCATCGCCGGTTCCCGAAGCCAGTCGGGTCTCCATCAGGGTGACTTCGGTGGCCAGGTCGTCGAACCGCCGCCCGAAATGGGCGAACGCAGCCTCCGCGTCACCGGCCTGCCAGGATCCGATGACACGTTCACCGGACGCGGTGACCAGATAGACCGTGCCGTCGTCGTCGACCCGGCCGAAGCGGTGCGGGTCACTATGAGTGAGCGCGGGCTGGGCAGGGGCATGGGCACGGGGACCTGGTCGCGGTGGGCCGGGTCGCGGTGGACCGGGTCGGGGGGCGGGCTTGACGCCTGAAGAGGGTGCCGGCTCGGGTGCCGATTCAGGGGTCGACACCGGTTCGGATCGAGGTATCGACACCGATTCGGGGGTCGATCCAGGAGTCGTCATGGTCTCGTCGCTGCTCACGTTTCACCTACCCTCTGGCGCGTCGTGCCGCGCCCCTGCCGCGCTGAGCGGCACCTACTGCTGATGCCCGTATTGAACCAGGTCTAGCAGAAGCGTGTTCCCGGGTCGGGGTCGCGCTTGCTTGGCCGGTGCGTGGACAGGCACTCTAAGCAGATGGCTAAGGCGGACCTAGCCGCCCTTCTGGCACTGGGCGCAGCGGTCTTCATCGGCATCGGCAACGTTATTCACGACAGGTCCGCACAGGACGTCACCGACCAGAAGGTCGGGAACCTCCAGTTGTTCCTTCGGCTGCTCCGGGACCGCCAGTGGTGGATGGGAACCCTGGTATCGATGGGCGGGTTCGTGCTGCAGGCATCCGCGCTTGGCCTGGGCTCAGTGCTGCTAGTCCAATCGCTACTGGTTACGGCATTGCTCTTCGCGCTGCCCATCAACGCCCACGTCACCGGCCAACGGGTGACGCGCACGCAGTGGATGTGGGCATTCGTGCTGGCCGCGTCGGTGGCGGTGATCGTCACTGTCGGCGACCCCACCGCCGGACATTCCCGGGGTGCACTTCAGGTGTGGACCATGGTGGTCGCCGTGATGGGCCCTACGCTGGTCTTGTGCGTTGTAGGCGCGCGGCTTAAAGCCGGCCGACCCGCCGCCGCAGTGCTGCTCGGCGTGGTGTCCGGCTCGCTGTGGGGTGTTTTCGCCGTTCTGACCAAGGGTGTGGTTGACCGGTTCGGCCATGGTCTGTGGTCGGTGCTGGCCACCCCCGAGCTCTACGCGTGGGCCGTGGTCGGTACCGCCGCCACTGCCTGGCAGCAGTCGGCGTTCCGGGCCGGGTCGTTGGCCGCCTCGCTGCCGACGATGACCGTCGTCGAGCCGGTCGTGGCCTCGATGCTGGGCATTCTCGTCCTCGGGGAGACGGTGCGGCCGGGCGACAAAGGGTGGGCGGCACTCATTGGAGCCATTGTGGCGACCGTGGTGGCCACCGCCGCGCTGGCCCGAAGCCAGGTCACCTCGGGATCTGCGGGCGCCGCTAGCCGAGCGCCGGCGTCGCGGCGCTAGCGTTGAACCCCGTGTTGACGGCAATCGCACTGACCCCCTCGGCGCCGGTCCTGGTCCCGGAACTAGCCGGAGCCGCAGCCGGAGAGGTTGCCGGCTTGCGATCGGCTGCTGTTGCGGCCGCAGCGCAACTTCCGGACCGGTGGATCGCCGTCGGTGCCGCGCCGGAGGATCGGGTCATCGGCCCTCAGACCCGCGGTACCTTCGCAGGGTATGGCGTTCACGTGCCGGTTGCGCTGTCTCCGCATGTCCCGGATGTCGTCGCACCGCTGTCACTGTGCGCGCTGTTCGCCGGATGGCTTCGCGGCCAAGCGAACGCCGGGGCTTCGGTGGAGGTTCGCACCTACGCCGCTGACCGCGATCCGCACGCCGCGGTAGCTGAGGGCCGGGCGCTGCGGGCCGAGATCGACGCAGTGGCAGAACCGATCGGCGTGCTGGTGGTGGCCGACGGCGCCAACACGCTGACGCAGGCCGCTCCCGGCGGCTACGACCCGGACTCATTGGTGGTTCAGGACGCGCTGGACGACGCCCTGTCCACCGGCGATTGCGCTGCGCTGACCCGGCTTCCCGACACCATCGTGGGTCGGGTCGCCTACCAGGTGATGGCTGGGCTGGCGGGGGAGAGCAGGTGGGCCACCCGCGAACTGGTCCGCGGTGCCCCCTACGGTGTCGGGTACTTCGTCGGGCTGTGGCTACCGGGCTGATGAGCAGACCCATCGCCATCATCGGTCCCACCGGAACCGGCAAGTCGCAGGTCGCGCTTGACGTGGCCGATCGCGTCGGCGGAGAGATCGTCAACGCCGACGCTATGCAGCAGTACCGGGGGATGGATATCGGTACCGCCAAACTCCGTCCTGCCGAGCGCAGGGGCATCCCGCATCACCAGCTTGATGTTCTCGACGTCACCGACACCGCAACCGTGGCCCGCTACCAACAGGCCGCGGCGGCCGACGTGGAAGCCATCGCTGCGCGTGGGGCCGTGCCGATCATCGTCGGCGGCTCGATGATGTACATCCAGTCGCTGCTCGACGATTGGTCGTTTCCGGCCACGGACCCTGCCGTTCGGGCTCGCTGGGAGGATCAGCTGGCTGATGTCGGGGTTGCCGCTCTCCACTCCGAGCTCGCCGCCCGCGACCCGGCCGCTGCCTCGGCGATTCTGCCCACCGATGCCCGGCGCATCGTTCGAGCCCTCGAGGTGGTGGAGTTGACCGGTCTTCCTTTCGCCGCCTCGGCGCCGCGCATCGGCGCGGCGCGTTGGGAAACCGTGATCGTCGGGTTGGATTGGGAGACAGAGACTCTCGATGAACGGCTCACCCGGCGTACGGATGGGATGTTTGACGCGGGACTCGTCGACGAGGTTCGCGGCCTACTCGTCACCGGTCTGCGGGACGGGACGACGGCCGCTCGGGCGTTGGGTTATGCGCAGGTGATTGAGGCACTCGCTGCCGGCGGCACTGCGGCAGAGGTCGAGCGCGCTCGGGAATTGACCTTCATTGGAACCCGCCGTTACGTGCGTCGACAACGATCGTGGTTCCGGCGCGACCACCGCATTCACTGGGTCGACGGTGCGGGGACCGAGCTTGCCGACACGGTGGTGGGGCATTGGCGGCACGTATCCTGACCAGGTGATCCGCACCGAGGATGATGCCGGCGGAGCCGGGATCGAGGAGTGGCGCCAATGAAATTCGCCGATGACGATGATGCCGGCGGAGCCGGGATCGAGGAGTGGCGCCAATGAAATTCGCCAAAGGCCACGGCACACAGAACGATTTCGTGGTGCTGCCCGACTTGCCGGCACAGTTGGAGTTGACTGCGGCGGCGGTGGCTGCGCTCTGCGACCGGCGTCGCGGACTGGGCGCGGACGGGGTGTTGCGCGTCACCACGGCCGGCGCGGCGCTGGGTGCCGGCGTGTTGAATCGCCTGCCCGGGGGTGTCGGCGCCGAGGACTGGTTCATGGATTACCGCAACGCCGACGGGTCGGTGGCCCAGATGTGCGGCAACGGGGTCAGGGTATTCGCCCACTACCTCAGGGCCAGCGGTCTGGAGGGTCGCGACGAGTTCGTCGTCGGTTCCCTGGCCGGACCGCGCCCGGTCGTCGTTCACGGCGCCGATGATTTCTCAGCCGATGTCACGGTCGAGATGGGCAAGGCCAGACAACTGGGTACCGGAACGGCGACCGTTGGGGGCCGACGCCTGACCGGCGTCGCCGTTGACGTCGGAAATCCCCATCTGGCCTGCCTCGTTCCCGACCTGACTGTCGAGGAACTGGCCAGCCTCGACGTCGCCGCTCCGGTCGGGTTCGACGACGCCCAGTTCCCCGAGGGTGTCAACGTCGAGGTGCTCACCGCGCCGACTCTCGATTCCCGGCCCCAGTCCGGACCCCAGCCGCTCATCTCGATGCGGGTACACGAACGCGGGGTGGGGGAGACCCGATCGTGCGGTACGGGAACTGTGGCCGCGACCCTCGCGGCACTGGCCGCTCAGGGGGCGGAAACCGGAACGATGCGGGTGTCGATCCCCGGGGGAGAAGTGGTCGTCGAGATCACCGAGGCCACCAGCTTTCTCCGCGGACCGTCAGTGTTGGTTGCCGGCGGCGACCTCGTCGATGAGTGGTGGGCCGCCCAGGGCTGACGGTCCGGGGTGATTACTGCCGGGAACGATTATTGGGATGCGCGGTGTTGTAGTGGCGTGACACCATCGATTACTGCCCATGACGAATTCTGACCTGAACACCCCCGAGCCGAGCCTCGGTGAACTCGCGCTGGAGGACCGCTCCGCGCTTCGCCGCGTAGCCGGTCTGTCGACCGAACTCACCGACGTCTCCGAAGTCGAATACCGCCAGTTGCGCCTGGAACGGGTGGTGCTGGTCGGGGTGTGGACCGAAGGCAGCGCCGCTGACGCCGAGGCGAGCCTGGCTGAACTGGCCGCACTGGCCGAGACCGCCGGCTCGGAGGTCCTCGAAGGCGTCATCCAGCGTCGAGACAAACCGGATCCGGCCACTTACATCGGGTCGGGTAAGGCGGCCGAAGTGCGCCAGGTGGTCGTCGCCACCGGAGCGGACACCGTCATCTGCGACGGCGAGCTCAGCCCGGCCCAGCTGAACGCACTGGAAAAGGTGGTGAAGGTAAAAGTCATCGACCGGACGGCCCTGATCCTCGATATCTTCGCCCAGCACGCCACCAGCCGCGAGGGCAAGGCCCAGGTTTCGTTGGCCCAGATGCAATACATGCTGCCCAGGCTGCGCGGCTGGGGCGAGTCGATGTCCCGACAGGCGGGCGGCCGCGCCGGCGGCAGCGGTGGCGGGGTCGGCACCCGTGGCCCCGGCGAGACCAAGATCGAGACCGACCGCCGTCGCATCCGTGAGCGGATGTCGCGGCTGCGCCGTGAGATCAAAGAGATGAAGCAGGCTCGCGATACCCAGCGCAGCCGGCGCCTGCTCAGCGATGTGCCGTCCATCGCGATTGTCGGCTATACCAATGCCGGCAAGTCCAGCCTGCTCAACGCCCTGACGGGAGCAGGTGTCCTGGTGCAGAACGCGTTGTTCGCCACGCTCGAACCGACGACGCGGCGAGGCGAGTTCGGTGACGGCCGACCCTTCGTGCTGACCGACACCGTCGGGTTCGTCCGCCACCTCCCGACCCAACTGGTCGAGGCCTTCCGTTCGACGCTGGAGGAGGTCGTCGATGCCGATCTCCTGGTGCACGTCGTCGACGGTTCGGACGTCAACCCGATAGCCCAGATCGACGCGGTGCACCAGGTCATCCGGGAGGTCCAGGCTGAGCATCACGCGCCGCCGGCGCCGGAGTTGTTGGTGGTCAACAAGATCGACGTCGCGGCAGAGGTGACCTTGGCGCAGTTGCGCCGAGCGCTTCCCGGAGCGGTGTTCGTCTCGGCTCATACCGGTGAGGGCCTGGATCGGCTGCAGGCCCGGCTGGGCGAGTTGGTCGCGCCCCGTGAGATCGCCGTGGACGTCACCATCCCCTATGACCGCGGCGATCTGGTAGCCCGGATCCACGACGACGGCCGCGTCGACGCCACCGAGCACACCGAATACGGAACCCGGATCAAAGCGCGCGTGTCGGCGGCGCTTGCGGCCAGCGTGCGCCAGTACGCAACCGTCGACTGACGCGCCGGTCAACTTCGTCCGGCAAGTGCGGGCTGTCGGTGCTAGTTTGATCCCGAACTTCAATGACGAGAGGATCGGCATGGCCAACATCCGTTTGGTTTCGGCGGTCGTAGTTGCGGGCGTGATCGCTGCGGGGGCTTCGACGGGTTACGCCTTTGCGGGCGGTCCGGGCGGAACCGTCGACAACTCCGCCGACATCTACGAAGCAGTCGGCACCGGCACATTCATCGGTGAGCTGGATGGTTTCACTGCAAGTGGTAGCAGTGCCGAGGAGGCCTCGGCAGCGGTGATTGCGGCCTGCCAAGCCGCCGGGGGCGTGGAATGCACCGCCGATGAGGTCACCAACGACAACCTTTGCATCGTGTCCGTGGCCGACGACTCCAACGACGTCGTGGCCGGCGGTGCCGGCGTGACGGTCGAAGCCGCCATGGCGGACGCGCTTGCCCGCGCTGCGGCCAACAACACGCCGCTCGGCCCCGAGGCCGCCGTCGTCGTCTCCGCCTGCCCCTAAAGGGCAATCCGATCAACTCGAAAGGTGAATAACCTATGACCCATCGTCGCAGCTCAGTAGCGTTGATCGCGGGACTGGCGGCCGCCGCGGCTATCTCGGCTCCGGTCGCCGACGCTCGACCGACCTGCCAGAGCACCGACTTCAAGACCATCTGCCAAACGAACGGCAGTGTGTCGATCAAGGCGAGGCCGGGGACGGTCGCGCCTCCGGCTAACATGCCGCACGTTCCGTGGATCGGAGGACCCGGGCGCCGTCGGTAGCCCGGATCGCCGAGGGTAGCCGACGACGACCAACCATCCGGTTGGTCTATCCTCGGGGTGATCACGTATCACTCCCCGGAAGGTAACCCATGGGCACTGCCGTCAAGTACCAGCGCACCCTCTTCGAGCCCGAACACCAGCTGTTCCGGGAGTCCTACCGCGCGTTTCTCGACAAGCACGTCGCGCCCTACCACGCCCAGTGGGAGAAGGACAAGATCGTTGACCGCGGAGTGTGGCTAGAGGCCGGCAAGCAGGGCTTTCTGGGCATGGCGGTGCCCGAGGAGTATGGCGGTGGCGGTGACCCGGATTTTCGCTACAACACGATCGTCGTGGAGGAGACGGTAGCGGGCCGCTATAGCGGCTTGGGGTTCTCCCTGCACAATGACGTCGTAGCTCCGTACCTTCTGCGCCTGGCCAACGAGGAACAGAAGCAACGCTGGCTACCGCAGTTCTGCACCGGGGAGATGATCACGGCGATCGCGATGACTGAACCCGGCACAGGTAGCGACTTGCAGGGGATCAAGACGCGCGCGGTTCGCGAAGGTGATCACTACATCCTCAACGGGTCCAAGACGTTCATCACCAACGGGATCAATGCAGATCTGGTGATCGTCGTTGCTCAAACCAACCCTGATAAGGGAGCGCAAGGTTTCTCTCTACTCGCCGTAGAACGCGGTATGCCTGGATTTGAGCGCGGTCGGCATTTAGACAAGGTTGGACTGGACGCCCAGGATACTGCCGAACTGTCGTTCACCGATGTGCACGTTCCCGTCGAGAACCTCCTCGGCGAGGAGGGCATGGGATTTATCTATCTCATGCAGAACCTGCCCCAGGAGCGAATTTCCATCGCGATAATGGCCGCTGCGGCAATGGAGTCAGTGCTCGAGGAAACGCTGCAATATGCCAAGGAACGCAAGGCTTTCGGAAAACCCATCGGATCGTTTCAGAACAGTCGCTTCATGCTCGCCGAACTAGCGACCGAAACCACCGCCGTGCGCATCATGGTCGATGAATTCATCAAGTTGCACATGGACGAGAAGCTCACCGTCGAGCAGGCGGCAATGGCCAAATGGTGGACAACCGAGGCCCAAGTTCGGCTCATCGACCGCTGTCTGCAGTTACACGGTGGATACGGCTACATGCGCGAATACAACGTCGCCCGAGCGTTCCTCGATGCCCGCGTGCAGACGATCTACGGAGGGACCACCGAGATCATGAAAGAGATTATCGGACGTGGTTTAGGGGTCTGACCTGCGCGATTGTGTGTCTTTAGGACGGCTTTCGGCTATTTCGAATCAATTCGGTTTCAATCTCGATTTGGATGCCGAGGTCGATCAATACCGCGTGTCGTGGTTAGCTGTCGCGGAAATGTGTAACCGTTAACCGATACTTGAGGTTGATGCGGTTCGGCAACGGCGTGCAAAACGGATTTCGGGAGACATTCAATGACGCGGCTCGGGAAAAGTCTCGTAGGGACTGCCAGGCGTATGACCCTCGGTGTGGCGGCCACGATCGCTGTGGCGGCCTTGGTGGTGCCCGATGCGATCGCCTCGCCGGAGAGCGATGCCGCGGACGCGATCAACCAGGCCTGGCAGGCCGCAGGAGGGGCCGACTCACCGGTCGGTAACCGCGACGGCGATGTTTTCGAAGTCGGTTCGGGCTACGGCGAGAAGTTCTCCGAGGGCAAGATCTTCTTCACCCCGGAGACCGGCGCCCACCTCATCTACGGCGACATTCTGAACAAGTACGAGTCGCTAGGCGGGCCAGCGGACAGTGATCTTGGCTTCCCGACCATCAACGAGGTGGCCGGTTTGGTCGGACCTGATAGCCGGGTCAGCACGTTCAGTGCCAGCGACAAACCCGCCATCTTCTGGACGCCGGACACTGGGGCCTGGGCGGTACGCGGGGCGATCAACGTGGCCTGGGACAAGCTCGGCGGCTCTGCGGGGGCACTGGGCGTACCGGTTGAGGACGAGCGTTACGACGGCGACGTGATCAGCCAGAAGTTCACCGGCGGTGAGTTGTCGTGGAACACCGCCTCCAAGACCTTCACCAGTGATCCGCCGTCCTTCGCCGACGAGCTCGGTGGCCTGGAGGTGCCGACGGATCCGACCACTCTCATCAACCAGGCGTGGCGGGCGACCGGTGGGCTCGGCGGCCCGCTCGGCGCGCGCCAGGGCGAGCAGACCGCAGTCGGTGACGGCGGCGCTGCGCAAGACTACGCGAGCGGCAAGATCTTCTACTCGCCGGCTACTGGCGCGCACGCCGTGACTGGAGCGATTCTGTCCAAGTACGAGTCGTTGGGCGGCCCGACCGGGGACCTCGGCTTCCCCGTCGGCGTCGAAACCGAGGGAGGTGTGCCCAACAGCAGGGTCAGCGCCTTCAGCGCACCGGACAAGCCAGTCATCTTCTGGACCCCCGACAACGGCGCAATCGTCGTGCGGGGTGCGATCAACGCCGCTTGGGACAAGCTGGGCGGGGCCACCGGCGCGCTGGGGGTGCCGACTGGCGAAGAGAGTGTCCAGGGCGACACCGTCACCCAGAACTTCAGCGGTGGCGAACTGTCTTGGAATAGTGCGTCCAAAGAATTCAGCAGCAAGCCGCCGAGCCTGGCCTCGAGCCTGTCAGGGCTGGAGATCCCGGACGCGATGGGTCAAACGCCTGCTGGGACAACGCCGGCCGCCAAGCCTGCCAAGACCTCCGGATGGCACTGGTGGTGGTTGGCGATCATCATTCCGGTCTTGCTGCTGCTCGGCCTTCTGGCGCTCTGGGCGCAACGTCGGGGAGGCTCGCACGAGGTAGCGGAACGCCACGGAGCGGCCCCCAATGGGGACCGTTGGCCTGGCGAAGGTCCTGTACGCGCTCGCTACCAGGGCCCCGACGTTGGCTCGGAGGGGGCGCAAGCATCCGGTTTCAACTGGTCGCCCCCGACCGGCGAGGACGTCGGCTTCGACAGCGACGAGGACAAGATCGACACCGCCCCGACTCGTATCCCGTCCGCCGCCAACCTCACCGATTTTGGTTCGGCGGAGACCACTGCTGACCGGGGGTGGGACGCGGAATCGGACTCCGGACGTCACACCGTCGAGGCGGGTGCCTCGATGTGGCGACTGGATCTGGACGATATCGCCGTTCCCCGTCGGCGGCATGCGGCTGAGCCCTCGCCGAGTTGGTGGAGCGACACGGAGCAGGATGCCGGCGAGCAGAGTGACCACCGTGGAGGAGAGTCCGATCTCCGCTACCAGGACGAGGTTGTCGAAGAAGTGACAATCACCGCCGAGGAAACCGAGCAGGTCGAGCCGGCGGAGGATGAGGCACCGCTGGAGACCTCGGCTTCCGAGAACGGTGACGTCGACGCGGGTCACGAGCCGTGGCGCCCGGCAATTCATTTGCCCCTGGCTGACCCGTATCAGGCGCCGGAGGGGTATGTCATCAAGGCCAACACCCATTCGGGCCTGTATTACACGCCGGAATCGGTTCTGTACGACAACACCCTGCCGGAAGTGTGGTTCGCGACCGAGGAACTGGCGCGCGCCAATGGCTTCGTTAAGGCGCCGGAGTAGGGATCGGGCTCCCCAACAACATCGATCACGGGTCGACCGTCAGCCCTGGGTCAAACTTTGCGGATTACGGTGACGACCTTGCCGAGGATGACTGCGCTATTGCCGGGAATGGGGTCGAATACCGGGTTGTGCGGCATGAGCCAAACCTGATTGCTGGTCTTCTTGAAAGTCTTCACGGTGGCCTCGCCGTCGATCATCGCCGCGACGATGTCGCCATTGTCGGCTACGTGCTGCTGGCGCACGACGACCCAATCGCCGTCGCATATCGCTGCGTCGATCATCGACTCGCCGACCACTTTCAGTAGAAAGAGCGAGCCTTCTCCAACCAGTTCACGAGGCAGGGGGAAGACATCCTCGACCGCTTCCTCGGCCAGTATCGGACCACCAGCCGCGATTCTGCCCAGGACCGGCACGTAGGTAGGTTCGGGGAGAGCGTCGGAACCGGCCACATCGGTGCTCACCGAGGTCGCGGCGTTCCCTCCGTCGTCTGCGCCGCGAACGTCGACCGCCCGGGGGCGATTAGGGTCGCGCCGCAGGTAACCTTTGCGCTCCAGAGTTCGTAGTTGATGAGCCACTGACGACGTCGAGGTCAGCCCGACAGCATCGCCGATCTCGCGGATGCTGGGTGGGTAACCCCTGCTGACGACGGACGCGCGGATCACCTCGAGGATGGTGCGCTGCCGTTCGGTCAGACCTGAATCGGTTTGTCGTGCGCTACCAGTCTCCGATGTCCTGTCGCTCATAGCGCCGAATCTAATCCGAATCGGCGAGATAATCAAACATTTGTTCGACCGTGTCGGCTGGGTCGCAATCGCCGGCGAGGTCGCAGTTGTTGTCGGTGGGCTCTCTTATCCTCGTGACACGCTCGCTCAAATGTTCGGGATTCGAACGAATGATCGAGTACGGTTCGAACACTAGAGCGAATAGAGTCGGGAGGAGTTGGACATGACGGTTCTGGATGACCGGCAGGGCAATTGGCTGGAGCTGCAGTACCTCGAGGAATCGCGATCGGGCGGCAGGCCGCAGGCCAGGGTCGGCCGCGTCGCCGCGCCTCATCCCAGGCGGGCTCGTTCCGGCCTGACAGGGCCGGCGTCGGCAACCCGTTCGACGAGGCCGCCGGTGACGAATGTAGCGGCGAGGCCAGCGGTGGCTCCACTGACTTATCGGGGTACAGGTATCCCGGTCTCTCGTGTGCGACACTCCCCGCGTCGCGCGGTCAGCAACTCGGCGACTCTGGCGGTTGCCTTCCTGGCGGCGTTGATCACTCTGTGGCTCGGCTGGATCGCGCATGTCAGCGGTGGCGCAGCGGCCGGATCGCAATCCGTGCCAGACCGGCTGGCCGTCGTTCGGGTCCAGGCGGGGGAGACCTTGCAGCAGGTAGCAGGCCGCATGGCCCCGGGTTCTCCGGTCGGCCAAGTGGTCGAGCGGATCCGGGATCTCAACAATCTGGAGTCGGTGGAAATCGGCCCAGGGCAGACTCTCATCACTCCCGTCGGCTAGTTCGGTTTTGCTCGATGCCCGGTGAAATGGTTTCTCCCACGTTCGGTAGCGCTCTCCCCGCTCCGATGGCAGCTGCGGGGGAGTCGCGGGTAGGCTCTCATTGGTTCCGGGCGTTTGTGGCGCCGTGTTCTGGAGTCAGGGAGGCAAAGGTCGTGCACTGTCCCTTTTGCCGCCATCCCGACTCCCGGGTGGTCGACTCCAGGGAGACGGACGAGGGTCAGGCGATCCGCCGACGCCGCGCCTGCCCGGAGTGTGGTCGCAGGTTTACGACGGTTGAGAGCGCGATCCTGGCGGTAGTCAAGCGCAGCGGGGTGACGGAACCGTTTAGCCGCGAGAAGGTGATCAGCGGCGTTCGGCGCGCCTGCCAGGGGCGGCAGGTGGATGACGATGCGCTCAATCTGCTCGCTCAGCAGGTCGAGGATGCAGTGCGGGCTACCGGTTCGCCGGAGGTCCCGAGCCATGACGTGGGCTTGGCTATTCTGGGTCCGCTTCGAGAACTCGACGAGGTGGCGTATCTGAGGTTTGCGTCGGTATACCGCTCGTTCTCCTCAGCTGAGGATTTCGAGCGCGAGATCGAGGCACTTCGTGCGCTGCGCGGGGTTGGCGCCCCATAGGCGCGGTGGTCTGACCAGGTGGATTTGCTCAGGCGTTGTCGTCGCCTTCTTTGAACTCCTCGGCGTGCTCAGCCAGGAACCGTTCAAACTCCGCGCCGAGTTCATCGCCGCTGGGGAGGTCTTCGTCCCGGGCCAAAAGTGAACGGTTCGCCTGTGCTGAAACGAACGCGTCATACTGGCGCTCGAGCGCCTCGACGACCTGGGCGATCTCGGCGGAGCCCTCGACCTGCTCGTTGATCTTGGCGTGCACGATCTTGCTTTCCTCAGTGAGAGCGCCCAAGGGCAACCGCAGTGAGGCGCACTTGGCCACCTGCTCGAGCAACGCCTCAGCTGCGGCGGGGTAGTCGGTCTGGGCCAGGTAATGCGGCACGTGCACAGTGAAGCCGACTGCGTCGTGGCCGTGCTGGGCCATCCGATACTCCAGCAGGTTGGATGCGCTGCTGGGAACCTGGACCTCGCCGATCCACGGTTGGTGGTCGGCGATCAGTTCGCGGTTATTGGAGTGGGCGGTCATGCTGACCGGGCGTGTGTGCGGCACGGCCATCGGAATCGTGCCCAAACCTATGGTCTGGCGCACGCCCAGCCGCTCGGCCAGAAGCCGAACGGCACTGACGAAACGCTCCCATTGCAGATCCGGCTCTAGTCCAGCCAGCAGCAGAAACGGGGTGCCGACGCTGTCTCGAAGTGCGTAGAGGTTGAGTTGGGGTTCGGCGTAATCGGTGAAATGGTCGGTCTTGAACGTCATCATTGGCCGCCGGGACCGATAATCCAGCAGGTCGTCGATAGCGAACGAGGCCACAAGGTCGCTGTCCAGGCAGCTCTTGAGATGATCGGCGGCCAGCCGAACGGCATGGCCGGCGTCGGAGAAGCCTTCGAGGGCATGGATCAGCACCGGCCCGCGCCCATCCGATGATGACAGCTGGGGGGCCGTGGCCTCGAGCTCGTAAATCTGTTCTGGTTGCTGATCGGGGGTGTATTCGTTGCCTTGGTGGTCGGTCATGGGTGGTCCTCCTTGCGTGCTCCGCCCACGTCGTACAACGCGTCAGCGACGGTGCTCGTTCCCTCTATTGTCCGTGATGCGGTCCACAGTCGCGACTTGATTGACACCCCGCACTTCCCTTGGGCTCACCGGACGCCCCGCTGACGGTGGCGCTTGACAGCGTCGAGGCATGACAAAACACCATGAGTATCGAGCCGCCAGTCCTGGCGCCCTGATCGCTGCCCTACCCGCGGTGCTCGGTTTCGTACCCGAACAGTCCCTGGTCCTTGTTGGTCTGGAAGGGGGCAGGATGGGCGGGGTCATTCGTGCTGATCTGTCGACCGACCTGGCTGACGGCGTCAACCAACTGGGGGAGGTGGTCGTCGCCTCCGGTGCAGACGCAGTGGTTGCGGTGATCGTCGATGCTGATGGCGCGCTATGCCCGATGTGTAACGACGAACATCGGCAGTTATGCGAGGCCCTGAAGTCGGCGTTGGCCGACCGGGACCTTGAGGTCTCCGCTTCCTACGTCGTTGACCGGGTAGCGGCGGGAGGCAGCTGGCACTGTGTTGACGGTTGCGGAGGCACAGGCGCGGTCGAAGATCCGAGTGCGTCGCCGTTGGCTGCGGCGGCCGTCTTCGAGGGCCGCCGGCTCTATGAGCGACGTGCCGACCTGCAGGGCGTCGTCGCGCCGGTTGATCCGGTCCGGTCTGCTGGACTGGTGGACCTCCTCCGGGCCCAGTCGGCACGCCGGGAGGCCGACTGGCGTGCCGATCCCGACGGCTGCGGTCGGCGGGATGTGGAGGCTGCGATCGGCGCGGCCGCCCGGGTTTGCCGGGGCGTTCCACTCGGTGACGACGAGGTCGCTGCGCTGGCCTGTGCGTTGACCGACGTGGCGGTTCGCGACACGCTGTACGCGTTGGCCGTCGGCGTCGACGCTGGTCAGGCCGAGATGTTGTGGGCTGTGTTGGCCCGCACCCTTCCTGAGCCCTGGCGGGTGGAAGCGCTTGTTCTGCTGGCCTTTTCGGCGTATGCGCGTGGCGACGGCCCGCTGGCGGGGATCTCGTTGGCGGCGGCGCTTCGGGCTGAACCCAATCACCGGATGGCCGGAATGCTCGACACCGCGCTGCAGTCGGGCATGCGGCCGGACCGGATTCGTGAGCTGGCCGGCACGGGCTACCGCCTGGCCAACAGGTTGGGCGTCCGCCTTCCGCCGCGGCAAGGCTTCGCCCGCTGGTCGGTCTAGACCGTCTCGACCTTCACGGCGTGAGCCATCTCCTCGGGAAGTTCGACGTTCTCGTGGCCGCTCACGACGATTGTCACGTCGCCCTCCGGGCTGGTTTCCACCAACACCCGGGCATTGGGTACGACCCCCGCTTCCTTCAGCTTGCTGATCAGGGCGACATCGCCCTGTACGTGCTCGGTGAGTTGGCGAACCACCACGGCTACCGAGCCGCCGGCGGGAAGCTCGGTCAGCCGCACCAGGGCTGCCGGGCTGCCCGCGGTCCGGGTCTCCGTGAGTCCCAGCATGGCCAGTCCGGGGATCGGATTGCCGAATGGAGAGACGGTCGGGTTGTCCAACACCTGCACCAACCGCCGTTCGACGTCCTCGCTCATGACGTGTTCCCATCGGCAGGCCTCAGCGTGCACTTCTTCCCATGGCAACCCGATGATGTCAAGCAGCAGGCGTTCGGCGAGGCGGTGTTTGCGCATCACCGACACCGCCCGCTGACGCCCCCGGTCGGTGAGTTCGAGGTGGCGGTCGCCGGCGATCCGCACCAAACCGTCGCGCTCCATGCGTGCAACGGTCTGGCTGACGGTCGGGCCACTTTGGTCAAGACGTTCAGCGATGCGTGCCCGAAGGGGAACTACGCCTTCCTCTTCGAGGTCGTAGATGGTCCGCAGATACATCTCGGTGGTATCGACCAGATCGTTCATCAGGGCACCCCCTTCCGTTGCACCGCGATCCTACTGTGGTTCCGGCGCAGACCGGCCAAACGGGTGGGGCCCGTCGGCAACGCCGGCGGGCCCCACCCGCGAGGGGTTTCGAATCGGTTATGTCAGCAGGCGTAGGAACGCAGTCGATCGGCCCGTTCTCCGTGGCGAAGCTTTGCCATGACCTCGCGCTCGATCTGGCGCACCCGTTCCCTGGACAGGCCGAACAACTTGCCGATCTGATCCAAGGTGCGCGGCTGTCCGTCGTCAAGGCCGAATCGCAGGCGGATGACCTGCTGCTCGCGCTCATCGAGGGTGGCCAGCACGTGCCGGATATCGATGTGCAGCAATTCCGAGATGACCGCGTTTTCGGCCGACATCGCCTCGGCGTCCTCAATGAAGTCCCCCAGCGGAGCCTCCTCATCGGTTCCAACCGGCATGTCCAGGCTTACCGGATCCCGGCTGTGCTCAAGGAGGTCATTGATCTTCTCGACGGGAATCCCCGACTCCTCGGCAAGCTCGTCGTCGGTGGCTTCGCGTCCGAGAGTCTGGTGCAGTTCCCGCTTGATCCGGGCCAGCTTGTTGACCTGCTCGACCAGATGGACGGGCAGGCGGATGGTGCGGCTCTGGTCGGCCATCCCGCGGGTGATTGCCTGCCGAATCCACCAGGTGGCGTACGTAGAGAACTTAAATCCCTTGGTGTAGTCGAACTTCTCCATCGCACGGATGAGTCCCAGATTGCCTTCTTGGATCAGGTCTAACAGGGGCATACCCCGGCCGGTGTAGCGCTTGGCCAGCGACACCACGAGCCGCAGGTTGGCCTCGAGCAGATGGCGGCGGGCGGCTTCGCCCTCGCGCACCACAATCGCCAGTTCTTTTTTCCGGTTGTCGCCCAATCGCTTGCGGGTCTCGAGCAAATGCTTGGCGTACAAGCCGGCTTCGATGCGCTTGGCCAACTCGACCTCGTCCTCGGCGCTGAGAAGCGCGGTCTTGCCAATCCCGTTCAGATAGACACGCACGAGATCAGCAGCCGGACTCTGGGCATCCAAGTCGCTGTCGATTGCGGTGGTGGCGTTTGCCATGGCGGCCTCCTGATCGGCTCCGAGCTGTCGAGCTGTCAAGTGGTCCAACGCATGACTGGGGCGAAGAGTTCCCGTGCAGGGCTGAACCCACATGCTCTGACCTGCAGAAAGGAACGGTTCAGCTAAGAATGTGCTGAGAATGCGAACTTTGCGGGATCAGTGGGAACGGTCATCGTTTGGCTGGCCGCCCCGCGGTTGCGTAGATCCGTTGATGCCAGACTCCAGCGCGGGGCGCTCGGCTCTCGGGAACAACGGGGTGCGACTGGGCGCGTCAGGGAAGCGCCGCGGCTCCTCTGCCCGGCGGGGCGGACGGTCATTAGCGATCAGCACCGCCATCCACGGCAGTGGAATCGAGGCTGCCAAAATCGCCAGCGACAGCAAGCCGTTGTGCCAGATTCCGTAGGCCACCGCTGCGCCGATGAAGGCCGGGATACGCCAGAACATCAGCTTCAGGTACTTGCGTACGCGCTGGCGGTGTTGCTCCTCGTAAGAGATGGCCGCCCGAGTGATCAGCACGGGCCGGCCTTCGTCGTCGAAACCCAGATCGCGCTCCATACCACTACTGTTCCACATCGGCACCATCTGAAACGAGGGTGTTTTTTGTCCGATCTCGAGTACCGCACCCTGCCCTCTGCGGGCACAATGGCGTCATGCAGACCGATACGATCGAGCGCACCGACAGCGACGAACGCGTCGACGACGGCTCAGACAGCGACAGACCCAAGCACTTCCACTACGTCAAGAAAGACAAGATCGCCGAGAGTGCGGTGATGGGCACCCACGTGGTGGCGTTGTGCGGGGAGGTGTTCCCGGTGACGAAATCGCCCAAACCGGGCTCACCGGTCTGCCCGGACTGCAAGCGGATCTACGAGACCCTCAAGCGGGGTTGACCGGAAGCCGGTTGGTCAACGGCCGACTGCTCGTCGACCTCGGGATCGGTGCCAGGGTCCGGTTCGGGGTTGAGTGTGGGCCCGGAGTCCGCCAACCGATTGCGCCATTTCTGTAGGTGTGGCTCGGGGGCGGGCCACTCCTCCTCGATTGCCGCGTTGAGTTCAGCACCGATCATGACGGCGAATCCCAGAAAGAACGCGAACAAAAGGAACGCGATCGGTGTCGCGAGCGCGCCGTAGGTGTAACCGGTCCTGGTGATGTACTGCAAGTAGATGCGGAGGCCGGCGGTTGTCACGATGAACACTGTGGTCGCCAATACCGAACCCCATACGAGCCGGTGGGTGGGGAGCGGCTTCGGCAGCGAGACGCGGTAGAGGATCGTCACCGCCAGGACCAGGCCCAAAACGAGCATTGGGTAGTAGCCGAACCGAAGGGCGTTCATGAGGTTGGCGGGGATGTGCCCGGCGATCGCACGAGGGCCGAGCGCCAGAAACGGCGCCGACGCGATGACGCCCACCAGCATGACGACGTACAACCCGAGGGCGAAAAACCGCTGCCGGACCGGGTGACGCAGCGGCGTCTGGCCGTGGGCTTCGACCACTGAGTCGACGAACGCCGAGATGGCCGACGATCCCGCCCAAAGACTGATGACGAACCCCAACGACACCACCTCGCCGCGGGCGCCTTGCACAATGTCGCGGACGGTGGGCTCGATGATCTCAGCGACGACGTTCTTCGAGAAGAAACTGCTTGATGTTTTGATCAGCTGCTGCTCAATCATCGGCAGGGTCTCTGGTCCGAACATCGGAGCCACATAGGCCAGGCTGCCCAGCATGCCCAGCAGCAGTGGCGGTAGAGATAGAACAGACCAGAACCCGGCCTGCGCAGACTCCGAGAAAATCGAGTCGTCCCAGCTTTTCGCCAAAGTTCGCTTGGCGATATGCCAGGCATGGTGGCGTGTTGGCTTGGGTGGCTGATCGCTCACAGCGTGGGTCGGTGGGGGCTCAGTGTGGGGTTGTTCAGCTCAACGACACGGTGTCAGGCGTCGGCCGGGCTGACTTCTAGTGTGGCTGCAAGTTCGATCAGCTTCGCTTGATGCTCATTCGCGTGATGCTGGCAGAACAGCAGTTCAGCCCCGGAGGGCAGCTTGGCCCGAACGCGGGCCGCCGCGCCGCAGCGGTCACAGCGATCAGCCCTGGTCAACTCGGGACTGGTCAGCGTTGCGTTCATGGCTCCTCCGTCAGGTGCTCAGCGCCTGTATCTACTGTCTCAGACGTTCCGGTGCGGGACGTTGTTCCCCTACGTATCAGATGTGGCGTGTCTCACTCTTCCTGAGATTCACCCGGGTTCTAGATTCACCCCGCGCCGGACCCAATCTATCCGCCAGATTACTTCGGCACCAGATTGTGAGCGCAGCGGGCGAATCGCAATCGCGTCGGCGCGGTAGCTGTTACGGTCCCCGCGTGGGCGCTCCCCTGGGATCGTCCAGCCGGCTCTGAAGGTCAGTGACCGGCGGGGCGTTGGGAGCGTCGGTGCGGTTGTCTCAACCCCCCAAGGCGCCGCACTCCTCCCGATGATGGTGACCGGGTGTTGCCACGGCGCGGACACCCCCCTGTCTCGCGGCCGGTAGTCGCGCACCCGGTCACCCCGCCTCAGAGGAGGACCAGGTGGCAAAGGCGCCGAAGCTGGCGGTGCTCGACGTCGCCGATATCCCGCTGCGCGAGGTCTCCGGATTGGTGCTGCACGGATCGGAAATACTTGCGGTCGGTGACCGCGATCCGGTGGTGTTCTCCGCTCCGTTGGAACCCTGGCCGCCCTGCTGGCAGGCTCTTGACCTTGCCGGCCTCGACCTGCCGGAAGGGAGCGTGCAGTTCGAGGCCGTCGTGCCGACCGGCGAACGGACCGTTCTGGTCCTGCAGGAGCAGCCGGCTCGCGTGCTGCAGCTCGAGCTTTCGCCGCCGGCGCTGACCGGTTCACTGGTCCTTGACGTCCCGAAGGGGCACTACCTGCGTGAGGCCTGGTTGGGTGACCGCTCGTCGCGCGGGGAGTCGTTGTTGCTGGCTGACCGCGGTCATCTGATCGTCGTGAAGGAAAAGGATCCCGCGGCGATTCTGGAGTTCGGTCCGGTGGGCGACGCGCCGGTCGGCTGGCACCGCGGTGGGCCGGGCGTCCCGCCGACGATCGGAGACCAGACCCTCACGGTGCTGGCGACTTGGTGGCTGGGCAAGGACCTCATGAAGGCCCTGCCGGACATCAGTGACGCCACCATCGGACCAGAAGGCTGCCTCTACCTGATCTCCGATAAGGGAAGTTCGATCGCACGACTCGCCGATGCTCTCGATCCGGCCGGCGGAAAAGTTGATGCGGCGGCTATATGGCGGATCGAAGGGAGTCCGGAGAACGCCGAAGGTCTGGTGATCCTCGAAGACGGAACGCCGCTGGTGGCTATCGATACCAAGTCGCCCAAGGCCAACCTGCTCCGACTGGAGTCTCTGCCGTTGGGTTGACGCTCGAACCCGTAGCCCGGTAGTCGAAGGCCGGCAGATCGAACTGCGATGCGAACAGGTCGAGCAGCGGTCGAATCGACTCGAATGACGAACCCGAGCCGTTGCGTTGCAGCAGCGGGCAAACCCGGCCGGTCCATTCGTAATAGCGCTCCAGCCCGTCGCGCGCCGCTAGCGGCATCAGTCCAGGTAGTCCCTCAAGACCTGCGAACGGCTCGGGTGGCGCAGTTTCGACATGGTCTTGGACTCGATCTGACGGATCCGTTCCCGGGTGACGCCGTAGACCTGCCCGATCTCGTCGAGGGTGCGGGGCTGGCCGTCGGTGAGGCCGAAGCGTAGCCGCACCACGCCGGCCTCACGCTCGGAAAGCGTCTCCAAGACGGACTGCAACTGATCCTGCAGCAACGTGAACGACACCGCGTCAACGGCCACGACGGCTTCGGAGTCCTCGATGAAGTCGCCGAGTTGGCTGTCGCCCTCGTCGCCGATGGTCTGGTCCAGCGAGATCGGCTCACGTGCGTATTGCTGGATCTCCAGAACCTTTTCCGGGGTGATGTCCATCTCCTTGGCCAGTTCCTCCGGGGTGGCCTCGCGGCCCAGGTCCTGGAGTAACTCGCGCTGGATGCGGCCGAGCTTGTTGATCACCTCGACCATGTGCACCGGGATGCGGATGGTGCGGGCCTGATCGGCCATGGCTCGGGTGATGGCCTGGCGAATCCACCATGTGGCGTAGGTGGAGAACTTGTAGCCCTTGGTGTAATCGAACTTCTCCACGGCGCGGATCAGGCCGAGGTTGCCTTCCTGGATGAGGTCCAGGA
Organism: Mycobacterium sp.; assembly: GCA_020438845.1. Taxonomy (GTDB): domain Bacteria; phylum Actinomycetota; class Actinomycetes; order Mycobacteriales; family Mycobacteriaceae; genus Mycobacterium. The sequence continues at coordinate 23,448 of JAGQTV010000009.1, read as the reverse complement.
ACGCCATGCCGCGTCCGGTGTAGCGTTTGGCCAACGACACCACCAGCCGCAGGTTGGCCTCCAGCAGGTGGTTCTTGGCCCGTTCGCCGTCTCGGCAGATCCACTGTAAATCGCGGCGCTGCTGGACCGGCAGCTTCACGCCCTGCTCGGCGAGTTCGGCCAGCTTCTGGGTGGAGTACAGGCCGGCTTCGATTCGCTTGGCCAGCTCCACCTCTTCCTCGGCGTTGAGCAGTGCGACCTTGCCGATCTGCTTGAGATAGGCGCGGACCGAGTCGGCGGAGGCGGTGAGTTCGGCATCCTTGCGGGCCTGTCGCAGAGCCTCGGACTCTTCTTCGTCCCAGATGAAGTCTCCGGAGGCCTTGTCCTTGTCGGAGGGCTCGGCGATCTCCTCGTCCTCACTGGCGTCCTCAGCGGCCCCGCCGTCCGCAGCGGCGCCGGCCGCGTCGTCGCTGTCAGCCCCGTCGATTTCCTGGGGCTGGACGTTCTCGCTCGTGGCGAGCTCGGCTTCGGCCGCCGAGTCGATTTCGGTGACCTCGATCTCGGTAATAGTGGCTTCGGCGACGGTGGTCCCGGCGACGGTGACCTCGGCGACGGTGACCTCGGCGACGGTGGTGGTGGCCACGGCCTTCTTTGCGCGGCTGCGGGTGGTCTTCGCCGGTGCCTTCTTGGCGGCTGCGGTGGCCTTGGCCGGTGCCTTCTTGGCGGCCTTGGCGGGCGCCGCCTTCGCTGAAGCCGCCTTGGCGGCCTGCTCGGAGGTGCTCGAGGCTGCTGCCTTCTTGGCTGCTGCCTTTTTGGCGGGGGCTTTCTTGGCCGGGGTCTTCTTGGCCGGCGTCGTGGTGGTGCGTTTGGTCGGCTTCGCGGCTGCCTGGCTTGCCTTGGTCGCTGCCACGTACACCCTTTCGGTCCTGCGGGCCCCGGCGCGCGCAGACCTACGTCAACGGGCGCCGGTTATCGGGAATGTCGGCGTGATCGGTTCAGATCCTCGCCGCTCCGTTCGGCGGCCGCCGTGCACCATTGTAACGACATCCTGGGTATCCGCAGGAAAGTGCGCCCCGGGTCAGTGCTCGCGGTGGTTCTCCGCCGCGGCCAGTGCCGCACCGACGATTCCGGCGGTGTTGAGCAATTCGGCGGGCACCACGGGTGTGCGGTTCTTGAGCAGGGGGATCCAATCGTCGGCTTTCCTGCTAATCCCGCCGCCCGCGATGAACAAGTCCGGCCAGATCGCGTTCTCTATGGCGACGAGCACCTTGGTGACCTGTTTGGTCCACTTGCGGTAGCCCCAGCCCTTGCGCTCCCGCACCGAGGCGGCGGCACGGTGCTCGGCCTCCTTGCCCTCGACCTCGATGTGCCCGAACTCGGTGTTGGGCAGCAACATTCCGTTGTGGATCACCGCTGAGCCGATGCCGGTGCCGAAGGTGAGCAGCACCACCACACCGTCGCGGTTGCGGCCGGCGCCGTACCGCTGTTCGGCCAGGCCGGCGGCATCGGCGTCGTTGAGGACCGTGACCTGCTGTCCGTCGAGAGCCGTGCTCATCAACTCGGCGACGCGGGTGCCGATCCAGGAACTGTCGACGTTGGCGGCGGTCTGGACCACGCCGTCGACGACCACGCCCGGGTAGGTCACGCCAAGCGGTCCGGTCCAGCCGAAATGCCGGACCACCTCGGCGACGGTTGTGGTGACCGCCTCAGGGGTGGCCGGTTGCGGGGTGTCGAGGCGGAAACGCTCGCCGATGATCTGGCCGGTGTCCAGGTCGACCACGGCGCCCTTGACGCCGCTGCCGCCGACGTCGATACCAAAACCCTGACGTCCGGCGGTGGGCTCGTTCGAGGTCATTGCGGTACTCCCTGTCGTGAGCGCGGCGGGGCGGTCGGCATCAACCAAACATAGTTGGTGAGTCGGACCCTGAAGGTGGGATTATCGGGCCGATTGTGCTGCGATGACGCGGTGGTTGACGACGACGCGGGGGCTGACGACGACGTGGTGCTGCACGACGACACGGTCGTCGACGACCGGCCGGAACGGCTGCGTGAGGTGGCAGAGCAACTGGTGGCCGGGGCCGCGGATTTCGTGCGCCGCCGGCGTTCGGAGATTTTCGGGGCGGGGGAAGGCGATACCGCGGCGGGACAGGCAGCAGCCGTGCAGGCACCGGCTGTTCGGACCAAGAGCAGTCCCACCGATCCGGTGACCGTGGCTGATACCGAAACCGAGCAGTTGATTCGGGATCGGCTCGCTCAGTGCAGGCCGGGCGAGTCGGTCCTCGGTGAGGAGGGTGGCGGAACCGCCGACCCCGATGGGATCCGGTGGGTTGTGGATCCCATCGACGGCACCGTCAACTTCCTCTACGGGCTTCCCGCCTATGCGGTGTCGGTGGCCGCCCAGATCAACGGTGTCTCGGTGGCGGGGGCGGTTGCCGATGTCGCGGGGGGCCGGGTGTACTCGGCCGCGGCGGGACTGGGCGCGCAGGTGATCGCCGACGGAGAGCGCCGGCGGATCGCCTGCAACCACGTCACCGACCTGTCCATGGCTTTGCTGGGCACGGGTTTCGGTTATGCGCCCGCCCGGCGCGCCGCCCAGGCGGCCCTGCTGGCGCGCATGCTGCCGGAGGTGCGCGACGTCCGACGGATCGGGTCGGCGGCGCTCGATCTGTGCATGGTGGCCGCGGGGAGGCTCGATGTCTATTACGAGCACGGGCTACAGGTGTGGGACTGGGCCGCGGGAGCACTGATCGCCGCCGAGGCCGGCGCGCTGGTGGTGCTGCCCGAGAAGGGCGGATCCGGTGGCGGGGGAGGGCTGCTGGTGGCGGCCGCGCCCGGGGTCGCCACCCAGCTCATCGAGACGCTGGACAGATTCTCCGGTCTGCGCCCCATCGAATAGGGCTGGATACCCCGCGGGCGCTTGTGTGGAATCCCTCAGCAGGCGCTGTTGTGAATACGGGCTACCAGTGCCGAATCCACCGGTTCGGTGGCGCCGGGGCGCAGTCCCGACAACACCGTGGCGATGTCGTCGCTGCTGGCCAGCGAGGTGAACTCGGTTCCGATCACCAGATCCACCGAGTCGTCCTCGCGGTCGTCCTGGTATAGCTCTACGCAGGGGGCGACCAGCCATGTCGACGCCGCGCCTGACCGGCCCGCCGCCCCGAAACGGATCTGGCCCTGGCAGTTCAGCCGGATGCCCGCATAGATCGGATCATTGGCCGCGGTCGGCGCGGCGAAACCCAGATCGCGCAGCGCGCCGGCTACCTCGCCGGCCTGGCCGCCCTGCCCGCTTGCGTTGAGCACCCGGACTTTGGTGTCGGCGAGTTTCGCCGGCGCAACGTCCACCATCGACGAACCGGACAACCGCTGGCCGAGCGTGGGTGCGTCGGAGTCGGCTGGCGTCGGCGGCGCGTTGCACGCCGCAGCCTCGCTCACTTGGACCGGACGGGTCAGGACGAACAGCCAGGACAGTGCCGTCAGAACGGCGAGGACGGCCACCGCGATGATCCCCGGGCGGTAATTGCGGCGGCGGAACGGCTGCCCGTCGGCGTCGCGCAGTGAACCTTGGGTGATGTGAGCGACCACGTGAGCACTCTAAAGGCACCCGACGGTGCAGCGGCCGGCCGGAGTCCCCGTGGACCCCGACGCGAAAGCGAATGTGATGCAAAACACACCCCAACTCTCGGCGAACAGGGCACGAATCGTTTTGCGCAGGCGTTCGTCGCTGATACAAAGCTCTGCTGAGGTTGGGCTCGGCTGAGTTGGACGAGGGGATTGGACGGATGGCTACTGATTACGACGCCCCGCGGCGCACAGAGACCGACGAGGTATCCGAGGACTCGCTGGAAGAACTCACCACGCGCCGCAACGAGGCGCAGTCGGCAGCTGTCGACGTCGACGAATCGGAGTCGGCGGAATCCTTCGAGCTGCCCGGCGCGGATCTGTCCGGCGAGGAACTGTCGGTGCGGGTCGTGCCCAAGCAGGCTGACGAGTTCACCTGCTCGAGCTGTTTTCTGGTCCACCACCGCAGCCGGCTGGCGAGCGAGAAGAACGGCGAGATGCTCTGCACGGACTGCGCGGTCTGAGCGGAACCTCTCGACAGTCCCGATCCGTTCGAAACGCCCCGCACCTCCAGCGGGTCCGCTGACTGCGTAACGCCCGCTTAACTGCGAAGGGCCGCCAAAACCCGCTCCGGGTTCCGGCAACTGACCAGCCAGTACGGCGTCGGGTCATCGGGGTCGTCGAGAACGACCAGTGCCATGGGGCCCACCCAGTTGCGGTGCAGCACATGGGCGGCCGGGTCAAGCTGTCGGCCCAGCGCCGCAGATTTGGCGCTGCGCGGGATGGCCGCTGACCGGGTGATCACCGAAGCGGGCAGATGAGCCTCACCGGCCCACAGTTCGACCTCCGCGCCGTCGTCGACAACCCGTATCTCGATGCGGCTGAGCCACAGCAGAACGCCGACGGCCACCACGGCCAGCACCGCGTACGGCAGCCAATCGGGCAGATTGCGGATACCCATGTTGACCTCGAAGGCCAGCACCGCCGACAAACCCACCCCGATGGGCCACCACCACCACGGCACCCAGAGGCGCTCGCGATACCGCACCGTTTGCGTGGCGACGCGCGAAGCAGACACCCGGCCAAGGGTAGTCTTGCCCATCGTGTCCACCAGCCTCGCGGTCGTTCGACTTGACCGCGATCTCCCGATGCCGGCCCGCGCCCACGACGGTGATGCCGGTGTCGATCTCCGCAGCGCCGAGGACGTAGAACTTTCACCCGGCCAGCGGGTGCTGGTTCCCACCGGAATCGCGGTGGCGATCCCGCACGGCATGGTGGGCCTGGTTCACCCGCGCTCGGGCCTGGCGACGCGGCTGGGGCTGTCGATCGTCAATAGCCCCGGCACCATCGACGCGGGTTACCGTGGGGAGATAAAGGTGGCGCTGATCAATCTCGATCCCGCGACGCCGATAGCGATCCGGCGCGGTGACCGGATCGCGCAACTGGTGGTTCAGCGGGTGGAACTGCCAGAGTTGGTCGAAGTGGCCTCGTTCGACGAGGTCGGACTGGCTGACACCACCCGTGGCCAGGGCGGCCACGGTTCATCTGGCGGACATGCGAGTTTGTGATGGCATTCGGAAGACGTAAACGACAGCGTGACAACGGTGCGTTATCTGATCCGGCCCCGGACATGGCCGTCGGTTCCGAAGATGTGGTCGAGTCCGCGGTGAGTGAGCCCTCGGTGAGTGAGCAGGACCCGCCGCCGGCCCTCGGCGACGACCTGGAGGCCGGTCCGTTCGATATCGATGATTTCGACAAGCCGGAGGAAGCCGAGCAGGCCAGGCTCGATCTGGGTTCGGTGCTGATCCCGATGCCGGGGGGCTCCCAGCTCCAGGTGGAGTTCAACCAGACCGGAGTTCCCAGTGCGATCTGGGTGGTGACCCCCAACGGCCGATTCACTGTCGCCGCCTACGCCGCGCCCAAATCCCCCGGACTGTGGCGCGAAGTCGCCGCCGAGCTGGCCGAGGCGTTACGCAACGACAACGCAGCGGTGTCGATCGAGGACGGCCCATGGGGGCGAGAGGTGATCGGCGTCGGTGCCGGTGCGGTCCGCTTCATCGGCGTCGACGGCCCCCGTTGGATGATCCGCTGCGTTGTCAACGGCACCCCCCAGTCGATGCCCGCCCTGCTGGCCCAGGCCCGCGAGGCTCTGGCCGACACCGTTGTGCGCCGGGGCGACACACCGCTGCCGGTTCGCACGCCGCTGCCGGTCCAGCTGCCCGAACAGTTGGCCGAACAGCTTCGCGCCGCGCAGGCCCAGCAGGCCAAGCAGATGCAGGCTCAGCAGGCGATGCTCGCCGCGCAGCAGTCGATGCTGGCCCAGCAGCAGCGCCAGCAGCCCCAACCTCAACCGCAACCCCAGCCCCAACCCCAACCCCAACCTCAGCCGCAACCTCTGCCGCTGCAGCAGGGCGACCTTGAAGCGGAACGCCGCAACCCGTCCGGTTCGGCGATGCAGCAGTTGCGCGGCACCAGTTCCAGCACCGGCGGCTGACCGGCCGGAGGCCTCCCGCCGATCACTGCCCAGTTGATCGCTGCCCGGTCGATCGCGGCTCAGTCGATCCCCGCCAGGGCGGCGAGGCACGCGGCGCCGAGAGTCGCGGGCCGCGGTCCGAACTCCGCGAGGCTGACTGCTCTCAGCGCGGCTCGCGGAGCTGCGGAAACCCATTCCGCAGCGACGCCGGTGGGATGGATCGGGTCGTCGGTTGCGGCCACGACGGCCATCGGGGTGTGAATCTGGCCGAGTTCGGCCCTCGTCGGGGCCACGTAGGCGGCGGCCTCCTCCATCGCGTCGGGGAGTGCCGGCCATTGCCGCCGCCAGGACCTGGCCAGTTCGTCGCCCAGCCAGGCAGGACTCGAGGTCCGCATGGCCGCGGTCGTGGTGGCCAGGCCGTCGCGGCGCAGCGCAGCTGCGGTGTGCAGGGCCGAAGCGGCCGCGGGGGCGTCGCCGGGGGGGCCGGTCCATGCGGGCAGCGCGGCCAGGACCGCCACGGTGTCGCGGGGATGGGCCAACGCCCAGCGAGCGGCCACCGCCGCCCCCAGCGATACGCCTCCCACCGCGATGGGCCCGTCCCGGGCTGCGGCGTGCAGCGCGCGAAGATACCCGGCGACCAGACCGTCCGGCTCGGGGGCCACTGCGTGCAGGATGCCGCCGGCCTCCCCGATCGGCCCGCCGAAGGCCCGCTCCAGGTAGCCCTCGTCGGAGCCGGTCCCGGGCAACAGGACGGTGAGGACGCCCCGGATGCTGATCGTCACCGGATGATCGTGCCTGTTGCCGTGCTCGGGTCCGGCCAGGGGTAGGCCCGTATGGCGTAGCCTGAGTGGTAGGTCTACCGTGACTGGGGCGCTCTCCGGCGCCGAGGTTGTCGATTTGTCGGTGCTGACAAAGCGTCAGTGCTGATATTGCGTCGGTGCTGATAGAACGTCAGGGAACGAACTCTGGGAGAAGGGCATGGCTACGGCCGAGAGTTTTGTACGACGTCTGACCCGCCGGCTGACGGAGAATCCCGAACAGCGAGACGCCCAGCAGCTCACGGGTCAGGCCGCCGACACCGGCGCACAGCGTGCCATCGACTGCCGGCGTGGCCAGGAGGTCACCATGGTGGGCACGTTGCGCAGCGTCGAGACCAATGCCAAGGACTGCACGGGCGGCGTTCGCGCGGAGCTCTTCGACGGCACCGACACCGTTACGCTGGTCTGGCTCGGTCAGCGGCGGATTCCCGGGATCGAGTGCGGGCGGAACCTGCGGGTGCATGGCCGGGTGGGCATGCTCGACAACGGGAGCAAGGCGATCTACAACCCGCACTACGAGATTCAGCGTTGATACCTTTCGGGTTGATACCTTTCGGGTTGTTGCCCCTCGGCCCGGCCGCCAGGTCCGCGCGATGACGGAAGCCAAGCGCACCCCCGGGCAAGCCCTACTGGGTCAGCTGGGAGGGGTCAGCGGCCTGATCTATTCGGCTCTGCCGGTGGCCGTGTTCGTACCGGTGTCCACCGCGTTCGGGCTGCTGCCGGCCATTCTTTCCGCCCTCGGTGTCGCCGCGGCGATCCTGCTCTGGAGGCTGTTCCGGCGGGATTCGGTCCAGCCGGCGGTCGCAGGGTTCTTCGGCGTCGGGATCAGCGCGCTGATCGCCTGGGTGGTGGGCGCCTCCAAAGGCTACTTCCTGCTGGGTATCTGGACCTCGCTGATCTGGGCGACGGTCTTCGCGCTGTCGGTCCTCTTCCGCCGCCCGGTGGTGGGCTACGTCTGGAGTTGGGTCAACGGACACGACCGGTCCTGGCGGGCCTCGCGCCGCGCGGTGCTGGCCTTCGACGCCGCCACTGTGACGTGGGTGCTGGTGTTCGGCGCGAGGTTCGCCGTGCAGCAGCATCTCTACGAGTCCGATCAGACCGGCTGGCTCGGCGTCGCGCGCATCGCGATGGGCTGGCCGCTGACTGCGATCGCCGCATTGGTCACCTATCTGGCGATCCGGACCGCCCAGCGGGCGCTGCACGCCGAGCACGCCGCCGGCCATCCGTCGGCACCGCCGGCGACCGCCGCCGAGCACTCCGCCGCAACGGACTGATGCCGCAACGGACTGATCCGGTCCGCCGCGGCGGCGACCTGCGGGCTCAGCTCCGGGCCAGCAGGTTGCGCAACTCGTCCTCGACCTCCGGCGCGGCGACGAAGAGCAGTTCGTCGCCGCCTTCCAGCGGCTGGTCGGGTTCGGGCACGATCACCCGCTGACCGCGCAGGATTGTCACCAGCGCGGTGTCCCGGGGCAGGGACAGTTTGCGCACCGGCCGACCGCCCCACGGGGTGGTGTCGGGAAGGGTGATCTCGACCAGATTGGCGTTGCCCTGCCGGAACTGCATCAACCGCACGATGTCGCCGACTGCGAAGGCCTCCTCGACCAGTGAGGCCAGCATGCGCGGGGTCGAGACGGCCACGTCGACCCCCCAGGCCTGGTCGAACAGCCATTCGTTGCGGGGATCGTTGACGCGGGCGACGACGCGCGGCGAGGCGAACTCGGTCTTGGCCAGTAGGGAGAGCACCACGTTGGCCTTGTCGTCCCCGGTCGCGGCGATCACCACGTCGAACTCCTCGAGGTGCACCTCCTCGAGCAGGCTCAACTCGCACGCGTCGCCGAACCGCCAATCGGCGGCCGGTATCGCATCGACGTCGAAATGCCCGGGGTTGCGCTCGATGAGCAGCACCTCGTGCTGGTTGTCCACCAACTCGCGGGCGATGGAGCGGCCGACGGCACCCGCCCCGGCGATCGCGACTTTCATTCTCCGATTCCTTCCCCGGGAGGCCGCGCGGCGATCGCGAGCGCTTCGGCGCACTGGCCGGACACCGCCGCCAGGTAGACCTGATCGCCGGCCTGGACAACGGTCTTGTGGTCGGGCAGCACCCCGGAGCCGAATCGGATCAGAAACGCCACCCTCGCCCCGGTGGCGGTCTCCAGGTCGGTCGCCGGGCGACCAACCCAACCCTCGTGCAGGACAGCCTCGGCGACGGCGACGGTCCCGGTCGGGTCGCGCCAGCGAGTGGTCGCGTCCCCGTGGGTGAGGACGTTGAGCAACCGGTCGGTGGTCCACGGCACGGTGGCCACGGTCGGGATGCCAAGCCGCTCGTAGACGGCGGCCCGTTTGGCGTCGTAGATCCGCGCGACCACCCGTTGCACGCCGAACATCTCCCGCGCCACCCGCGCCGAGATGATGTTGGAGTTGTCCCCGGAGGACACCGCGGCGAAGGCGTCGCAGCGCTCGATCCCGGCCCGCAGCAGCACCTCCCGGTCGAAGCCCATGCCCAGGATCCGCTCGCCGGGGAACCCCGGGTTCAGCCGGTGGAAAGCGGTCTCGTCGCGGTCGATGACCGCCACCTCGTGCCCGAGTCGGGCCAATGCCTCGGCCAGCGAGGCACCGACGCGACCGCAGCCCATCACCACTACCCGCACCTGACGTCCTCTCGGCAACTCCTGCGTCGGCCCGCGGCCGGGCCGTGCGGTACCGGGAACGCTACCGCCCCGGCGCCCAAGGCTTACCCTTGGCTCTCGTGTCCAACCTTTCGAAGGGTGTGCGCCGACTGCTCATCGGGCAGCCCTTCCGCAGCGACCGGCTCAGCCACACGCTGCTTCCCAAGCGCATCGCCCTGCCGGTGTTCGCCTCCGACGCTATGTCGTCGGTGGCCTACGCGCCCGAGGAGATCTTTCTGGTTCTCTCGGTGGCCGGCCTGTCCGCCTATGCAATGGCGCCGTGGACGGGTGTGGCGGTCGCCTTCGTGTTGCTCGTGGTGGTCGCCTCCTACCGGCAGAACGTCCGGGCCTACCCGTCCGGCGGCGGCGACTACGAGGTGGTCACCACCAATCTGGGACCCACCGCGGGCCTGACGGTGGCCAGCGCCCTGCTCGTCGACTACGTCTTGACCGTGGCGGTGTCGATGGCATCGGCGATGTCGAACATCGGATCGGCCCTGCCGTTCGTCGCCCACCACAAAGTGGCCTTCGCCGTCACCGCGATAGTGCTGCTCACCGCGGTTAATCTCCGCGGTATCCGGGAGTCCGGATCCGCTTTCGCCATCCCCACCTACGCGTTCATGGCCGGCATGCTGGTGATGCTGTCCTGGGGCTTCGTCCAGATCCACGTGCTGGGGCGCCCACTGCAGGCCGAGTCGGCTGGGTTCGATCTGCACGCCGAGCACGGTGACATCACGGGTTTGGCGCTGGTCTTCCTGGTGGCGCGGGCGTTCTCGTCCGGGTGCGCGGCACTGACCGGTGTGGAGGCCATCAGCAACGGCGTTCCGGCGTTCCGCAAGCCGAAGTCGCGCAACGCCGCCACCACGCTGGCGATGCTCGGCGGTATCGCGATCACGCTCTTCATGGGCATGATCCTGCTGGCCATCGACACCGGCGCGAAGGTGGCCGAGCGTCCGGCCGAGCAGCTGGTCGGGGCGCCGCCCGGATATCACCAGAAGACCCTGGTCGCCCAGCTGGCGGATGCGGTCTTTCACGACTTCGCCCCGGGTCTCTACCTGATCACCGGGGTCACCGCCCTGATCCTGGTCCTGGCTGCCAACACGGCCTTCAACGGTTTTCCGGTGCTGGGGTCCATCCTGGCCCAGGACCGGTACCTGCCGCGGCAGCTGCACACCCGCGGCGACCGGCTGGCGTTTTCCAACGGCATCGTTTTCCTGGCACTGGCCGCCATCGCCTTCGTCGTCGTCTTCCGAGCGGAGGTGACCGCGCTGATCCAGCTCTACATCGTCGGCGTGTTCATCTCGTTCACGCTGAGCCAGATCGGAATGGTGCGGCACTGGACGCGGCTGCTGGGCACCGAGGACGACCCGTCCGAGCGGCGCCGGATGATGCGCTCGCGGGCGATCAACACCATCGGTTTCATCGCCACCGGCACGGTGCTCATCATCGTGTTGGTGACCAAGTTCCTGGCCGGTGCCTGGATCGCCATCCTGGCAATGGGTGGTTTGTTCGTCCTGATGAAGGCCATCGACCGGCACTACGAGCGTGTGTCGCGTGAGCTCACCCCCAGCGAGGAGGAGCGCGGCGAGATCGTCCTCCCCAGCCGCAATCACGCCGTCGTCCTGGTGTCCAATCTGCAGCTGCCCACGCTGCGGGCGCTGGCCTACGCGCGGGCGACCCGGCCCGACGTGCTGGAGGCGCTGACGGTCAACGTCGACGACGGGGAGACCCGGAGGCTGACGGCGGCCTGGGAGGACAGCGATGTCAGCGTCCCGCTCAAGGTCGTCGCCTCGCCGTACCGGGAGGTGACCCGTCCGGTGCTCGACTACATCAAACGGATCAGCAAGGAAGCGCCCCGAACGGTGGTGACGGTGTTCATCCCCGAGTACGTCGTCGGGCACTGGTGGGAGGGGCTGCTGCACAACCAGAGCGCACTACGGCTCAAGGCCAGGTTGCTGTTCATCCCCAACGTCATGATGACGTCCGTTCCCTGGCAACTCGATTCCTCCGCGCGGGTGCAGCAGGTCGAGGATCAGAGCGCGCCCGGCGCCGTCCGTCGCGGCTTCCCGGATTGAGCGCGAGCGAGCCCGCAGGGCTGGTGCTGTCCACCGGTCCGGCGGCCAACGGGGGAAGTTGCGTGGCCCGCCACGAGGGTCGCGTGGTGTTCGTGCGGTACGCGCTGCCCGGGGAACTGGTGCGGGTTCGGGTGACCTCCGAGCGCGGGTCCTACTGGCATGCCGACGCCGTCGAGGTGCTCGAGGCCTCCGCGGACCGGATCGAGCCGCTGTGTCCGATCGCCGGTCCGGACGGGGCGGGCTGCTGCGACCTGTCCTTCGCCGAGCCCGCCGCCCTGCGCCGGATCAAGGGACAGGTGGTGGGCAATCAGCTTGCCCGGCTTGGCGGTTTCACCTGGGAAGCGCCCGCCGAACCGGTCGGGCCGGGCGCAGCCGTCGGCTGGCGAACCCGTGCCCGGCTGGACGTCGCCGGTGACGGCCGGGCCGGGCTGCACCGCTACCACAGCCCCGAGTTGGTCGCCGATCTGCGCTGCGCGCAATGGCCCGACGCTTTGATAGCCGGCCTGGACGGGCCACGGTGGCGTCCCGGGGACCACCTCCACATCGTCCTCGACGACACCGGGCGCCGGCATGTGACCGCCGTGGGCCCGGACCGGCGGGAGGTGGTCCAGGGCGCACGGGATTCTGTGCAGCGGGTCGGAGGGCGGGAGTGGCGGATTCCGGTGACTGGGTTCTGGCAGTCGCACCGTGACGCGGCGCAGACCTACAGCGACCTGGTGCGGCAGTGGGCAGAGGGCTCGGGGGCGCGCCGTGCCTGGGATCTCTACGGCGGGGCCGGATTGTTCGCGGCCGCACTGGCCGAGTCGATGGGGGAGCGCGGCCGGGTGTACACCGTTGACACCGTGCGCTCGGCCTCGGCGTCGGCCCGTGCCGCGCTGGCCGACCTGCCCGGGGTCAAGGTCGTCTCCGGATCGGTGCGGGGGTTCCTGGCCGGTCAGTCCCGGGGAGCCGACATCGCGGTGCTCGACCCGCCCCGGGCGGGGGCCGGGCGTGCGGTCATCGACCAGGTGGCCGGTGCCGGGGTGCCGCGGGTGATCCACATCGGTTGCGAGGCTGCGGCATTCGCCCGCGATATCGGCCTGTACCGGGGGCACGGTTACCGGGTGGAGCGGATCACCGCCTTCGACGCCTTCCCGTTGACCCATCACGTGGAATGCGTCGCCCTGCTCATGCGGTGATCCCCGCGGACCCCTAGACTGCTGGCACATGGTGTGCCGGGAAGTCTGGTCGGCAGTGACCGTCCTACCCGCGAGGTGAACCGTGGCTGAACCCGATACCCGGCGTCCTGGCATCCTCAGCCGTGGCTCCTGGTCGGAAACCCGCCGCGTCATCGAGATCTTCCACAAGGAGACCGTCGGCGGCGCGGTGCTGCTGGCCGCGGCGGCCGCCGCGTTGATCTGGGCCAACTCACCGTGGTCGGCCTCCTACCACTCCCTGACGGCCACGCGGCTGGGCACCGACGAATTCGGCCTGCACCTGAACCTGAGCCTGGGAAGCTGGGCGGCCGACGGCTTGCTGGCGATCTTCTTCTTCGTCGTCGGCCTCGAACTCAAGCGTGAGTTCGTCGCCGGGGACCTGCGCGACCCGCGACGGGCCGCGCTGCCGATCGCGGCCGCGGTGGGCGGAATGGTCGTCCCCGCGCTGATCTTCGTCGCGTGGACGGCGAGCGCGGGCGACGGCGCGCTGCGCGGATGGGCCGTTCCGACCGCCACCGACATCGCCTTCGCGGTCGCGGTGCTGGCCGTCGTCTCCACCCATCTGCCCTCGGCGCTGCGCACCTTCCTGCTCACCCTGGCCGTCGTCGACGACCTGCTCGCGATCACGGTGATCGCGGTCTTCTACACCGCCAAGATCAACGTCGGCGCCCTGCTGCTGGCGCTGATTCCGCTGACCCTGTTCGCCGTCCTGGTCCAGCGACGCGTGCGCAGCGGGTGGCTGCTCATCCCGTTGGCGCTGTTGACGTGGGCCTTAGTCCACGAGTCCGGGGTGCATGCCACCGTCGCCGGCGTGCTGCTGGGGTTCACGGTGCCGGTGCTGCGCAGCAAGCGGGACTCGCACGGACCCGCGACCGAAACCGACCCGACAGACCCGGCCGACCCGACCGACGGCCCGGGTCTGGCCGAGCATTTCGAACATGTGATCCGACCGGTGTCGGCGGGCCTGGCCATCCCGGTGTTCGCCTTCTTCGCCGCCGGGGTGAGTTTCGGTGGCTATGACGGTTTGGTGACCGCTCTGCGTGATCCGATCGCCCTGGGAATCGTCACCGGCCTGGTCGTCGGCAAGACGCTCGGGGTGTTCGGGACCACCCGGTTGATCGCTGCGGTGACCCATGCCGCCCTGGACGCGTCGCTGCGCTGGATCGACGTCTTCGGTGTGGCGATGCTCGCCGGCATCGGGTTCACGGTGTCCCTGCTCATCGGCGAATTGGCCTACGGATCGGACCCGGCCCGGCAGGACATCGTCAAGGTCGCAGTCCTCGCCGGTTCGTTGCTGGCTGCGCTGCTGGCCGCCATCGTGCTGCGGGCCCGCAACCGGCATTACCGGTCGGTCTTCGAACTGGAGACCGCCGACGCCGACCACGACGGCGTGCCGGACGTGTACGCCGCCGCGCCGCAACGTGGCGGCAATCCTGCGTAGACTGAGCGGATGCTCGAACAGATCCGCGGCCCCGCTGATCTGCAGCGCCTGTCTCAGGAGCAATTGACCGACCTGGCGCGGGAGATCCGGCAGTTCCTGGTGCACAAGGTGGCCGCCACCGGCGGTCATCTGGGGCCAAATCTCGGTGTGGTCGAACTCACCCTCGCCCTGCATCGGGTGTTCGACTCCCCGCACGACCCGATCATCTTCGATACCGGTCACCAGGCCTACGTGCACAAGATGCTGACCGGGCGCAGCGCGGGTTTCGACACCCTGCGGATCAAGGGCGGGCTCTCCGGCTACCCCTCGCGCGCGGAGAGTGACCACGACTGGGTCGAGTCGAGCCACGCCTCGGCGGCGCTGTCCTACGCCGACGGTCTGGCCAAGGCCTTCGAACTGAGCGGCCAGCGCAACCGGCACGTGGTGGCCGTCGTCGGCGACGGCGCGCTGACCGGCGGTATGTGCTGGGAGGCGCTCAACAACATCGCGGCGGCCAGGCGGCCGGTGGTCATCGTCGTCAACGACAACGGCCGCAGTTACGCTCCGACCATCGGGGGGCTGGCCGAGCACCTCGCCGGGCTGCGTCTGCAGCCGGCCTATGAACGCATGCTGGAGCGGGGCCGCAGCGCCGTGCGGGCGATCCCGCTGATCGGTGAGGTCTGCTTCCAGGCGATGCACAGCGTCAAGGCGGGCATCAAGGATGCGGTGTCCCCGCAGACGATGTTCTCCGACCTCGGGCTGAAGTACGTCGGCCCGATCGACGGGCATGACGAGCATGCGGTGGAGACCGCGTTGCGCCACGCCCGTGGCTACAACCGCCCCGTGATCGTGCACGTCGTCACCCGCAAGGGGATGGGGTACGCGCCGGCCGAGAACGACGAGGCCGAGCAGATGCACGCCTGCGGCGTGATCGACCCGGAGACCGGTCTGGCCACAAAAATCGCCGCGCCGGGATGGACCTCGGTGTTCTCCGATGCCCTGATCGCCTACGCGAGCGCGCGGCGCGATGTCGTGGCGATCACCGCCGCCATGCCCGGTCCCACCGGTCTGGCCGCGTTCGGCGAGCGCTACCCCGACCGGCTCTTCGACGTCGGTATCGCTGAGCAGCATGCCGTCACCTCGGCGGCCGGGCTGGCGATGGGCGGTATGCACCCGGTGGTGGCGATCTACTCGACCTTTCTCAACCGGGCCTTCGATCAGGTCCTCATGGACGTCGCCCTGCATCGGCTTCCTGTCACGCTGGTGCTCGACCGCGCCGGGATCACCGGCAACGACGGCGCCAGTCACAACGGGATGTGGGATCTGTCGGTCCTCGGCATCGTGCCCGGGATTCGGGTGGCGTCGCCGCGTGACGGCGAGCGCTTGCGGGAGGAACTCGGCGAGGCCCTCGACATCCAGGACGGCCCGACCGCCATCCGCTTCCCCAAGGGCGACGTGGGCGAGGACGTCCCGGCGCTGGAGCGGGTATCCGGTATCGACATCCTGGCCCGACCGGCCGCCGAACTCGGCGAGGACGTACTGCTGGTGGCCGTCGGTTCCTTCGCGGCGATGGCGCTCGCGGTGGCCGCCCGGTTGCGCAATCAGGGCATCGGCGTGACGGTGGTCGATCCCCGGTGGGTGCTGCCGGTACCCGAGGCGCTCGGCGGGCTGGCCCGGGCTCACAAGCTGGTGGTCACCTGCGAGGACAACGGTGTGCGCGGGGGTGTCGGATCGGCCGTGTCGGCGGCGCTACGGGCCGCGGACATCGACGTGCCGTGCCGCGATGTCGGTGTGCCGCAACGCTTCCTCGACCATGCCACGCGTTCTGAGGTGCTCAGCGACATCGGGCTCACCGAACAGAACGTGGCCCGTCAGGTCACCGGGTGGGTGGCCGCGCTCGGGGCGCAGCACGAAACGGTGTCCGGCCAGGTCGACTGATCCAGTCGCCTCTGGGCGCGAGCAGACGCAAACGCCCCCAAAACCCTCGGCGTGTCGGGGACTTTTACGTTTGTTCGCGCTGGGGGGAGGGGTCGCGTTGGGGGGAGGGGGCCAGCGCGTCGGCCAGTTCCGGAACAGCCAGGCTGCGCTGCCAGGCCCGCGCGCCGTTGTCCCTCAGATAGTTCTCCACGGCCGCGGCGACGTCGTCGGTGCCCTGCCAGTCCCAGCACAGTCGCCGCAGCAGCTCCGGAGTCAGCAGGTTCTCCGCGGGCACCCCCACCCGTTCGGACAGCCCCGACATCGCCGAGCGCGCGGCCTCCAGGCGTGCAGCCGCCTCCGGATTGCGTCGCGCCCACCGCGCGGCCGGCGGTGGCCCGCTGAGCGGCTCGGAGATCTCCGGCAGGTCCTCGGTGGTGCGCGCCGTCGCCAGCGCCTCGAGCCACACCCGGGCCGAACGGCGCTGCTTCTGGCCGCCGAACACCGGCAGCGCGGTCAGTTCGTCGACCGTCCCGGGGTCCGCCAGGGCCGCGGCGACGATCGCCGCATCCGGCAGGATCCGCCCGGGCGCGATATCGCGGCCACGGGCGATGCGATCCCGCACCGTCCACATCTCGCGCACCGCGGCCAGCCCGCGAGCGGTCTTGACCTTGTGGATTCCCGAGGTGCGCCGCCAGCGGTCACGCCGGGTCGGGCCGCTCTCGGCGCAACGGAGGTACTCGAATTCCTCTGCGGCCCAGTCTGTTTTGCCCTGGTTGGCGAGCACCTCGCCGACCGCGTCGCGCAACTCGATCAACACCTCGACGTCGAGGGCCGCGTAGTTCAGCCAGTCCGCGGGCAGCGGGCGTTTGGACCAGTCGGCCGCGCCGTGGCCTTTGGCTAGGCCGAGGCCCAGCAGGCGCTGGACCATGGCTGCCAGATTGACCCGCTCGAAGCCGGCCAGCCGGCCGGCCAGTTCGGTGTCGTACAGCCGGGGCGGTCGCAGGCCCACCTCGGCCAGGCACGGCAGGTCCTGATCGGCGGCGTGCAGGATCCATTCGTCGGTGGCGAGAACCTCGGCGACCGGTCTGAGCGCGTCGATCGGGCTGTCGCCGTGGTGGGCCGGGTCGATGAGCACCGTCCCGGCACCGCTGCGACGGATCTGGATGAGGTAGGCGCGATTGGAGTAGCGGAAGCCCGAGGCCCGCTCGGCGTCGACCGCGAACGAGCCGGTGCCACTGGCCAGGGTGTCGGCTGCCCGGGCGATCTCGGCGACGCTGACGCAGACCTCCGGCACGCCCTCGGCGGGCTGCAGCAGCGGGGTCGGCTCGGCTTCGTCCGGAAGCACCTCGGCGTCGGACATCTCAGGCGCGGGAGCGCGAGCTCAGGTCGGTGACACCGGCCGGCGGCAGCCCGGCGGCGTGTTCGAGCACCTCGCAGAAGGCCTGGACATGGGCACCTAGGTCCAGGCTGGTGGCCGTCCACGAGGCGCGCAGCTCCAACTGGTGGGCACGCGGCGGGCCGGAAATGTCGCCGTAGCGCACCGAGGTCGTGGCGGTGACGGTTCCGCCCAGCGCGGTGGCCTGCCCTGCCCGCGACTCCAGGGCGTCGACCAGCCAGCTCCAGGCGACCTCGGGCAGCAACGGATCCACCGCCTCACTGGCGTCCAGGTCGGCCTGAATGAAGGCGACCAGCCGCATGGTGCCGTCCCAGGCATCGGCACCGTCGGGATCGTGCAGCAGGATGAGGCGGCCGAAGGCATCGCCTTCCGAGCGTTCCGGCACGACCTCCGGCTCCGGGCGGCGCACCTCGGCACCCAGCGCGTAGCTGTACGGGGCGAGACGTTGGGGTGGGCGGATCGGGCCGAGTTCGATCTCCGGCCGGACCCTGGCTGCGTTCATCGCCGCCACGGCCTCGCCGAACTGCTTCGGCTCCGCACTGGTCACTCGTTCGACGGTAGCCCCAAGCCGCGGGCCGTGCAGGCAGGCGCGCCGCGGGAGGTGCTGCCGGGGCGCTGTGCCGGCCGGCGTCCGTGGCAGCATGGTCGCCGTGAACACCCGCCGTCAGCTGCCCGAGGCGCCCTACCTGGCCGCCGCCACCGGTCGTGAACCCGGTCGGATTCCGGTGTGGTTCATGCGCCAGGCCGGCCGTTCGCTGCCGGAATACCGTGAGCTGCGTGCCCGGAACACCATGATGCAGGCGTGTTTCGACCCCGAACTGGTCTGCGAGATCACGCTGCAGCCGGTCCGCCGGCACGGCGTGGACGCGGCGATCCTGTTCTCCGACATCGTGGTGCCGTTGCGCGCCGCCGGGGTCGAGGTGGACATCGTGGCCGACGTCGGGCCGGTGATCGCCCGACCGGTGCGCGCCGAGGCCGACGTGGCGGCCATGAAAGGCCTTGAATTGCAACGGGTTGACGCCGTCAGCGAGGCGGTCGGCCTGCTGGTCGGCGAGCTGGGCGAGGTCCCGCTGATCGGCTTTGCCGGTGCCCCGTTCACTCTGGCCTCGTACCTGGTCGAGGGAGGTCCCAGCAAGCTGCACGAACGCACCAAGGCCATGATGTTCGCCGAGCCCTCCACCTGGCACTCGCTGATGGAGGTGCTGACCGACCTGACGATCGACTTCCTGCGGGTGCAGCTCGACGCCGGGGTGGACGCCATCCAGCTGTTCGACTCGTGGGCGGGCACGCTGTCGCTGGCCGACTACCGCACCTACGTGCTGCCGCACAGCAGCCGGGTGTTCGCGGAACTGGCCGGCCGCGGGGTCCCGATGACCCACTTCGGGGTCGGTACCGCGGAGTTGCTCGGCGCCATGGGACAGGCGGGCGCAACCGTGGTCGGCGTCGACTGGCGCACCGCGCTGGCCGACGCGGCCAAGCGGGTCGGCCCGGGGAAGGCGTTGCAGGGCAACCTCGATCCGGTGGTACTGCTGGCGGGATGGCCGGCCGTCGAAACTGCCGCCAGGGCCGTCGTCGAGGACGCCCGGCTGGCCGTGGCCGCCGGGGCCGCCGGACATATCTTCAATCTTGGGCACGGCGTCCTTCCGGCCACCGACCCGCAGCTGATCACCGATCTGGTGGCCCTGGTGCATTCGCTGTGACATCGGCTCGCGCGCGCGCCTACGCGGTCGTGGGCGGCGGCGTATCGGGTCTGGCGGCGGCTTACCGGATCCGCGCCGCGGCGGGACCGGAGGCGGCGATCGTCATTTTCGACCCGGCCGACCGGCTCGGCGGGGTGCTGCGGACCGAGACGCTCGGCGGCGCGCCGATGGACATCGGCGCCGAGGCCTTCATCTCCCGCCGGCCTGAGGTGCCCGCGCTGTTGCGCGAACTCGGTCTGGCCGACCGTCAGATCACGCCCACCGGCGTGGCCACCACGATTTTCAGCGGCGGTCGCCTGCACCCGCTGCCCCCGGGGGCGGTCAACGGAATCCCGTCCTCGGCGCAATCGATGTCCGGTCTGGTCGACGCCGCCACCCTCGCGCGTATCGCCGCCGAGCCCGACCGCCCCCTGCATTGGCGGGCCGGATCGGACCCCGCCGTCGGTGCGGTGGTCGCCGAACGGTTCGCCGAACAGGTGGTGACCCGTTCGGTGGACCCCATGCTCTCGGGGGTCTACGCGGGCTCAGCCGCCACCATCGGAATCCGCTCGGCCGTTCCGGCCGTGGCCGCCGCGCTCGACGCCGGGGCGCAGAGCCTCACCGCGGCGGTCCGGCGGGTGCTCTCGGGTGCCACCGGCGGGCCGGTGTTCGGCGCGGTGGAGGGCGGCTACCGGGTGCTGCTGGACGAACTGCTCGTGCGCAGTCGGGCGCGCTGGGTCGACGCGCCGATCCTCGCCATCGAGCAGGAGTGCAGGGGCTGGGCGCTGCGGGACGGAACCGGCGCGGTATTCCGAGCCGACGCCGTGGTGCTGGCGCTGCCCGCCCCGCGCACCGCCGCTCTGCTCGGCGAGGTCGCTCCCCGGGCCGCGGCGGCCGCCGCCCGGGTGCCGGTCGCCTCGGCAGCGGTGCTGGCCATGGCCGTCGCGCCGGGAACCCCGTTTCCCCCGCAGTCCGGTGTGCTGGTGGCCGGGGGAGAGAGCCTGCACTCGAAGGCGATCACCCTGTCCAGCCGAAAGTGGGGCAGGCGCGGCGGTGCCGAACTGCTGCGGCTCTCGTTCGGTAGGTTCGGCGACGATATCGCCCGCATGACCCCCGACGAGCGGTTGATCGCCTGGGCATTAGAGGATCTCGACACGGTGTTCGGCATCTCCGTCGACCCACTGGAGGTTCTGGTGCACCGCTGGATCGACGCGCTGCCCCAGTACGGCCCAGGTCACGCCGATCTGGCCGCCGAGGTTCGCGCCGGGCTGCCGCCGGGGCTGGCGGTCGCCGGCAACTTTCTCGACGGTGTCGGGGTGCCCGCCTGTCTGGCCGCGGCCGGGCGGGCGGCCGTGGCGGCGGTGGCCGCCGGCTCCGGTTAGCCCCGTGGCACCATAAGGTTCATGGCGCGCCTGGATTACAACGCTCTCAACGCCACCATCCGCTACGTGATGTTCTCCTCGTTCGCCGTGCGACCGGGCGAACTGGGTTACGACGAGCAGTCCCGTGTGGCCGTCACCGACGAGACCGCGACGTTCCTCAAGCAACAGGAGGACAACGGCGTGGTGATCCGTGGGATCTATGACGTGGCCGGGATGCGGGCCGACGCCGACTTCATGATCTGGATGCACGCCGAGCGGATCGAGACACTGCAGGCCGCCTACAGCGACTTCCGGCGCACCACCACCCTGGGCCGGGTCTGCACGCCGGTGTGGAGCAGCGTCGGTCTGCACCGCCCGGCCGAGTTCAACAAGAGCCACGTGCCGGCCTTTCTGGCCGGCGAGGCCCCGGGTGACTACATCTGCGTCTACCCCTTCGTGCGCTCCCTGGACTGGTACCTGCTCCCTGACGAGCAGCGGCGCAAGATGCTCGCCGACCACGGCGCGGCGGCCCGCGGTTACAAGGACGTGCGGGCCAACACCGTTCCGGCCTTCGCGCTCGGCGACTACGAGTGGATTCTTGCCTTCGAGGCGCCCGAACTGCACCGGATCGTCGACCTCATGCGGGATCTGCGCGCCACCGAGGCGCGACTCCACGTTCGCGAGGAGATCCCGTTCCACACCGGTCCCCGGGTCAGCGTCGAGGAACTCGTCGCCCGACTGCCCTAGCCCTCGGGCGTTAGACTGGCGCCGATTTCAGCAGACGCCGGTGCTCCGGCGGGAGCGCAGGGGAGAGGGGCGGTCGCGGTGCCCAGACCGGCCTATGTCTGGCTGTACGCGGTGGTGCTGTTCGTCGGCTACTCCGGCTGGCTGTTGTTGACCTCCTCGGATCCGTGGACGGTCAAGGTGGTCATCGGCATCGAGTCGATCCTCGTTGTGGCGGTCGGCGGAATTCTCGCCGTACTCGCGGCGCGATCGGCGAGGGGCAGAGTGCGGGCCGCCTGGGTGGTGCTGGCGATCGGTTTCGCCGGGGCGACGGCGGGGGAGTCGCTGTGGGCCTACCAAAAGCTGTGGCTTCGGCAAAGTGCGTGGCCGACGCTCGCCGATCCGGCCTATCTCATGTTCCCGGTTGCGCTGTGTGTGGCGCTTCTGATGTTTCCGGTGGGGCGCATCCGCCGCTCGCAGAGTCGTTTGGTGCTCGACGGGGTCGTGCTGGCCGGGTCGCTGCTCATCGTCTCCTGGCTGACCGTGATGGGGCCGAAATACCAGTCAGGCGGAGCGCGTGGACTGGATCTGCTGGTGTCCTTCGCGTTCCCGGTGTCCAACATGGTCGCGTTGACCGTCGCGGCGGTGGTGCTGGCCATGGCCGGCAGGGGTCCGCGTCGGATGCTGACGCTGATGACGGTGGGTCTGGCCTCCATGACCATCGTCGAGAGCGCCTTCGCCTACGTCAACGTCGACAGCGCCTTCGCCGGGCATGGCCACTATCTGTTCGACATCTTCTGGACCCTGGGAATCCTGCTCATCACAATTGGTGTCGCCGAGGGTGCCCGGGCTTCCTTCGATGAGCAGATCGGTGACGAGATGCCGGGATGGGTGTCGGTCTGGCTGCCGTTCGTACCGCTGGTGCTGGCCGGGTTGGCCATCGCGGCCGAACAGCCCGACACGCTCAAGTCGGGTCCGGTGCTGGTCGTCGGGCTGGTGCTGCTTCTCGCGGTGCTCGCCCGGCAGTACCTGGCGGTCAACGAGGATCGCCAACTGCTGGCACAGCTGTCCCAACAATCCCGGCACGACCCGCTGACCGGCCTGGCCAACCGGGTCCGGTTCGATGAGCGTCTGCGGCAGGCCCTCCGGATGCCGGGACGGCCCGGCCGGCAGGTGGGGGTGCTCGCGATCGACCTCAACGATTTCAAGTTGGTCAACGACGCGCTCGGGCATTCGGCCGGCGACGAGTTGCTGATCGCCGTCGCCGATCGGTTGCGCGGCTGCGTCGGTGAGGACGACGCGATCGCCCGACTGGGCGGCGATGAGTTCGCCGTCCTCATCGAGGGAGTTTCCGACGACGCCCGGCGGCTCGCCGAGCGGATCGTGGGTTCCTTCGACCAGCCGTTCCTCGTCGAGGGTCAGGAACTGCTCATCCGTCCCAGCGTCGGTCTGGCCGTCGCGGAGCCCGATTCCGCCGGGCAGTCCGCCGAGGAGTTGCTCAAGCGGGCCGATTCGGCGATGTACGTGGGAAAGCGGTCCGGGTTCGCCGGTGTTCAGGTCTTCTCCGAGGCCGAAGAACCTGCCGCCGGCCTGATCGCCGAGCGACTTTTGCTCGGCGGTCCGCAGGATGCGGCGGCCGGCGCGGCGGCGGTGCGCACCCTTGCCGAACTGCGGGACGGGATCACCAACTCCGCGCTGGCTCTGCGTTACCAGCCCAAGTTCAGCCTTCGCACCGGGGAGTTGGTGGGGGTGGAGGCGCTGCTGCGCTGGGACCACCCCTCGCGGGGGTCGCTTGGTCCCGAGGAGTTCCTGCCACTGATCCGCGAACACACCCTGATGACTCCGGTGAATGACTTCGTCATCAATCGGGCGCTGGACGATATGGCCAGATGGCGGTCGGCCGGCAGCGCCGTCCCGCTTGCGGTCAACGTCTGGGCGCCCATGCTGGCGGATCCGAAGTTCCCGTCCCGGCTGATCCGCGCACTCGACGAGCGAGGCCTCGATCCGACACAGGTCACGGTTGAGATCACCGAGGACGTGTTACTCGCGAGCCTCGAGAGCACCCAGACCGTTCTGAACCAACTTCGGCAGTGCGGAATCCGGATCGCGGTCGACGATTTCGGCAGTGGCTACTCCGCGCTGTCCTATCTGCGCGAACTGGCCATCGATGAGATCAAGTTGGACCGC
>JAGQTV010000092.1 GCA_020438845.1 Mycobacterium sp. | reverse complement strand
GCGTCAAACTGCATGTCCTGACCCGAAAGACGTTGGGCGGCATCCAAACCGATCTGGACTCGCGGGCGTTGGGGGAGAACGGGGAGCCGATCGAGGGACTCTATGCCGCCGGTGAGGTCGCCGGCTTTGGCGGTGGTGGGGTGCATGGGTACAACGCCCTGGAGGGAACGTTCCTGGGCGGCTGCCTGTTCTCCGGTCGCGCCGCCGGCCGACATGCGGCCGGCGGAGTCAAGTGACCTCATCCACGACGGCCAACCGGAAACCGGTGCAGGCCCTGGTGGCACTGACCTATCTGGTCATGATCGGTACTAACTTCGCGGCTAACGCATTGCCGCTCAACGGCCGTCGAACCGGCGAAGTATCCGATTCCTACCCGAGCCTTTTCACCCCGGCGGGATTCACCTTCTCCGTCTGGGGCGTCATCTACCTGCTGCTGGGCATGCATGTGCTGTACCAACTCGGCCTGTTCCGAGGCCGCCCCGACACAGCGGCAGACAGCGCCCTGCTGAACCGCGTCGGGGTTCTGTTCTCCATCTCGTCGCTGGCCAATACCGCGTGGGTGTTCGCCTGGCACTACGACCACATCGGGCTCTCAGCGGTGCTTGTGGTGGTGATCCTGGTGTGCCTTGCGCTCATCGTCGGCACACTGAATCGGACGGATCTGACCGGACGGCAGCGTGCCTACGTTGGTGTGCCGTTCAGCGTGTACTTCGGTTGGACCACCGTGGCGACGGTCGCCAACATCACCGTGTTGTTGGTGAGCCTCGGCTGGGACGGGTTCGGGTGGCCGGACTCTGTTTGGGCGGTCATCATCGTGCTGGTCGCCATGGTTATCGGAACCGTGACCATGCTGCGAAACCGGGATCTTGCGTACGGCCTGGTGCTCATCTGGGCCTACGTCGGGATTCTGTTTCGACAGACCTCCGCCGACGAACTGGCCTGCCGGTATCCGGCCGTCATCGCCGCGGTGATCGTCTCGCTGGCGATATACATCGGAGCTGAAGTGACTCTCCTGGTGCGCCGCCGCGTCGGTAGGCGTTAACACGCGGCGAGGCACCGCAACTCATTCCGGAAAAAGGCCGGGAGCTATAGGATCCCGGCAACCAAGACAGGCGTCCCGGGCGGCTTGTCAGCTGGACGGATTTTCTCCATAACATGTAGCGGCTATCGGCAGGGGGGGGGTCATGTGTGCTGGTCTGAGGGTGGCTCCCGAGCTGCTACTGCGCTCCGATCGTTCTCGTGCCTGCGGTGGCCTGGATACCGGCGTGCCCGTGGTGGTGCTGTGGGCCTCGCGATTTCCGTTGCAGCACAGTTGCCTTGGGGCATTTCGCACGTTGGGGCGCGCTGGTGTTGAGGTGTATGCGGTGGTCGGTGACCGTCGCGCGCCGGTGGCCCGATCGCGCTATTGCAAGGGCCAGATCCTGTGGGAACCCGATCGCGGCGACACCGACGCCGACCTGATCCAGCGTCTTCTCGAGCTGGGTACCCGGTTGGGACGCCGGTCGTTGATCGTCTGCACGGCGGATGTGATGGCGGTTCTCGTCGCCGAGAACCGTGCAGCCCTGGAGCAGCACTTCCTGCTTCCCGACGTAGCGGAACACCTGCCGTTTCAGCTGTCCGACAAATTAGTACTCGCCGGTTTTGTGAGCGAGCACGGGTTTATCGGGCCGAGTGCGGCGTTCGTCAACTCGATGGCCGAGCTCAAGGCGGTCATGGAGGAGCTGCCGGTGCCGGTGGTGGTGAAGAGCACCGCCCTACGCGGGCAGGTTCAGAGTGTGGAGAACACCACCATCGTCGGTTCTCGGGATGAATTGCTGAACCTTGCCCGGGGTTGGCGGGAACCGTTCGCGACGCTGATTCAGGAGTACATCCCCGATGAAGTCTCCGAGGACTGGTTCACCCACGGCTACTGCGACTCCACCGGAACGGCGCGGGTGGTGTTCACGGGTCGGAAGGTGCGGTGCTGGCCGGTGCGGGGAGGGTCGACAGCGGCCGCATTCGGCGCGAGGAATCCGGAGTTGGCGGAGTTGGCGTCGAGGTTCTGCGCCGCGGTGGGGTACCGGGGCATCTTCGACATCGATTGGCGGCTGGACCGACGCAGCGGAGCGTACAACCTGTTGGATTTCAATCCCCGGGTCGGAGCCCAGTTCCGGGTGTTCGAGAACGACGCCGGAATCGACGTCGTGCGGGCCATGCACCTCGATCTGTCCGGCCGGCCGATCCCGAGTGGAAACCAGATCGAGGGAGAGCGGTTCGTCGTGGAACCCTGGGACGCGGCCAGTCTGCTGGCCAATCCCCACCAACCCTGGACCGGCGGCGTCGGGCGGCCTCGAGTGGCCTGGTGGGCAAACGACGACCCCGCACCGATATTCGGGGCCGGACTGCGTCAGGCCGCCCGATCGGTGCGAGCGCGGGTACCACTGCCGCGCTAGCACCGAACGTCGGTGCAGGAACACGGAAGGATGCGCACCATTGGAAAGACTGGCTGAATAGACGCATGGCCCCTGATTCCGTACCCGCCGAAGTAGCCACCAAACTCAAGCGCGTCATTGAATTGGTTCCGCGGCCGGATCGTTCCCGCGCAGGTGTTGATCTGGATACCGACGTGCCCACGGTGGTGCTGTATGCATCGCAGTTTCCGTTGCAGCACGGTTGCCTGGGGGTCTACCGCACCCTGGGACGGGCGGGTGTGCCGGTGTATGCCGTGGTCGCGGAGCGTCGTTCGCCGGTGGCCCGCTCACGTTACGTCACCGGCAAGATCCTGTGGAAGCCCCACCGCGGTGATACCAACGCCGACTTGATCGAGCGTCTCATCGACCTGGGGAGGACGCTGCGGCGCCGGTCGTTGATCGTGTGCATCGCAGATGAGATGGCGCTGCTGGTTGCCTCTCACCGCACAGACCTCGAGGACTACTTCATCCTGCCTGCCGTTGCGCCGGAACTGCCGGTGATGCTCTCCGACAAGAAGGGGCTCTCCGAGTTGGGCCGTCGCCACGGTGTTGCCGCGCCAAGGCAACTTCTCGCTGACTCGATGGCCGAGCTTGAGGCGGTCCTCGACGAGATGCCGGTGCCGGTGGTGGTGAAGACCACCGCCCTGCGCGGACAGGTTCGGAATGTGGACAGCGCCACTGTGGTCGGTTCGCGCGACGAACTGCTTGACCGTGCTCGCGGATGGCAGGAACCGTTCTCGATACTGCTCCAGGAGTGCATCCCTGACGACGTCGCCGAAGACTGGTTCACCCACGGCTACTGCGATACCACCGGAACTGCGCGGGTGGTGTTCACCGGGCGAAAGGTGCGGTGCTGGCCGGTGCGGGGAGGGTCGACCGCTGCCGCATACGGCGCGACAAATCCCGAGTTGGCCGGGCTGGCTTCGAGATTCTGTGCCGCGGTGGGTTATCGGGGGGCTTTCGACATCGATTGGCGGCTGGATCGGCGCGACGGGTCGTACAACTTGCTTGATTTCAATCCCCGTGTCGGCGCGCAGTTCCGATTGTTCGAGAACGACGCCGGGATAGACGTCGTGCGGGCCATGCACCTCGACCTGTCCGGGCGGCCGATCCCGAGCGGAAAACAGATCGAGGGAGAGCGGTTCATCGTGGAACCCTGGAACGCGGCCAGCCTCGTGGCCAATCCGCACCAGCCCTGGCCCGGCGGCGTCGGGCGTCCTCGAGCTACCTGGTGGGCCAACGACGATCCGGCACCGGTAGTGGCCACTGGGATCCGCCAGGTCGGGCTCTCGATGCTCGAACGGCTACCCGGGCGGAGGTGAGAGGGCTTCGGCCTGGTTCACACAGTCGGCGTGGGGGGATTCGAACCTTAGTCCGGCACCGACTCCTTCGTCCCCAAGTATGTTGGCCGGGGACATCGGCAATGTCCGCGCGAAGGCGCTGTCGACGTCGATGGGTATTGCTCGCTACTGCTCCGTCACATGAGCCCTCGTCACGCTGAGCAATGCTAGTCAGGTCGCCGGACTAGTCTGCAGCGGAAGCGGATTCGCCGCCTATCAGGGGCAGGTCCACCATCGGGACTCGGCGGGCTGACGCCAGGGCGGCTTGATCCGCGGTGGGGCAGTTAGGCGTCGGACAACTTTGCTCGATACACACGCATGGGGAAGAGTGGACTTGAAGAGCCTCGTTGTTCCCGCGCGGGGTGGTTTCGTCGCCTCTGCTCAATCAAGGTGATGCTTCCCGGAAGTATCCGCAGGTCCACGCACTTGACGGTTACTCTCGCGCTATGGACCGCATCTGGCAGTGGACCTGGGATCGTTTTGGGGCAAGATACTCGTGGCCGGTCGGCGCGATCCTGTTGTTATTGATGTTGTCTATCTCCCTCATTCTATCGTTTTGTGTTGTCGCTCTCGAGGGGTCACGTCGCTACGCCGAGGCAGCCGCCGTCACCGTTGTCGTCGAGTTGGTGGTTTTCTGGGCTGTTGCGCTTCACGGCCGCCGACTCTTTCGCCTTGTGGAGCAGTGGAGAGCCGGTCACGAGGTCGATAGGGCAATCGCGCTGGAGGCCACCTACACCTTGACGCGCGGGATGATCGCTCGAGCGATTATAGGCGCTGCGTTTGGGGGCGCCGTGGTCTTGGTTGGTGTCGGTGCGGTCGCCGGAGCGGGTGCATCGCAGCTAGTCCAGTACGGGATATTGGGCACCGTCTTGGGAGCTGCCCTCCCGCTGAACGGAGTGCACAGCTTGTTGGAAGCTGCACTGCGGCCAGCAAGGCTCGCCATCGTCGGTGACACGGGGATCGGTGATTCGCTGCCCCGCTCACGCCCGACGTTCGCCACCTGGTCGAAGATGGCCATGATCGCAGTGGCCTTCGTATACGCCGTTTTGGGCGCGATGCTGGCTGCCGTGTTTGATTTGACTAGTGAGGCACCAGCATTCTTCCTCGTAATCGCAAGTGCGCTGATGCTTTTCGCGGCACCAATAACCGTCGGCGTGGTGTTCTCGCCGATCCTGCAACCGATCCGTGATCTCGCCGTGGGCACCGAACGGGTTGCGGCCGGCGATTACAGCCAACGCCTGCCTGTGGTTCAAGACGATGACCTAGGCGCGTTAGCGGCATCGTTCAACCGTATGCAAGCGGGGTTGACTGAGCGGCAACGACTTCAGGCGGCGTTCGGCACCTACGTAGACCACGCCCTCGCGGCGCGGCTACTTGAACAGGGTAACCACTTGTTCACCGGTGAGCGCCGCGAAGTGACCGTGATGTTCATCGATATCCGCGACTTCACCCCATTCGCCGAGACCCACACCGCCGAGGACACGGTCGCCCGACTGAACGACCTCTTTGAGATCGTTGTACCTGCCGTCGTCGACGCCGGTGGTCACGTCAATAAGTTCCTGGGTGACGGGGCGCTGGCTGTCTTCGGCGCACCGACCGACCTCAGCGACCACGCCGACGCTGCACTCAGCGCCGCCGTTGCGATTCGCCGCCGTGTCGTTGAACGATTCGGCGGGGAGCTTCGGATCGGCATCGGGATCAACACCGGGGTGGTGATTGCGGGAACCATTGGTGGCGGCGGCAAGCTCGAGTTCACCCTCATCGGTGACGTCGTCAACGTGGCAGCCCGCGTCGAACAGCTCACCAAAATCACCGGCGACGCGGTTCTCCTCACCCAGCAGTGCGTCGACGCCTTGGCATCTCGACCGCTCGGACTCATCGACCGGGGATTGCATGTCCTGAAAGGAAAGTCGGCCTCCGTGCAGGTCTTCGGCCTCAGCCAGGAGACCGATGGACAGGCTAACCTCACCCGCTAAGGAAAAGGCGCACAGGCGGGACGGGGACGGAAATCGGGCGAATGCCGCGGTTCGGCGTCGAGCGGGACACAGCAGAGCCTCCAGGGTCAGCAACCCTGACTGCGGACGCAAGACGAACCGGCCTCCTGACGCAACAAGGCCCTGACCAGGTGCAACCCGGTCAGGGCCTTGATTGCAGCGTCGGGGTGGCGGGATTCGAACCCACGACCTCTTCGTCCCGAACGACAACGAGGGCATTGCCGGTGGTTAACGACAGCGTTGACTGGTGCCGAATGTTTCTGTGAGCTGGGGATTTTTGCGTTGGTTGTGTTGGCCAGAACCGAGTGTCAACGAAACTACTGCGGACGCACTGCGGACGGAGTGGTCCGCGACGCCCTAGCGAGTCTGTCATCGTTGGGAAACCAGCTCGTAAATACTGAGCGATGCCCCTCGCCGGGGGCAACAACTGGTTGTCGTCGTCGATCCAAGGAGGAACAGAAATGCAGGTGCAGTCTCAAGCAGACCAGTTCCCCAACCGTGTCGCCGATGTGAAGGGCTCGTTGCCCCCGGTGCAGGTGGATCACTGGGGCCTTGTCGACATGGCAGTGCCAGACCATCCCATCGAGTCGGAGGCCTTCGACTTCCATGCCGTCACGGACTTGGATTTCGAGGAGTAGCGGTGGGGCGCAGTGCTGTCTCCAGCCCCGGTCGGTGACGGTGACAGGGTCGTTTTCCCAGGAGCTGTGGTCATGGAGTGCCGGGGATGAATCGCTATTCACGTCGACCTTCACCGGGTAATCCGAAGCTCAGGCCCACCGTAGGTGTTCTCACCAGATCAAGCCGGGTGATACCCGAGTAGCGACCCGTAGAGCAGCGCCCTTTCGTGCAGCGGCGGCTCCGTCCATCCCGGCGGTGCCTGAAGGCTCCCGAGGAGTGGACTGTGAGCCGTCGCGGCCCCCGGCTTGTTCAAGAGAATCAGCTTGGTGAACGCCTCGATGAGTGCCAGTCCGGCACTGAATAATGTGACGCCCGCCGTGGCGAGATCGGCGGCCTTCACGGGGCTGCCGAGGGGGTCGGTGGGGTAGGCCTCCCACGCTCCCAGGGCGTCGTAGTGGGCTTGCGTGAGTCGCACGTCGACTCCTAGGCCGCCGGGAAGTAATTCCGGCATCGCATCCAAATTCAGGGCGATGTTCATTGCGTTCCCGTAGCTACGACCTGGATGCTGGTTGACCGGAAGGATGCCGTCGTGGATGTGGTTGCGGAGCACTTTGCACACGGTGGCGTAGACGTGTAGGCGCTGTACGTCGGCCAGAATGACGGCGTCGTACTCCTTTTCTAGGTGGTCCTTGACGTAGCCCTTCCCGTCCAGCGACTGGCGGTGGTTCTTGGGATCGCGCGTGGGGTCTATTAGGAGTGGGTACCGGCGACCAAGTATGTCGAAGGCAGCGGCGAGGTACAGCAGTTCCCTGTCGAAGGCCTCGGCCACAGTCTCGACCACATCCGCCTTTCGCTCGCCCTTCAACGGGTTTGAGAGAGCTGCGAGCACGTGATCTAAGGCGCGGGCAGCCCGAGTCAAGCGGACCCGGATCGACCGGAGCGCGGTCACTGTCGCGGAGTCTCCCTGAAGGGAGGCGAGTTCCTGGAGGACCTCGAAATAGCGCATCTGAGACACCAGGCCCCAGTCGTAGAGGTTCTCGGTAGTCCCAGTGGTCATCGTCGTTTCCCAGGAGCCCGCGCCACCGACCAGACCACCTCGTCGCACTTCGACGACCGGGTTGGCGGTCATGCGCAGGTAGTGCCCGATTATCGCGACCGCGTCGCTCGGGGTGACGCTGGCAACGATGTCATTGTCAGCCACGTCGGACCGGCCGACGGTCGGCGCGGTAGTGACGACAACGTCGATACCGGCTGCGGCCGCCGCAGCAGCGAAGGCCGCCGCGTGGTGCCTCTCCTCCAACGTCAGCGGAGGCGCGCCAACGGGGGCAGTCTGGGCGTCAAGCTGTTGATAGACGTCGAAGAAATTGGCGGTGCCGTAGGACCGCTCGCGCGCGTGCTCCGTTACTACGCTGAACTGCACCGAGTCGCAAAAACGACCGGCGGTCTCGACTGACGTGAACCCGATCTGACGCACCAGGGGATCACCAAGTGCAGCCGTCCACGCAGGGGGCACTTCTTGGTCCGCTGGAACCAGCAGCTGGACGTCGATCTCGTCTCGTACGAGATACCCGGCCAGGAGTCCGTCCGGAGGCGTGGGAACCGTCGTCAGATCGATCCCCAGCCGCAGCGGGCGCGTACCAGGCCGGAGCGGGAAAAGCGCGGAATGGTCCTCGTCGTCCTTGATCGGCGGCCGCACATACCGCATGAATCGATGACTCGGCTGCCCGCCCGGGAGGGTGATTGACACGGCCGCAAGCCTGCCAGAGGGTACCGACGAGATGGACGCGCGCGCAATTCGCGCCCGTCGGCCTTTGCGCGCCGGTGACCGCCGCACCCGGCACCACTCCGGCTCCAGCTCGGCCATACTGGCCGCCACCCGGCGATCCATACGCCCGTGTGCCGGTGTTAGGTCAGGGCGAATATGACTAGGGAGCTGTTCGGCACCCTGAGGTGCGCGCACCTGCGCTAAGTGACCCCGCCGAGCTTCGCATCGAGGAACGCGAAGACCGTGCGCGCAGCGTTGATCGCCAGGTTGGCTTCTGGGTCATCGAGTAGTTCCTCGTTCGGGTGGGCGACGCTGGCGTTGTTCCGGATCGGGTTGAGGGAGTCGAGGACGGTGGCCATCGCCCCGAGGATCCGTGTGATGTCCCCCGCGCGGGGACCGTCTGCCGCCAGGCCAGGGTGATTCTGCCGCAGCAGCTTGAGTGCACGGTTCGTGGTCGTCTCGTGGTTGGCCTCGATGCCCGCCTCCTCGCACAGTGATAGAACATGGCCGTGCAGCGCGGTGTGGATCCGATCGACAGCACTCGTGGCCCCGTTGGTGCGGATCAGCTCGTCAGCGTCGGCCAGCGCGCGGATGACCACGTCCCTGGTGTGCTCCGGCCTCCCTAGCTCGACCGCTGGTGCGCTTTCCAGGCGGGCTATCCAACTCTCCAGTTCCGGCCTGAGTTCGAGGCGAGTCTTGTTGTCGGCATCGTGGTCGAAGCGGTCGATCACACCGCGCAGGATCTTGGCCTGGTCTCGCGGCGACTGGTTCCCCAGGATCTCGATGAACCGTTCCCGCGTCGTACCCGGATAGGTGGCGGGGTCGATGTCGAGGCCGCAGTACTCGGGGTAGAACTCGGCGTGCGTCCTATACGTGAAGTCGCCCAGGTATCCATCACGTACGCCGATGTAACGGTTGACGATCTTCATCACTTCTTGCTGAGTGAGGCGCACGTCGGGGATGTCGACTATTCGTCCGCCGAGGCGGCGTGCTCGGCCAGCACTCTGTAGACCGTGGCCGCTGACACCCCTAATGTCTCGGCGATTGTCTTCACCGGCTCTCCAGCGGCATGCATCCGGCGGGCGAGGGCGGCCTTGGAGGCGTCCAGTGCTTTAGGGCGGCCGACGTGCTGGCCTCTGGCACGGCGGGCTTCGCGGGCGGCGGATCGCCGTTCCCGGCCAAGTTCCAGTTCCAGTTCTGCCAAGCTGGCCAGCACTCCGGCCACCATCCTCCCGGTTGCGGTTCCGGTGTCGATGCCTTCCCGCAGGGATCGCAGCACGATGTCGCGCTGGCCCAGCTCCCTGATGGTGGCCATGACTTCAGCGGCGTTGCGGCCCAGCCGATCGATGCCAACCACCACGATGCTGTCGCCGGGGCGGGCGTAGGCCAGGAGCGTGGCCAGGCCTGGTCGTTGTTCGCGGGTCGAGGTGCCGGACAGCTTGTCGGTGTAGAGGTGGTCCGGCCCCACCCCGGCGGCGGCCAGAGCGTCGAGCTGTTGGTCAAGCGATTGGTGACCGGTTGAGACGCGGGCGTAGCCGAGTTGGACGCCGGTGGAGGTGGCGGTGGGCATCGGCTCATTTTATCAGAACTAAATCAAATCTATACTTTTGCTAGAGAAACTTCTGCAACGACTTCTGCGAAAGTTGACCTGGGAGTTCTCGTTAAGTGACCCTGCCCACCGAGCGGTTTGACGAACCGTCACAGAACTAAAGAATTGAGAAGCTGTCTCGTCCTCGACAATGGCTACCAAGCCGGTCGCCCCGCTACACCCCGCGAACCTCCCAATCGCCGAGCATCTCCCCGGCGTCCGATATCCATTCCCGTCGCCCATTGCACGACCGTCCGAGGGCGATTGTTCCGGCGAGGGACGGCGGTTTGAAGACGACATTGCGGGTCAGGCGGCACCGGCCTTTCTCGACCACGATGTCGCCTCGGTCGAGCAGTTCATGATGCCGGGCGCGGAAGTAGTTGTACTGCTTGACGGTGCTCGCCGCCTTGCTGATGCTGTGCCATGTCGCCACGACGTAGGAACCGGCCAGCATGGTGAACTCGCCGTCGATCTGCTGGGCCGAGGCATCGACCTGACCCATGGTGTTTCGGAGCCTAAATACCGGCGACACCGTGTCCACTAACGTGCCCCGGCTCCGGGAGGGGAACCAGGCCTCGTTGACGCCGAGCACCGGCAACACGATTTGCAGCTCGGACACGAAGTAGTCCATGTCGGAGGCAGGACGTTCCTGACCCACCAGCAGGTCCCCGACTCGGTGTGACGGGCCGCCTCCACCCCGGCGAGAATCCCACCGAGAAGTCGCCGGATTGGGCTGCGGATAGGGACCTCGCATTCCCGCTTCGCCGCGCAGAATACTTCGCAGCGGTGATTACCGGGCCGAAGGGCGGTGTGAGCGTGCGGCGACCGATTGTCGACTGGCAGATGTGGGCTCTGTGGGCTGCCTTGTTGGCTGGCATGGGCTTGGAATTGCTCACTCCGGGAACGCCGTTGTCGGCGTTCCTGCTGATCCCCGTGGTGTCCTCGGCGGCGCTGGGCAGACCTGCCCTCACCGCATTATTGACGGTGGTGTCGCTGGTGTTCGCGGTTCCGGCGGAGAAGTACCTGGGCTACGACGTCGGCGAGATGGGTCGGCGATCCCTGCTGATCCTCGTGGCGGGCGTCGTCGGCTGTGCGCTGGCGGCCACTCTGGCGCGAACGACGCGCGCTCGCGATCAAGCGTTGGCTCGGGCACGCGACAACGCGGCCCGTCTGCGTACCGTCAGCGACGCCATGCTGGATCCTCAGATTTTGCTCCAGCCGGTTTGTGAGGGCAGCGGGCACATCACCGACTTCACCTTCGCCGATGTCAACCGCGCCGCCTGCGAGCATCTTGGCGTGGGCCGGGAGGACTTCATCGGACGATCGTTGGATCAGATGTTTCCGAACATCGAGCAGTCCGGGCTGCTGGCCCAGTACGTACGGTGCACGCAGACCGGCGAGCCCGTCGCACTCGACGATTTCCTGTTCTTCAACCGGATTCTCGGGACGACGTTGCGCTATGACATCCGGGGTTCCCGGACGCCGGAAGGCAACCTGAGCATGACCTACCGGGACGTCACGGACCGTTTCGAGGTCCAGCAGCGCCTGGCGGCCTCAGAAGAGCGATACCGGCTACTGGCCGAAAACTCCACCGATATCGTCTGTCACATCCGGGATGGCCAACTGGTCTGGGTGTCCCCGTCCATCGAAGCGGCTCTGGGTGCCCCGCCCGAGTTCTGGCTGGGCCACGAGGTGTTCGCCCACGCGCCGCCGGAGGACTTGGCCGAGCAGGCCGCCCTGATGGCCAAGGTCAGCGGAGGCGAAGCGATCAAACATCGCGTCCGGGGGATCGGCGCGGATGGCATCGTGCACTGGTTGGACCTACGCGCCCAGCCCTTCAACGACACCGACGGAAACCAAGACGGCGTGGCCGCAACGTTGCGCCTCATCGATGACGAGGTCCAGGCCGAACAGCAACTCCACCGGTTGGCGCGCTTCGACGCCCTCACCGGACTGGTAAACCGGGCAGAAACCCTGGGTCGCCTCCAGTCAGCCCTGACCTGCGCCCGAACCCCCGGGGCGGAACTGGGCGTGCTGTTTTGCGACGTCGATCGTTTCAAGACCATCAACGACACCCTGGGGCACAACGTGGGCGACACGGTCATGCGGACCGTTGCCGACCGAATCTCTCGGTGCGTGCGCCACGGTGACACCGTCGGGCGGACCGGCGGTGATGAGATTCTGGTCCTGCTGCCGGGTCTGCACCACCTTGATGAGGCCATCGATATCGCCGAGAAAATCCGGGCCCGCGTCGCTGAACCCATCCACGACAACGGCAGCACCCTCCACGCGACACTGAGCATCGGGGCCACCCTCGCGGTCCCCGGCGAATCCGTCACGGACCTGACAGCGCGGGCCGACATAGCCATGTATCAGTCCAAAACCTCCGGCGGCAACACCGTCAGCAGCATCTGAGCCGGAAGCGAATCCCCGCCACGACACCAGCATCTCGACGAGCGACGTCGACGAGACCGTCGACCGCATCGCCTCGTTCCGGTACCCAGACGATCCGGGTGGGCTCCAGGCCCCAGCGTTCATTGTCTCTGCCCGACCGCACCCTGAGTCTTGCGCGACCGGCCAGTCGATTACTGTCGACCGGCACCCGACCGCGATCTCCTGAGCGCTGGCCGCCGCCGGGGTAAAGAGGCCGAGGGATTGGCCTGCGCCAGCTCTACGGGCCTTCCAGAGGCCAGGAATTGCCGCCTGCGGCGCACGGAGAGAGATGCTTAACCTGCCGACGCCGGATCATCGGAACCTCACCGATAGCAAGGGGCTATGGGCGGCCGGGGGACATCGCTACACCTAGTCGTACTGCTGGGCAAGGGTTGGGTCGTTTTGGAAGTTGCGCACCATCAACCGCTCAAAGCGCATCTGCGGCCCGCGTCTTCGGCTGGAGCTTCACCAACCCCGCTCGCGCCACTCCGCCAGTCGGGGCCGCTCCTCGCCCAGCGTGGTGTCGTCACCGTGGCCGGGGTAGACGACGGTGTCGTCGCCGTAGACCCCGAAGACCTCGTTCTCCAGGCCGTTCATGAGGGAGTCGAACTCCTCCGGTTTTGTTGTCCGTCCGGGACCGCCCGGGAATCTGGAATCGGCACGGAATCACTCCCGTAAGTACAAAGTGCAATAGTCCGGCTTTCTTTCGTTGTACTTATTTGTCATCTTCTGGATGTGGGCTATATGAGTTCAATACCTCAGCTTGGCAATGGATTCCAACCCGGATGGGCCGCTGCACGAGTGTTAGCGGTGCGGTCGAGTTATCCGT
Organism: Mycobacterium sp.; assembly: GCA_020438845.1. Classification (GTDB taxonomy): domain Bacteria; phylum Actinomycetota; class Actinomycetes; order Mycobacteriales; family Mycobacteriaceae; genus Mycobacterium. Next base: position 38,895 of record JAGQTV010000092.1, on the reverse strand, counting down.
CATAACTATCAAGAGATAGTCCTGGCGTTCGTAGTATTACCGCTGGGGTCACCGACGGCAAAGATGATGAACGGCAGGGTCATCGTCGAAGTCCCATAAGGGCGTCCAGGCTCTGAGATGGGCTGATCCGCCTGCGCTTCGTCGAGTTAACTGCGCTGCTGAACTCCTTGAAGATGTCCAGGCCTTCGCCGTTCTCCATCAAGTCAGCCAAAATAGCCTGGGGGGTTCGTGATTCGTCGGACCACGACGCCGTGGTGCCCTTGGCAAGGTACCCGGCAATGCGGCTCTCGGTGCCGGGACGTATAAGCTGAAGATCTTGACCAGGCCCCGTCGCCGCACCGCCAGCATTCTCCACGCACCGCGTAAATCTTGTGGTCAGGCGATCTTTCAGCTCAGCCAGCCCGGCCTCATCGATGGGATGCTCTAAGAGCAGCGGTGCGTGAAAGTGGACGTTCCATCCCTGGTGGGCATGATGGACGACCTCGGTGATGCGGACGAACTCCCGCACACCGAACATCACCCTGTCGGACCGCCAACCCGAGCCACGCGCCATCGCCTTCCAGCCTGCACCCTGACGAGACCACAGGGGATCCAGTTCGTCCATTTCGTGGTGCTTTTGGGTAAGGGTCAGTAGGCCTACCGTGCCACCCTGTGCAGTCCACGACCTGAACACCCTCTCTAGTTTGCGGCCAAAGACTTGAGCGGCGTGCTGGCCGCACACCGGGCATTGCCATACGCGGCCGCAGTACAGGGTTGTGTCCAGGACAGCATCTGCGCGTCTGTTGTCGCCGCGCCTGATCTTCTTGCCGCACCGCTTGAGGCGGTGGTCATCACTCAACGATTTCCCGAAGTCTCGCAGTGCGATTCGGTAGTCGCCATTGGCAGACATGTTGGATCTCGTGGAGCTGGTGGGGTTGCCTCGTATCACCCACCTCTTGTTGAGCCAGCCTCCTGCTCGGCGATCCAGCGCTCGACCTCGGAACGCCGGTAAACGACCCGTCGCCCGCCAAGTTTGAAGCTGGCTGGGCCGATGCCCATTTGCCGGTAATAGCGCAGAGTCCCGACAGCAAACGGCCATTCTCTGGCGACGTCTGCGGTACTCAGGATTTCATCCGGCTTGGTGGTCTCGGGGGTCGAAACCCTTTCCGGGAATTTGGTTTCGGTCAACTTCGTTGCCCTTTCCACTTGGTGTTGACCAACGCGACTAGCGCCAGTCGTCTCTTGTGGATTGGGAGACCGAAATTTACAGAGTGCAGGTCGAAATGGCTGTTCGGCGTGGTGCATGCAAGTGCGAGCACCGCAGAAACTTCTGACGGCATGGCTAGACTTCGGTTCCGATTTAGGGGAGACGTGCTACGCGGCTTCGGGTGAATACAGTCGAATGGAGACTTGATTGACGGCCCACGGGCAGCGGCGCAACCGGCGTGCAGGTATAGAGGATCGCTGGACGAAGGCCGACGGAACCCCCTCGGCGACTGCGGGCAAAGGCATGCGCTGGCGTGCCCGCTACGTTGACGACGCGGGCCGGGAGCACGCCAAGGGGTTCGGTCGAAAGACCGACGCCCGGCAGTGGCTTGATCAAGTCACTTCCACTTTGGTGACCGGCACCTATGTTGCACCCACCGCCGGGCAGCTCACTGTCGGCCAGGTGCACGACCAGTGGTCGAAGTCCTGCAGCCACCTGAAAGCCACTACGGCGGAAACCCGTGTCGTGACCTGGAGGGCCCACGTCGCCGCGAGATGGGAGTCGGTCATGGTCGCCGATGTCAGGACTTCTGCCGTCCGGACCTGGGTAAGCGAGATGGTCGGTGCGGGTAATGGAGTGGCGACCATCGAGAACGCACTGGGCGTGCTGCGTATGACTCTTGAGCAGGCCGTAGAGGATCGTCGGATTGCGCGCAATCCGTGCACCGGTGTGAAGGCACCACGGCGAGTTCATCAACAGCGCGGCTACCTCACTCACGCCCAGGTCGAGTTGTTGGCTCAGTCAGTGGAGTCCAACCCTGAGGTAGTCCGATTCCTGGCCTACACCGGCCTCCGATGGGGCGAGATGGCCGCCCTGCGCGTGGAGAACTTCGACATGCTGCGCCGCCGCGTCAATGTCGTCGCAGCCGTCGCCGAGGTCCGGGGCAAACTGGTGTGGTCGAGCGCCAAGACCCATGAGCGGCGTTCTGTGCCCATCCCGAATTTTCTCGTCCCCGAGTTGGCCGCATTGATGGTGGGGAAGAACAGGCGCGATCTGGTCTTCACCTCGGCCCGCTCAGAAGTGCTTCGTGTTTCGACCTTCCGGCCTCGGATCTTTCGTCCAGCTGTCCTTCTATGTCAGGAGCGAATCGATGCGATCAGGGCGGAAGAACGGGATCGCACCGGCGACGCTGGTACCCCGGAGTTCCCTTGGGTGACACCACATGACCTACGGCACACCGCCGCCTCGTTGGCCATCAGCGGGGGTGCGCTCCCCAAGGCGGTTCAGACGATGCTCGGGCACAAATCGGCAGCACTGACGCTGGACACCTACGCGGACCTTTTTCCCGACGACCTTGAGGCTGTGGCCACCGCGCTCGACGCCGCCGCGACGGCGGCTCGTGCGACTGCTGCGGACGCACTGCGGACGGATGGAGAAGCGCGAAGTAGCTAGATGCCCAGATAGGGCATCTACCAGCCATTACACAGTCGGGGTGGCGGGATTCGAACCCACGACCTCTTCGTCCCGAACGAAGCGCGCTACCAAGCTGCGCCACACCCCGCGTGAAGCTTCGACAGCCTATCGCACCGACACACCGCCGAACGAAACGGCCTTGGGTGCATCGGTGACCGACTCCGGTGCCGGCCAGGTGCAGGACCGCTCGAAGTCGGTCAGCACTTCGGTGTAGCCGTTGGGTGCCAGATCGTGTGCCGCGAGCCAGCGGTCATCGAAGTAGGTGTCGGCGTAGCGCTCGCCGCTGTCGCAGATCAGGGTCACCACCGATCCGCCGGCCCCGGCAGCGACCATCTCGGCCAGCAGGCCGAATGCGCCCCAGATGTTCGTCCCGGTGGAGGGGCCCACCCGGCGCCCCATGACGCGGGAGACGTGATGGGCACCGGCCACCGATGCGGCGTCGGGTATGCAGACCATCCGGTCGATCACGCCGGGCAGGAAGGATGGCTCCACGCGTGGCCTGCCGATGCCCTCGATACGTGAGGACCCTCCGGTGACGACGTCGGTTCGCCCGGTGGCATACGCGGGAAAGAAGGCCGAGTTCTCCGGGTCCACGACACACAACCGGGTCTTGTGTCGGCGGTACTGAATGTGTCGGCCGATGGTGGCACTGGTTCCCCCGGTGCCCGCTCCCACCACTATCCAGGCCGGGACAGGATGGCGCTCCGCTTCCATCTGGGCGTGGATCGACTCGGCGATATTGTTGTTCCCGCGCCAGTCGGTAGCCCGTTCGGCGTTGGTGAACTGGTCCAGGAAATGCCCGCCGGCCTGGTCCGCCAGCCGCTGAGCCTCGGCATAGACCTGACCGGATTCCTCGACGAAACGACAACTGCCACCTTGTGATTCGATAAGCGCTACCTTGGAGTTACTGGTCGATCTCGGCATCACAGCGATGAAGGGCAAGCCCAACAAGGCGGCGAAGTAGGCTTCCGAGACCGCTGTCGAGCCCGACGACGCCTCCACTACCGTCGTGCCTTCGGTGATCCAGCCATTGCACAACCCGTAGAGAAACAGCGACCGCGCCAGCCGATGCTTCAGGCTGCCGGTGATGTGGGTGGACTCGTCCTTGAGATACAGCGCGACGTCGACCCGATCAGCCCAGGATGACGGCAGCGGATATCGCAACAGATGGGTGTCGGCGCTGCGCCGCCTGTCTGCCTCGATGAGCCGGACGGCCTCGTTGACCCATTTGTGGGGCCGGCCGTGACAGGCTGTCCGGTAGCCGGCGGCCACGGCGTCTATCCCACCGAGGCTGTGGGAGTCGATCGCACCAACACCCGCTCCGGGTCGCGTCCGCCGGTGGGCGCTGCGACCAGGGTCAGCAGTGTTGCTTCTGGTCGGCAGCAGAACCGGAACGGCGCGAAGGGCGAAGTGCCGATGCCCGCCGAAACGTACAGGGCGGTGTTTGCGCCCCAGTGCGATGGGCCTTTGACCCGGGTGCGGTCGATGTCGCAGTTCGTCACCAGCGCCCCGTAGAACGGCAGGCACAACTGTCCGCCGTGAGTGTGACCGGCCATCACCAACTGATAGCCGTCGGCGGCGAAGCGGTCGAGGACCCTCGTGTACGGCGCGTGGGTTACCCCGAGGGTCAGGTTTGCTGCGGGGTTCGCTCGACCGGCGATGGTGTCGTAGCGGTCGCGGCCGAGGTGTGCGTCGTCGACGCCCGCAGCGGCGATCGTCAGCCCTGCCACCTCCACTTCGCGGCGGTTGTGGGTCATATCCAGCCAGCCTCGCTCGGTGAATGCGGCTCGCAGATCCTGCCAGGGCAGCGGTTTGCCGTGCGAGCGGTGGCCGGAGTCGATGAGGTATTTCGCCGGATTCTTCAACTTCGGAGCGAAGTAGTCATTGCTGCCGAACACGAAGAGCCCCGGAACCGACAGCAGGTCCCCCAGCGATTGCACCACCGACGGAACCGCCTTGGGGTGGGCCAGGTTGTCGCCGGTGTTGACCACCAGGTCGGGCTCCCAGCCGGCCAGTTCCCGCAGCCAGGCCTGCTTGTGGCGCTGGGCTGGGCGCATGTGGATGTCGCTGAGGTGCAGCACCCGCAGTGGCGTCGAGCCCGGGGTGAGGACGGGCATCGTTACTTCGCGCACGACGAAAGCATTGCGTTCGATCACCGTTGCATAGCCGACCGCCGCCGCGGCGGACCCGACCGCGGCGATGGCTGACGATTTCAGGGCAGGAGCAGCCATGTAGAAAGACTACTGCCAGTTGGCGCCAGATGAATCGTCCTGGACAGCATTACGGCGGTGGCGGTGCACCCTGATCTGGAGGCGGGGGCGGAGGGGCGATCACCGGAATCGTGATGGGCGGAAGGCCAGGGATCTCGACGACCGTCGAACCAATTTCCGGCATCCCTGGAAGCCCAGGAGCTCCGGGCGGCGGCGGCGCTCCTGGCGGCGGCGATGGTGGGGGCGGCGGTGGCGGTGCAATGCCGTTGCTGACCAACAAGGTGACGATGATGCCGGGGACGGTTTGCCCACGCGGTGAGGTTCCGACGACGGTGCCCGCCGAGCTGGTGCTGTTCTGCATGCTCACCTGGTCGGCAACCTGGAAGCCGGCGGTGCGCAACTCTTCGCGAGCCTTGTCCTGACTCATCCCGTTGACGTTGGGCACCCGCGAGCTGGGCGCGCCTTCCACGTAACGCGGGTCGTTCGGCGGCATCTCCACCTCACCGAAATTCTCGGCGATGGGGCTGATCGCCGAGAACCAGGTCTCGGCGGGCTCATTGCCGCCGAAGAGGTTGCCGTCCCAGCACTGGCGAAGCGGGAATGAGCACAGGTCGGTGGGATCGGGGGAATCGTCGTAGATGTAGTTCGCCGCGGCGTAGCGGTTGGTGTAGCCGAGGAAGCCCGAGGATCGGTGCGCTTCCGTTGTGCCGGTCTTTGCCGACATCGGCAGAGTCCAGCCCACCGAACCGGCTGCCCCCGAAGCGGTGCCGTTGATGACATCGCGGCTCAGTGCGTTGGACAGGGTGTTGGCCAGCCCCTCCGGCACCACCTGCTCGCAGGCCTCGGCGCGAACTGAAACCTCATTGCCGCGGCGGTCGAAAACCTTGTCAATCGGGTTGGGGGGACACCACATGCCACCCGAGGCCAACGTGGCCGCAACATTGGCCAGTTCCAGCGGGTTTACCTCGAACGGGCCCAGGGTGAAAGAACCGATGTTCTGGCGCTTGATGAAGTCGGCCAGGCTCTCGTTGTTGTCGGGGTTGTAGGCGTGCGCGGTCCCTGGCTCGGCATAGGAGCGCAACCCGAGTCGTACGGCCATGTCAACAGTTCGCGAGACCCCCACCTGAGAGATCAGCTTGGCGAACGCCGTGTTCGGCGACTTCGCCAGCGCCTCGGTGACACTCATCGTCAGGTTTCGGGGGTCCCGGTAATTCTCCACGCACCAGGTTTCTTTCGGGCATCCCCTGACCCCGCCCTCACCGAGGCCTCGGGTATCGAACCGCGCAGGCACGTCGAGGATCGCACTGCTGCCCAGGCCCAGATCCATTGCGGCCGCGGTGGTGAAAATCTTGAAGATCGAACCCGCGCCGTCCCCGACCAGCGAGAACGGTTGAGGTTGAACGGTCTGGCCCGGTTCCAGGCCGTAGGTGCGGTTGCTCACCATCGCGATGAGGGGATGGCTGGTCTTGCCCGGCAGCAGCAGGTTCATCACGCTGGCGACGCCCTGGAGGTCCGGCGAGGCGAGTGAGTCCACCGATTTCTTGACCTGCGACTGCACGTCGGGGTCCAGCGTGGTCCTGATCAGGTAGCCGCCCTTGGCGACCTGCTCTTTGCTGAGCCCGGCGCGGGCGAGGTACTCCTGGGCGTAGTCGCAGAAGAACGCCCGATCGCCCGCGGCGATGCAACCGCGGGGCAGTTCATTGGGCCGTGGCAGGATGCCCAGCGGGGCTTGTTTCGCCGCGCGCAGTTCACTGGCTTTATCGGGCAATTGGGCAATCATGGTGTCGAGGACCAGGTTGCGGCGGACCAGCGCGCCGTCGGGGTTGGTGTAGGGGTTCAGTGCGGTGGTCGATTGAACAAGACCTGCCAGCAGAGCGGCCTGCTGCCAGTTGAGTTCGGAGGCGTCGACGCCGAAGTAGGTCTGGGCAGCATCCTGGACGCCGAAGGCGTTGTTGCCGAAGGACACCAAATTGAGGTAGCGGGTGAGGATCTCCGGTTTGCTCAGGGTCTTGTCCAGCGTCAGGGCCATCCGGATCTCGCGCAGCTTGCGAGCCGGAGTGGGTTCCACCGCGGCGCGCCTCTCCGCATCGGTTTGGGCCGCCACCAGCAACTGGTAGTTCTTGATGTACTGCTGCTCGATGGTCGATCCGCCGCGGGTGCCCAGATCCCCCGACGCGTAACCGGCCAGGCCGGTCAGGGTTCCCTTCCAGTCGACGCCGTTGTGCTCGTCGAACCTCTTGTCCTCGATGGAGACGATGGCCAACTTCATCGTGTCGGCGATCTTGTCGGTGGGTACTTCGAACCGGCGCTGGGAGTACAACCAGGCGATGGTGTTGCCCTTGGCGTCGACCATGGTGCTTACCGCGGGGATTTCACCGTCGAGGAGTTGAGCCGAACCGTTGGCCACGATGTCGGAGGCCCGATTGGACATCAACGCCACCCCGCCGACGACAGGGAACAGGAGCGCTGCGACGACCACGCTGGCCAGCAGACAACTCCACGCCATCCTGATGATGGTGCGACCGGCCGGCCGCCGTTCCGACATGGGTGACAGCGTACTGAGCCCTGCCGGGAGAATGTGTAGCGTCCCAGCGGCGCGACCTTAACGGTCTCCAAGGGCAGAAAGTTCCCGACGGGACGCAACAAAAGCGCAGTTCATGGTGGGACTGCACGTTTGTGCCAAAAAACCTGTGATTTGACTGTTGCGCAAATGCCACCTGACCACCTAACTTAGGCACACAGTGCGACGTAGATAACACTCCTGTCGCGATGTGGCGTAGGTCGCAGTGTCCTACACCGGAGGGAGCAGCCGTCCCCGTGGGCGGCTCGGACGAAGGGATCACCTGTGTCTGGGACTCGGCCCGCAGCCCGCAGGACAAGTGCAGTTTCACTCGGTTCTCTCCAGGGGGCGGACGCGGAGGCCCGGATCGCCTGGGTGTCCAAAGCGTTGTGTCGATCTACCGACCCCGATCAACTCTTTGTGCGGGGTGCCGCGCAACGCAAGGCCGCCGTGATTTGTCGGCACTGCCCGGTAATAGCCGAGTGTGGAGCCGACGCCCTCGACAATCGCGTCGAGTTCGGAGTGTGGGGCGGTATGACCGAGCGGCAGCGCCGTGCCCTGCTCAAGCAGCACCCCGAGGTGTCCTCGTGGGCTGAATTCTTTTGCGGTTCGCGCAAACAGCGCGTCGTCAGCTGAGGGGGATCGTCAGCTAGGGGGACGTTTCCCCGGTGATCTGATCGGCGATGGCCTGTAGGGCGTCGAGATCGGACACGTCAAACGGCAGCGCGGGCACCCCGATCACCCGCACGTGGGGATTGGCGCCGGTGAACCTCGACAACAACCGAATTTCCCGCTTGGCGGTCAGCCCGCGGTCGGCGTGGATGCGAAGCACCGCCGCAGTCAGGGCAGTCCCGTCTTCCTCCTCCACCGCCTCGAGTTCGGTCGCGCCGTCGACGGCGCGTTCCACGGTGAGGGGGCACAGCATCGGGTGTGTGCGGTTGAGGACCAGGCCGGCCAGCGGCATCCCCTCCTCCGAGAGCCGGTCGACGAAGAAGGTGGCTTCGCGCAGCGCGTCCGGTTCGGCGGCGGAAACCACGACGAATTGCGTGCCGCGGCGTTTGAGTAGCGCATAGGTCCGGTCCGCCTTCTGCCGGAATCCACCGAAGGTCGAGTCCAGCGACTGCACGAAGGCTGCCGCGTCGGACAGCATCTGCGACCCCAGGATCGTCGACATCGCCTTCATCGCCAGGCCCATCACGCCGGTCACCAGCTTGCCCAGGCCGCGACCCGGGCCCAGGAACAGCTTCCACAGCCTGCTGTCCATGAAGCTTCCGAGTCGTTTCGGGGCGTCGAGGAAATCCAGGGCGTTGCGTGACGGTGGAGTGTCGACGACGACGAGGTCCCACCGATCCTCGGCGAGGAGTTGGCCCAGCTTCTCCATGGCCATGTACTCCTGCGTGCCGGCCAAGGAGGTGGCGACGGTCTGATAGAACTGGTTGTCCAGAATCGATTGCGCCCGTTCGGGTCCGGAGTACTCGACGACCATGTCGTCGAAGGTGCGGCGCATGTCGAGCATCATCGCGTGCAATTGCCCGCTGACTTCGGGCGCCAGCGGTACCCGCTGCGGCGAGTTGCCGAGTTCCTTTATCCCCAGGGCCTGGGCCAGCCGTTTGGCCGGGTCGATGGTCAAGACCACCACGTGGCGGCCGTACTCCGCTGCGCGCAGCGCCATCGCTGCGGCAGTCGTGGTCTTGCCCACACCGCCGGCTCCGCAGCACACCACGACCCGATTCGACGTATCGGACAGGATGGACTTCATGTCCAGCAGCGGCGGTGTGACACTCATCGTCGGTCCTCCTTCGGCAGCATCGAACCCAGCATCATCGAACGCCCTGGTGAGCGAGGACTTCCGCCAGCTCGTACAGGCTGCCCAGATCCACTCCGTCGGCGACGGTCGGCAGGTGGAGGATCGGCGCGTGCAGATTCTCGAGCTGCACTGCACTCTCTGCTCGGGCCTGAATTCGGGTGGCGTGCTCGACGGTTTCGGTCAGCAGACCCGCGAAGTCGGCATCGGAGAGAGTGATGCCCACGCGGGACAAACCAGACCGTACGGCGCCCGCGTCGATTTCGCCCTCAGCGGCCCTGATGAGATCGGCAGGCGGGAGGAACGGCGGGATATTGCGGTTGACGATCACGCTGCCGATCGGCAACCCGAGCTCCTCAAGTTCGTCGATCGCCTCGATGGTCTCCTGGATGGGTAGAGCCTCCAGCAGGGTCACCAGGTGGATTGCGGTCTGATCGGAGTGCAAGAGCCGAACCACGCCTTCGGCCTGGGAGTGCACCGGGCCGCCCTTGGCAATATCCGACAGGGCCTTGGTGACGTCGAGGAACCGCGCGATGCGACCCGTCGGTGGGGAGTCCACGACGATGGCGTCATACATCGGGCGCTTGGTGTTGGAGTCGAACCGGCCGGCCGCTTCTTTGATTTTTCCGGTCAGCAGCACGTCGCGCAGGCCGGGCGCGATGGTGGTGGCGAACTCGATAGCCCCGACCCGCCGCATCGCCCGCCCGGCGATGCCCAGGTTGTAAAACATGTCGAGGTACTCCAGGAACGCGGCCTCAATGTCAACGGCCAGGGCGTTGACATGCCCGCCGCCATCGGCCGTCGCCACCTTGACCTCGGCGTAGGGCAGCGGGGGAACATCGAACAGCTGCGCGATGCCCTGTCGCTCTTCGACCTCCACCAGCAGGACCCGGCGCCCGCCCGCGGCCAGAGTCAGGGCCAGAGCGGCAGCCACGGTGGTCTTGCCGGTTCCGCCCTTGCCGGAGACGAAATGCAGCCGGGCCTTCGTGAGGCGTAATGGCCAGCCGAGCCCGCTGCCGTCGTCAATTTCGCTCGCCACTCCGCCATGGTAGGGCTTGAGCGTTACGCTGCGGCGTATGAGCCAACCAACCGCGAGCCAACCGATCAAGTGGGAGTACGCCACGGTGCCGTTGCTGACGCATGCGACCAAGCAGATCCTCGACCAGTGGGGCGCCGACGGCTGGGAACTGGTCTCGGTGCTCAACGGTCCGACCGGCGAACAGCACGTTGCGTATCTGAAGAGACCGAAGTGAGTGCATCGCAGCGGTTGGCGCAGTTGGGCATCACGTTGCCCACGGTGGCCAAGCCGTTGGCGGTATACGTCCCGGCGGTTCGGACCGGCAACCTCGTCTACACCTCCGGCCAGTTGCCGCTGCGCGAGGGCGAACTCGTCCACACCGGCAAGGTCGGCGCCCAGGTGTTGCCCGACGATGCCAAAGTCGCAGCCCGCCAATGCGCGATGAATGCACTGGCAGCCGTCGATGCCCTGGTGGGCATCGACGCCGTCACGCGAATTGTCAAAGTCGTCGGCTTCGTAGCCTCTGCCCCGGGTTTCAGCGGACAGCCGGGCGTGGTCAACGGTGCCTCGGAGTTCCTGGGCGAGGTCTTCGGTGATTGCGGTGCCCACGCCCGTTCGGCGGTAGGGGTTTCGGAGTTACCGCTGGACGCGCCGGTGGAGGTCGAACTCATCGTCGAGGTCGCGTGAAACGCGGGTGAAGCATCCGGCCTACGGTGTTCTGAGACCGGTTACCGCGACGGCCTCCGTACTGCTCTGCGACAACCCGGGTTTGCTCACGCTTGAGGGCACCAACACCTGGGTGCTCCGCGGCCCCGGCAGCGACGAGATGGTGGTCATCGACCCGGGACCCGACGACGACGAGCACCTCGGCCGACTGGCCGCACTGGGACCTATCCCGCTGGTGCTGATCAGCCATCGCCATGGGGACCACACCGACGGCATCGACAAGATCGTGGAGGCGACCGGGGCAACCGTACGAGCGGTGGGCAGCGGGTTCCTGCGCGGTCGCGGGGGCCAGTTGCGTGACGGGGACGTCATCGAGGCGGCCGGGCTGAGGATCACCGTGCTGGCTACCCCTGGCCACACCGGCGATTCGCTGAGCTTCGTTCTCGACGACGCCGTGCTGACCGCCGACACGATTCTGGGCCGCGGGACCACCGTCCTGGACGACGAGGACGGCAGCCTGGCCGACTACCTGGAGTCGCTGCGTCGGCTGCAAGGACTGGGCCGCCGCAGGGTTTTGCCCGGCCACGGGCCCGAACTTGACGACCTCGCCGCAGTCGCCGCGATGTACCTGGCGCATCGGCAGGAGCGGCTGGAGCAGGTACGCGAGGCTCTGCGGGCGCTCGGCGAGGACGCGACCGCCCGTCAGGTCGTCGAGCACGTCTACACCGACGTCGACGAGAAGCTGTGGGACGCCGCAGAGGCGTCGGTGCGCACCCAGTTGGCCTATCTACGGGCCACCTGATATCCGCCCAAACCGACAAACGGGCGGGAAAGTGCGAGTAAATCGCGCCAGAACGTCGATTTCGGGTGCATCCCGTTGCGCCTCGCTGGCGCGAGTCTTACCTCGCTCGGCGCGCCAGGCGCTCGGAGTCGCAGATCAGCACGCTCTTGCCCTCCAGCCGAATCCAGCCACGGTGAGCGAAGTCAGCCAACGCCTTGTTCACGGTCTCCCGGGATGCGCCGACGAGCTGGGCGATCTCCTCCTGGGTGAGGTCGTGGGTAACCCGCATGGCCCCACCCTCTTGGGTACCGAACCGCTGGGCCAGCTGTAGTAGCTGCTTGGCCACCCGGCCCGGTACATCGGTGAAGATGAGGTCGGCCAGGTTGTTGTTAGTACGGCGCAGTCGGCGCGCGAGCACCCGCAGCAGCTGCTCGGCGATCTCGGGGCGGTCGGCGATCCACGCCTTGAGGGCGTCGCGGTCCATCGACACCGCCCGTACCTCGGTGATCGTCGTCGCACTGGAGGTTCGTGGGCCGGGATCGAAGATCGACAGCTCGCCGAACATATCCGACGGACCCATGATCGTCAGCAGGTTCTCCCGACCGTCGGGGGAGCGACGCCCGATCTTCACTTTCCCGGCCGTGATGATGTATAGCCGGTCGCCCGGCTCGCCCTCGGCGAAGACGGTGTGCCCCCGCGGGAAATCCACCGGCTGAAGCTGCTTGGTCAGCGCGGCAACAGCCGCGGGATCGACTCCCTGGAAGATTCCGGCCCTGGCCAGGATCTCGTCCACGTTGCCCCTCTTAGGTCATCGGTGGTCTACGGCGACACATGTCAGCCGTAAACCGACGCTACACAGAATTGGCAAATTCGGCTGGCTGAAACCGCGGATTCGCGGGGGAACTCAGGTAGATCCGAGTCGGAAGTCCCGGTTCGTCGGCAAGGAGTCGGTGCACCGGATCGGGGCGGCGTTCGGGGAGGACAGTCGGGCCAGCGACCGGGCCGTTTCCGATGGCCCTGATTTGGGCGTTCCGAGCCGCATTCTCAATCCGTCCGACGATCTGGGCCGCAGACGGGCGTTCGCGGTGGAGGACGCTTTCGAGCCGTTGCAGGCCGAAGGTCGTAACCATCAGCATCCCGGGCACGCACGCAGCGAACAGACACGACATAGGCGGCAACTTAACCGGCACAAGGTCTCATCCGGATCACGAATTGCCACCGGTCTGTCGGCGGCGGGCGGCACCGCGTCAGTACCCTGACGGAGGTGAAGGCCAAGAAGGCGGAAACCCACCTCGCGCTGGTTAGACGGGCGCGGCGGATGAACAGGGAGCTGGCCGTCGCATTCCCACACGTCTACTGCGAACTGGACTTCACCAACCCGTTGGAGCTGGCAGTGGCGACCATCTTGTCGGCGCAGAGCACCGACAAGCGGATCAACCTGACGACGCCCGCGCTGTTCGCCAGATACCGCACCGCCGCCGACTACGCCGGCGCCAACCGGACCGAACTCGAGGAACTGATCAGACCAACCGGCTTCTACCGCAACAAGGCCGACTCGCTGATCCGCCTTGGCCAGGCACTCGTCGATCGGTTCGACGGTCAGGTACCGGCCTCGATGGACGAATTGGTGAGTCTGCCCGGTATCGGCCGCAAGACGGCCAACGTGATCCTCGGCAACGCCTTCGACATCCCCGGCATCACCGTCGACACCCATTTCGGCCGGCTCGTCCGGCGTTGGGGGTGGACCGAGGAGACCGACCCGGTCAAGGTCGAATTCGCCGTCGGCAAGCTCATCGAGCGCCGTGAGTGGACATTGCTGAGCCACCGCGTCATCTTCCACGGCCGCCGGGTCTGCCATGCCCGCAAGCCCGCCTGCGGAGTGTGTGTGCTGGCAAAGGACTGTCCGTCGTACGGCACGGGTCCCACCGAGCCGCAGGTCGCAGCCCAGCTCGTCAAGGGTCCGGAGACCGAGCACCTGCTCGCGCTTGCGGGGATCTCCGAGCGCCGATGAAGGTCTCGACCCGCTGGACGCTGGCAACGCTGGCCGTGGTGGCGGTCGTCGTCGGGGCGTTCACCGAGCAACTGGCTGGAGAACCACAGCCGGGCGCCCCGAGCACCCCTAGCCCGCGGACCCACCGTGACGCCGACACTCCCGAGGCGCTGGCCGGGCTACGCCGCAGTGCCGAGCTGCCGCCCTGCCCGTTGGGCGACGGTGCCGCCGGTCCGCCACCCCTGCAGCAGGTGGTTGTCGAATGTGCGGCCAATGGCTCGCCTGTCCAGGTCGGCAAGGCCTTGGCCGGTCGGACCGTGGTGCTCAACTTCTGGGCGTACTGGTGCGGACCATGTGCCGATGAACTACCGGCCCTGGCCGACTATCAACGGCGGGTGGGTGACGGCGTGACAGTCGTGACCGTTCATCAGGACGAGAACGAGGCCGCAGCACTGCAACGCGTTGCCGAACTCGGCGTCCGACTCCCGGTGCTGCAGGACGGCCGGCGCAGTATCGCCGGGGCTCTCGCGTTGCCGAACGTGATGCCTGCCACGGTCGTGCTCCGGCCGGACGGCAGCGTTGCCAAGGTCCTTCCGGAGGCCTTCACCAGCGCCGAGGCCATCGCCGCCGCAGTGGGCTCAGGGCCGTTGTGAAGCCGACAGACGGCAGCGACGCGGTGAATACGGGGGAAAGCCTCCGTCCGGCGGTCAGGCCACCCTGGCTGGCACCTTTGGTTGACAACGTCAACCGTGTTCCGGACGCCTACCGGCGGCGCGTTCCCCCGGAGTTGCGGGCCGTTCTGGCGGGAGCGGGCCAGGTGGCCGACGCGGCCCGGACCGGCCGAGATGCCGCGGTATTGGTGTTGTTCTCCGGGCCGCACGTCGACCACCCGCCCGGCGAAGTTCCCGGTGACGCCGATCTGTTGCTCACCGTTCGCGCGGGCACCCTGCGCCACCATGCCGGCCAGGCCGCCTTCCCGGGCGGGGCCGCCGACCCGGAGGACACCGGCCCGGTTGCCACCGCTTTGCGGGAGGCGCGCGAGGAGACCGGTATTGACCCCGCCCGACTGCATCCGTTGGTGACTTTGGACCGGATGTTCATCCCGCCGTCGGGCTTCCATGTCGTCCCGGTACTGGCGTATTCCCCGGACCCCGGGCCGGTAGCCGTGGTCAGCGACTCGGAGACGGCACTTGTGGCGCGGGTTCCGCTGCGGGCGTTCGTCAATCCGCGAAATCGGCTGATGGTCTACCGCGGTACCGCCCTGCGCCGATACGCCGGTCCCGCATTTCTGCTCAATGAGATGCTGGTATGGGGTTTCACGGGTCACGTAATCTCAGCGATGCTCGACGTGGCCGGTTGGGCGCGACCCTGGGATACCGAGAATGTTCGGGAATTAGACGAAGCAATGGCGCTCGTCGGCGACGACAGTGAGGAGCCGCTGTGACGAGTTCGCAATGGCTGGACATCGCAGTGATCGGCATTGCGTTGATCGCCGCGATTTCCGGATGGCGTTCCGGCGCGTTGGGCTCACTGATGTCCTTCGTGGGGGTGATCCTCGGCGCCATCGCCGGAGTGATGCTGGCCCCGCATGTCGTCAGCCACATCGGCTCGCCGCGCACGAAACTCTTCGCCGCGTTGTTCCTGATCCTGGCCTTGGTGGTGGTCGGTGAGGTAGCCGGAGTGGTGTTGGGCCGCGCCGTTCGCGGCTCGATCCGCAGCGGCCCGGTCCGGGTCCTGGACTCGATGATCGGTGTGGCTCTGCAACTTGTGGTGGTGCTGGTCGCTGCGTGGTTGCTGGGCAGCCCGCTGACGTCGTCCGACCAGCCCAACCTTGCCGCCGCGGTGCGCGGTTCCAGAGTGGTGGCCGAGGTGGACAAGTACGCTCCGGGCTGGCTCAAGGCTGTGCCCAAGCGGATATCCGCGCTGCTCAGCACCTCAGGTCTGCCTGCTGCACTGGAGCCGATCGGTCACACTGCGGTGGCGGCCGTCGCTCCACCGGATGCATCCCTGGCGGACAGCCTGGTGGTGGCCAACGCCCGGCCCAGTGTGGTCAAGATTCGCGGGGTGGCGCCTGGCTGCCAGAAAGTCTTCGAAGGAACCGGCTTCGTCATCGCCCCCAACCGGGTGATGTCCAACGCCCACGTGGTCGCCGGTACCGACAACGTCTCCGTCGAGGCGGCGGACGGCAAGAAGTACGACGCGACGGTGGTCTCATACGACCCGAGCGCCGACATCTCCATACTCGATGTGCCTGACCTACCGCTGCAGCCGCTGGTGTTCGCCGATCAGCCGGCCAAGACCGGAACCGACGCCGTGGTGTTGGGCTTTCCCGGTGGGGGCGACTTCGTGGCTACCCCGGCCCGAGTCCGCGAGATCATCGAGCTCAGCGGGCCCGACATCTACAAAACGACCACCGTCAACCGCGAGGTTTACACCATCCGGGGCCTTGTTCGGCAAGGCAATTCGGGTGGGCCCATGATCAACCGGGCCGGTCAGGTGATCGGCGTGGTGTTCGGTGCCGCCGTCGACGATGACGACACCGGCTTTGTCATGACCACCGACGAGGTGTCCGGCCAGCTGGCGAAGATCGGTAGCACTGCGAAGGTGCCCACCGGCGCCTGCGTGCACCCCTGACCGGAACGCTCAGATCTCGGCCAGGAAGCGCTGCAGGTGGTCGTTGACTTCGCTGGGTGCCTCCTCGTGGGCGTAATGGCCCGCACCGGGGATGCCGACGAAACTGCCCTGAGGGGCGTACCGCCGGGTGCGTTCTACCGGATCGGCCAGGACGTAGGGGTCGGCGTCACCGCGAAGGTGCAGTAGGGGGATCTCCAGCGGCGGTTTCATCAATTTCATGAAGCGTCTGCCTTCGGCGCGTAACTGGCTGCGTACCGCCCAACGCTGGTATTCCAGGGCAGAATGGGCGGCCGACGGGATCTGAATGGCGCGGCGCAGCTGCGGAATGGTCTCGGCGAAATCCTGGGACACCTGCCATTGCGCCGATGCCCGGCTGCGAACCAGGTACTCCAGTTCCTCGGCGTCGTGCCGGGTGAGCAGGTGCTCCGGCCACCGTGGCACCTGATAGCCCAGCAGCGTGGGCAACAGTGCCTTGCGCTGCTGGGAGTCTGCAAGAGCCGACGTGCGCAGAGCCGCTGGATGCGGTGAGCTCACCAATCCGACGGCCCGCACCACTCGGGAATGCAGCACGGCGGTAGCCCAGCACACCAGGCCGCCGTCAGCGTGACCCACCAAGGTGGCCGAGCCGTGGCCGAGGGCTCGGACCAGCCCCGCGGTGTCCCCGGCCAGTGTCCAGCCGTCGTAGCCTCGCGGCGGTTTGTCGCTGCCCCCGTACCCACGCAGATCGACCGCAACCAACCGCGCTCCCGACATGGTCGGCAGATCCCGTAACTGATGACGCCACGACCACCAGAACGAGCCGAACCCATGCATCAGGATCACTAGTGGGCGCGTTGTGGCCGGGGTGTCGTCGTCGGGGTCTGGAACCGCTTCGACGCAGTGGAACCGGATTCCGTTGGCGTGGACTTCGTGATGGCGCCACGGACCCGGGATACGGGTGACCGAGGGGTCCGGCTGGTTCATCCGCCGTACGCCGACAGGGTTATCGGGCCGGGCTTGTCAGGCCGGCGTCTGGTCCGGCGCCTGGACTGCGGGCACCGCGGTGGGCGACCGGTAGGGGGCCGGGGTCAGGGCGGCGGTGGTCTCCTTGACCGAGGCGATCGTCTCTTGCGGCCCGCGGATCTTGCGGACTTTGAGGTAGCCGAGCAGGCCGAATGCCGCCGTCATGACGAGCATGAGGATGAACACGATGAGGAAGGCGGCCCATCGAGGCATCCAGTTGGCCAGCAGTTCGGCCAGGAAGAAGAACATGAAGAACGTCGAGTACAGCAGCACGACGAGCGCCAGGATGAAGAAAACGCTGCCGGTGAGACCCTTCTTGACGTCGCGGGTGATCTCGGACTTGGCCAGTTCGACCTCGGCGCGCACCAACGTCGACACCTGGGCGGTCGCGTCCTTCACCAAGTCTCCGATGGAGGGGTTGGGCGGCATCGCGTCGGTGTCCACCAACGGAATCGAGGTCACCGATGTGGGTACCCCGTTCTTGTGATCCCGCATGCTCACGGCTGTCCTCCCACGGTCGGTGTCGTTAGCGGTTCATGTTGCCATGCCGGGTGCGTTGGCGGGGCGCCTGCGGCGGTGTTACGCATGTTGCTGATGTGACACAAGTACACTGAAGGGTCGGGGCGGTCACGATGGAGGTAGGCAATGAGGCGACGGATGCGGCAGGCGGCGGGCGTGGCCGCCGCGGCACTGGGCGCGATGCTGGTCGTCCCGGCCCATGCGGGTGCCGACGCCAAGGCTCCTCTCGGGGGCGGAGCCGGAATCGTGATCGACGGCGACATCTACTGCACTTTGACGTCCATCGGCACCGACAAGACCGGGGCCTTGATCGGCTTCACCTCGGCCCACTGCGGCGGGCCGGGAGCCCAGGTTGCCTCTGAGTCGGCGCCGGCCGCCGGGGTGCTGGGCACCATGGTGGCGGGTAACGACGGTCTGGACTACGCGGTCATCAAATTCGACCCGGCCAAGGTGCAGCCGGTGGCCAACTGGGGTGGTTTCGCCATCGACGGACTCGGTCCGGATCCCGCGTTCGGCGACGTGGCCTGCAAACTGGGACGGACGACGGGTTACTCCTGCGGTGTGACCTGGGGTCCGGGCGAGGAGCCGGGCACCATCGTCAACCAGGTTTGCGGCCGACCGGGTGACTCTGGCGCACCGGTCACGGTCAACAACAAACTGGTGGGCATGATCCACGGCGCCTTCACCGATGGCCTGCCTACCTGCGTCATCAAATACATCCCGCTGCACACCCCGGCGGTGACGATGTCGATGAACTCGATCTTGGCGGACCTGGCCGCCAAGGACCGTCCCGGCGCCGGGTTCGTTCCCACCGCCGGGCCGGCCCCCGCCGTGGCTTAAGAGGGTCAGTTGGCCTTGCTGGCCCGGATCGCGTGGAAGACGGTCGGGTCCAGCAGGGTCGAGGTGTCACCCAGCTCGCGGCCTTCAGCGACGTCACGCAGCAGTCGGCGCATGATCTTGCCGCTGCGCGTCTTGGGCAACTCGGGCACCACGTGGATCTCCCGGGGTTTGGCGATCGGGGAGATCTCCTGGGCGACCTGGGCGCGCAACTCCTCGACCATGTCGGCGGTCGACAAATCGCGGTGGTGCTCCTTGAGGATGACGAACGCACAGATCGCTTGACCGGTATGTGCGTCGGAGGCGCCGACTACGGCGGCCTCGGCCACCCCGGCGTGGCCGACAAGGGCCGACTCCACCTCGGCGGTGGAGATACGGTGGCCTGACACGTTCATCACGTCGTCGATGCGGCCGAGCACCCAGATCTCTCCATCGGTGCCGTACCGTGCCCCGTCTCCGGCGAAATACCACCCCTGCTCGCCGAATCGCTCCCAGTAGGTTTCCCGGAACCGCTCCGGATCGCCCCAGATGCCGCGCAGCATCGACGGCCACGGTTTGTCCAGAACCAGATACCCGGTGACCTGCTCGCCGTGTTCGCTGGCGGGTGCGAGTTCATTGCCGTGATCGTCGACGACCTTGGCCGAGATGCCCGGCAGTGGCCGCATCGCCGAACCCGGCTTGCAGACCGTCACGCCGGGAAGCGGTGCGATCATCGCCGCCCCGGTCTCGGTCTGCCACCACGTATCGACGATCGGAGCTTCCTCGCCCCCGAACACCAGTCGGTACCAGCGCCAGGCCTCGGGATTGATCGGCTCGCCGACCGATCCCAGCAGTCGAAGGCTTGAGAGGTCATGCGCGAAGGCCAGGTCCCGGCCCCACTTCATGAATGTCCGAACGAGAGTCGGCGCGGTGTAATAGATTGTGACGCCGTACTTCTCGATCACCTGGAAGTGGCGGTGCTCGTCGGGCGAGGCGGGCGTTCCCTCGTAGACCACCTGGGTGGCGCCGTTGGACAGCGGCCCGTAGACGATGTAGGTGTGGCCGGTGACCCAGCCGATGTCGGCGGTGCACCAGTACACGTCGGTCTCGGGCTTGATGTCGAACACGTTGTAGTGCGTGTAGGACGCCTGGGTCAGGTAACCGCCGGAAGTGTGCATGATGCCCTTGGGCTTGCCTGTGGTGCCCGAGGTGTACAACAGGAACAGTGGCTGCTCGGAGTCGAAGGCCTCCGGGGTGTGCTCGGCCGATGCCTTCTCGACCGTGGCGTGCCACCACAGGTCCCGGCCGTCGGTCCAGTTCACGTTGATTCCGGTGCGGCGCACCACCAGGACATGCTCAACCGAGGGCTGACCTTTGACGGCCTCGTCCACGGCGTCTTTAAGCGACACCGCAGTCCCTCGGCGGTACTGCCCGTCAGTGGTGATCACCAGCTTGGCTTCCGCGTCTTCGATGCGAGCCCGCAGTGCCGAGGCCGAATACCCGCCGAAGACGACGCTGTGCATGATGCCAAGGCGGGCGCAGGCGAGCATCGCCACGACGGCCTCCGGAATCATCGGCATGTAGATGGCGACGCGGTCGCCGGTCACCAAGCCGAGATCGGTCAACGTGTTGGCGGCCCTGCAGACTTCATCCTTGAGTTGGGCGTAGGTGATGTCGCGTGCGTCGCCGACGGGTTCGCCTTCCCAATGGATGGCGACCCGGTCACCGTTGCCGGCCTCGACGTGGCGGTCGACGCAGTTGTATGCGACATTGAGCTTTCCGCCGACGAACCACTTCGCCACGGGTGCTTGCGACCAGTCGAGAACCTGGGTGAACGGTGTGTCCCAGTGCAGGCGATTGGCCTGCTCGGCCCAGAACGCCAGCCGGTCCGCCTCGGCCTGGTCGTAGAGATCGGCTGTTGCGTTGGCGTTGGCCGTGAACTCTGCTGACGGCGGGTAGTAGTGGGGAACGTCCTCGTCTTGCGCCTGGGTCATGGTTTGAGGGTATCCACTGCCCGCCCCTCCCGTGGAGCCATGGCTGCCCGACGATAGCGTGACCGACCGTGAGCACCATCGGGCCCCGAGTTCTCGACGACGGTCGTGACCCGCTGGCACCGTTACTCGCGCTGCCTGGTGTGTCCGAGGCGGCAGAGGCGGCCCGCGCTGCGTTGGGTAAGGCGCATCGACACCGGACCAACCTGCGCAACTGGCCGGTCACTGCGGCCGAATCGACGGTTCGGGGTGCGCGGTGCTCAGCCGCACTCGACGGCGGTGGCATGCAACTCGACGCCGTTTCCGATGACCCGGTACTGGCCGGGGCCCTGCGAGTCGGTCAATCCATGGAGGGCGGCGCCACCGCACTGGTCGGGGTGTGGCAACGCGCCCCGCTTCAGGCGCTGGCCCGGCTGCATGCGCTGGCAGCCGCGGACCTGGTCGACGAGAGCCGGCTGGGACGACCGCGTCACGACACCCAGGTTTCCGGTCGTTTGTCGTTGTTGACGGGCTTGGTTAGCGGGGGCAGCGCGGTCCCCGCGCCCGTGTTGGCGGGTGTCGCCCACGGCGAGCTGCTCAACCTGGCGCCCTTCGGTAGTGCCGATGGTGTTGTTGCAAGGTCGATTTCGCGTTTGGTCACGATGAGTACCGGTTTGGACCCACACGGTTTGGGCGTCCCGGAGGTGTATTGGCTGCGCCGGGCGGACGAATACCGCGCCAGCGCCGTGGAGTTCGGCAGAGGTACCCAAGAGGGTGTCGCTCGTTGGCTCCTGCTGTGCTGCCGAGCATTGGAAGACGGTGCGCGAGAAGCGATGTCGATTGCCGAATCTGTCGCGAAGTAGATCGGAGGGGAATCCCCGAGGGCGAAGAAACGCCTTGAACACGAAGCGGGCGGCGCTCCGAATCGAGTTCGGCTCGCCGCCCGCTAGCACGGTTACTCGGTTACCAAGCGTGCTGTAAAGGTTGCTGGGTCGGCCTCGGCGGTACTACGCGCGACGAACAAGTTCGCTGCCGCAATCCCGCAGGCCCGCAACACTTCTGCCATTCGCGGCGTGCTCCGCGTGGGTTCCGGAAACCGTGCTGGGCCGCTCAGTTCGGGAGGTGAAACCTTCTCTTCCGGTACCACCTTGGCCTTACTGGGCGTCCGTGGTTCCTTTTTACTACGCGGCGGTGGCCACAGCAAGGGTTTCAATGCAATTGTTTTGTAAATACTCGATTTTTGGCGATCAACCCGACTCCGGGTCCCGTGCTTGCGAGAGGTGAAATATCTCGAATAACGGCACCCGGAAACCGCGGGCGAGTAACTTGCGCGCGCAGGCGGCATCGTGTGTATAGTTGTCCTCGCTTGGCCTACGCCGAGTGTGCATCAGCCCGACCCCCCGGGGCTCATGCACGACGACCCTCGCCTCCTCCCCCCCTGGCGAGGGTCGTCCTTTATCTAGCGCCTCTTATCCACAGATTCACCTGCATCCCCAGGTTGGGATTCTGTGACTGGAGGCGAGGTCGGGCAGGGGCGACTGTAGTCGCGTGACATCTGGACCGCCGGCGCTGACCCTTCTCGGCAATTCCGAGCTGGCCGAGAGCGCTGAGCGCACCGCAGCGGCGGCCGGACTGGCCGTTGTGCGCGCGAGCCATCCGAGCCGACAGAGCTGGGTTGCTGCGGCCGCGGTGATCCTCGACCTGGACGCTGCCCGTCAATGCGTGAGCGCCGGCGTGCCGCGCCGCGACGGTGTCGTCCTGGTGAGCTCGGGAGAACTCGTTTCGGAGTTGTGGTCGGCCGCACTCGATGTCGGTGCTCAAGCGGTGTGTTCATTACCAGGTCAGGAGGCGGATTTGGTGCGCCTGTTGTCAGAGTTGGCGGAGTCGTTCGAGGCTCATGACCAGGGCCGCCGCTCTTGCCGTACCGGGCCGTTGATCGCCGTGACCGGCGGTCGCGGCGGCGGCGGGGCATCAGTGTTCGCCGCTGCCTTGGCCCAGTGTGCAGGCGAGGCTCTGTTGGTCGATCTTGACGGGTGCGGTGGCGGCATCGACTTGCTGATGGGTGGGGAGTCGGCACCGGGACTGCGTTGGCCGGATCTCAGTGTGCGGGCCGGGCGGCTGAATTGGACGGCTGTCCGCGACGCGTTACCGCGCTGCAACGGGGTGACAGTGCTTTCCGCGACCCGCGTCTATTGCGACATTGACGCCGGTGCCGCGGCCGCGGTCGTCGATGCCGGACGCCGTGGGGGATCGACGGTGATCTGTGATGTGCCGAGGCTTCTCGGTCCGGCCGACACAGCAATCCTGGAGTCGGCTGATCTGGTGGTTGTCGTGACCAGCTGCGACGTCCGCGGCATAGCCGCGACAGCCGCGACGGTGGGCGTCGTGCGCGTCAGCAACCCACATTTGGGGTTGGTGGTACGGGGTCCGGCGCCGGGAGGCCTGCGTGCTGCGGAGGTCGCCGACGCTGTGTCGGCGCCACTGTTGGCGGCAATGCGTCCGGAGCCATTCCTGGACCAGCGCCTTGAGCAGGGTGGGTTGCGACTGCGGCGCCGGTCACCTCTCGGGGCAGCTGCGCGGACCGTGCTTTCGGTGCTCGACCAGCGTGGTGGGGTGCTTGCCGCGTGAGCGATTCGTTGATCGACCGTGTCCGGGAACGGTTGGCGGCTGAGTCGAGCCCATTGCGGCCGAACGTCGTAGCGGCTGCCATCCGTGCCGAATCGGGTGGGGTGCTGGGTGACACCGAGGTCTTGAGCAGTCTGCGGACTCTGGAGACCGAACTCACCGGAGCCGGGGTTCTGGAGCCATTGCTTCGCGCGGAGGGCGCTACCGACGTCTTGGTGACCGCTCCCGACGAAGTCTGGCTCGATAGCGGGAATGGATTGCAGCGCAGCGGCATCCGCTTTGCGGACGAGGCTGCGGTGCGCCGGCTAGCCCAGCGCTTGGCGGTAGCTGCCGGTCGCCGTCTCGACGAAGCGCAGCCGTGGGTCGACGGGCATCTCGACGGCGTCGGTTCCGGACGCTTCGCGGTTCGACTGCATGCCGTCCTACCGCCCGTTGCCGTCGGCGGTACCTGCCTATCGTTGCGCGTATTGCGCCCTGCCGCCGAGAACCTCGAGGCGTTGAGAGCAAGTGGGTCGATACCGGCGGAAGCCGGGAAGCTACTGGACGACATCATTGCGGCTCGATTGGCGTTCCTGGTGTCCGGCGGCACCGGGGCCGGAAAGACGACGTTGCTCGCGGCGATTCTGGGCGCCGTTGCCGGGCATGAGCGGATCATCTGCGTGGAAGATGCCCCAGAACTGTCACCGCATCATCCACATGTGGTCCGGTTGATTGCTCGAAGCGCCAATGTCGAAGGGGCGGGCGAGATTACGCTGCGTCAACTGGTGCGGCAAGCATTGCGGATGCGCCCCGATCGCATCGTGGTCGGGGAGGTGCGCGGGGGCGAGGTCGTGGATCTTTTGGCGGCGCTGAACACCGGGCACGATGGCGGGGCGGGAACGGTGCACGCCAACAGCCCGGCGCAGGTCCCCGCCCGAATGGAGGCGCTGGCAGCACTCGGTGGGTTGGACCGCGCCGCGCTGCACAGCCAGCTGGCTGCCGCTGTCCAGGTTGTGGTGCACGTCAGTCGGGGACCGTGCGGACGCCGCGTTTCCGAGATTGCGATATTGCGCCAGGACCGCGGCGGAGTGGTGTGTGTCGCGCCGGTCTGGCATGCCGAGCGGGGCTTGCAGCCGGGCGTCGAAGCTCTGCAGCGGATCATCGCCGAGCGGAGTGGCAGATGACGACCACGGCTCTTGCCGCAGTCCTGTTGGGGGGTGCCGCGCTCCTGGCGCCGGCGTCTCCCCGTCGTGGATTATCGCCGCAGGAACCACGTTTGCGGATCGGGGGGCGCCCGTTGGCAGGCAGCGTCGTGGCCGCTGTGGTGGCCGGGCTGGCGGTCACAGGTCTTGCCTCATCCGGGGCGGCCCTCGCCGGTGGGGCAGCAGCGGTAATCGTGGCCGACCGCAGGCGCCGTCGACGACGTCAACGACGGCAGCGCGACGAAGGTCGGGCCGTCGCAGCGGCATTGGAAGTTCTAGCGGGTGAATTACGGGTCGGCGCGCATCCGATTCAGGCCTTTGACGTGGCGGCTGAGGAGTCTGGCGGGGTTGTCGGAGGGTCGCTGCGCGCGGTTGCGAGTCGGGCGCGGTTGGGTGCCGATGTCCCTGCGGGATTGCGCGAGATGGCCGATCACTCGGCGGTGCCGGTGTACTGGGAGCGGATGGCGGTCTGCTGGCAACTGGCAGCCGACCACGGCTTGGCGATCTCGGTGCTCATGCGGGCCGCTCAACGCGACATCGTCGATCGCCAGCGGTTCGCTGACCGGGTGGAGGCCGGTTCGGCCGGAGCCCGCGCCACCGCGGCGATCCTTGCCGGGATGCCGATGATCGGAGTGTTGCTTGGTCAACTCGTCGGCGCGCATCCGCTGCGATTCCTTTTCGGCGCCGGTCCGGGGGGTTGGATTCTGGCAGTCGGGGTGGTCCTGATCGGCCTGGGGGTGACGTGGTCGGACCGCATCATCGACCAGGGGGCGCGATGACGGGGGCAGAGACGGCTGCGCTGCTGCTGTCATTGGCGCTGCTCCTCAGCACCAGAGCGGTCCAGGTTCGCAGACGGGCCGGTGCCCTCAGGCAGACCCGTCCGAACCTCCGCAGGCCAGGCAGGCCGATAGACCCGCTTGCGACCGCGTCGACCTTGGACGTGCTCGCGGTCTGCTTGTCCGCCGGGCTGGCAGTCTGGGCCGCAGCTGCCGCGACCGCGCCGGCTGCGCCACCGGCGTTGCGCTCCGTGCTGCAGCGGGCCGCCGACTTGTTGGCTCTGGGGGCTGACCCGGATACGGCCTGGTCCGTGCCGGACGGTGATGCTGCCCCGCGTGATGACGCCCCGTGTAAGGCGTTGATGCGGCTGGCCCGCCGGTCGGCCTGTTCGGGTAGTGCCCTCGCACAGGGGATCGCTGAACTTGCCGAAAAGTCCCGGCAGGACGCCACGCACGCCGCGACCGCGGCCGCGGACCGGGCGGGGGTTCTCATCGCCGGACCGTTGGGTCTCTGCTTCCTGCCCGCGTTCCTCGTCCTCGGAGTTGTTCCGGTGGTGGCAGGTCTGGCGGGAGAAGTCTTCGGCGGGGTGTTGCTGTGACTGGAGGATGTCCATCTCAAGAAAGGAAAAATGTTGCGCAGAAACCTTATTCATCGGTTCAAGCATCGAGTGGTGGTGTTGGCGGTCGACGAGTCCGGTATGTCGACCGTCGAGTACGCCATCGGCACGATCGCCGCAGCCGCCTTCGGGGCGATCCTGTACAGCGTCGTCACGGGCGATTCAATCGTCGGGGCATTGACCAACATCATCAGTCGCGCCCTGACCACCAGGGTCTAGTCGGCGATGGCGGCTTCAGCACCGTGGAGGCTGCGCTGGCAATCGCGACGCTGGTCGCGGTGCTTCTGCTTTGCGGTGCCGGACTCACCGCCGTGGCGCTACAGGTACGGTGCGTCGACGCCGCGCGGGAGGCTGCCCGACTGGCTGCCCGCGGCGAGGATGCGACGTCGGGCGTTGCCGCCGGGATGGCTCCGTCCGGGGCGTCGCTGGAAGTGCGTCGCGACGGCGAGTTCATCGTTGCCAGGGTCCGGGCCCGGGCGGCCATGCTGCCTGGACTGGTCATTGCAGGTGAGGCCGTCGCACTCGACGAGTCGGGTTCGTGACGAGGCGGGGTCGGCCACGGTGCTGGTCGCTGCGCTGGTGGCCGCCCTGATAGGCCTCACTCTGGGTGCCGTCGTTGCCGGGGGAGTCGTGATCGCGCGCCACCGGGCCCAGGCTGCCGCCGATCTCGCGGCTTTGGCAGGCGCGAGTCGACTCTCTGCCGGGCCGGACGCGGCCTGCCGGACGGCCGGCGCCATCGGATCCGCGATGGGTGCCTCGCTGGGCGGCTGCGAGGTGGATCACCTCGACGTCATTGTCACCTGCACGGTTCGACTTGGCGGCTGGACCGAGAGCGCTGTCAGTGCCCTCGCTCGTGCCGGTCCGGTTCGGGTGCGTTAGTCGCCCGCCGCCGCGGGCGGTTCCAGACCGGCCTCGGCCAATTCCCGTGCCGAGGGCAGACGCACAGTTACCAGGCCTCCGTAGATGCCCCTGTCGATCTTGACCCGGCTGAGGGTGAGGTGCAGGGGAATCCATTCGCCATCGGATCCGGGTAGCCGCAAGACCCGGCACACAGCACCGTTTGCGAGTTCGTCGACTGTCGCCTCATCGAGCAGCGGATCCTCCGGGTGCGGAGTCAATCCGCTCCGCCAGTGGAAATACGGGCACGGGTCGTCGAACCACTTGAGGATGCGCCGGCTGTGAAAGTCGAACAATGCCCGGTGTTCTCCTGGTTGGGACAGGGCGTTGAGGACGCGCTGTGTCACCCCGCCGAACGGCTCGATGGAATCGTCGGAATCCCCGGCCAGGTTCGTCCCACGCAGAACAACGTGTTCGCCGCCGTCTTCGGCCACCTCCAGCGCGGTGCGCAGAACGAAACCCAACCGGCGCACATTGCCGAGGTCGTCGGTCAAGTCCCATTGCGCGCAAACCGCGCGGTCGGGTTGAGGATCGATTATCAGCGCGAGAACCTTGGCTTCGTCGCGGTTGAACTCCCGGTGTGGCATGTCGTCGGAGAACACTCGCCCTTGGGTCTGTTCCGTTGCCGGATCCATCCCCGCGTTGGTGAGCGCCTCGACGCTGTCGGTCACGACTCCGGCGGTGAGGTCCCACTTGAACGGACCCGGGATCGGCCGCTCCGGCGGCTCGACGTCGGCTGGTCCGCTCCATACGTGGATGGCATGGGTGCGGCCATCGGTCATCACCACCGGTTCGGTGCGGATTACATGTCGGGTCTTGGGAGTGATACTGGCAAGTCCAGTTCCGTTGGCGACGGTTTCGGAGATGGCGTTCTGGATCGCCGCGAGGTTGGGGTCACGTCGGAGGAACTTCGGAACCGGGACGAAATCCTTCATTTCCTGTCCCTGGGCGACGACCACCGGCTGGTCGCCGAGCGTTTCCACGAGAAGCCACACCTGGGTCACGTGTTGAGCCTAGAGGGTTTTGCGGTGGCGGCACCGGATCGGCCCTCAGATATTTGCAGGTCGCAGCGAGAACGGCCGTCAACAGCGTGATGTTAGGGTCGAATACCTTGCGGACCTGCAGTAAAGCAACGTACTGTTGGTTTAGCAATTTTTTCCTGGACTTTGCCAGGCGGAACGGTTCGTCCGGCGGCAGACGGGTTCGCCGACCGACTTTCAGTCGCGGCCATCGACCGTTCGAGGGGTCGGTCGGTGGCCGCGCGGAAGATCTTCCTTCTCGCCTGGATCCTGCTTGACTGCTCCCGTGACCAGTCGCAGGACTCCGATCGCGCCCAGCTTGTCCAACGGATCGTTGGCGTTGCCGCATTTGGGAGACTGCACGCAGGACGGGCAGCCGTGCGGGCACTCGCACGCCTCGATTGCTTCGGCGGTTGCAGTCAACCAGGTGCTCAGCAGTCGGTAGCCGCGTTCGGCGAAACCGGCACCGCCCGGGTGGCCGTCATAGACGAATACCGTGGGCAGTCCGCCCTCGCCGACAGCGGTGGACAGGCCACCGATATCGCCGCGGTCGCAACTGGCCACCAGGGGTAGCAGGCCGATCGCGGCGTGCTCGGCGGCGTGCAGCGAGCCCGGAATTCGGGCCATTTCAATATCGATGTCCAGCAGAGCGTCCGGTGTGATGGTCCACATGGCCGCGGTGGTCGGCAGACTCTGCTCGGGCATGTCGAGTTCGACGAAATCCAGGACCTCCCCGGATGGCTGCCGGCGCAGATAGCCCACCACCTGATGGGTTACCGACACCGGTACCAACCCCAACGTCACTGCGTCGTAGTGGACCCGCTCCCCGGGCCCGGTGACAGTGACGTCCACGATCTCTCGGGCGAAAGTCGCGTAGCCCGGATCCTCGGCGTGCACCAGGGCCACCCCACCGTTCAGATCCAACGAATCCACCACGTAGCTCTCGCCCTGGTGCAGGTAGACCGCTCCCGGGTGGACGGTCGCCGGAGCCTGTCCCGATTCGGTTATCCCGATCAGACGGCCGGTGTCAGCTTCCAGGATGGCGACCTGGCCGCCGATGTTCCCGCGGATATCGACGCCGGCGTGCGGATCCAGACCGGCCCTCGGGAAATAGCCGCCTGCGCGCCGGCGTAGCAGCCCGTCGTCGACCAGGGCATCGGCGACCGCTTCGGCCTGCCAGTCGGCGACTTCGGCCGCAGACAGTGGTAATTCGGTCGCTGCGCAGAGCAATTGCGGCCCCAGGACGTATGGATTTCCTGGGTCGATCACCACCCTCTCCACTGGTCTGCCGAGCAGCGCTTCGGGGTGATGCACCAGGTAGGTGTCCAGCGGATCGTCCCGGGCGATCAACACCACCAGGGCTGACTGGCCGCGTCGGCCAGAGCGGCCGGCCTGCTGCCAGAACGAGGCCAGAGTTCCGGGGAAGCCAGCCATCAAGACCGCGTCCAGTCCGGCGATATCGATCCCCAGTTCCAGCGCATTGGTGGTGGCCACCCCGCGCAGCTGTCCATCGGTCAGCGCGCGTTCCAGGGCTCGCCGGTCTTCGGCGAGATAGCCGGCGCGGTAGGACGCGACCGTGTCGGACAGCGCAGGGGCGATGTCCTCCAGTCGAGCGCGCGTGCTCAACGCAGTCAGCTCAGCTCCCCGGCGGGATCGGACGAAGGTCAGCGTCCGCGCCCCTTCTGCTACCAGCTCTGCCATCATCCGAGCCGCTTCGGCCCCGGCGGAACGCCGCACCGGTGCCCCGTTCTCCCCGAACAGGTCCTGGCGCAACTCGGGTTCCCACAAGGCGATCGTCCGTGCGCCGTGCGGAGAGCCGTCGCGGGTTACCTCGGCCACCGGCCGGCCGATCAGCTCAGTGGCAGTTCTTGCCGGCGCGGCGGTCGTGGCACTGGCGAAGATCACCGTCGGGCCTGGGCTGCCGGTCGGTGCGTAGCGCTGGCACAGTCTCAGCAACCGGCGCAGGACGAGCGCCACATTGGAGCCGAAGACTCCCCGGTAGTAGTGGCATTCGTCGACGACGAGGTAGCGGAGTCCGCGCAGGAATACCGCCCACCGGGCGTGATGGGCCAGTAGAGACAGGTGAATCATGTCCGGGTTGGAGAACAACCAGCGCGACCGTTCTCGGGCGAATCGCCGAACCTCGGCTCCGGTGTCGCCGTCGTAAGCGCTGGGCGCGACATCGCACAGGGCCGGGATCGTCGCCGCCAGCGTGTGGGCCGTCCGCAACTGATCATGCCCGAGTGCCTTCGTCGGCGACAGATACAGCGCGCGGGCCCGGCTGTCGCGAGCCAGCGCATCGAGAATCGGCAGCTGGAAGGCCAGGGATTTGCCCGATGCGGTGCCGGTGCTGACCACGACGTCGCGGCCTGAGTGGGCGATGTCGGCCGCCTCGACCTGGTGATACCACGGGTGCTGGATTCCTTGGTGCTGCACGGCAGCGCGGACCTCGGGGTGAAGCCATTGTGGCCAGTCTCGGGTCTCGGCCGGACGGGCAGGGATCTCGGCGACGTGACGCAACCCGGGTTCGCCCGCGCTGCTCCTGCCGATGGCGGCAAGCAGTTCGCTACCGAAAGTCACCACGCGGGGCCCCACCTCTTTCCCCGACCTTTCCCCGACTCGTCCGAAAGGCCGCGAAAGGCCTACCAAAAGGCTCCCAGAAACTCTTTAGGACGTCGATTTGGGGTCGGGGCTGTCATAACCGCCCGGAACGTGATTGGATGCCCATGGTCGCAGCTTCTGTGTTCGTGTCTCCACAATCGCAGGATCGACGTTGCGGTCGCGGTTCCTGCGAGGGTTCTCATGTCGGGCGATGTCTCGACTCACTCTACGAAGGATGGCGGTCGGAACGGGCCCGGCCTGCCGAAACATCGGCGGTCCGCCATCGCAGTAAGAGTAAGGAAAGTACGAAAGATGCCACAGGGAACTGTGAAGTGGTTCAACGCGGAGAAGGGCTTCGGCTTCATCGCCCCGGAGGACGGCTCTGCCGACGTGTTTGTCCACTACACGGAGATTCAGGGGTCGGGCTTCCGCACCCTGGAGGAGAACCAGAGAGTCGAGTTCGAGGTCGGCCAGAGCCCCAAGGGGCCGCAGGCCACCGGCGTGCGCTCGATCTGACACACTTGATCTGACCGACAACGTCAGCGATCACCCTCGCGGTGTCCCGGGAACGGGGCTACGCGAGGGTGTTTTCGTTGCAGGCCCGGCCGGGGCTGCGTGTCGCCGCTGAGCTGCTGCCCTACTGTTCAACCCTGTGAGCCAGCTGTCCTTCTTCTCGGCCGAGTCGGTGCCGCCTGCGGTCGCCGACCTGACTGGGGTGCTTGCTGCGGCGGGCCAGGTGGTGACACTGAGCGGAGGGGCGCGGTTGTCGGTTGTCGTCGACGCACCCTGGCGGGCCGCCGCGTTGGCGGACATGATGGTCGCAGCGGGTTTGCAGGCCGAGATCAGTCGGACGGAGGAGGACACGCCACTGGTCCGGACTGCGGTCGATGCGCGCTTGCTGGCCATCGCGGCAGAGTGGACCCGCGGTGCGGTGAAGACGGTGCCGGCCCGCTGGCTTCCCGGCCCCCGGGAGTTGCGGGCGTGGACGCTGGCGGCGGGCAGACCCGAGCCGGACCGGTACCTGCTCGGGTTGGATCCGCACGCACCCGACACCCATTCGCCGCTCGCTTCGGCTCTGATGCGGGTCGGAATCGCCCCGACTCTGATCGGCACCCGAGGCGGCCATCCGGCACTGCGCATCAGCGGTCGCCGACGCCTATCGCGGCTGGTGGAGAATGTGGGGGAACCACCGGCGGGCGCTGAGGCGTTGTCGGTGTGGCCGCGACTGTGAGGGGTCATCCGCCAGGCTTCGGTTTGCGTCGCGGGGTGCGGAATGCGAAATTGTGACGGGGTATGTGGCGGGGGGTAACCGTGGGGCAAGGCAGAATCTGCGGTGCACGAGGGAATTCGCAGGCCAGAACAGGAAGTGGAAACGGAGTTGGCTGATACCGGGCGCAGGGTCCGGCGGCTCGTCATAGTCGAGTCGCCCACTAAAGCGCGCAAAATTGCCGGCTACCTGGGACCGAGCTACATCGTTGAGTCCTCCCGTGGCCACATCCGTGACCTGCCGCGCGGCGCTGCTGACGTGCCTGCCAAGTACAAGACCGAGCCGTGGGCCCGTCTCGGGGTCAACGTCGAACGTGACTTCGAGCCGCTCTACGTCGTCAGCGCGGATAAGAAGAGCACTGTCACCGAACTCAAGGGCCTCCTCAAGGACGTCGACGAGCTCTACCTGGCCACCGACGGTGACCGCGAGGGCGAGGCCATCGCCTGGCACCTACTGGAGACGCTGAAGCCCCGCGTCCCGGTCCGGCGCATGGTGTTCCACGAGATCACCGAGCCGGCCATCCGCGCCGCCGCCGAGAATCCCCGAGACCTGGACATCGACCTCGTCGACGCCCAGGAGACCCGGCGCATTCTCGACCGGCTGTACGGCTACGAGGTCAGCCCGGTGCTGTGGAAGAAGGTCGGTCGCGGATTGTCGGCCGGGCGGGTGCAGTCGGTGGCAACGCGCATCATCGTGCAGCGCGAGCGGGAGCGGATGGCCTTCCGCAGTGCCAACTACTGGGATGTGCTGGCCGAGCTTGACGCGAGCGTGTCCGACCCGAATGCCACCCCGGCACGGTTCAACGCGCGGATGGTTACCGTCGATGGCAAGCGGGTGGCCATCGGACGCGATTTCGATTCGCTGGGAGTGGTCCGCAAGCCAGGCGAGGTGTTGGTGCTCGACCAGGCCGCGGCCACTTCGCTGGCCGACGGGCTGCGCGGTGCGGCTCTGACCGTGACCTCGGTGGAGGAGAAGCCCTACACCCGCCGGCCCTATCCGCCCTTCATGACCTCGACCCTGCAGCAGGAAGCGGGCCGCAAGCTGCGGTTCAGCGCCGAGCGCACGATGAGCGTGGCGCAGAAGCTCTACGAGAACGGCTACATCACCTACATGCGTACCGACTCGACCACGCTGTCGCAGTCGGCAATCGACGCCGCCCGCAACCAGGCTCGGCAGCTCTACGGCGACGAGTACGTGCATCCGTCCCCCCGCCAGTACACCCGCAAGGTCAAGAACGCCCAGGAGGCCCATGAGGCCATCCGCCCGTCCGGCGACACTTTCGCCACCCCGGGTGCCTTGCGCGCTGAACTCGACGCCGACGGCTACCGGCTCTACGAGCTGATCTGGCAGCGGACGGTCGCCTCCCAGATGGCCGACGCCAAGGGCACGACACTGAGTTTGCGGATCACCGGAACCGAATCCGATGGCCGCGAGGTGGTTTTTGCGGCCAGCGGGCGGACCATCACGTTCCCCGGCTTTCTGAAGGCTTACGTGGAGACTGTCGACGAGCTGGCCGGTGGTGAGGCCGACGACGCCGAGAGCCGACTTCCCAACCTGCGGCAGGGTCAGCGGGTCGACGCCGCCGCGTTGACCGCCGACGGACACACCACCAATCCGCCCGCCCGCTACACCGAGGCGTCGTTGGTCAAGGCTCTCGAAGAACTCGGAATCGGTCGCCCGTCGACATACTCGTCGATCATCAAGACCATCCAGGACCGCGGTTACGTGCACAAGAAGGGCAGTGCACTGGTGCCGTCCTGGGTCGCATTCGCAGTCATCGGGCTGCTGGAGCAACACTTCGGCCGGTTAGTGGATTACGACTTCACCGCAGCCATGGAGGACGAACTCGACGAAATCGCCGGCGGGCGTGAGCGTCGCACCAACTGGCTGCATAATTTCTACTTCGGCGGAGAACACGGGGTTCCGCACTCCATAGCGCGCTCTGGGGGGCTCAAGAAACTCGTCGGGGTGAACCTGGAGGGCATCGACGCCCGCGGGGTCAACTCCATTGCATTGTTCGATGACGCGCACGGCCGTCCCATCTATGTCCGCGTGGGCAACTACGGTCCGTACTTGGAGCGGATGATCGCCGGGGAAGACGGCCAGCTGACCCCGCAACGGGCCAACCTCAGCGACGAGATCACCCCCGACGAACTGACCCTGGAGTTGGCCGAAACCCTCTTCGCAACACCGCAGGAGGGCCGGGTGCTCGGTGTCGACCCGGAGACCGGCCACGAGATCGTCGCGCGCGACGGCCGGTACGGACCGTATGTCACCGAGCTTCTGCCGCCGCCACCCGACTCCCCTGACGACGACTCCGGATCGGGTGCCAAGAAAGCCAAGAAGCCCACCGGTCCGAAGCCTCGCACCGGATCGCTGTTCCGCTCCATGGATCTGCAGACGGTGACCCTGGACGACGCGCTTCGGCTGTTGTCCTTGCCCAGGTTGGTTGGCGTTGACCCGGACAGCGGTGAGGAGATCACCGCCCAGAACGGCCGCTACGGGCCGTATCTCAAACGGGGCACCGACTCGCGGTCATTGGCCACCGAAGACCAGATCTTCGACGTCACGCTTGAAGAGGCGCTGAAGATCTACGCCGAGCCCAAGCGCCGCGGCCGCCAGGGCGTGGCCGCGCCGCCGCTGCGCGAGCTGGGCACCGACCCGGCCTCGGGGAAGCCCATGGTGATCAAGGATGGCCGGTTCGGGCCTTACGTCACCGATGGTGAGACCAACGCCAGTCTCCGCAAGGGCGACGACGTGCTGACGATCACCGACGAACGGGCTGCCGAACTGCTTGCCGACCGCCGGGCCCGGGGGCCGGTCAAGCGGGCCACGAAGAAGGCGGCTGCCAAGAAAGCGCCCGCCAAGAAGGCCGTGAAGAAGGCCGTCAAGAAAGTGGCCAAACGCAGCTAGTCGTCGGCCAGGTCGCCGAGGGCGTGAACCGGGGTCGGATGCCGCGGGACGGGAACCGTTGCCGTCGGCGCAGCGTCGTCCGGGTCGACGTCCTCCGGGTCCTCCTCGCGTACGGCTAGGTTCACCGGTCGGGCCAGCTGAGTCGGTGCAGTTCGGCCACGCAGTTCGACGATCTCGCCGACGCTCCAGCACAGTGCCTCGGCGTCCGAAGCCCCGCTGACCGTGATGGCGGACGCCAGTACATGGCCCTCCTCGAGCTTGGCCAACTCTGTCAGCCGGGCAGCCTCGTTCACCG
Source organism: Mycobacterium sp. (assembly GCA_020438845.1). Classification (GTDB taxonomy): domain Bacteria; phylum Actinomycetota; class Actinomycetes; order Mycobacteriales; family Mycobacteriaceae; genus Mycobacterium. Next base: position 4,075 of record JAGQTV010000092.1, on the reverse strand, counting down.
GATCGCCGATGACCGTGTACTCGAACCGTGCCTGGGCCCCGATATGCCCGGCGATCGCACGGCCGGCGGCCACCCCGATGCCGAACTGGGTCGGGCCCAGCACCCTGAGAAGCTCGTCATGCAACCCGCGCGACGCGCCCAACGCGGCGCCAGGAGCGTCGGGATGTTCCAGCGGGGCACCGAAGATGCACAGCGCCGCGTCGCCCTGGAACTTGTTGACGAAACCACCGTGCTGTTGGACGGTATCGACGACCACCCGGAAGAATTCGTTGAGCAGGCCGACCACCTCGCCCGGCGGACGGGTGGCTGCCAACTCGGTGGAGCCGACCAGGTCGATGAACAGCACCGCCACGTCGCGCTCTTGGCCGCCGAGCTCCGTGCCCCGCTCCAAGGCTCGACGGGCGACGTCTTCGCCGACGTAGCGGCCGAACAGATCACGCATCCGCTGGCGTTCGCTGAGTTCACGGACCATGTCGTTGAAGCCCGCCTGCAGCAGTCCCAATTCGGTGGCGTCGTAGATCTGCATGTGGGCGTTGTAGTTGCCGCGCTGAACTTCGCCGAGGGCCCAGCTCAGCTGGCGTAGCGGGTCGGAGATCGCCATCGCCGACAGCAGATTCCCGAGCAGTCCCACCACTAGTGCGGCGATGGCCATCAGCAGAATCGGGATGGACATGCTCTCCGGTGAGGAGTGCAGCAACGAGAACTTGCTGGCGACGATTGACAGCACGATCATCAACAGCGGTACCCCGGTGGACAACACCCAAGTCAGCACAAGGCGCTGAACCACCCCCGGACGCCGGAAACCGGGCGGAGGGCCGCCTCGCAACGCGGCAACGGCCACCGGCCGCAGTATCCGCTCGGACTGCAGGTAGCCGATGATGGCGGTCGCCGTAGCACCGAGCAAGGTCGCCACAGCCAGGACTGGGGCGGCATTGCTGGCCACCGGCCTGCTGGCCGCGATGAACACAGCCGCGCCGAGCACCCAGTTCGTCAGGCTGATCATCAAGCGGTAGATCGGCATCCGAAGAGCGCGCATCCGGGCTTGTTCGGCGAAGGCGGGATCGTCCTCGTCTGTCAGCATCGCGTCGCGTCGCTGCCATCGGAAGACCGGGGCCAACAGCCGCAGACTGATGATGGCCCCGGCGGTGAAGGAGACGAACAGATAGGCGAGGAAGATCGCCAGGTTCTCCTTGGGGAGATCCAGCAATTTCAGGCGATCAGCGGGCGGCAGCCCGAATCGCAGAAAACCCAGGACCAGCAGCGCGCCGATGATGTCGGCCTGCAGCATGCCCAGGGCGAAGACCGGCCACGGTGTACGCACCACCCAGCGGACGAATTCGCCTAGTCGCCCGCGCGACGTCGGCGCGCTGCTCACCTGCTCACCGTAGCGTCGTGCGGCGTCGTCGGCTCGGTGGTTGGGTGGTCTCGTTCCTCCTCCGCCTCGTCCCTCGGCGGCGTCGTCGGCTCGATTAGGCTTGGCAAGCGATGTCCGGTGTTTTCAGGCGGTTGGTCGGCCAGAGCGGCGTGGAGTCCGAATTGGTCGACGCGGCGCTGGCGGCCCGGGGCGGGGCTGTACGCGACGGCGCCGCGTCCGGGGCGGCGGCCCATGCGATGACGCACGCGTGGCTGATCACCGGGCCCCCCGGATCGGGTCGTTCAATCGCGGCCGTCTGCTTCGCCGCCGCGTTGCAGTGCACCTCTCCCGGTCCCCCTGGATGTGGCCAGTGCCGTTCGTGCACGACGACCATGGCCGGCACGCATGCCGATGTACGGCGTGTTGTCCCGGAGGGGCTGTCGATCGGGGTAACCGAGATGCGCGCCATCGTGGCCACGGCGTCCCGTCGACCGAGCACTGGCCGCTGGCAGATCGTCGTCATCGAGGATGCCGACCGGCTGACCGAAGGAGCCGCCAATGCCCTGCTGAAGGTCGTCGAAGAGCCGCCGCCGTCGACGGTGTTCCTACTGTGCGCCCCGTCTGTGGATCCGGAGGACATCGCCATCACCCTGCGGTCGCGGTGCCGTCACGTCGCCCTGGTGACCCCGACGACGGCCGCGATCGCCCAAGTTCTGATCGAGACCGACGGTCTCGGCAGCGACGAAGCACAGTGGGCGGCAGCGGTCAGTGGTGGACACGTCGGCAGAGCCCGACGGCTGGCCATCGACCCTGAGGCCCGGGCGCGAAGAGCCCGAGCGCTCGGTTTGGCCCGTGACGCGGTAACACCGTCGCGGGCGTATGCGGCGGCAGAGGAACTGGTCGCCACCGCGGAGGCTGAGGCGAGGGCGGTCACAGGCGGCCGAGACGAGGCTGAGACAGACGAATTGCGCACAGCCCTAGGGGCCGGAGGTACCGGGAGGGGAACCGCCGGCGCCATGCGCGGTGCCGCCGGGGCAATCAAAGACTTGGAACGGCGTCAGAAATCCCGCCAGACTCGCGCGTCGCGCGACGCCCTGGACCGGGCTCTCATGGACCTGGGTGGGTTCTTCCGGGATGCCTTGATGGTGTCCAGTGGAGCTGAAGCGGTGCTGCCCAATCATCCCGACATGGCCGACCGGGTGGGCGCACTGGCGACCCACGCAAGCCCTGAGGCGCTGTTGCGTTGTATCGAGGCGGTACTGGTCTGTCGCGATGCGGTGGGCGCCAACGTGAAGCCCAAGTTCGCCGTTGACGCCCTGGTCGCCACCGTCGGCGAGGCGCTCCGGTCGTAGGGAGGTAGACTCTGCGCTCGGCGTAAGCCACGCCGCCTTAGCTCAGTCGGCAGAGCGATTCACTCGTAATGAATAGGTCGGGGGTTCGATTCCCCCAGGCGGCTCCATCTCATCCGTGCATGTCAGCGCGGGTATCGCCCAATCGATCGCAGTAACGTGGCGATTCACGACCCGATGGGTAAAGACGAAACGCCCGGGCGGCCGACTGGGCGCGCGCTTGCGCGACGCCGCCCAACGCGAGCGCGACAGTTACCGCAACGTCGAGTTCGCCTATTCGGCTGTGGAGATCGCCTGTGCGCGAGAGTCCGCCGAGTGTCCGAGTCCCAAGGCACAGGCACGGCTGAGCGAATCCAAGAGTCGGTCGGTCCCCGTCGCTGTCGTCAGCAACAACAGTAGGGCATTCGACGTGCGAACGGATGTTAGCTCTTTGCCTCTGGTGGAATTGGGTCCTTCGCAGGACTCAGCGAAGAAAGAATCGGGGTACCCGAGGTGGTGGTGAAGCGTGGAGCCACTCAGGGCTTGACTGCAATCAACATGGTCGAAACACCAAATCGACGTACGCCCGGCCGCTGATCCCACTTGCGGAAGTTCTTCTGGTACCAGGCAAGTGCCCGCGGCGGCAGCCACGAATATCTCTCGAGCACCGGCCAAATGAAACCTACGCGATTCATTTCGAAACCTGCGCGACGCACCGACGCCCGACGTCTCACAGGTGATCGGTGAACCAGTAGATCCCTTGTCCTGTTTACTTCATCGATCCGAGGTCCGGCATACCCCTTCTTCTGCATAAGATCGGGATGCTGGTGAGGAGGCCGATGATCAGCGGTGGTAGGGGACTCTCGAGGTGGTCGCTCAGAAAGCTGATCTGGATCTGCCTGGGCGCGATCACCATGATCTTCGTGGCCTCGGCGGTGACCATTCTGATCGCCGGCGGCACTGTGTTCCGCGAGATGAACCAGTTCAACGACAGAGCCTTAGGCCCCCAGGAGCGGGTCGCTCAACTGGGCAAGGCCTATGTCGATCAGGAGACGGGCCAACGCGGGTTCCTGCTCACCGGAGACCCGGTCTCCCTTGAGCCATATTCCGCAGGAAGAGCCGAGGCGGATCGGCTGGTCGCCCAACTGGAAGACAACCTCTCCGGTGACAGCGAGGCAAGCCGACGCCTGAATGCCGTGGTTTCAGCCGCCCGCGACTGGGTCGCCAAAGCCGCCGAACCCCAGATCGCCGCCCGGCGTGTAGGACCCATACCACCGGATCAGCTCGCGGCGATGACGCTGACGGGCAAGGGGTTGTTCGATGAGCTGCGGGAGCGGCAATCGGCGTTGCGGAAGCGAACCACCGAAGTGGCAGCCCATCAGTTCGATAGGAT
>JAGQTV010000001.1 GCA_020438845.1 Mycobacterium sp. | reverse complement strand
GGGTGAAACGGTGCGGTAAGAGCGCACCAGCATCCCGGGTGACCGGGATGGCTCGGTAAACCCCACCCGAAGCAAGGCCAAGAAGGCCGCACCGCGGTGCGGCTGCGCAGGTGCTTGAGGGCTGCTCGCCCGAGCCTGCGGGTAGGCCGCTGGAGGCACTCGGCGACGGGTGTCGCAGATGGATGGTCGCCGCCGCTGCGTCGTGGTCAACCGCGACGCAGCGGAACAGAATCCGGCTTATAGGCCAACTCGTTCGCCCCGCTTTTTCCGCCCTCGGCGCATGTTCTGCCGCAGGGCCTCCACGGCGTCGTCGAGTTGCTCGCGGCTGCGGCGCGCCAAGTCATCTTCCTGCTGGTAGAGCAAGCCATAGGTGAAGGTGTCCTCACCGGCTGCATGCGCTGCGGCGGCTACGTCGCTCAGGTGAGCGCGGCTGACGACGCTGTCCTGATGGTCACCGAGCAGGGTCTGGATCGTTTTGGCCGGCGCGGCAATCTCGGGCCGGTCGACGGCGGCGGCGATGTAGCGAAGGCGTTTGGCCTTCTTACGGAGTTGGTGCAGCGCATGGTCGCGGTCGTCGCCGTCGGACGTGGCAGCGGCCTTAGCGGACTTGGCTGCCTTGCGCAGACGCCGGTAGGCGACGTCGATCGGCGCGTGCTTTCCGACGGGCGCAGCGGTCGGGGGCGGATTCTGCGCCAGAGCGTCCAATTCATCGAGCAACTGGAAGTACCGTTGCGAGCGCATCGCGGCGAGCGACCGCCGCCTACCCGATCGGTAGGTGCGCTGCACGCCACCTACCAACCGTTCCCGTACCGGGCCGCGGACCAGTTCCGGTGGCAGCGCGGCCAGCGCCCGCTCGTAGCGTTCGGCCAAGACCTCGGCGTCCCGGGCGACGCCCAGCACAGCCGCCAACTCCCGTAGTTCGCGCAGGATCGACGCGTCGTCGGTGAGGCCGAAGGCGCCCTCCGAGGCCTGTAACAGACTCCGGATCTTGCGGATGATCACTCGCATCTGGTGCACCGAGTCGAACGCGTCGGCGCGCATCGCCCGGTCCCACTTCAGCAGTTCGTCGATCTGCTCCAGAGCTTCCGCGTGTACAGGGTCCGAAGGCGGCGGGGGAGCCGGCGCAGTGCCCAGGACCTTCGCCAGCTTGGAACCGTGTCCGGCAGGAACCGCCCCGGCCTCCTGCAACCGGACTCCGAGGCGGTGGAGCAGCTGTTCGGGGGTCTCGTCAGAGTCGCCACCCACGCGGCTTTCGGAAACCTCGAGTTCCCATTCGTGCCAGCACTGTGCGGCCAGCGGGCTGCCGTCGGCGGGATCGATCCGCCACGCAGTGACCTCGTCATCGGCGAACTCGGCTAACGGCAGATCGTCGGCGCCGTACAACAGCTGGAGTCTGCGGGTGGTGCAGATGTGTGCCACCGGCATCAGCGGACGGTCCCGGACGATGGCGCGAACGACGTCGACGAGTCCTTCGGGCACCTTGGTGCCGGCGGCCGAGGTCCTGGCGTCGAGTGGGGTCTCGAGAGGGGCGTGCACCTCGGTGCGCCCGTCGCCGCCATCCGGGAGCTTGAGATGCCAGCCGGCGTCGCGGCCCCCGGTGCGCCGCCGCAACGTCACCCACTTGGCGGCCAGGTCATGGCCCGGGGTGTCGTAGTACACCGCATCCAGCGACTGCGAGGGCAGTGTCTCCACACGGGAGACTGAGGTGAGATGGTCGAACGACGGAGACGTAGCGCTGGCCGGAACGTCGAACTTGACCTCCAGTTCGACATGCTGGGTGACCGCGTGGTCGCCTTCCGCTGCTTGCGCCATCACCCAAGAATCCCATACCTGAGGATGTGGGCGTCGGGGCGCAATCTCGTAGCCCTGATTGACGGCACCACCGTCGGACACGGATTTCGGAGAGTCGAGTTGATACGGTTATAGTGGCTTGAGAATTTGTTCAATCCATCAATTCATTGCGATGAGGGTCAGTGCCCAACAATCCTCCCGGCGGCTTCCGAGGCGGCACGGAACGTCCGCTGTATGAAATCAAGGCCAATCTGTTCAAGGCGCTGGCTCACCCCGCGCGCATTCGGGTCCTTGAGATCCTGTCCGCGAACGCACAGCCGACCACGGTCAGCGAGATCCTCGCCGACCTGGACATCGAACCGACGTTGTTGTCTCAGCATCTCGCCGTGCTCAAACGCCATCACGTGGTGCATTCCGAGCGCATCGGCAATGCGGTGTACTACCAGCTCTCCCATCCGTCGGTCTCCGAGCTGTTGGTGATCGCCCGGAGATTCCTGGCCGAAACGCTTCGCGCCCAACAACAACGGCTCGAGGCATTCTCTGCCCTGCCTCCCGTCGGAGAAGCTCTGCCTCCCGTCGGAGAAGCCCTGCCTTCCGTCGGAGAACGATGATCAGCCGGGGAGCGCTGTCCGGGTTATTGCCCAATCGCAGTGACTACGCCGGCTTGCGGCACTCGTGGCGACGCGACGTCCTCGCCGGTGTCACAGTCGGGGTCGTGGCACTTCCGCTCGCGCTCGCGTTCGGCATAAGTTCGGGGGTGGGGGCCTCGGCGGGGCTGATCACCGCGGTTGTCGCAGGCTTCGTGGCGGCGGTGTTCGGCGGGTCGCACGTCCAGGTTTCCGGGCCGACCGGGGCAATGGCCGTCGTCCTCGCACCTATCGTCGCGGCGCACGGTGTGGGCAGCATTGCGCTGGTGACGGTTCTGGCGGGGGTGATCGTCGTGACAGCGGGTCTGACCGGACTGGGCCGGGCGGTGACGTTCATCCCCTGGCCGGTGATCGAGGGGTTCACGCTCGGGATCGCCGCCATCATCTTCCTTCAGCAAGTTCCGGCGGCGTTCGGAGCGGCCGCCCCGGCAGGTGAGCGGACGGCGGTGGCTGCCTGGACGGTGATGACGCACGCGGATTGGAGTTCGGCCTGGCGCACGCTGGCCATCGTCGGCTTCGTGGTCGCGGTGGTGGTCGGCTTGCCGCGCGTGCACCGCGCGATTCCGGAGTCCCTGACCGCAGTGGTCGCTGCGACGGGTCTCGTCGCAGCGTTAGGACTGCCCGTGGCAACCATCGGCCGGCTGCCCTCGCACCTCCCGGCGCCGGTGGCGCCCTCCATCGATATCGCCGGACTGCGCACACTGATCAGTGCCGCGCTCGCGATCGCCGCTCTGGCGGCTATCGAATCGCTGCTGTCGGCCCGGGTGGCGGCGACGATGTCGCCCACCGGTCCCTACCACCCCGATCGCGAGTTGGTCGGCCAGGGTCTTGCTTCGGTGGTGTCGGGCTTCTTCGGTGGCATGCCGGCCACGGGAGCGATCGCCCGGACCGCCGTCAATGTCCGCTCCGGCGCCCGTACCCGGTTGTCTGCGATCGTGCATTCACTGCTGTTGCTCGGTGTGGTGTACCTCGCGACCGGCCCGGTGGCGGCAATACCGTTGTCCGCCTTGGCCGGTGTATTGATGGCGACGTCGTTCCGGATGATCTCGGCGCGCACGATTCGCAAGATCATGCGGTCCACCCGGTCGGATGCGCTGACCTTTTCGCTGACCGCCGTGGTCACCGTCTGCTTCGACCTGATCGAGGCCGTCGAGATCGGCATCGTGATCGCGGCGTTCTTTGCCCTGCGGGTCGTGGCGCGGCGCAGCAGTGTGGTCTGGGAGGAACTGCCCGGTCCGCGAATTCCCGGCGACGAACGGATCGCCCTGCTGCGTCTGGACGGTGCGATGTTCTTCGGCGCGGCCGAGCGCATTTCCTCGACGATCGTGGACGCCGAACACCGCGGGGTATCGGTCGTGATCATCCGGATGTCCCAGTTGGGCATGCTCGACGCCACTGGAGCGCACACGCTGGCTGAGATCGCCTCGGAACTGGAATCGCGGGGGATAACGGTGATCATCAAGGGTGTCCAGGCCGAGCACCGCGACCTGCTCGCGAACATGGGCATTTTCGAGGCTTTGCGCCACGAAAACCACTTGATCGACTCACTCGACGAAGCAGTGGCGCACGCTCGATCCCACGTGGTGCCCAGTTTCTGCGGATGAGACCCAGTCTGCGCCGATGAACGCTGTCGCCTTAGAAGCTGTGCTCCTCGGCGGGGAATGCGCCGGTGGCGACATCTTCGGCGTACCGGGTTGCCGCGCTGCGTAATTCAGCGCCGACGTCACCGAAGCGCTTGACGAACTTCGCAGTCTTGCCGGAGGTCAGCCCCGCCATGTCCTGCCACACGAGCACCTGTGCATCGCAGTTGGGTCCGGCGCCGATGCCGACCGTGGGGATGGTCAGCTTGCCGGTGATCTGGGTGGCCAGTTCGGCGGGCACCATCTCCATCACCACGGCGAAGGCACCGGCTTCCTGGACGGCGATGGCGTCGTGGACCGTCTGCTCGGCGGCGTCGCCCCGGCCCTGTACGCGGAACCCACCCAGCCCATTGACGCTCTGCGGGGTGAACCCGATGTGGGCCATCACCGGAATGCCGGCTGCGGTCAAGGTCGCGATCTGATCGGCCACCCGTTCGCCGCCCTCGAGCTTCACCGCGTGTGCACCCGCCTCTTTCAGGAACCGGGTCGCGGTCGCCAGAGCCTGAGCCGGACCCCCCTCGTAGCTGCCGAAGGGAAGGTCGGCGATCACCAGGGCGTGCGGGGCCCCCCGAACGACGCCCCGGACCAGGGGAATCAGTTCATCGACGGTGACCGGCACTGTGGTGTCGTAGCCGTAGACGACGTTGGCGGCGGAATCGCCGACCAGGAGCACCGGAATTCCGGCCTCGTCGAAAATCCGGGCGGTGGAGAAGTCGTAGGCGGTGAGCATGGCCCACTTGTGGCCTTCGGACTTCATCCGCTGCAGGTGATGGGTACGGATCTTGGTGCGTGCAGGAATCTTGGTGGGTACGGGGGCGGCCGGGCCGTCGCCGTACAGCGTCTGCTCTGACATGGTCATTCCCAGTGCTAGCCGGTCCGAATCCTCGTGGCCCATCCGGGTCCCCGGGTTCGCTGACATTCCTTAGTCTGCCATTCTGCGAGGACCGGAGGAATCATCGCGGGAGTGCACTTGCTCACACTTGAGAACCCGCTGCACCAGCGGGAATTCCAGGCGGTGCTGCCAGGCATGGCAGCATGGTGGTCATGAGGCTGAACGCCGTGACCTTCGGGGTGACCCCTTTCAGGAGGACCCTCGTCATTCCCGCCGTCGTTGTCGCCCTCACCGGGACCGCAGGGTGCAGCTCCGTGGTGGGCGGTCGGGCAGTGGTGGCCGAACCGCAGATCGGTCAGGCGGTGCAATGGGGGCCATGTCGCCCCGCCGGTGGTGGCGGTGGCAATTCGCTGCCCGTCCCGGCGGGAGCCCAATGCGGAAAGATTGCCGTCCCGGTCGACTACGCCAAACCCGACGGGCCTGCCGCCTCGTTGGCGTTGATCCGTTTTCCTGCGACCGGCGACAAGATCGGCTCGCTGATCGTCAACCCCGGTGGCCCCGGGGAGTCCGGCATCGAGGCCGCCGCAAGCATCCTCGACACGCTGCCCCGGGACGTGCGTCAGCGGTTCGACCTGGTCGGTTTCGATCCCCGTGGGGTCGGCTCCTCCACACCGGCACTGTGGTGCAATTCGGACGCCGACAACGACCGGCTGCGGGCCGACCCTCAGGTCGACTACAGCCCCGAGGGTGTGGAGCACATCGAGGGCCAGACCAAGGAGTTCGTCCAACGCTGCATCGACAAGATGGGCACCGATTTCCTGGCCAACATCGGCACCGCGAGTGTGGCCAAGGATCTCGACCAATTACGTGCAGCCGTCGGCGACGACAAGCTGAACTACATCGGATATTCCTACGGAACCCGGATCGGCGCCGAGTACGCCGAGGAGTTTCCCGACAAGGTCCGGGCGATGATTCTCGACGGCGCCGTCGACCCCAACGCCGATCCGATCCAGGCCGACATCGATCAGGCCGAGGCCTTCCAGAAGGCATTCAACGACTTCGCGGCCGACTGCGCCAAGGAGTCGGACTGCCCGTTGGGTAACGACCCCGCCAAGGCCGTCGACGTCTACCACAGTCTGGTGGATCCGTTGGTGGACGATCCGATTCGCACCCGCGACCCGCGTGGCCTGGGCTACAGCGACGCTCTGGTCGGCACGATCATGGCGCTGTACTCGCCGAACCTGTGGCGGCACCTGACTCAGGGGCTGACGGAGATGACCAAGGGGCGCGGCGACACCATGCTGGCGCTGGCCGACATGTACATGCGGCGTGACGCGCAGGGGCACTACACCAATGCCACCGATGCGCGGGTCGCGGTGAACTGTGTCGACCAGCCGCCGGAGTCCGACCGGGCCAAGGTGATCGAGGAAGATCGCCGGATGCGCGAAGTCGCTCCGTTCATGAGCTACGGGGAGTTCACCGGTCACGCGCCGCTCAGTACCTGCGCCTTCTGGCCGGTGCCGCCCACCAGCACTCCGCACCTCGCGAAGGCCCCCGGCCTGCCGCCCGTGCTGGTGATCTCCACCACCGGTGACCCGGCCACCCCTTACCAGGCTGGCGTGGATTTGGCCAAGCAGCTGGGCGGGGCGTTGTTGACCTATAACGGCACCCAGCACACTGTGGCTTTCCAGGGCGAGAAGTGCGTCGACGAGTATGTCTCGGACTACCTGATCGACCTCAAGGTGCCGCCGGCGGGTGCAACCTGCTGAACTGCCGCGCTTCCGAGACCGAGGCGTGACCGTGGGGCACCGCTGTGTCGGCGGTCGTCGTGCCACGATGGCGGCCATGGAAAGCGCGGGCCGGGTCGGTACACGAATGGGCTCCCGAACAGGCCCCGCTGTCGCGGTTGGGCTCCTCGTCGCCGCGTTGGGTGCCTGGCCGGCGGCCGCCGCTCCCGGCGGCGGCCAGGCCGCGGCCTCTGCCCTGGTGTGGGGGAGTTGTGACCGGCTGATAGACGACGCCTATCTGCCCACCGCCCAATGCACTGCCATCCCGGTGCCGGTTGACTACGCGGACCCGTCCGGGCCTCAGGCCCAACTCGCGACCATCAAGATCCCCGCGAGCGGACAGCGCATGGGCGTGCTGTTGGTCAATCCGGGTGGGCCCGGGGCTTCAGCGGTACACGCGGCGGTCAACCTTTCCGATCTGATCGCCGGCTCACCCATCGCGGAGCACTTCGACCTGGTCGGCTTCGACCCCCGCGGCGTGGGCTATTCCACCCCGGAACTGCGTTGCCGCAGCGACGCCGAGTTCGACGCCTGGCGCCAACAGCCGATGGTGGACTACAGCCAGGCCGGCGTTGCAAAGATCGAACAGCTCAACCGCGACCTCGTTGCCGGCTGCGTGCAACGGATGGGCAAGGCGTTCCTGGCTAACGTCGGAACCGCTTCGGCCGCAAAGGATATGGATGCCGTTCGGCAGGCTCTCGGCGAAGACAAGATCAACTACCTCGGCTTCAGTTACGGCACCGAATTGGGTACCGCCTATATCGAGCGGTTCCCCAACCGGGTCCGCACCATGGTTCTCGACGGCGCGATCGACCCCACTAAGAATCCGATCGAAGCCGTAATCGAGCAGATGGCCGGATTCCAGGTGGCCTTCACCGACTACGCGGCCGACTGCGCGAGGTCGCCGAACTGCCCGCTGGGCACCGATCCGGCCCAGTGGGTCAACCGGTACCACCAACTGGTCAACCCGTTGGTGGCCAAGCCCGGTCCCACCGATGACCCGCGGGGACTGAGTTACGCCGATGCGATCACCGGGACGGTCAACGCGCTGTATGCGCCGCAGTACTGGAAATACCTCACCAGCGGGCTGCTTGGGTTACAGCGCGGAACCGACGCTGGCGACCTGCTGATGCTGGCCGACGATTATCAGGGCCGCGATGCGGACGGCCACTACGACAACGGTCAAGACGCCTTCAACGCCATTCGCTGTGTTGACGGGCCCACGCCCACCGACCCCGCGATATGGGTCGAGGCAGACCGCCAGGTAAGACAGCGTGCCCCGTTCCTGTCCTACGGCGATTTCACCGGTTTCGCGCCCCGGGATCTGTGCGCATTCTGGCCGGTTCCGCCGACATCGCTGCCGCATGTTGCCGCCCCGGCCCCGGCCGGAAGTGTCGTCGTGATCTCCACGACCCACGACCCCGCCACGCCCTACGCCGCCGGTGTGGACCTGGCTCGCCAATTGCACGCGCCGCTGATTACCTACGACGGTACGCAACACACGGTGGCGTTCGCCGGCGATTCCTGCGTCGACAATGCGGTGACGAAATACATCGTCAACCAGGTGGTCCCGGGCAACCTTCGCTGCTGAGATCAACCCCAATGGGGTTTCCGGTGGCTGTATCGACCGGGCGCGGTCTGTGTAACACAGAATTAATAGCGGCTGCCTACGCTCGCGATCATGAGCCGCCAGAAGGAGTTCGTGCTGCGCACGCTGGAGGAACGCGACATCCACTTCGTCCGGCTGTGGTTTACCGACGTCCTGGGCTATCTGAAGTCGGTTGCGATCGCCCCTGCCGAACTCGAGGGCGCGTTCGAGGAGGGCATCGGTTTCGACGGATCCTCAATCGAGGGGTTCGCCCGGGTCTTCGAGTCCGACACCGTGGCGCGACCGGATCCCTCGACGTTCCAGGTTCTGCCCTGGACCACCAGCGCCGGTCAGCACCATTCGGCACGGATGTTCTGCGACATCACCATGCCCGACGGCTCGCCGTCCTGGGCCGACAGCCGCCATGTACTGCGCCGTCAACTGGCCAAGGCCAGCGACCTGGGGTTCTCCTGCTACGTCCACCCCGAGATCGAGTTTTTCCTGCTCGAGCCGGGTCCCTTTGACGGCTCTGTGCCGGTCCCCGCCGACAACGGGGGCTACTTCGACCAGTCGGTCCACGAGTCGGCCCCGAACTTCCGCCGCCACGCCATCGACGCTCTGGAGCAGATGGGTATCTCGGTCGAATTCAGCCACCACGAAGGTGCGCCGGGCCAGCAGGAGATCGATCTGCGTTACGCCGACGCCCTTTCCATGGCAGACAACGTGATGACCTTCCGCTACGTGGTCAAGGCGATCGCCCTCAGCGAGGGGGTGCGGGCGTCGTTCATGCCCAAGCCGTTCGCCGAATTCCCCGGTTCGGCCATGCACACCCACATGAGCCTGTTCGAGGGCGAGACCAACGCATTCCACAGTGCCGAGGACCCGCTGCAACTGTCCGACGTGGCCAAGTCGTTCATTGCCGGCATTCTTGAGCACGCCAGCGAGATCAGCGCGGTCACCAACCAATGGGTGAACTCCTATAAGCGGTTGGTCCACGGCGGCGAGGCCCCGACCGCTGCGTCCTGGGGCGCGGCCAACCGATCAGCTCTGGTCCGGGTGCCGATGTACACCCCTCGCAAGGCGTCGTCGCGGCGGGTCGAGGTGCGCAGCCCGGACTCGGCGTGCAACCCGTACCTGACCTTTGCGGTGCTGCTGGCCGCCGGGTTGCGGGGCATCGAGAAGAACTACGTGCTGGGCCCGCAGGCCGAGGACAACGTCTGGATGCTCACTGGCGAGGAGCGGCGGGCGTTGGGCTATCGCGAACTGCCGGCGAGCCTGGGTGTGGCGTTGGGCGTCATGGAGAACTCCGAACTCGTTGCCGAAGCACTGGGTGAGCATGTTTTCGACTACTTCCTGCGCAACAAGCGTGCGGAGTGGGAGGAGTACCGCAGCAACGTGACTCCCTTCGAGTTGAAGAAGTACCTCGCGCTCTGAGGCCCTGGCCCTGCAGACCCTTCGCTCTGTAACGTCACGGCAATGTAACGTCACAGCGTGGCCTTCCCCGCGACGCAGCGCCCCAGTGTGCCCGGAGTGGGTCGGCTGGGACTGGTTGAGCCTTCCGCTCCAGGGGATCTCGCCAAGCTTGGCTGGGATAGTGACGCCCACGTAGAACTGCTGTGGTCGTTGTCGCGCGCCCCCGATGCCGACATCGCCCTGCACACCATGGTGCGGCTATCGGAGGTACTCGGGGATGACTGGCCGCACCTGAACGCCGCGCTGCGCAGCGACCGGTCGCTGCGCGGTCGGCTGTTCAGTGTTGTCGGCTCGTCTCTGGCCCTGGGTGACCACCTGGTGGCCAATCCGTTGTCCTGGCGACTGCTCCAGGGCCCGAGTACGCTGCCCACCGCTGACGATCTGCGCCGGGCGTTTTCCGATCGCATCGCCGAAGTCGGTACGGCGCCGGGCATCGTCGTTCCCGCGTTGCGCACCTGCTACCGCGACCAGTTGCTGATCCTGGCCGCGCTGGACCTGGCACCCACCGTCGAGAACGAACCGGTGTTGCAGTTCCGTACGGTTGGGGCCCATCTGGCCGACCTGGCTGACGCCGCTCTTGACGCCGCGTTGCAGGTCGCGGTCGCGACGGTGTGCAAAGACGCCGCCCCGCCACGGCTGGCCGTCATTGCGATGGGCAAATGCGGTGCGCGTGAACTGAACTACGTCAGCGACGTCGACGTGATCTTTGTCGGCGAAAACGCCGACCCCATGACGATGCGCGTCGCCGGGGAGATGATGCGGCTGGCCTCGGATGCGTTCTTCGAGGTCGATGCAGCATTGCGGCCCGAGGGTAAGGCCGGCGCGTTGGTGCGGACCCTCGACTCGCACGTCGCCTACTACCAGCGGTGGGCCAAGACCTGGGAGTTCCAAGCGCTGCTGAAGGCCAGGCCGGCCGTGGGCGACACCGAGCTCGGGCAGCGTTACATCGACGCCCTGATGCCGATGGTGTGGACCGCCTGCGAGCGCGACGATTTCGTGGCCGAGGTTCAGGCGATGCGGCGCCGTGTTGAATCACTGGTGCCCGCGGACGTGCGTGGGCGGGAAATCAAGCTGGGAACCGGTGGCCTGCGCGACGTTGAATTCGCCGTCCAGCTGTTACAGCTGGTGCACGGCCGAAATGACCCTTCACTGCACGTCGCCTCGACCGTCGACGCCCTTGCCGCGCTGGGTGCGGCTGCCTATGTCGGCCGCGACGACACCGCGAACCTGACTGCCTCATACGAATTCCTGCGGTTGCTTGAGCATCGGTTGCAGTTGCAGCGTCTTAAGCGAACTCACTTGCTACCCCGTCCGGACGACGACGAGGCGCTGAGGTGGCTGGCGCGCGCCGCGCATGTTCGGCCGGACGGTACCCATGACGCGCTCGGGGTTCTGCGCGAGGAGCTCAAGCGCCAGAATGTGCGGGTTTCGAAGCTGCACGCCAAGCTGTTCTACCAACCGCTGCTGGAGTCGGTTGTCACGGCGGTGGGCTTCGCCCCCGGGATGTCACCGGCGGCAGCCGAACGTCAGTTGGCGGCATTGGGATACGAGGGCCCGCAGAGTGCCCTGACGCATCTGGGGGCACTGGTCAACTCCAGTGGTCGGCGTGGGCGGGTTCAGACCGTGTTGCTGCCCCGCCTTCTGGACTGGCTTTCCGACAGCCCTGATCCAGACGGCGGGCTGTTGGCCTACCGCCGGATCAGCGAGGCGCTCGTCGACCAGCGCTGGTATCTGGCCACTCTCCGAGATGAGAGCGCAGTGGCCAAACGTCTCATGCGGGTATTGGGAACCTCGGCGTACGTGCCGGAGTTGCTGATGCGCGCACCGGAGATCATCCAGTCCTACGCCGACGGGCCGGCCGGGCCCAAACTGCTCGACGTCGAACCGGAAGCCGTGGCCCAAGCCCTCATCGCGTCGGCCGGGCGCGCCCCCGACCCGCAGCGCGCCATTTCCGCCGCACGCACACTGCGTCGGCGCGAACTGGCGCGGGTGGCCTCGGCCGACTTGCTCGGCATGCTCGATGTGGGGCAGGTCTGCGCGGCCCTTACATCGGTCTGGGTAGCGGTGCTCCGGTGCGCACTGGAGGCGGTGGTCCGCGCCAACGTCGGCGGGGACGGGATTGCCCCGGCTGCTATAGCGGTGATCGGGATGGGCCGGCTCGGCGGTGGGGAACAGGGCTATGGTTCCGACGCCGACGTCATGTTCGTCTGTGACCCGGCTCCGGGGGCCGATGAGACCCGGGCGGTCAAATGGTCGGTGTCGGTGGCAGAGCAGGTGCGAGCGCTGCTCGGCATGCCCAGCGACGACCCGCCCCTCGACGTCGACGCCAGCCTGCGCCCGGAAGGTCGCAACGGCCCCCTGGTGCGCACATTGGCCTCGTATTCCGCCTACTACCAGCAATGGGCGCAACCGTGGGAGATCCAGGCGCTGCTGCGGGCCGCGCCGGTGGCCGGAGACGTTGATCTCGGTCGGCGGTTCATGGAGCTGGCTGACCGGATCCGCTACCCGGCCGGCGGAGTCTCGCCGGCGGCCGTCCAAGAAATCCGCCGAATCAAGGCCAGGGTGGACGCCGAGCGGTTGCCCCGCGGTGCCGATCCCAATACCCATACCAAGCTGGGCCGCGGCGGCCTTGCCGATGTGGAGTGGACCGTGCAACTACTGCAGCTGCGGCACGCCCACGAGGTGCCCGGTCTGCACAACGCGTCGACCTTGGCGGCGCTGGATGCGATAGCCGACGCTGAACTGATCCCCGAGGAAGACGTCGCTCAGCTGCGGGAGGCCTGGCTGACCGCCACCCGCGCCCGCAACGCCTTGGTACTGGTGCGCGGCAAGGCTACCGACCAATTGCCGGGGCCGGGTCGGCAGCTGAACGCGGTCGCGACCGCGGCCGGCTGGCCGGAAGGGGACGGCGGGGCGTTCCTGGACAACTACCTGCGCGTCACCCGCCGGGCCAAAGCCGTTGTGAGCCGGGTGTTCGGGGGCTGACCTCAGCGGCCGCCGTGGCCGCCACCGCCGTGGTCCCCGCCGCCGGCGTTGAAGCCCGGCATGGCGACCTCGGCCTCGGTCAGCGGTTCCGCGGTTCCCAGGCTCGGGACATCAGGGGGTGTGGCGACCAATGCCGGGTCGGTCTCGACCGGTCCGGCGGGCGGCGCCTCGGCAGTCTGACCCTGCTGCGGTTCACCGACCACTTCGGCGGTCGGCGGGTAGAACGGCTGATCGAAGATCGGGGCGGTCGGCGCGACCGGCGGAGCGCCGGCACGGGTCAGGGTGAAAGGAATGGCCACGCTTTCACCTTCGCCGCATGCCCCGGTGAAGATGCTGGCGTAGCCGGTCAGCGTGGTGGCGTCCCACGAGTAATTGTTGTTGCCGGCCGCCGTGGCGCCGTCCGGGCAGGACACTGCGTCCGGCTGCTCGACGAAGAGGATCCACGACCCGACGGTCCAGTGCGCGTCAGCCGACCACGGCCCGTGCTTGGAACTGCCGGATGCTGCGACATGCACGCACTGGTCGGAGTCATCGATGCACGGTGTGAGGGTCCATGTGCTTACCTCGCCGCCGTCGCCCTCGAAGGTGTAGGTGCCGAGCGCGTTGGGGTCAGCCGCGTTGGCCGGACCGGAAAGCCCGACGGCAGCACCGCCAGCGACAATGGCCGATGCCACTACCATCCGGGTCAGATTCATGACGCTCCTCACTTGTGCATCCCTGTCGCGGCGATAACTCTGTCACGCCTATAACTTTGTCACGCCTGTAACTCTGTAAAGCTGTCGCGCCGGTCAGGCGCATCGAAGTATGTCATCACTCTGGTAGCTCTCGCATCACGGGGCGGGTAGAGGAACTGCACACCCGCACCGGAGGCGACGTCACTGTATCGACCTGGTGCCGCGCAGTGTTACTGCTCGATCGAATCTGGTTTTCTGCCCCGGACACCACGACTGTCGCGCGCTCGTAGGCCGCGCAGGCAAGGCCATCCGCCCGGCGATCGCCGGGCGGATGGACTCGACCGAAACGCTTGCCCACGACTTGGGCGTCCCGGAGTTCAGACGTCCCAGAATCTAAACGTCGTAGTAGAGCGAGAACTCGTAGGGGTGAGGCCGAATCTGGATCGGCAGGATCTCGTTGTCACGCTTGTAGGAGATCCAGGTCTCGATCAGGTCGGAGGTGAACACGCCGCCCTCGGTGAGGTAGTCGTGGTCGGCCTCCAGTCGGTCGATCACCGCCGCCAGCGAGGTTGGCGCCTGCGGGATGTTGGCGGCCTCGTCCGGCGGGAGCTCGTAGAGGTCCTTGTCGACCGGAGCCATCGGCTCGATCTTCTTCTTGATGCCGTCGATGCCGGCCATGAGCATGGCCGCGAACGCCAGGTACGGGTTGCCCGAGCTGTCCGGGCAACGGAACTCCAGGCGCTTGGCCTTCGGATTGTTGCCGGTGATCGGGATGCGCACGCATGCGGAGCGGTTGCGCTGGCTGTAGACCAGGTTGATCGGAGCCTCGTAACCCGGGACCAGACGCTTGTAGGAGTTCACCGTCGGGTTGGTGAACGCCAGCAGCGACGGGGCGTGGTGCAGGATGCCGCCGATGTAGTGCCGCGCCATGTCAGAGAGGCCCGCGTAGCCGGACTCGTCGTGGAACAGCGGCTTGCCGTCCTTCCACAGCGACTGGTGCACATGCATGCCCGACCCGTTGTCGCCGAACAGCGGCTTGGGCATGAAGGTCACGGTCTTGCCGGCCTGCCAGGCGGTGTTCTTGATGATGTATTTGAACAGCAGCAGGTCATCGGCCGCATGCAGCATGGTGTTGAACTTGTAGTTGATCTCGGCCTGGCCGGCGGTGCCCACCTCGTGGTGGCCACGCTCGAGGACGAAGCCCGCGTCGATCAGGTTCGTAGACATCTGGTCGCGCAGATCGACGTAGTGGTCGTAGGGAGCCACCGGGAAGTAACCGCCCTTGGGACGGACCTTGTAGCCGCGGTTGGGACTGCCGTCGGCCTCGAAAGGCTCCCCGCTGTTCCACCAGCCGGACTCCGAATCGACCTCGTAGAAGGTGCCGTTCATCTGGGAGTCGAAGGCAACCGAGTCGAAGATGTAGAACTCGGCTTCCGCGCCGAAGTATGCGGTGTCGGCAATTCCGGTGCTGGCCAGGTAATCCTCGGCCTTGCGGGCCACGTTGCGCGGGTCGCGCGAGTAGGCCTCGCGGGTGAACGGGTCATGGACGAAGAAGTTGATGTTCATCGTCTTGGCAGCGCGGAACGGGTCGATGCGCGCGGTGTTGGGGTCGGGCAACAGCATCATGTCGGACTCGTGGATCGACTGGAAGCCGCGCACCGACGAGCCGTCGAACGCCAAGCCGTCCTCGAAGACGCTTTCGTCGAATGCCGACGCAGGGATCGAGAAATGCTGGACGACGCCAGGCAGATCACAGAACCGGATGTCGACGTATTCGCACTTCTCGTCTTTGATTTCCTTGATGATGTCGTGGGCCGACTTTTCCTTTGCCACCTATTTAGCTCCTCTTCAAGTGGGGGTGCGGCTGACGCTAGGGAGCCGATGTTGCACGTCCGTCAACCGAATGTTGCGCTGACGTTACGCGTGGTTATCGACGTGCGCCGCAGTGGTCCTGCCTATTCTGGGAGCGGTCCTGCCTATTCTGGGAGCGGTCCTGCCTATTCTGGGAGCAGAGAAGCGCGAGAGGGGGCCCACGGTTGACCGATCCGGATACGACGAGTTTCGGTGAGAGCTATCCGGGTCAGAGGCTCGGCCTGCCTGCACAAGGCACGAATTCGATCGCCGGCATGGGCCTTCGATTCGCGGCGCTTCTGGTCGACTGGCTGATCGCCTACGGTCTGGCGCTTCTGGTGCTGCGGGCGCGGTTGATTCCCGAACCGACCCTGTCGACCGCGGTTTTGATCACCTGGCTCGTAATCGGCGTCATCACCGTGCGCTTCTACGGCTTCACCCCGGGGCAGTACGTGCTGGGCCTGAAGGTGCTGTCTGTCGATGAGCGGATCTACGTTGGAACCGGCCGCGCACTGGTGCGCGGCCTTCTCCTGGCCCTCGTAATTCCGGCGCTGCTCACCGACAACGACGGACGCGGGCTACACGATCGTTTGACAGCGACGGCGGTGGTCCATAGCTGATCAGTGGTCCACAGCTGATCAGCGCCGCCGGACCGTCCGCTGCACCCCGCGCAACTTGGCCTGGGTCGGCATCGGCCCCTTGGGCATTGCGGCCGGGCCGCCTTTGGTGCCCAGGGCGGTCAGCTTGGCCTCGAGTTCGTCCATCCGCTTGACCGAGATGTTGGCCGGCAGCTTGGTCAGGTGACGTTCCAGCTTGTCCAGCGGTACCTCGCCTTCGCCGGCGCCGACGATCACGTCGTAGATCGGCACGTCGCCCACCAGGCGGGCAGTGCGCTTTTTCTCCTGGGCCAGCAACGGCTTGACCCGGGTCGGTGAGCCCTCGCCGACGAAGATGACGCCCGGCCGTCCGATCACACGGTGCACGGCATCGAAGTGGCCAGTGGCGGCAACGCCGGGCGTGACCCGCCACTTCCCGCGCATGTTGTTCAGCGCCCAGGCTGCCGCGCCGGCCTGACCTTCGGCCTTACTGAACACCGACTTCTGAGCCCTTCGACCGAAGATGATGAAGGCGACGAGCAGTCCGAGTGCGACGCCGAGCACGATCAGCATGTACATGGTGAACCCGCCCGCCAGTACCCCGAGCGTGACGGATAGGGCCAGAGCCGCGACGAAGCCTGCGACCATGTACGGGATCAGCCGTTTGTCCTCTTTGCGCTGCATCTGGAACGCCTGCCACAACTGGGCGCGGCGCTGCTTGGACTGGGCTTTGCGGGTGGCTTTCGCCTCGGCCTTGGCGGCCTTGAGCTGATCAGGGGTGCGGGACTTCGCCATAGCTGTCCAGAATACGGTCGTGCTTCCGGGTCAACGCGGCCTGCTCATACAGCCTGCCTGCCCGATAGGAGGATCGCACCAGTGGTCCGGCGAGGACGCCCGCGAAGCCCAAGCCTTCAGCAAAGGACGCCAGTTCCACGAATTCATCGGGGTGCACCCAACGCTCGACGGGGTGATGGCGGGGCGACGGCCGCAGGTACTGGGTGATGGTCACGATTTCGCACCCGGCTTCGTGCAGGTCGCCGAGCGCTGTACGGACCTCGTCGATGGTTTCGCCCATCCCGAGGATGAGGTTGCTCTTGGTGACAAGTCCGAATTCCCGCGCGGCGGTCAGAACCTCCAGACTGCGCTGGTAACGGAAGGCCGGACGGATGCGCTTGAAGATCCGAGGCACGGTTTCGAGATTGTGCGCGAACACTTCCGGACGAGACTCGAACACCTCGCGGAGCAGTTCGGCGTGTCCGTTGAAGTCCGGAGCCAGCAGTTCCACCCCGGTCGACGGGTTGAGTCGCTTGATTGCCCGTACCGTTTCGCTGTAAAGCCAGGCTCCGCCGTCGGGCAGGTCGTCCCGGGCCACCCCCGTCACTGTGGCATATTTCAGCCCCATGGCCGCGACGCTCTCGGCCACCCGTCGGGGCTCGTCGCGATCCAGTTCGGCGGGCTTGCCGGTATCGATCTGGCAGAAATCGCACCTGCGGGTGCACTGTTCGCCGCCGATCAGGAAGGTCGCCTCGCGGTCCTCCCAGCATTCGAAGATGTTGGGGCAACCGGCTTCCTCGCAGACGGTGTGCAGCCCCTCTCGACGGACCAGGCCTTTGAGCGCGGTGTACTCCGGACCCATCCGGGCGCGCGTTTTGATCCAGGGCGGTTTGCGCTCGATCGGGGTCTCGGCGTTACGTACCTCGAGTCGCAGGAGTTTGCGGTCACCCGGCGAGACGCTCATGGCTGCGATGGTACGGGAGTCTGCACTGGTAGACGGCCGTCCAAGGCGTCAACAACCGCCTCGGCCACCCGCTCGCGAACGTCGTCGACGGAAACCCGCCGGCCCACTTCGGCGGTCAACGACGTCACACCGGCGTCGGCGATGCCGCAGGGCACGATCGCCGAGAAAGCGCCGAGGTCGCAGTCGCAGTTCAGCGCGAAACCGTGCAGTGCGGTACCGCGGGCCACCCGGATCCCGATGGCCGCGATCTTGCGGGCCGGTCTGCCGTTGGTGGGCAGCAGCCACACCCCGGATCGGCCCTCGACTCGGGCGGCGTCCAGGCCGTACTCCCCGCACACGCTGATCAGTGACTGCTCGAGACGGCGAACATAGTTCACCACATCGAGTGGTTCGGCCAGGCCGATCACCGGGTAGCCGACCAGCTGACCCGGGCCGTGCCAGGTGATCTTCCCGCCGCGGTCGACATCGACCACGGGCCCACCGTCGATGGGTCGCTCATGTTCCTCGGTGCGCTTGCCCGCGGTATAGACCGGGGGATGCTCCAGCAGCAACAGGGTGTCCGGGCCCCCCGCCACCCGCGCGTCGGCTAGCTCACGCTGAAGCTGCCAGGCCGCCAGGTAGTCGATGCTTCCGAGGTGCCGGACGTCGATCGGGTCCGAACCGGACCGGATGGATTGCCGCACCCAACCGACGGTACTACCGCTGCTGAGAAGCGGTGGCATAGGCAAGCGCTTCCCCGATCGTATGGTGATGGAACACGAATCCGGCCCGCTCCAAAGCTGCCGGGATGGCTCGCTGGCCACCGAGCAGCCCCTCTTCGGCGAACTCTCCGAGCAGCGCCTTGAGGGCGAACCCGGGCACCAGCCAGGGAGTGGGACGGTTCAGTGCCCGGCCCAGTGCAGCGGTGAACTCGGCGTTGGTCACCGGGGCAGGGCCGGTGAGATTCACCGGACCGGACAGTTCGGGGGTGTTGATCGCAAACAGCAGCGCCCGGACCTCGTCTTCCAAGCTGATCCATGGCATGTACTGGTGCCCGCCGGCAAGTCGCCCGCCTAGGCCGAAGGCGAACAGCGGACGAAGTCTGCTCATCATGCCGCCCCCCGGGGACAGCACCAGACCGGTGCGGGCCAGCACCACCCGCACCCCAGCATCCTGGGCGGGCAGGGTCGCGGCCTCCCAGTCCGCGCACAGCTGCGCCAGGAAACCCCTTCCAGGGGGCGCGGATTCATCGACGACCCGAGCGCCGGTGTCGCCGTAGTAGCCGACCGCACTGGCATTGACCAGCAGCGGCACGGCCGCTTCGACCACGGCTTGGGCGATGACCTCGGTGGGGTCGATGCGACTGTCGCGCAGGGTTTGTTTGAACGCGCCGGACCAGCGCCTGTCGCCGATCCCGGCCCCGCACAAGTTGATCACCGCGTCGACCCCCTCGAGGGCCGCCGGGTCGAAATCGCCGCTGTCCGGGTTCCACCGCAGTTCGTCGCGGTTGGCCGGGGCTCGGCGGACGATCCGCAGCACTCGGTGGTCGGCGGTTCGCAATGCCGCCACTAGGGCCGAGCCGATCAGACCGGAGGAACCGGCGATCGCGATGATCTGGTTGGCCCCTTGGTGGCTGGGCACCTCAGAGCCCAAGCTCGCCCTCGAATGCTCCGTCTTCGAGGCGTTTCCTGATCGTTGTCAGGAAACGGCCGGCGTCGGCACCGTCGATCAGCCGGTGGTCATAGGTCAGCGGCAGGTAGCAGATCGAACGGACGCCGATCGATTCATTGCCGAATTCGTCGACGATCACCCGGGGGCGTTTGACGATCGCGCCGGTGCCCAGCATCGCCGCCTGCGGCGGTACCAGGATCGGCGTGTCGAACAGCGCGCCCTGGCTGCCGATGTTGGTGATGGTGAACGTGCCGCCGGACAGTTCGTCGGGTTTGAGATTGCCCGATCGGGCTCGGGCGGCGATGTCGTTGATGGCGCGGGCCAATCCGGCCAGGGACAGATCGCCGGCGTTGTGAACAATGGGGGAGAGCAGCCCCTGCTCGGTGTCGACCGCGAAACCCAGATGCTCGGCGTCGTAGTAGGTGATCTCTCCGGTGGCCTCGTTGTAGCTGGCGTTGATATTGGGGTGCGCCTTGAGCGCGTCGATCACCGCACGGGCGAAGAACGGCAGGTACGTGAGATTGACGCCCTCGCGCTCGGCGAAGTCCTTCTTGGCGCGGGCCCGGAGCGCCACGATCTTGGTCATGTCGACTTCGTGGGTCTGGGTCAGCTGGGCGCTGGCCTGCAAAGACTCGCGGGTCTTCTTCGCAGTGATCTGCCGGATCCGGTTGGCCTTCTGGGTGGTTCCGCGTAGGTGAGCCAGCGGTGAGGCGGCCGGCCCGGCCGCCGGTGCGGCGGCAGGCGCCGCAGCAGTTGTCGCTGCCGGAGGAGCAGCCTTCCTGGCTGCGGCCGCCAGTACGTCCTGCTTGCGGACGCGGCCTCCGACTCCGGTGCCCTTGACCTTCGCCAGGTCGACGGCGTTCTCCGCAGCCAGTTTCCGCACCAGCGGGGTGACGTACGGGGTGTTGTCGCCCGCTGGGACAGTTGCGGCTGGTTCGGGTGCGGTCGGCGCCGGGGGAGGCGCGGGGGCGGCGACCGGCTGCGGGGCTGGCGCAGGGGCCGGCGGGGCCGGCGATGCTGGTGGGGCTGGTGGGGCCGGTGGGGCCGGCGGTGCTGGTGGCGCCGGTGTCGGCGCCGGGGCAGGCGGAGGGGGTGCGGCCTGGGTTGCGGCTCCGGCCGCTCCGATACGCCCCAACTCGCCGCCGACCGGGACGATGTCGTCCTCTTCCGCGGTGATACTCAGCAGTGTGCCGGCCACCGGTGAGGGGATCTCGGTGTCGACCTTGTCTGTGGAGACCTCGACGAGAGGCTCATCGACGGCCACCGCGTCGCCGACCTTCTTCAGCCAGCGGGTGACGGTTCCCTCGGTGACCGACTCGCCGAGGGTGGGCATCAGGACCGGCGTAGCCGCGCC
>JAGQTV010000091.1 GCA_020438845.1 Mycobacterium sp. | reverse complement strand
GGGATCGCGAGCGTGGAGTGCCGCGGTACAACGATTTCCGCGAGATGCTGCACATGCCGCGTCGGAAGAGCATCGATGAGATCACGCCCAACAAGGAGTGGGCCAAGGAGATCAACGAGATCTACGGTGGTGATGTCGACCTGGTCGACACCCAGATCGGCATGCAGGCCGAGCAGCCGCCCAAGGGCTTCGGGTTCTCCGATACCGCTTTCCGGATTTTCATCGTGATGGCGTCGCGCCGGCTGAAGTCCGACCGGTTCTTCACCGAGGACTTCCGTCCCGAGGTGTACACCCAGGTCGGCTTCGACTGGGTCAACAACAACGGTATGAAGGACGTCATCCTGCGTCACTACCCTGAGCTCGAACCGGCACTGGAAGGGGTCGAGCGCGTCTTCGCCCCGTGGCCCAAGCTTGGCGCCCCGGCACCGGACAAGCCCAACCGGATCGTCCAACTGGCCGACACCGTCCGCGCCTACATGCCCTGGGGTTAATCGGTGGCTCGCGACTTCCCACACGCGTCCGCACTTGAAGGCATCCGGTTCACTGCTCAGATAGGCATCCCCAACGTCATTCAGGGGTTGTTCAACAAGCGGGAGCTGCCCACGAAGTTGGCGTCCATGCTTGGCGCCGACTATCTGGGCTACCGGCTCGTCGAAGGGCTGGTGAAGAGCCACGGACCTGGGCCGTTCTACGTCCGGGTCGCCAAAGACGAGGCCCTTCTGGTCCACAACCCCGAAGACATCAAGTTTGTGCTGGGCGGTTCTCCGGATCCCTTCGCCTCTGACCCAGAGCCGAAGAAGAACGGGATGTCCGCTTTCCAGCCGGACGCGCTGACGATTTCGCGAGGCGACCTTTGGGCACAGCGTCGGCAATTCGCCGACGCTGTGCTCGAGCCTGGTAAGCCACTGCACGATCTGGCCGGGTCGTTCGTCAAGATTGCGGCTGACACCGCCGGCGAACTCACCGGCAAGTCGGTCAACTACCACGTCATCGACAGCGCATTTCAGCGGATGACGCGACGCATCGTCCTGGGCGACCATGCCGCCGACGACACCCGGCTGATGGAACTGCTGGGCGAGCTCATGTCGCAGGGCAACAAGATGCCTGGAAAACCCGGACCGCAGTACCCGGAGATGATCGGCATCATCGAGGGCCACCTCGCGAAAGCCGAATCAGGCAGCCTGGCCGCTGAAATCGCAAAGACCCCCGCTCCGCCCGGTGGAGCGGCCGGCCAGGTGGTCCACTGGTTGATGGCGATGGGCGACACGCTGTCAGCCAACACACTGCGTGCGCTGGCTGCGTTGGCCACCCATCCCGAGCAGCGGGCAGAGGCGCGCAAGGAGATCGCGGCGGCCGACATCAGCACGCCGCAGGGTGTCGCGTCGTTGAAGTATCTGGCCGGCTGCCTGTTGGAAGCCATGCGGCTTTGGCCGACCACCGGGTTGTTCGCCCGGGTGTCGACCCGGGACATCGAGTTCCCCAACGGATCCGTCCTTCCCGAGGGCACCCAGGTGTTGATCTACAACGTGTTCAACCACCGCAACCGGGCTCGCGTCCGGTACGCCGACCACTTCTCACCGGGGGAGTGGGTGACCGGAACCGCCAGCGAAAACTGGTCGTTCAACTTCATGAGCCATGGCCCCCAGGGTTGCCCGGGCTACGGTATGTCGGTGTTCCTTGGCCAAGCAGTCATGGCGCACCTACTCAGTTCCGGGGAGTTGTCGCTCGCCGGGGCCCAGCTGGATCCGGGTAAACCGCTGCCGCACAGCCTCGACCTGTTCGGCTTCAGCGTCCGAGTCGACCCCAAAGGTTGAGGCTCCGCACAAGTAGCGTCAGGTTTCGATAGTGGGTTATGAACGAAGTATGACCACCACAAGCGAGCATCTGCAACGCGCCCTCGACGGCCGTTGGCGTGACACCAAGAACATGATCCGCGAGAAGTTGTCGCTTGAGATCTTCAAGCCGCACTTCTTCCCGTCCAAGTCCGTGGCACGCGCCCGGGTGATGGAACAGCTGAAGATCATCGCGGCCGCCGGCGCCGCCGAGGATCTGTTCCAGAAGGATCACGGGGGCACCGGCGACGTTGGCGCAGCGGTGTCGAAGATCGAGATGCTGGCGATGTCGGATCTGTCGCTGATGGTCAAGGCGGGCGTGCTGTGGGGCCTGTTCGGAGGAGCGGTCGAGAACCTCGGGACCGAGCGTCACCATGAGGCCTACGTTCGGCCGTTGATCACCCTCGACCTGGCGGGTTGCTTCGCCATGACCGAGACAGGCCACGGCAGTGATGTTCAGTCGCTCGAGACCACGGCCGTCTACGACCCGGAGACCGAAGAGTTCGTCATCCATTCCCCGACACCGAACTCGCGCAAGGACTATCTCGGTGGTGCGGCCGAAAGCGCTTCGGTAGCAGCGGTTTTCGCTCAGTTGATCACCTTGGGCGAGAACCACGGCGTGCACTGCATCGTGGTGCCGATACGCGACGAAAGTGGCAACACCCTGCCCGGGGTCACCATCACCGACTGTGACTACAAGGGCGGTCTGCTCGGCGTCGACAACGGACGCATCATGTTCAACCAGGTGCGGGTTCCCCGGGAGAATCTGCTGAACCGGTTCGCCGATGTCGCTGCGGACGGCACCTATTCGTCACCGATCGCGAACCCCAATCGGCGCTTCTTCACGATGCTGGGCACCTTGGTCCGCGGCCGTGTCACGGTCGCCGGGAGCGGGGCGCAGTCGGCCCGGGTCGCGTTGGACATCGCGGTGCGATATGCGTTGCAGCGTAGGCAGTTCCACGACTCCGGCGACGGCAGCGAAGTGCTGATCATGGACTACCTGGTGCATCAGCGCCGCCTCCTGCCGTACGTCGCACAGTCCTACGCACTGCAGTTTGCTCAGAACGAACTCGTGGCCAAACTCCACGACCTCGAAACCTCTGAGGGCCATGACCCGGAAGCGCATCGCGACCTGGAGGCCCACGCGGCCGGCCTGAAGGCCATAGCCACCTGGCATACCAGTGCCGCCATCCAGGAGTGTCGCGAAGCCTGCGGCGGTGCCGGCTACCTGTCCGAGAACCGACTGGTCGGGTTGCGGGCCGACAGCGACGTGTTCACCACGTTCGAGGGCGACAACCACGTCCTGCTGCAACTGGTGACCAAGCACTTGCTGACCGGCTACAACGACGACATAAAGAGCATGAGCCCATTCGAATGGGTCCAGTTCGCCGCGAATTTCGCCGGTGAGCGCGTGTCGAGAAGGACCGCGGCGGCGCAGATCATGCAGCGGTTCATCGACAACAGGCAGGACAATAGCGAAGAGGGCAGCCTGTTCAACCGGGGCACCCAGGCGCAGATGTTCGAGGACCGCGAGAAGTATCTGCTGTCCTCACTGGCCCGTCGGCTGCAGCGCCGGGCGAAGACGATGCCGGCTTTTGACGCGTTCAACTCCGTGCAAGACCACGTCATGCACGCGGCGCGGGCACACGTCGACCGCGTTGTGCTGGAGGCCTTCATCGCCGGTATCGACAACTGCTATGACCCGGAGGCCAAGGATATTCTCGAGAAGGTCTGCGACCTCTACGCGCTCAGCGTGATCGAGGCGGACAAGGCCTTTTTTCTGGAGCATCGGCTGTTGTCGACCGAGCGGGCCCGCGCGGTGAACAATGGGATCAACGAACGCTGCCGGAATCTTCGCCCGTATGCGGAGACCCTCGTCGATGCCTTCGCAATCCCCGAGCAACTGCGGTACGCCGAGATGCTGCATCCGGAGCACATTCCGGCAGCCGGCTCGTGAACATCGCCGAAGAGATCATCGACTGGCTCTACAAAGATCAACTTCAGATCGATGAGCAGTGGTCCTACCTGCTGCCGACCGGGTTCACCTGGTGGGCGGACCAATACGCCCAGACCGTCGAATTCGTCCGTGAAGAGAAAGGCCCCAACGGCGAGACCGGGTACCTCGTCTGCGTTCGGACTGAGTTGCTGCGCGACCTGGATCTGACCGAGGCTGCACTCGCGGAGATCAACGCCTTCCCCATGCGTTGCGCCTCCTTGGCCGGCCCGGTTTATGACGTGGAAGCACGGCGGCTGGACCTTTGGTCGCTGGCCCGGGTGACCGATGACAACGGAAGCTGGATGCGGTATCTGCTCGCAGCGGCAGCGGTGATCCAGTTGGCCGAAGCACGGATCGTCGCGCCGGTTCTGGCGGAGGCGACCGGTGCGTTACCTGCGACCAGTGATCATCCGGAGGCGGGCTTACGTACCGTTCCCGACGAGATGGCTTTTGCTGCCGGGATTTTCGTGACCTCGGGCGATGAGCCGTGCGCGTGGCCGGAGGCCGAATTCCGTGACGTCGTCACCGGATATATGAACCGACCTCCGGCGGTTGCCGCCACCGCCGGAGGGCGCGGCTTCACCGTCGAGTTCCCGTTCGGCGAGACGACCTCCCTTTCGCAGGTGCTCGGCGACCAGTCGCACCCCCTCTACGGCAACGGACTGCTTGTGCTGCAGCGCTTTCCGGTCGACGTCGAGTCCGAATCCGAGGGTGTGAAACTGGCGCTGTCGCTCAACGCCGCCGATCTCACTCGTCACCTGACCGGCTACGGGCTGGGCAGCTACGTCTACGCCGACGGCATGGTCCACTTCACCGGATTCATTCCCAATGCGCTGCACAAGCCTGGCCTGCTGCCCAATTTGTACTTCTCCTGCGCGGCCCGTGCGCAGGCGATGGAGGCGCGGTTCGCCGAAGGCCATTGGGACGCAGATGCTTACACCCTCGATCCTGCCGTCCTTGCCCGTCGGCAGGAGCAGCGGCTGGCGACCCAGCCCGTCGTTGAGCGACCGATGCGCGGCTGTCCGATGATGCAGGCCAAGGCCGAAGGCCAGTAACGCCGATCAGGTGGTGGCGATCGGCGACAGGTCGGTCAGACTGTAAGCCGTGACGTGGTCGGCGGACACCGCATACAGCACGTCACCGATGCGAGCTGTCCGGATCACCGACCCGTCGGTGTGAATCTCGCCCCGACGTTGGATGCCGCCGGCGTCGACGCTCAGCACTTCAAGCGTCTGCCCGTATCGGTAAGTGCCCGTCTGCGGGTCGTACCCGCTGCCGGAGACCGGAACCACCAGGAGGCCGTCCTCGGGCGAATACAGCAGCGCGTGGTGGTCGAACTGCGCCTCAGACCACGACCATTGCGCATCCTCGTCGAGGAACTGCTGATCGATCCGGGTGGGATTCGTGGCGTCGCGGACGTCGAACAACGAAACTTGCACCTGGTTGCCTGACGTTTCTGAGGGGCGCTCCTGGCCGATCCCGAGCAGCAGGCCGTCACCGACGGGCTGCAGGTAGTTGGAGAAGCCGGGGATGACCAGTTCGCCTCGCAGGGTGGGCTCCGTCGGATCGCCGAGGTCGATGGCGAACAGTGGGTCAGTGCGCACGAATGTGACGAGATAGGCCATGCTGTCGACGAAGCGAGCCGCGTAGAGCTGTTCGCCGGGGGCCAATCCGGTCAGGCTTCCGATCACGTCGAGCGTGTCGCCGACAGTGTCGAGGACGTAGACACCGTTGTCGTCGCGGGAAATCCAGGTTCCTGTACCGGTGCCCTCGCCGCCGGGGATCCACTGCCAACTCCAAGTGTGGGTTGCCACCTGAAGGTGGCCGTCCTGCTCGGAAAGGGCGAACTGGTTGATCGGCGAGCCCGGCACCACGCCACTGGCCTGCCAGCTCAGATCGGTGCCGTTGACGGTGAATAGGTCGATGCGGGTCTTGGTCGAGGAACTCATCTCCGAGTAGTCGTCCTGGTTCGACGCAACATAGATTGCTTCGGCCGTCATGTAGATGGTGGTGCCGTTGGAGTGCACCAGCGCACCTGCGCTGTCATCGAAATGCGAACCCGTCGAGGCATTCTGCGAATCGACCGACACCACGGTCAGCAGCGATTGCTGACCCTCGGTTTGCGGGCGAACGATCTCCCCGGCGTCGAGCAGTACCCCCAGATCGATGACGTTCCCGCCGTCGTCCACCGAATATGCATGCGGCAGAGCTAAAGTCGCGATCTGTGGACCCACTCGCGCGGCGTAGGACTCCCAGGTCTCGTACGTGCGGTAGGTGACGGGAGCGTTGGGATCCCAAGGAATCTTCAGTGCTGCCGCAGCATCCGGCTGCACGGTGAACTCCGTGTACTGCAGTTCGGGTAATTCCAGAGAGCGGTCCATGACGAGGTAGACGGTGCCATCCACAGCACGGGCGTCACGGTAGCCGCCGTCGAACACCGTCTGGGTCACCACTGCCGGAGCGGAGCGCTCCGACACGTCGAACACGGTGACGGTGGTCTGTGGATTCCAGTACCAGGGTCCGGCTATCCTCATCGTCGGCCCGTACCAACCGGAACCGGATTGGGTGATCACCGTCAGCCGGTCACCGGCGAGAAACTCACCAACGACGTTGCCGGACAGAGCTGTTTGCGACGAGATGGCCGAACTGGAATCGAATATGGTCAGCTGGCCGTTCTGGGCCACATATAGATAGTGTCCGTCGTTTTCGACGAAATCGGCTTCGTCGACGCCTTCCACCTGCACGTTGGTGTCGGACGCGGTGGCGGAGTCTGGCGACGCGGCCACATCGAGATACTTGTAGTACGGACCGTAGTAGTCATAGGACGGCACCGTTTGACCGAACAATCCGCCGTACTGCTCCTTTGCAAGACCGAGCAGGTAGTCCCGCAGTTGCTCGTCGGTGAAGTACGGCGACGTTGTCGTTGTTCCCGTGGTTGTGCCGGCCCCAACGCCGGGAAACAA
Organism: Mycobacterium sp.; assembly: GCA_020438845.1. Taxonomy (GTDB): domain Bacteria; phylum Actinomycetota; class Actinomycetes; order Mycobacteriales; family Mycobacteriaceae; genus Mycobacterium. Next base: position 39,194 of record JAGQTV010000091.1, on the reverse strand, counting down.
GCCGGACAGGGTGCGGCGCACAAGTAGCAGTGCGCCCTGCATGAACTCGGTTACCGGGCTTGCGGGCCACGCGGACAGCCGGTCAGCAGCGGAGGTGAGGAATGTATTGACCGCTACCGTGATCGCCGCGGCCTGATCAGGAGCGACAGGGCTGGCTGCGCTTACCGCTCGCAAGCCCGACGACCATAATTGGAACACCGGCAGCTCACGCCTGAACCTCGTAACCCGGGAGGCCGCAGTAACAGCGGCGGCCGGACGAGCGACGGCGGCCGGCGCAGGGGGTTTCGGTAGCGGCCGTTGACGCACCGGCATGACTTCCGCAACGGCCCTGGTCGCCTCTCGAATTGCCGACGGTGCTGATCGTTTTCGATCGCCAGAGGGACGGCTGGTCCCAGGGCCCGACCGGGTGGTCGCCGAACTTCTCGACGGCGTAACGGGTGCGGTGGCCGACGGCGAGTCGGACTCGTCGGCAGCGGCAATCCCGGCACCCTGAAGTCCGGCCAAGGACAGGCCGAGCGCGAATGCTGCGGCCCCCACCCGTGCGGCACGCCCGTTCATCGCCGTCAACGATGACCACCTTCGCTGTCTTGACCCCGAAACCGAACGATCGCTGAATTGCAGGCCACGTTACCAGGGCATAGACGCACTTTGAAAGCCTTTTCTCAGCCTTTTCTTGGGTATTTCAGAAATTGCTTCCCGGAAGCGCTCTTTGCTGCGACCCGGGCTGGTCGGGCCGGCACAGCATTGGGAAGACTCAATGACGTGACCGCCTGGGTTGAGGATTCGCATGACGCCGACGTCGGCATCCGGCGTCGGAATCTGATCTTCGTCGCGGTGCTGCTCGGGATGATGCTGGCGGCACTGGACCAGACGATCGTCGCCACCGCGCTGCCCACGGTCGTCGCCGATCTCGGCGGGGCCGGCCACCAGGCCTGGGTGGTAACCAGCTATCTGCTCGCCTCGACCATCACGACCGCAGTCGTCGGCAAACTAGGCGATCTGTTCGGCCGTAAAGCGGTGTTCCAGACGGCGATCGGGTTTTTCCTCGCCGGCTCGCTGCTGTGTGGCGCCGCATCCTCGATGCCGATGCTCGTGGCATCGCGTGCGCTGCAAGGAGTCGGTGGGGGAGCCGTCATGGTCACCGCGATGGCGGTGATCGGCGAAGTGATTCCACTCCGGGATCGGGGACGATACCAAGGGGCTCTCGGTGCGGTGTTCGGCGTCACCACCGTCATCGGACCACTGTTGGGCGGGTTCTTCACCGACCATCTTTCGTGGCGCTGGGCGTTCTGGATAAACGTACCGGTGGCCATCGCGGTGCTTCTCGTCGCAGCCTCGACCATCCCGGCTCTGGGGCGTGCTGGCAGGCCGACCATCGACTATGCAGGCATCACGCTGGTCGGCCTGGGCGCCACCGGCCTGACCCTGGCGACGAGTTGGGGCGGCAGCACCTACCAGTGGTCATCGCCGGTGATCGTCGGGCTGTTCATCGGGTCGGCGGTGGCGCTGGCCGCTTTCGCGGTGGTGGAGTTGCGCGTCCCGGAACCGGTGCTACCAATCCGGCTGTTCGCCGACCCAGTGTTCACGGTGTGCTGCGTGTTGAGTTTCGTGGTGGGCTTCGCGATGCTCGGCGCACTCACGTTCCTGCCGACCTTCATGCAATTCGTCGACGGTGTGTCCGCCACCGCCTCAGGTATTCGCACGTTACCGATGGTGGCCGGACTGCTGATCACCTCGGTGGGCAGCGGAACGCTCGTGGGCCGAACCGGGCGGTACAAGGTGTTCCCGGTGCTAGGAACCGCGATCATGGCGGTGGGTTTCCTCCTGCTGTCTCAAATGACGGCCAGTACCCCGATTTGGCGCCAGTCGCTGGACCTGTTCATTCTCGGAACCGGCATCGGCTTGTGTATGCAGGTTTTGGTCCTGACCGTGCAGAACACCGTCGACTTCGACGATCTGGGTGTCGCCACCTCCGGGGTGACCTTCTTCAGGACGATTGGAAGTTCCTTCGGTGCAGCTATTTTCGGCTCGCTGTTCACCAACTTCCTATCCGATCGGATTGGTCCTGCACTGGCGGCCGGCGGAGCCCCGGCCAGTGCGGCCGAGTCCCCTCAGGTGTTGCATCGCTTGCCTGCAGAGATGGCGGCACCGATCGTCACCGCATACGCCGACGCGCTGGGCCGAGTCTTCCTGTGCGCCGCGCCCGTGGCCGCCGTCGGATTCGTCCTCGCGCTGCTACTCAAGGAGGTGCCGCTTCGCGAAATCGACAGCGGACCAGTCGATCTCGGTGAGGGCTTCGGCATGCCGTCATCCGAGAGCCCCGAGGAGATTCTCGAGGTCGCTGTCGGACGGCTGATCCGGGACTCCCCGGATCTGAAACTGCGATCACTGGCCGGGGGTCCGGGGTGTGAACTGGACATCGGACGCTTGTGGGCGCTGGTTCAGATTTACCGGAACAAGCAGGTCTTCGGCACCGCGAGGATGTCCAGGATCGCCGAACGACTGCGGGTGCCCCGTGAGGTGATCGAACCTGCCTTCGACGCCCTGATTGCGACCGGATTTGCGCTGCGCACCGGAGACGAGCTCTGGTTGACCCAAGCCGGGGTACGCCAGATCGACGCCGTGTCGTCCGCCATTGTCGGGCGGATCGTCGACAAGCTGGAAATCTCAACAAGTTTCGAGGGGCGACCAGACCGTTTGCATGTCGAAGCCGCCCTGGAGCGGATCGCTCACCGGTTCCTGCTGCAGCAGGACAGTCACTAGTGAGGTTCCGCTGCACAATCGGAGGGCCGCGGTTCGGCCACCGAATTCCCCTTCACTCCAACCATTCTCGCCCTGCTTAGATAGCTGGGACGCGGTGGAACTGTAGGGTCGAAAGACGCCTCATTCTGAGCGATGCGGCGCTAGCGCCCTCGGCCCGGCAGACCGACGTGACCCGGATTGATGTGGACGTTAGGCACGTTGATGTTCGGAACCGGGATGTTCGGAATGGCGTTTGCCACCGCATTGATATTCGGCACGTTGGCGTCGACGTTGCTGCAAGCCGACACCCCAACCACGTCGACGCAGCCCCCTATCCCGGGATCGGCGTTGAGTTCTGGCGGGTATGCGGCGAGAGTGCTGATCATCGCCGCGGCGGCGAGGGCGCTCGAGGAAATGGCAGTCAGACTGATCCGTCCGATTCGCATAGCGGTCATCCTTTCGACGGTCCGAGCTGGGTCAGAACAGTTGAGATCCAGGCGCTGCCCTATTGGCAATTGGCCTTGAAATCAACCAAAGGTTGACGGACAGACTGCAGTTCGCTTTTAACCTGCGGGTTGGCGTCCAGATAGTTCTGCACGTTGGTGCGCAGCACGTCGGGATCCTGGCCTTTAAGGCCGGTGAAGAAGGTGTTGACATCGGGATGGCTGAACAGATAATCCGCCGTGGCATTCGAAACACCCGACGAAACACGGGCCAGGTCACCGGCGGTGCAATTGGCCGGCGTATCAGCCTGGGCGATCGCGACGCTGCCGAGCAGCATCGCACTGCCAACTGCCGCCGCAGCGACCGCACGGAACACGACAGGAGCCAGGGGGGTCATGGGTGCCTTTCCGCCGGTGGTCACGTGATGTGACCGGGTTGATCGGACAGCATAAGTCTACTCACGGCGACCGGACGGGTTGATGGAACTCTGAAATCAGCTGTGGGCAAGAGTAATTGGAATTTGTCGTCTTGGGCCCGCACCGATTATCTGCTCACCGGGCCGCTCTCGCCGTGTCATTGGCATCGACGCCCAGGCGAGCGCCGGGGATGCAGGAACGGTGGCTGGAACGCTGCCTGGAAGGCAATGCCAGCGGCATAATGCGGACATGGCGGCAAACCACGGACATCCGCCCGACACTGACTCGGTGGCAGCGTTGACGGACGAGAACAAATTCCTCAACCGCCGCCTCGATCGCGAACGGAGGATCCGCCGCGAGGCGGAGGAAATCGCCGAACAGGGACTTCACGACCTGTACCAGAAAAAGCGGGAACTCGAATTTCTCTCGCAGATCGCCACCCTGGCCAACCAGGCGGGTTCGGTCAGGGAAGTTCTGGCGTCCGCGCTCGAGTACATCTGCCAGTTCTTCCAATGGCCAGTCGCGCACGCCTACATCGTCGCCGCGGATGGCACGGCACTGCGAATGCGGCCGGGGAACATCTGGTACGCCGATCCGTCCCTCGACCTCTCCGCACTACGGACTGCCACCGCGGAGTACGCCTTCAGCAAGGGGGAGGGACTGGTCGGCCAGGTCTGGGAATCCGGCCGACCAGTCTGGTTGAACGACCTTTCGCACAGACCGACATGCCCCCGTTGCGACATTGCCCTCCGGTCCGGAATGAGGGCCGCATTCGCCGTCCCGCTGCTGATCGGAACGCAGGTCGCGGCCGCCCTCGAGTTCTTCGGAACGACCCCACTGCCGATGGACCCGAACCTCCTTGACGTCCTGGCCAGGGCGGGCACACAGCTTGGTCGTGTGATCGAACGAGATCAACGGGCAGTGGTGCAGGGGATGCTCGACTCGATGCCGTCGCAGTGCGTGCTGATCGACGGCTCGGGCGCCATCATCGCCACGAATCGCGAGTGGGACCGGCAATGGGAACTCGCCCGCACTGACCAGGCGCCCGATTGGCGGAGCATGAACTATCTCGAGCTCTGCCGGTCCGGTGCGGCCTCGACGATGCCCAACCCCTTTGCGGTGACGGCTGTCGACGCTGTCGAAGAACTGCTCGCCGGCCACGAGGAATCGATCGTGGTGGAGTACCGCGCCGGCGACCCGACTCCCGGATCCGGCAAGCCGCGGACCTTCCGGCTGGTGGCACTTCCGCTGCGAGGGGCTCAGGGCGCAGTCCTGACGCATGTGGATCTTGCCAAGCTCGACGATCCGTCCGAACGTGACTCCGGTTCCGGTACGGGCGATGTGAGCACGCGCGACGAGCTGATCGACCGGATCGGCGCAACGCTCAACGGCCGCGCCGGTGACAGCGGCGTCGCGCTCATCGTTGTCGGAATCGACAGCTTCTCTGACGTCGTCGACGCCTTCGGACACGCCGAGGGCGATCGGCTGGTCAAGACGATCGGTCGGCGCCTGGTCGAACACGTCGGTCTCGATTCACTGACGGCGCGCCTGGGCGGCGCGGAGTTCGTGGTCCTGATGACCGGACTTCCCGGGCAGTGGGACGTAGCTGAGTTCCTCAAGCCCATCCGTCGCGCTCTCACGCAGCCGATCCAGCTGGAACTGACCGCAGTACACGCCAGCGTCAGCTTCGGCGTTGTTCGGGGCTCGGCGCCGGATGCCGACGCCAGCGACATGCTCCGGGAGGCCGACTCCGCCATGCGTGCCGCCCGACGACAGCGCAGAGGCGGATGGGCCGAATCCAAACCCACCCACCGAGCCGAGGCACAGGCTCGCGTCGACGCCGAACGATTGCTGGTGCAAGCGCTCGACAACGATTCCTTTGAATTGGCCTACCAGCCAATCGTCGACCTCGAAGCCGGCCGCACCGCAGGTGCCGAGGCACTGCTGCGAATCCGTGACACGAACGGCGAACTCGTCCCACCAGTCGCATTCCTCAGCGCGCTGGACACCGGTCCCTACATCGAGCAGGTGGGGGAATGGGTCCTGAACACCGCACTGGAAGTACAAGCGCGATGGCAGACCCAGCCGGGTATGGAACGGCATCGCATGTCCATCAACGTCTCCGCCCGACAACTCGGCGAAGGTCGGTTCAGGGCCGCCGTGCAACGAGCGCTCGCCCGACACGGCGTCCCGCCGCACAACCTCACCGTCGAGATCCTGGAAGAAGCCATCGTCCGGGCCGGGGACAGTGCCGAATCCGAACTTCGCGAGCTCGCCGAGATGGGTGTCGGGGTCGCCATCGACGACTTCGGCACCGGCTACTCCGCCATGTCGTACCTGCTCTATTTTCCGGTTACTTCAGTCAAGATCGACCGCAGTTTCATGCTCGCTTCCAACACGCCCCGTGGCCTGCGGCTGCTCAGAGCGGCCGGCGAGGTAGCACGTGCCGTCGGCGCGTCGTCCGTCGTGGAAGGCGTGGAAACAACCATCCACCAGATCGCCGCACAGACGGCGGCCATCGAATACGGACAGGGCTACCTCTTCGGCAGGCCGATTCCGGCTGGCGCGCAACCCATCACGGTGCGCCTGGACGGGCTTTCCCTCGGCGTGTCCGAAGGCTAGTGCGTACGGACCCGCGGAACCGAACGAACGATCGAGAGACGGGTTGTCCGACAACTACGATTCCCATCATGGACGACCATGCATATCCTGCGGCAGTCATCGGCACCATCGTCAACCCGGCCGGCCTGACACTGGCGAAGGTGGTCCCTGCGAGCCGGGTGCGCAATTTCGCCGATCCCGGCCTGGGCGCGAGTTCTACCTGGCACGGCTTTGCCATCGACCGTGCGGGGATTGCTTTCACCGACGCCATCAGCGTCATCGGCGACGAGCGATTGCGCATCGACCTGCATGCCCTGCGTTCGATCGACGACGGCCTGGGCTGGGCTCCGGCATCGTTCTTCGACCAGGACGGCACCCCGGTACCGGCCTGCTCGCGGGGAACACTAGGCCGCATCGAATCCAGGCTCGAACAAGCCGGTCTGGAGGCGTTGGTGGGCCACGAGATCGAATTCCAACTCGTGGACCCGACAGGTAGCCGGATACCCGGTGAACTGTGGGCACAGTATGGACTGGCCGGCGTCCTCGAGCACGAGGGTTTCGTTCGCGACGTACTGGCGGCGATGAACGACGCCGGGGTGGGCATCGAGCAGTTCCATCCCGAATATGGAGTCAACCAGTTCGAGATGTCTTTGACACCAAAAGCCCCGGTCGCCGCGGCCGACGAGTTGATTCTGGCCAGGATCCTCCTCAGCCGGGTGGCCCGCGCGCACGGCTTGCGGCTGACCCTGTCCCCGGTGCCGTTCGCCGGCAGCGTGGGTTGTGGTGCACACCAACACTTCTCACTGCGCCGCGACGGCCGCCCGGTGTTCTCCGGAGGTACAGGAGCCCACCGGATGACCGCCGACGGTGCGGCAGCCATTGCCGGTATTCTCGCCGGTTTGGCCGAAGCGCAGTTGGTCTTGTGCGGGTCGATCGTGTCCGGACTGCGCATGCAACCTGGAAACTGGGCAGGTGCCCACGCCTGCTGGGGCACCGAGAACCGCGAGGCGGCCGTGCGCTTCTTGCGCGCCACACATGGCAACCCCCGTGGCGCCAATGTTGAGGTCAAGGTCACCGATCCCTCGGCCAACCCGTATTTCGCCACCGCGGCCATTCTCGGCCTGGCACTCGACGGCATCGAGCGAAAGGCGGAACTGCCGACCGAGATCACGGTTGACCCCCGAGCGCTGACAGAGGAGGAGAAGTCGGCGGCCGGCGTCGTACAACTCCCCGATAACCAGGCGGATGCCATTGCTGCACTTGATGGTTCACCCCGGATGCGGTCTCTGCTCGGTGACCCGGCGGTCGATGCACTGGTGGCGGTTCGCCGATATGAACTGGACACCTACGCACACCTCGATCCCCAGGATCTGACTGACAAATTCCGGATGGCCTGGAGTATTTGAGCACCGAGCACGTGAGCCCCGAGTCGTTGAATCCAGGCCTTGCTGAACGCATCGCCGACCTGCCGCTGATCGACAACCATGTCCACGGATATTGGACATCTGATGTCGACCGCATCCGCTTCGAGAACGGGCTCAACGAGGCCAACACCGAACCGTTGGCCGACTTCGACTCTGGATTCGACACCCAACTCGGCTTCGCCGTACGAGCGCATTGCGCCCCTCTGCTCGGCCTGCCCCGCCATGTCCAACCGGACACCTACTTCCAGCGCCGGGCCGAGTTCAGCGCAGCGGAGTTGGCGCGGATCTTCCTGACCGAAGCGGGGGTCGCCGAGTGGCTGCTCGACACCGGGTTGACTGGCGGCGTCGCCGGGCTGGCCGAGATGACCAAGTCCACGGGCGCCAAGGTCCACGAAGTAGTCCGCCTCGAACACATCGCTGAACAGGCGGCGGCGCTCACCGGGGGATACTGCGATCATTTTCGCGAAATCCTTACCAACAGAGCGCAATCCGCAGTTGCCACGAAGACGATCCTGGCCTATCGGAGCGGATTCGACGGAGACCTGACCGCGCCAACCGATCCAGAGGTCGAAAGCGCCGTCAGCCGGTGGCGGGACAGCGGAGAGGCGCGACTGACCGACCGGGTCGTGCTGCGGTTCGGGTTGCACGAGGCGTTGCGATTGGGAAAGCCACTGCAGATTCACGTCGGCCTCGGCGACCGGGATTGCGAACTTCACCGCACCAACCCGATGCTCCTGCTGGATTTCCTGCGCGGCTCCGGTGAAATCCCCATCGTGCTGCTGCATTGCTACCCCTATGAACGAGAGGCCGGCTACCTCGCCCAGGCGTTCAACAATGTCCATCTCGACGTGGGCTTGACCGTCAATCACCTGGGGGCCCGCAGTGCGGCTTTCTTGGCCCGGGCTCTGGAGCTTGCGCCTTTCCGCAAGATCCTCTATTCCTCGGATGCGTTCGGGCCGCCGGAACTGCACTACCTGGGCGCCAAGCTCTGGCGGAGCGGAATGAACTCGGTGTTAAGCGATTTCGTCGAACGAGGGGAATGGAGCGCCGAAGACTCCTACCGCGTTGCTGATCTGATCGGCCGCCGCAACGCCCAGCGCGTCTATCAGGTGTAGGTCCGAGCCGGCTCGCCCAACCGAACCGGCAGCTCGGCCCAGCCCCGTAGGACCCGAGTATCGCGGCGGCGCCCGGCACCGGCCAACTGCGCGTCGGGAAAGTGGGTGAAGAACCGCCGCAATCCTGCCTCGCCCTCGGTCCTGGCCAACGCCGCTCCGAGGCAGAAGTGCCGACCACCTGAGAAGGCAAGATGCCGGCCGGCATTCGGTCGGGTGATGTCGAAGCGGTGTGGATCCGCGAAGACGGCGGGATCCCGATTGGCGGCGGCCAGGTAGATCACCACCATCTCGCCGCGGCGTACCGTTGCGCCGGCCACCGTCGTGTCGGCCCGTGCCACCCGGGCTGTCAATTGGACCGGTGACTCCAGACGCAGGATCTCCTCGACAGCTCCCGGCCACAGCGAGGGGTCGGCAGTCAGCAGCGCGCGTTGGTCGGGGGAGTTGAGCAGTAGCCGAATTCCGTTGCCCAGCAGGTTGACCGTGGTCTCGAATCCGGCCGCCAATACCAGTCCGGCGATCCCTTGCAACTCGGCTTGGTTGAGCCGGATGCCACCCTCGGAAGCCTCGATGAGTTTGCTCATCAGGTTGTCGCCGGGTTCGTTGCGCAGTTTCTCCAAATGCGCAGCCAGCCAATCATTGAACCCCACCAATCCGAGCTGGACCTGTTGGTACTGCGACCAGCTGAGGCCGAAATCCAGGCTGGGAGCGGCTAGCTCGCCGAACTCGAGAATTTTGAGCCGGTCCGACTCCGGCACCCCGAGCAATTCACTGATGATGGAAACCGGCAACTGCGCGCAATAGCCCTCGATGACGTCCACGGCCGCCGTGCCGGCAACATTTTCGGACAGCCGTGTCAACAGGGTCGAGGCGGTGTCTTCCACGCCGTCGCGCAGTGCGGCCACCGCTCGAGTGGTGAACACCGAAGACACCGTCTTGCGATAGCGCGTGTGCTCCGGTGGCTCGACGGCCAGGAGTGATGGCGGTTGCAGCGGGTGCAGCAGCTCGGCGCGAGTCCGTTCCTCCAGCCACCGCAATGGCGGTGGGAGGCTACCGCCCATGGAGATGACCCGGAAATCCTCTGAGCGCAGCAGCTCGTGGGCCACGGCATGGTCGACGGTCAGATGACTGACGCGGGCACGGATGAGTGGTCCCTGAGCCCGAAGCTCGTCGTAGAACGGGAAGGGGTTGGCCCGCACCGCCGGGTCGGCAACCAGCCGTGCCTGCGGATCCCCCCGGCGAGCCGACATGGCGGCCATTGAGCGCACCACGCCGTGCAGGGCCGCCCAGTGCAAACGTTCCTTGATGGATGCCATTGTTAGACCGGGGGAGTCCAGCTGACCGGAAGCCGCTTGATCCCGTGGATGAACGAGGACAACAGCATGGCCGGCTCTTCGGTAGCGGCGATGTCCGGAACCCGGTTGCGCATCTCTTCGAAAACCACCGCGATCTCGCGCCGGGCAAGGTTCGCACCGAGGCAGAAATGCGCTCCGCCACCGCCGAACCCGACATGGTGGTTGGGCGAGCGGGCAATATCGAACATCCACGGGTTGTCGAACTTGTCCTCGTCACGATTGGCCGAGGCATACCACATGGTGACCTTGTCGCCGGCTGCGATCGGCACACCGCTGACCTCGACGTCGCGGGTGGCGGTGCGACGCATGTAGGCCACGGGCGAAGCCCACCGCACGATCTCCTCGACGGCGGTGGGGGCGTGCGCGCCGAAGTCGCTCCACCAGAGGTCACGCTGTTCGGGATAGCGGGTAAGGGCGAGCAACCCGTGGCTGATGGCGTTTCGGGTGGTTTCATTGCCCGCGATGGCGAGCAGGATGAAGAACGAGGCGATCTCGGAGGAGTTGAGCCGCTGGCCGTCCACCTCGGCGGCTACCAGCGCGGTGGTCAGGTCGTCGCACGGGTTGACCCGCCGATCCTCGGCCATGGCGGTGGCGTAGGCGCCGATATCGATGGCGACCTTCATGAACTCTTCGAAGTCAGTGGTGAGATCCGGGTCGCCGAACCCGAGGATGATGTTGGTCCACTGGAAGATCATCTGGTGATCGGCCTCTGGGATGCCCATCATGTCGCAGATCACCTGGAGGGGCAGCGGCCCGGACAGTTCGGACACCAGTTCGCCGTTGCCGTCGGGGTGCTTTGCGATCATGTCCGACACCAGTCGCCTGGCCCGGTCTCGCACGGACTCTTCGGTTCGCGCCACCACTTTGGGGGTGAAGGCGCTACGGACGATTCCGCGCAACCGGGCATGCCGAGGGTCGTCGAGGGCAATCATCGACCCGAAGTACTCAGCCACTTCGGGCATCTGATCGGCGATGGTGATGTTGGGGTATGAGCTGAAGATCTCGGGATGCCTGCTCGCGAAGTGGACGTCATCGAATTTCATCAGCGCCCAGTGACCGGGACCGTGCTCGAAGCCCTCGAACTCCAACTCATGAAAGAACTTGATCGGCGCCTCCCGGCGCAGGGTGGCGAACGCCCCGTCGCGGATGGCGTCGTCAAGTGCCCAGAATTCCGGGTCGCTCAGGTCGATGTCAGCCAGCGGAACATCCGGCGGTGCCTCGCCATTGACCCGGGTCGCGATACCCATGTGAGCCCTCCATCCCCGGCCTGCCCCGAACCACGCAGGGCCGCCGTTCCTCCACAGTAGGCCGTCGGGTTCAGTTCTCGGCTTCGACCACTTCCTTGATGCGCTGCAGAGTGGTGCGCATGTCCCGGACGTTGCGCCGTCCCCGCAGATAGCCGGCGAACATCCAGAACACCCTCACCGGTAGGGAGTTATTCAGCCGGAACGACTCGGTGACATCGGTTCCGTCGCCCCGCGGCGTCAGCCGGTAGTGCCAGTTGTTGATCGCCTGATCGCCCGGGCCCAGAACCGCGAAGCCGAACTCCTTCCCGGGCTCGCACGCGGTGACCCGACAGGTGGTCCAATACACCGGGCCGATTTCATTGCGCCGCACGTGGCCCCGGAATTTGGCACCGAGGGTTGGGCCGGATGCCCCGTCGAGCCACTCTGCCTCGAACACCTCGGGGGAAAATCGCCCGGTGTTGCGCACGTCGGCGATCAGATTCCAGATCTTCTCCGCCGGAGCGGCCATGTGAACGGTGACCGAACCTTCCATCAGTTCCTCCTCAACAAGCGACCGACCCGAGCTGCGAACGAGCTCGACTCCTAGCTTGCCCGAAACGGGATCTCAGGTGAGAGGAACACATCGTTGAGCGTGACCGTGCGCAGGTTTCGGTTGCGAATGATGTCGGCTAGAGCCGCAAACACATGGGTCACGGGAAGATGGTTGAGATGTCCGATCACGATGTTCTGGGCCCGGAAGAACTTGTCGGCCATCGACACGATGTAGTCCTCGGTGACCAGCGACGAATCCGACAGCGAACCTGACCACATGGTCGGCGTCCGGTAACCGAGATCGGCGGCAACCGCGTCCACCGCGGAATTGTGGTTTCCATAGGGCGGGCGGAAATACGGCGTGGCCTCAACTCCGAAGGTGTCCCGCAGGAAGCGGTGGTTGTGGCTGAGCTGTTCTTCGATTTGGGAGGCGTTGAGCGTGGTCAGGTCCGGGTGCGACCAGGTGTGGTTGCCGAGTTGGATCTGGCCGGAATCAACCAACGGCCGCAGCAGACCGGCATTGTCGCGCCAGGAGTCGTACACCCCGTTGACGAAGAAGGTCAGCCGGACTCCGGTTTCCTTGGCGAACTGGGTGTAAAGGCGAACCACCTCCGAATTCACACCGTCGTCGACGGTCAGCGCAAGGAGGTCCCCGTCACCAGGTATCTTCGACAACTCGCCGCCCCCGGGCAGTGCGATTCGGTGGCGCGGTGGAGGCGGCGGCAATAGCGGAGCGGGGCCCGGAGGTGGCGCGAGGGCTGCCCCGGCGCTGGCCCCGCCACTTGGACCGGAGAGCGCTCTGCTCGCTCCGATCAGGCCCGCCGACCCCAGCAGGGCCAGAATGAAGCGACGTCGAGACGTCACTCCCGCACCATCAGTCACACAGCTAGGCTAAGACGACCGGTCCTCTCGAGCTGGCACCGTGAGCCGACCGTGTCGTCGGCTTCAGCCTGAGCAGTACGAGCGAGTGGCGGCGTCGAGGGCCTGCCGGTACAGCGGGTCGAACTGGCGGTTGTCCTCGACAGCGGATTTGGCGCTGTCCAAACTGCCCTGGCAGTCCGGGGAATGAAGAACCGGCCACTGCTCGGCGATCTGGCTCACCATCCGGTGGTTGAGCCCGTCGATCTGCGCACGCGACGCCGACAGATCCGGGGCTGACGAGGGGGCGGCCGCCGGGTCCAGCTTCCACCAGGAGAACCGGCTGTATTGGATGGCTTCGGTGGCGTCGATCTGATCGGTGAAGACCGTCGTGACGTAGTTGCTCGGCACCCCGGCAGATTCCGCATCGGCGGACACTGCAGCCAGCACCTGCTGCACCCGTGCGGGATCGTTGATCGAGCCGCCGCGCAGCCATTTGACGGCCGCGACCGGGTCGGCGGTCTGCAATCGCTGGGCAGCCGCGTCCACCAGGTCATAGAGCGGTTCGGTTTGGGCCCCTGCCGCAGCGACCTGAAACGGCAGTGCGAGGAGCGACAGCGCTGCGCCGACGGCGCGGATCACGGTCAGCCCACCGGCCCCTTGGTCAGCACGATCGGAGCGCTTCGCGGGTTTCCGGCCCGATCTATCCAGGTCAGCGTCACGATGTCGCCCGGCCGGCGTTGGTCCATGATGTTGGACAGATCTGCGGCCGCGTTCACCGGGATGCCATCAACGGCGGTGATCACGTCGCCGGGGAGCAGGCCCGCCGCCCGGGCGGGCGTATCGGGGATCACCTGACGGACCACTGCTCCCGGCAAACCGCGACCCGGGAGCGGATCACCGATGCCGATGCCGATGAAGGCGGTGTCGCCGAGATGGATCGATTCCGAGGGCGCCCCGGCTCGGATCTGGTTTGCAATGGCCATGGCCCGGTCGATCGGAATCGCGAACCCCTCGCCCCCGGTGACCCCGCCCATGCGGTAGGTCAGCGTCGCCGCCACGTTGACCCCGACGACTTGGCCGGCGCTGTTGACCAGCGGCCCGCCGGAATCGCCCGGACGGATGTCGGCGGCCACCCGAATCAGGTCGTACAACTCCCGCGCGCCACCGCCGGACTCGTCGGAAGCCCGGACCGAAGCGCCGATCTGGGTGACGTGGCCGGGAGCGAAGCTCGGCGGCCCACCCGAGCCATTGGCGTTTCCGATCGCGGCTATCGGGTCGCCCACCGCCAGATTGGACGACGTACCCACGAACGCAGTGGGCAGGCCAACCGCACCCCGTAACCGCACCAGGGCAATGTCGCTGTCGCGGTCGAACCCGATGACGTCCACCGGGTAGGTCTGACTGTTGGCCAGGCTGACCGCTGTGATCTCGGTCGCCCCCTCGATCACGTGGTTGTTGGTCAGCACCTCACCGCTGGGGTCCAGGACTATGCCGGCGCCGGCCCCGATCGCACCCTGGTAACCCAAGGTCGTGTTGATGTCGACCAATCCCGGCACGACTTGGCTGAGCAGCGCCGACTGGTCCAACGGCGCGTGCGGAAGCGGCGCGGGAACGGCCGTGGCCGGCGCGGCAAGCAGCCCTGCGAGCAGCAGCAAAGCAGCTAGCACACCCGGCAGACGGCGCATTCGGGCGCGCCTCAGTAGTGGATGCGTTGCGTCCATGCCTTCAACTCTGCCTGAAAATTCGTAAAACACCCAGTTCACACTCGTCACATCACACTGACAGTGTGACCCACAACTGCTCAGCCAGGCGGCTTATGCCGCAACGAGTACGATTCGGCCCATCGCAATCGACAGCACCACGCTACGTTCACGGCCGCTCGTGCTCCTCCTGGCCGCCACTCTGCTGATGTGCCTGACCCTCGCAACGGCTTTCGTCGTGCTGCACCGGCAGCACGCCCATCACGGCGCGGCCGTAGAGCCGCCAGCACACCCGTTAAACGACGACGAGACTATGGAACAGGTGGTCTCAGCCGCCCGCCAGTTCGTCGAGGCCGGCCGGCTGGAGACCATTCACGCCACGTACCTGTTGATGTCGTGCCGGACCGAGGACGAACCGCCGTACCAGGGCACTGTTTACCTCGACTTCGCGTTGCCCCCGGTCGCCACTGCACCCGACTACTTGTCCAACCTGGCCCGCACCATGGCCAAACGGGGCTGGAAGCCAGGGCTAGACCCCAACCAGCACCCGGGCGGCGAGATCATGGTCAACAACGGCGTGACCGCTCTCATCTACCGAAACGCCGACATACCGGGCCGCGGTGTCCTGCAAATCTACGGGGAGTGCCGCAATGTCACCGACCACCGCCTGGACGCCACCGGTTTCGTCGATATCGGCGACCGATTGCACCGTTAGCCGCCTGAGTGACGCCGAAATTGAGGACTTTGGTCCCCGGCGTGGCGACCTTCTACCCGTGTCTGGTACGCCGCGTCACAGATACAATTGGCGTCATGACCTATGTGATTACCAGCGCGTGTGTGGACGTCAAGCACAAGGCGTGCGCCCAGGAGTGCCCGGTGGACTGCATCTACGAGGGCGACCGGACCATGTACATCAACCCCGACGAGTGCGTCGAGTGCGGTGCCTGCCGTCTGCTGTGCGAGGTCGACGCCATCTACTTTGAGGGTGATCTGCCCGAGGCGGAGCGCAAATTCCTCGCCGACAACGCCGCGTTCTTCAACGAGGTGCTGCCGGGCCGGGATGCCCCGCTGGGAACTCCGGGCGGGTCGACAGACCTCGGTCCGGTCGGCGTCGACACTCCTATGGTCTCAGGGCTTCCGATCGCGGTGTCCTGAGCGCTCAGGTTCGGGTCTGCGCGGCAGTTCAGGTCGAGGTCGACGCCGCCGCGTCGAAGAACTCGCAGAACGCGTCGTAGGCACGGGCCCCATACACGGTGCCAGGACCGCCGTACATCATGATGGCGACCCCGATGGCCTCGGCGGCCGCCTGTTTGGTTGCGCCGGCGCGAACTGCGCCTCGGGCGTGTGAGGCGATGCATCCGTCGCAGCCATGCACGACGCCGATGGCCATCGCCATCAGTTCCTTGACGCTGGTGGGCAGTTCACCCTCGGCAAGTGCGGCGCCGCTCATCTCGTTGAAGGCCTTGTAGACGCCCGGAATGGCCTGCCTCAAGGCGCGATGCTGCGGTCGGAGGACGTCGAGCACGTCGTGGTTGTGGCCCTGTTCACCCATGGCGGTGACTCTATCGCCCCCGCGCGATCGGTCGCCGTACGGCCGGGGTGAACCGACGGGTCCCCGGTCGTTGCCGGAATGTTGCCTGAATCATTCTTGCGGCCAGGAATACCGGCAGTACGCTGCCGTAATTGCCTGAGCATCTAGACTGGCAAGTTGCTGTTCGCCTTAGGCAAGGACAGCCTAATAAAGTCGGACCGCCAGAGGGGATTAGGGAAGCCATGGCCAGAGAAGTTGGACGACGGGCAGTGGCAGCCGCGGGGATCGCACTGGTTGCGATGGCAGCGACGGCACCGAGTGGCACGGCCGCTGTCGCCCCGTCCGTGTCGGGCGGGCAGGTTGCTTCGGTGCGGCCGTACAACGGCCAGACCGTCGGCGTGGCGCACCCCATCATCGTGACCTTCACCAACCAGGTGCTCGACCGCGCGGCGGCCGAGCGCACGATCGCGGTCACCTCACCGGCCAATCTCACTGGCCGGTTCGAGTGGTTGAGCGACAACGTCGTCCAGTGGGTTCCCGACAAGTTCTGGCCCGCCCACTCCCAGATCACCCTGATGGCCGGGGGGCAGCGCCGCAACTTCGGCACGGGGGGTGTCGTGCTCGGCACGGGGAGCATTTCCGGCCACACCTTTACTGTGAGCGTTAACGGTGTGGTGATGCGCCAGATGCCGGCCTCCATGGGCAAACCCAAGTTTCCGACACCTGTGGGCTCCTTCAGCGTGCTGGAGAAGTACAAGTCGATCGTCATGGACTCCCGGACCATCGGCATCCCTCTGAACGACCCGGAGGGATACAAACTGGTGGTCGCCGACGCCGTGCGGATCACCTGGGGTGGCGTCTACGTCCATTCGGCGCCGTGGTCGGTGGGCTCCCAGGGCTACGCCAATGTCTCCCACGGCTGCATCAACCTCAGCCCGGACAACGCACTCTGGTACTTCAACCAGGTCGGCATCGGCGACCCGGTGGTCATCAACTGGTAAACCGCTACGCGGCAGCCTTCTTCGTCACACGCGCCGCGGAGTGAAGGTTCTTGGCGGTCGGTGACGTGGGCACCGTCTGCGGATCCGGGTAGGTGCCGAGCACGCGGTCGGCAATGCCCGGAGTGGTGACGGCGAACCAGTAGTTCTCGTTCTTGTAGTGGTGCCACCGGTGGTTGCGGTACAGCGTCCGGTAGAAGGCCGACTTCGGCTTGTAGTCGGTGTGGACCAGATAGTGGCTCCACTCGTAGACGACGCCGATCGCGAACAACACCACCAGGAAGGTCAACCCGAGACCCGTTCGCGGGAATGCCCAGAAGGCGACAAGCAACCCCGCGGCAAAGGCCCCGGCCAGTGACTGCAACGGAATGAAGATCAGTTTGATGATGCGCGGGTCGATGTGGTGCTCGCGGTGTTTGCGGGCCAACAGCGGATCGATCATCACGCCCGCAATCCTGCGGGGCCGCCAATGCAGGATGAAGACGTGAATCATCCACTCCACGAATGGAAATACCGCCAGAACCACCGCGGCCACGACAGCGTCGGTGTACTGCCAGTCCCCAACGGCGATGCGTGCCACGAGAGCGGCGACGAAAGCTCCCGACAACAGCCACGGCGTCGGATGCCGCCAGAATTCACGTCCGGCGTCGGCCAGGGTCATCCCGCGACGACCGGATTTCGTTTCCGCCATGCTCATTCCTCCTTATTGCTTATTGCTGGACTTGCTCGATGGCCCCGCTTGCTCGATGGCCCCGCTTGCTCGATGGCGCTGAGCGCGGTGATCAACGCGCCGGTGGCGGGTTCGAGTAGCTGTCGGGCAGCTGTCTGGGCCGCCACCGGATCGCCCGCATCGATTGCCCGGGCCACCGCGCGATACGCCTCGATCTGACCTACCTCGGCGGCCATCATGGTGGCCAGCGCGGGGAGTGCCGGCTCGTATGCGGCTCGCAACGTGTTGAACATCAGCCGAAATGCGATCGAATCAGCACCATCGACCACGTGATCCCAGAACTTCAGCGCGTGGCGTTGCTGTCCCACGGGATCGTCGTCGTTCTCCAGATCACGGATCGACTCGTCGAGCAGCGTCACCAGCCCGGCCGGGCGGCGGCGGGCCGCCAACTCGGCGACTTTGGGGCCGTTGTGCAGGCGAGCTTCCAGAATGCTGCGGGCCACTGACACATCGAGTTCCTGCCCATT
Organism: Mycobacterium sp.; assembly: GCA_020438845.1. GTDB lineage: Bacteria > Actinomycetota > Actinomycetes > Mycobacteriales > Mycobacteriaceae > Mycobacterium. Next base: position 21,035 of record JAGQTV010000091.1, on the reverse strand, counting down.
CGGGCCGCCGCGCAGCAGCAGTCGGGGGAGCAGGTCCAGACCGGCATGCCGGCGGAAGTCGCGGACTGTGGTGGCGTCGCCCTGTCGCACCTCTACTAGCCCGGCGGCCGCGACCCGCTTCAGCGCCTCCCGGACGGCAGGCCGGGAGACGCCGAGAACCTCGGCCAATCGGCGCTCGCTGGGTAGCGATTCACCAGGCTGCATCTCGCCGCTGAGCACCTCGGCGAGGATCTGCTCAAAGACGTCCTCGGGGACGGAGCGGCGGTTGACCGGCTGTAGGGCCATGGCATCAGCATGACGAACAGCTGGAGAAAGGTCAAGTGGTCAGACCAGTTACTTCGGGTATGTCGCGGTGAATGCGATGGTGACCTCGTCCGCGACCTTCATCGAGCCCATCAAAAGCGAGTAGGGCTTGACACCGAAGTCGGTCTGGGTGACTGGCACCCGAGTCGACAGCGCCCAGTTCTCGCCCCGGTCCTCGACTGCCACATCGACCACCTGTGGCCGGGAAGTGCCGTGGATTTCCACCGAACCGGTCATCCGGTACCCATCGGCCGTCTTGGCGATGTCGGATGTCGAGAACCGGATTTGCGGAAACTTCTTGGCGTCCAACGACTTCAGGGCGTTGGAACGGGCCACGCCTTTTTCCGGCCCGGACAGCGGCGTGACACCGCCCTCGCCCTTGAGCACCTGTAATGAGTCCACCTCGACCACCAGCTCGGCGGCCACCGGCCGCTCGCCCTGCCATTCCACGCTGGCCTGCCAGGACGTCATTCCGATGGTCAGCCGGTGACCCATCTTCGCGGCCCGGCCGGCAACGCCGGTGAGGATCTGCAGTTCACCGACCGAGGTGTCAAGGGTCCAGGTTGAAGTTGAAGCCGCCATGCCCCGACTCTATCCGTGACCGGTGCGGTCATTCGCCTAACCTCGTGGAGTGATTGCGCAACGCCTGGCGTTCACCGGACACATCGCCGGTTTAGGAACCGGACTGGGGGTGCGCATGGTTGTGGGCACATGGAAGGAGTCGCCCTTCGGGGCGTTTTCCGATGTCATGGTGCAGACCGCCGACGATGAGCGAATTCTGCTGGCCCCCGACCGCCGAGTAGCCGAATTCGTATCCGACACTTACCAATTCGACCGGGTGGAGGTGGGCCCGGTGCACGCGGAACTGTCGCATCAGCGGCTCGTGGTCAGTGCGCCGATTCTCGAGGCGTCGGTGTCGCTCGGCGGACCGGCTCCCATCGACTGGCTGTTGCGGGTGGTTCCCCGCGCGCTGGCCGCCGCGCCCTGGTGGTTGAAGGCAGTCGACCCGGTGGCCTCGCGCATCGTCAGGGGCGTTCATACCGCGGGCAGCGCCGGAAACGGTCGTCGGGAGTATTACGGCGTACGACGCTCGCGGCTAATCACGGCGGTGACCGGACGTTTCGATGGGAGAGACCTGGGTGGCCTGGCGCCATTGCTGCCCCCGGTGAAGTTCGGCTTTTCCTCGGCGCCACCGCTTCCGCAACTCGTCGCGGTGACGACGACTATCGACCTGCCCGCCATCTAGCCGCTTTTTTCTGCGCCTGCGTGGTTTGGCCAAGGTCCGCGGGACCCATTAGCTAGGCTCTGGTCCATGTTCCGCGAACTCGTCATCACAGCAGCCGTCGCCGGCGCCGCGCTCACCGTCGCGCCCTCGGCAACAGCCGACCCCTCCTACACCGGAGACGTGCCCGGAATGGCGTACGGGGTCAACCTGAACGACGCGTGCTTCCGCTGGGACCGCTTCATCTTTGGCCGCGGACCGGGCGGTGAGGCGATGGCCTGCCACTGGATCAACAATCAGATCTACATCCCCGGCGGCTGGGACTCACCGCCCGAGGGTGTCGGCTTCTGGCAGATCTCTCCGAAGCTGTACGGGGTTCAGGAGATCGGATCGCCGTGCCCGGGTTCGCAGGCTGCAGCGCAGTCGCCCGACGGCCTGCCGATGTTGTGCCTGGGCGCTCAGGGTTGGCAGCCGGGCTTCCTCAAGGTCGGCGCCTGGGGCAACGGAAGCTCCTTCGAACCGGCTAACTGAGCTAACGCAACTCAGTCACGCTGAGCTCATCCTGACTCATACGGGCTCATCCTGACTCATACCGGGCTCATCCTGATTCATACCGGGCTCATACCGCGCTCATACTGAGGCCGCCGCCTCGTTCAGTTCGTTTAGGCGGTTAGTGGCCTCGAGGTACTCCTCGACCCACCGCTCGATCACCGCGGCGCTTTTCTCCACTTTGGCCAGCTGGCCGACCACCTGACCCACCGGGTTGAAAGCGACATCCACGGTCTCGTTCGGGTACTTGCTGGTGGCCGCCACTGCCATGCCGGAGACCATGTACTGCAACGGCATTCCCAACGGTTCGGGATTCCCGGGAGTCTCCCAGGCCTCGGTCCAGTCGTTGCGCAGCATGCGAGCCGGCTTGCCGGTGAACGACCGGCTGCGGACCGTGTCCCGGCTGGTGGCCTTGGCATAGGCCGCCTGCTGCACCGGGGTGTTGTGGGCTTCCTCGACCATCAGCCACTGCGAGCCCGACCACGCGCCCTGGCAGCCCAGTGCCAGCGCCGCGGCGATCTGTTCGCCGCTGCCGATCCCGCCGGCCGCGAGCACCGGCCGAGGCGAGACCTCTTTGACGACTTGCGGCCACAGCACGATCGATCCGATGTCGCCGCAGTGGCCGCCGGCCTCGCCACCCTGGGCGATGATGATGTCGACGTCAGCGTCGGCGTGCTTTCGCGCCTGCGCCGGGGAGCCGCAGAGGGCCGCGACCTTACGGCCGGATTCGTGAATGCGGGTGATCATGTCGACCGGCGGTGTGCCGAGCGCGTTGGCGATCAGCGTGACCTTGGGGTGGCGGAGCGCCACTTCAACCTGTGGGGTGGCTGTCGCCTCGGTCCACCCGAGCAACTGCAGAGCGTGCGAGTCGGCATCGCCGGTCGGCACTCCGTGATCGGCGAGAATCTTCTTGGCGAAGTCCAGATGCTGCTGCGGCACCATTTTCCGCAGCATCGTGGTGAGCTCCTCGGTGGACATATCGGCGTTCATGCCTTCGTACTTGTTCGGAATCACGATGTCGACACCGTAGGGATGGTCGCCGATGTGCTCGTCAATCCAGGTGCATTCGATCTCGAGTTGTTCGGGGGTGAAACCCACCGCGCCCAGCACCCCGAAGCCGCCGGCCCTGCTCACCGCCACTACGACGTCACGGCAGTGGGTGAAGGCGAAGATGGGAAACTCAATTCCAAGACTTTGTGAAAGCGCTGTCCGCATACTTGATGATAGCAAAATTGGAACACGTTCTAGAAAAGTGAATCAATGTTTCGGGTGTCAGTCTTGATGGATAGTGGAACTTTGATACGGTTGCTGACATGCGGATATCAGATGGTGACGCGGCTTCGGGTCTTCGCGTGTTGGGCAGAATCCGGCTCAGCAGGGTTACCGAGGAGAGTACGAGCGTCGAGCGTCAGCGTGAATTAATCCAACAGTGGGCTGACTCCAACGATCACGCCATCGTCGGCTGGGCAGAAGACCTAGACGTATCCGGTGGGGTGGACCCGTTTGATACACCGGGACTGGGCCCGTGGCTGACGGATCAGGAGAAGATCCATCAGTGGGACATCTTGTGTTCGTGGAAACTTGACCGGATCTCTCGCCGCGCTATCCCGATGCACAAGGTCTTCGGGTGGCTACAGGAAAACGAGAAGACACTCGTCTGCGTCTCCGACAACATCGACCTGAGTAACTGGGTTGGCCGGATGGTCGCCAGCGTCATCGCCGGGGTGGCTGAAGGGGAGCTTGAGGCAATACGGGAACGGACCCGTGGATCTCAGAAGAAGCTCCGGGAGACAGGTCGGTGGGGTGGCGGCAAGCCTTACTACGGCTACAAGTCGCAGAAGCGGAAAGACGGCGACGGCCACGAGTTGGTCCCTGACGAACACGCTTCACAGGTGCTGATGTCGATCATTGACAAAGTGCTTGCGGGCCGGTCAACCGAATCCATCGCCAAAGAATTGAACACAGCGGGCGAGCTACCGCCGTCTGACTACATACGGCACCGTGCGGGTAAGCCGACTAAGGGCACCAAGTGGTCGAACGCGACTATCAGACAGTTGTTGAAGTCAGAGACGCTGCTCGGCTATGCGACCCATAACGGAAAGACGCTCAGGGACGAGGATGGGCTACCGATTCGCAAAGCGCCCGAGTTGATCTCGCGGGAGAAGTTCGACCGTCTTCAGACTGCGCTCGGTGCTCGTTCCTTCAAGGTGTCCAACCGCTCCGAGAATGTGAGTCCGATGCTCGGTGTCGCCATTTGCGCCGTATGCAAGAAGCCGATGCACCTTCGGCAGCATCACAGCAAGGCCAGGGGCAAGACTTATCGCTATTACCAATGCACAGGCGGCGCAACATCAGGCGGGGGAGGGGAACTGCTGCCCAAACATGGGACGAACATCGCCAAAGCTGACGAGGTCGAGGAGCTCGCGGAACAGCAGTTTCTGTGGTGGTACGGCCATGAGCAGATCGAGGAGCCGTATTACGTCCCTGGCGACAATCACGAAGAGCAACTCGCGGACGCGAAGCGCGCTGCCCAGGAGATAGCCCTGATGTTGGGGTCGGCGACATCGGACACGATGCGGAAGTTCTACCAAAGCCAACTGGAAGCCATCGACCGCCGGATGGCGGCGCTTGAGAAACTGCCGGTGTCCCAAGGTGGTTGGAAGGTTAGGAAGCTTCAACAGACCTACGCTGACGCATGGGCGGCGGCAGATACCGAAGGCCGAAGGCAACTCCTGTTGAAACGAAGGGTGTCAGTCGAGGTATCCGCGATCAAGAACGAGATCGGTGTCCGGGTTCCCGAGTATCGCCTTTTCGCGATGGACGTGACAGATCCGCAAGCAGCCATTCGGGCAAACAATGAAGGTGACCCGCTCGCACAGCGGGATGGTGAGTCTGACGGCGACTACTTCGCACGGTTGAACCTTGCAGCGCAGGAGGAGACAGCCCAAAGGATTGCCGAGTTCGCGGCTCGCCCCGATGACCCTGACAACGGCAGCGAGATCACTTGGACACGCCGAATCTGACTACATAACCAGAGTTCAGACCTAGTTCTTTCAGTGTCAAGGTGCGGTGCCTTACTTGCCGCCATAACTTCCCCTCGTCAGATTCACACGACCGAGAGGGCACCATGACGAACGCACCGACCGAGGCCGACACCTACGAATGGCTGGAAGCTATCGACCGCCACCCGGACATGACTGTTGCCGAGTCGCTTGCTGCGCTGTGGGTGCTGGGTGTTGATGTCGATATGTCTGAGACGGATCTGTATAACGCGGTCTACAAACTGGTGGAGTTCGGTTTTTTGGTGGAGGTGTTCTCGCCTGCGTTGCAGCCTGGGTGTGAGGTCAGTCTTCGGTTGCGCGGTGCGCTTGGAACGCCTAGCTGCTGGGGGTGACCGAGGTTGTTGGAAACCTACAAAAAAATCCTGCCTATTGACATGCATGGTAAAATATTAGTAGCGGCACTCTGTGGGTTGAACAATCTAGATCAGTCCTTGCCGCGCCTTTGCTGTGGGTAGACGCTACCCAAAATTCCAGCATAAGCCCAGGGCAGGCCAGTTTTTTGGTCGGCCCTTTGTTGTTTTCCGGGTCTGCCAGCGTGGTGGACCCTTTTCCAATTCCAGGAGTGGAGGAATCTGTTGGATTCGTTACAAGTGTCCCAGTCGGAGAACGCCGCGTCGGAGGACTACCTAGAGCGCCACACCGATTTCACGTCCGACTTTCAGCGTGTCAAAGGTGATGACGACTGGGTACCGCCGTCCCGGTTTGAGGAGTACGAAGAGGGCGCTCCCGAGTCTGAGGTGTGTGTCAGTAACGAAGATCGTGTTGATACCTACAGAGACGACCGTGAGGGTTTGCGGGCGCGCCGCCCTAGCGGTGAGCGTCTTCGTCAGGTGGAGGCGGTCGGTGATCTGGTCAGTAGCGGCCACGGGTTCCTCCTGCGGACGTTGGGGGGTGCGCCTACCTTCCTGGTGCCGACTCCGTGCCGATACTGCGGTGAGGTGATCCGGGGGGCTGAAACCGAGTGGGTCTGTCAGTTCGGCTGGAGCGACTGGGCGGGGTGTTCGTGCAATTGGTGCTTGTGCCGTCAGCAATACGAGTCGGGTACTTACCGCGCCCGGGGCCGTCCCGCTGTCCAGTGTGGTCAGCCTGAGTGCAAGAGGAAACTCCGCAACGACCAACAGCGCGCCCGTCGATCCAAGGAGAAAGTCCTGGTCAGGGCGTGAAGCCTTTATTCACTAAAAGTGTAGGGGCCAGAGGTTTGTTGCGCTGCCACTCCCAGCCCGACCGTTTGGGCTCTTACTCTTCCGCTGGCTTTCATGGGGATTCCAGCGGTTGTCCCGTGACGTAATTCTGGGTGTTACTCACGGCTTGAGCCCCCCGGCTGTTTTGGGACTACTTCCTTACAGTGTCGGCAGCCGGGGGTCTCTGCCCTTCACCCAGCCACATCAGGCCCTGGTTCTCAGGGCCTTTTTTATTCCCCGCCGTCGATGGCGCATTTAACCGGAGGGAGCACATGACAACGTGCAGGAACGGCCACGAGATCAGAGGGCCACAGGACAGGCGCAGCAACGGCAGTTGTGTTGTGTGCTCACGGTCCAACGAACAGCGGTACCGAGAAGCGTGTCGCCACGCGCGTCTCCGACTCAAAGAAATCCAGGCTTTGGCCTCCTCGTAGTAGCGGCTTGACGCCGCACCCACTAATCGCCGGTTTATCCGGCCTATATCCCCAGGAGGGAAAAATATGAGTATCGAAGAATTACCCGCCGATTGGCAGGGCGAGGTCCGTCGCCTACGACGGGAGAATCAGCAGCTTAGGCAGCAGCGCAACGAGGCCCGTGATGCTTTGGCGGCGTTGGTCTTAAAGGGGGCTGCCAGTGAGTAGCGCCGGGGAGAATGTATGCCGTTTCTGCAACAGGCTCCCGTGCTGTTGTGCCTCTCTGCCTGTCAATCCGAGGGTAACCCACGGCCACGTCGATCCAGACCGCTCCAACGGCTTTAACACTCCGTACTGGGCGGGCGCTGTGTTGGCAGATGGCCCTATTCGGGTCGATCCGATCTCGGATGCGTTCTGGGAGTACGACAACGGCGTGTGGAAGGAATCCCGCAAGGTGGTCGCTAGGCGGCTACCCCGGAAGATCGGGCGCACGTTCCGAACCCCCGACACGACCACGGTCGCAAACTACCTGTACTCAAAGCTGTTCAATGACGGGGAGTTGATTCAGCCTGATTGGCCGGATACGCGTTATATCTCGGTGCCGTCTGGGCTGTTCCATATCGAATCTGGCGAGATCCATCCGCACGACTCCCACGTGGTGACGACCTACCAGCTTCAGGTGGAACCCGATTTCGATGCCCCGACCCCGGAGTTTGATCTGTTCTTGAAGTCGGTCCTTCATCCCGGTGATCCAGAGCGTGTTCTCGACATCCTGGCCTATCTGTTGGTGCCGGGGAACCCGCGTCAGAAAGCGGTGATGTTCTCTGGGTCTGGCCGCAACGGCAAAGGTGTCCTGCTCCGGTTGGTGGAGTCGATGATCGGCAAACAGAACGCCGCGCATGTCTCGCTTCAGGAGTTGTCTACCCGGTTTGCGGCTTCCGACCTCTACGGCGTGCCGATCAACATCGTCGGGGACATCGACGGCGAACACATCACCCACACCGGCAAGTTCAAACAGATCACCGGGGAAGACACCGTCCGTATGGATGTCAAGAACGCTAAGCCGTTCAAGGGCAGGGTCTGGGCGGTTCCGGTCTTCAGCGCCAACCAGATTCCGACCTCTGCCGATACGTCCCACGGCTATCTCCGTCGCTGGGAGGTGGTGGAGTTTCCTAATCAGTTCGACGGTTCGGATACCGATCTGGAGTCTCGTCTGTCGGCTGAGCTTCCGGCGATCACGGGCAAGTTGTTAGCGCACGCTGTGGCTCATCCGTTCCAGATTCGGGAGTCTGACCCCGGCCAGCGGGCACACGCCGTCTTCGCTAACCGCTCCGACCCGGTCAGGACGTGGCTGGAGGAGACGACTCTGAAGAACTTTCAGGAGCGCCAGCGGGTTTATGCCGATTACCGGAACTGGATCGAAGACGGCAACGGAAAAAACGCACTGACCAAAGGCAATTTCTACGCCCGTGTAGCGGCAGTGTTGGGGGAGCCGAAGACCCGTAAAGGTGTCCGTGGTTGGGAGTTTGAACCCGGTCCTGAGCAGGCGAGTTTTGCACCCTACAGCCCGAGTTTTGCACCCTACGAGGCGAGTTTTGCACCCCCGTTGCACCCTACTCGCGGGTAAGTTGCCTGATCAGAGGTAGTTTGGGTGCAAAAGGTGCAGAACTTTTCACTTCCAGCACTAGTAAGGACGATGAACGGCCCCCCGAGCGATAGCGAGGGGGGTATCCCAACAGAACAGCACCCCGAGCGGTAGCGAGGGGATGTCCTTCATCGTTTCCGTCCACCGAGTCCCTGGTGATAGCCGGGGACTTTTTCGTATGCGCCTTCGGGCGCACAACACCCAGGAGAAACCATGCTTGACCCGATTCTTAAAGCCCTAGAACATCTGGCCGACTCCGACCGCCAGCCCGCCTACCGCACCGTCTGGGACACCTACCCCGACCGTTCCACCGTCTTGTTTGGTGACGTTCCCGGTAACCCTTTTGACGGCTTGACCGTTGCGACCTGGGACCGGGGCTGATGACTGAGCCACTAACTAGACCGCCGTTGCCGCTCTGGCAGATGTCCCTAGACGACCAGCGCGAGGCCCAGTTTCAGGAATACCTGACTCTTAACGAGCCGTATGTGGCTGCCATCCGAGAAGCGGGGGACGAACCTTGGCACGGCGGCGACATAGCCCGGAGACGTGATCTGTATATGCGGCGCTACCAGAAGCCGCCACCCCCGGCTGGGCTGTTCACCTCGCTGGCTGACATCCGGGCAGACGAAACCTGGCAACCGGCCTCCGAGGCCGAGCACGCCGCCGCCTAACCGCCTCTCCGGTACCACCACACCACCCAGACCCGCCCGGCGACTACACCGGGCCTTTTTTGATTGGACGACGCTTTGACCAGCGCAGTTATAGAAGCCAAAACCACCCCTAGAACCAGCCCGGAGAAGACATGCCGCGATTGCCGTACCCGTAAGCCTCACAGCGAGTTCCCGACCGACCGGTACGACCGTATCGACCCCCGGATGTGTCTGTTGTGCGTGGAGGAGAACGCCCCGCTGCTGATGACTGAATCGGAGTTGTCGCGGTGGCTGGATATGCCGGTGGAGCGGGTTCGGCAGATGACCCCGGCTGGAAGTTACAGCCCACCACGCGGCCAGGTGGTGCCCCTCTACGGAAGGCCGCCGGTTGATGCTGGCTCCCTCCCGCTTGGTTGGCGGCTCGTTTTCGATTGGAGCAAGTGACATGACAGAAACCACGACAACACCGGAAGCCGAAACCAACCTTGAGCCGGCTCAAGAACCGGACCAGGCCGAGCAGCCCACCGGGAACCGAGAAGCGAAGTATCGGGTAGAGCGCAACAGCGCCAGGCAGGAGCGGGACGAACTCATCGCCCGGATTGAGCAACTCCACCAACGGGAAGCCGAGCGTATCGCCAGCCGTGGCCTAGCCGAGCCTGCTGATCTGTTCTCGGTCGGTGGCGTCACCGTTTCCGACCTGATGAGTGATGGCGAGGTTGATCCCAGCAAGGTTGACGCCGTGGTCCGGAATCTCGTCGGCTCAAGGCCAGGACTAGCGAAGCATTCACCGGCTGTCGATCCCACCCAGGGCCTTCACGGCGGCGGCGGTAAGCCGTCCCCTACGTTCTCGGACCTTCTCCGTCCTTAGATCTTTCCCGCTAGGTCGCCGTCTCGCTAGGCGGTAACCCGCGTTCGGGGCAGTGCCCCATCCCGACATCTGGCCGTGCCCGGTGTCTTTCACACATTCACCCCGGCCCGGAATCCGGGCCGACAACTGTTTGAGGAGCAAACAGAATGGCTGTATTGAACTCAACTCTGGAGAACGCTTTTACTCCGGAGGATTACGGGAAGCTCATTGATACCGAGGTGGACGCTAAGAGCGTCGCTTTCAAGATTGGCACCGTGGTCGATACCACCAAACACCAGGTCCGGTTCCCGATTCTTGTGAGTGATCCTTCTTCGGGATGGTTCGCTGAAAACACCGAGATCACGCTGGTTGATCCCGATACCTCCGAGGTTGTCGTTGTCCCGACGAAGGTAGCTGGCCGTACTCAGGTTTCCAACGAAGCCGCCGACGACACTGACCCTGCTATCGCCGCTGTGATCGGGAGGTCTCTGGCCCGCGATATCGCAAAGAAGATCGACGCCGCGTTCTTCTCCGACACCACCAGTAACGGTCCTTCGGGGTTGCTGTCGCTGGAGGGTGAGTCCGACGTGCTGTATCAGGTGGTGGATACCGAGTCGGTTTGGGACACGCTCGATCACGTTCACGACGCGAAGTCGGCGGCTATTGCCGAAGGTGCGGAACTGACCCATATCGTCCTGGCCCCAGACGTGGCTCTGGCCCTGGCCAAGGCGAAGCAAGCTAGCGGATCGAACATGGGCCTACTGGAGACCGTCGATGACGGGATAAAGCTCGCTGGTCTGGTCGCTCTGGTCTCGCCGCACGTCACCGCTGGTAACGCCTGGGCTGTCGATCAGTCTCAGATAATGGTGGTTCGCCGAATGGGTACCACGTTGGCTACTTCAAAAGACGCCGCGTTCGGGTATGACGCTGTCCAGATCAGGGCTGTGTCTCGGGTCGGGTTCGGCTTCGCTAACCCGGCGGGCATCGTCCGTCTCTACGAGGAGTCTGCGAGCGTCTAGCTCGCTGGTTGGTGAGGGGGTTCCCCGGCTTCGGTCGGGGGATCTCTTCCCTTCCCTTGTACCTACGAAGAGGAAGCAATGACCAGACGATTCAGAGACCGGACATGCAGCCGGGAAACCTGCACAGCGAAACGCTCACGACAACACCGGTACTGCTCGGCGGTGTGTCACGCGGTTGATGCTCAGATGGATCGGGCGCAACGGATCTGTGAAGCGGTCGGAGCAAACGAGGGTTCCCGGCTGTGGGCGCTGGCTGTCGAGATGTCCGATTCGCTGACCGAGATCCGCATGCTTGAGTCGCACCTGAAGACTGTCGCCCAGTCCGTGGGTATGTCCGAGGTGAAGTGGAACGCGGTCGTAACCGGTGACTATCGAACGGTCGAACCAGAAAGCTGACAGCGTCAGCCGCACCGTCGGTTACCCATGGTGAGGCAGTTCCACCCCTCCTCATCCTCCTGTACCACCCCGTCCCCGTCCTCCGGTATGCCACCGGGTAGCAGTGAGGCCACCACCCCCGAGGCAGGCATGGGGTAGTGGGTAGGGGCCGGGGTGCCCCCGGCTAGGGGTAGCAGGGCTATGGCGGTGGCGAGTATCGCCTGGGGTATCACGGGGGTCTCCTGTCGTAGGTGAGGTGGAGGGGATGGCCACCACGGTACCCCCAGACCCGTTGGGGCACAACGGGTTACCCGCCCCCCAGGGGGGCATACCCCCACGCGGGCACGTCGACCGGGCCGTCATGCGGGTGACGCATCCGCTGCAACTTTTAGCCGCTGGATTTTCACCGAATGCCCTGATCGGGCCTGAATTGATCGGAAGAACGATGACTTTACGAATGCCGAAAGGCTTTGGTACGGCTGGGCAAAAGCTCTGGAAGACCGTCTTAGCTGAATATGAGCTTGACTATGAGCCGCACAAGGTGGAGATCCTCACGCACGCTTGCCGGGTTTCGGATGCTATCGCTGAGTTAGAGCGCGCCGCCCGGAGTGAGCCGCTGACGGTCCGGGGTTCGGCTGGGCAGAAGGTGATTCACCCGTTGGTGTCCGAGGTCCGGTTTCAGCGGGGGCTGCTGTCACAACTGTTGGCGCGCTTGAACTTTGAGGGAGCACCGGATCTGTGACCCCGGATATGCACACGACTATCAACAGGATGTGAGTAAAAGATGCCTGCTCAGATGCCGAAAACTCGCAGACGCGACAAGACCGCTCCTGGTATGGACCCTGACGCGTTGATAGCCCGGATGCCCGATGAACTCCGAGGGGCTGAACCCTTCGACTCCGTAGCCCAGTACCTAGCCCACTGCGGACGGGTAGCTGACTGGCTGAACACCCAAGCCCCCGGTATCGCTTCGGAGACGCTGACGGTTGTCCGAGAGGCCGCTGGGGTTTCGGTGGAGAACTTTTTCCGAGTTCGTTTGAACTCACAACGCTTACAAGACAAGGAATGACGAGATGGCTTACGCGAGTAGCGCAGACGTACAGGACAGGTTAGGCAGGGAGATGACTCCCGAAGAGACGACCCTGGTTGAGACCAGGCTGGCCGACGTAGAGCGGATGATCCTGCGACGTATCACCGATTTAGATGCCCAGGTTGACTCCGGCGACATCAACGAGGATGACGTGATCCAAGTCGAGGCCGAAGCCGTGCTTCGGTTGGTTCGTAACCCCGATGGTCTGATCTCCGAGACCGATGGGAACTACACATACATGCTCAGTCAGGCGATGGCCTCCGGGCGGTTGGAGATCCGTCCCGAGGAGTGGGCGGCGCTGGGCTATCGCCGGAAGGTGTTCACGTTCGGGCCTGACCTCTCAACCATGATGAGCGGTCGCTGATGAGTCTGTTGCAACGCGGAACGGAACTGGTAACCGTCTTCCCCGAGGAAGTCACAACCGACATCGACGGCAACACGATCACCAGGGCTAGCTCGGTCGGTGTGGTCTGTAGGGCGGTAGTCCAGCCCATCACATCAGCAGCAGCTACCGGCGGCGACGAAGACCAAAAGATCGGCTTCCAAACCGAAAGCAAGTACCGCCTTCGGCTAGTCGGTTATCCCGGTGTTCTGGGTGCTCAGTCTCAGGTGGAGTGGAAGGACAAACGGTGGTCGATAGAAGGCGAACCCAGGTTCTATAACGGCAGCCGCCGCACGGCTCACTGTGATTACGTCATAATGAGACGTTGAATTCCTACCCGGCAGCGGTCAGCAACCGAAATAGCGTTGCGCTTTCACCACGATCTTGCTGGCAGCCCGATCAGACATCGGCGCCAACTCCTGAATTCTGATCACGATGTCGATGTCGCCCACACCTTGAGAGCTCCACTTGCACACCCTGTGCCCGAGGTCCAAGATGTTCGCCTGTCCGTACTTGTTGTAGACGAAGGGCGCTTCCTCCTGGATGGCGGCAAGGTATCCGCTTTCGTCCCCATTTGGGCTCGCGGTGACAGTAGGAGCGGTTGCGGTGGTAGTGCGTGAAGGCGACGGCGCAGTGGTGTTACCACCTTCACGACTGCTGTGATGGCCGCCGCCGCATTGGCTGAGCAGGAGCAGCGCTGTGATCAGAGCGAACGCCAAACCGAAGCCGATGGCCGCAGGAACGAAAATCGGCTTCTTCGGACGGGGCGCTACCAGCTTTGCTCGTTCGGTCACCGTGGAACACTTGCCGCACTTGACTCGCTCGGGTGACCCGAATGGGATGGCTAGCAGTGTCCCGCATTGTGGACATATCGCGTCGTAGGTCTTCCCCCGGCCCATCGCAGGAGCCTAACCGAAGCTGGGGCTAAGACCGGTCTAAACTCCATTGTCCGCAATCCATAAAAATCGGGAACTCGATGCCGAGTTCGTCGCATAGGGGAGTGTGCATGACGGAGCTCCTAGATCGTCGGTGAGCCGACTGAAACGTGTTCTAGTTTAGCGAGATATCAGCACTTGGGGAGTACCGTTATAGGTGCGGCCAACGTTGAGCTTGGCGGGTGAGGAGGTCTTCACCATGACCATCCGAGTCAGAGCAACCCTGCTGGCAATGGCGCTGTGCGTAGGAACGCTGGTCGCAGTACCGGCGGCGTCGGCCAGCCCCGACCAGACCCCTGTTGCGCCGTGCTACAACGGCGTGTTCCCGCTGAACCCCTATGTGAACAACTGCGCGATACCACACCGCCCACCCCGGGTTCTGGGGTCGGCGCCGGATGCGACTGCCCTACTCAACTGCAGCATCGGCAGCGATGCTTTGCGGGCGCAGTGCCTGTCGCTCTACGTCAACGGCGGGTATGGCTGGTACCCCGGGGCCGTCCTGGCACCCGGATACCACCCGTGACCAGATCGCGCTGGATCGGTAGTTGTGGCAGTTGTGCCAGCGCGATGGCAATACAGGCGAGGCCCGTCGCCGTGCCCAATTGCGAAAGCCCGCGAACACCCTTAGTTGTTCCGCTCACGCCGGGGACCGTACCGATGCTGGTATCGATGCGGCGCGCTCTGGCTAAACTCGGCAGCACTCGACAACCGACCGCCCCGGGTGACGAACCGGGTTACTACCGGGCAACCACCCCAAAGCGGTTGACCGAACTCACCAGCGGCAGGTCCAGTGTCGTACGGATTCCCGGCGGCGCGGCGACCACGGCGGGGATGGCGTTGACGATCCGGCCCGCCGCACCGGAGATAGCTGCGTGGTTGTGGTCGCCATCGCTGCTGGTGGGGCAGATGTCCACGGAATAGGACGGTTCGCCGGTGATCTCGATGCGGTAGGAGCCGCCGGCCTGGGCGGGTTGAGCCCAGTCCGGTCGTAGGTCACCGCGCAACCGGGTGACATGCTCGACGACGATCACCGGCTTGTCGTCGACCATGCCGGCGATCTCGAACCGCACCGCGGCCACGCCGCCTTTGGGAATGTGCCCCGCGGCGATATCGAACGCTTCGGGAGCCGGTTCACGTTGATAGGTCTCAGTGATCGCCGCGACGGAGAGGTTCAGCCCGGCGGCAAGCTGGCGGATGGCGCACCCCCAGGCCACACTGAGCACCCCGGGTTGGAACAGCAGCGGAACCTCCGATAGCGGCTTGCCGAACCCCATCACGTCGAACATCACCGTCGCACCGTCATAGGTGGCGTAGTCGGCGATCTCCATGCAGCGCACCGCCTCGATGCTTCGGCACGTGCCGGCGAAAGCCAGCGGGATCAAGTCGGTGATGAAGCCGGGGTCCACACCGCTGATGAAGATGCTCGAATTTCCTGCGCGCGCAGCGACTTCCAACGGCTCGATGTATTTATCGGGCAGCACGTGCCAGGGGAACTGCAAAACACCCGGAGCTGATCCCACCACGTTGACCCCGGCGGCGAGGATTCGCCTAATGTCCTCGCTTGCCTGCGGCAGTCGGGTGTCGCCCATGGCGCAGTAGACCGCACACTCCGGTTCGGCCGCCAACAGTGCGCTGAGGTCGTCGACCGCGGTTATCCCGGTAGTCGTTGCCAATCCCGCGAGTTCCCCGGCGTCCTTGCCGACCTTGTCGGGACTGTAAACACACACTCCGACCAGGTCGAAGGCCGGGTTGGCGATCAACTCCGCCAGGGCCAGACGGCCGACGTTGCCGGTGCCGATGTGGATGACTCGAATGGTCATCAGCGGGCAGGAGAGCGTGAAGTCAAAGGCCGCTAACTTGTGCTTGTGCGGCGTCCTGGCGCAGGTCGATGCGCATGCCGGGCGAAGCGTCCAGTCGCGCCAACAGCGCCTCGCACATGTCCCGCACGCCGTCGCTGAGGGGGATGTCGCGGCCGCGTCCAACCGAATCGGTGACCACATCTTGGGTGATGTGGTCGCCGGGATAGGGGCGCCCGACGAAGTCGTAGGCGCGACGCATCACCACGCCGGGGTGGTTGACCAGATCGAAGTAGCGGCATAGGGCCACCCGCTCGTCCTCGTGGCAGGCGCGGGAGAAGAACAAGCTGTTGCGCGCCCACCAGAACAGCGCCGCAGCATCGTGGGGGCCGATATCGGGCGTGTAAACGGTACGGATCTTCTCGACATCGTCTGGATCCATGTTCTGCAGCCGCCAGTTGGCGTCGTCCGTCGCCAGGATGTGCGCCAGGTCCCGATGGCCCTTGTCACCACCGAAATATTCGGGGTTGGACGCCGCAACGTCCCGGAAGTCGCGGTAAATCCAGATGGCTCGTGCCTCCGGAGCCCAGTCCAGGATGTCGCGCACGTTCTGGGATTCCACCAGCGGTTTGGCGACGATCAGCGGAGGGCGGTCGGTTGCGATGCGGGCCATCACCTTCTCGCGGGGGTCCAAGCCAAGGCGTTCCGTATCCTCCCGCGACAGACGACTGAACTCGTCGTAGGTCGCCGTGTGATGGTCGAGGCGGAAGATGTGGTGGAGCAACGTCGTTCCGCTGCGCTGGCAGCCGACGATGAACAACAATTTCTTGGGCGCACCGCTTTCATACTTGCCGACCTGGCCGAGCCGCTTACGCACCCGAAAAAGGTAGAACGACTGCCTCTCGAAGAAGCCCATCCCGCCCTTCGACGCCAGCCGCATGTCCCGCCTCCGTCTTCGGTTCATGATGGTTTTTGCCGTTGTCTCGAAGTGCGGCCTACTGGCCCCGTTATTGATTACGGTATCGCCCCTCGTGCGGGTGCGTGGCCCGAACCGATGTAGCCAGGCATGGGTACCCGAATCTCATCGAAACCTTGGTTTTCGATCGGGATGCGGGCACTTTGGGTACCGGGAGGGTCGCCGGTAGCCTCACCGATCATGGGACGCGTAGAGGGAAAAGTGGCATTGATAAGTGGCGGCGCCCGGGGCATGGGAGCCGCTGACGCCCGCATGCTGGTCGGCGAGGGTGCCAACGTGGTGATCGGCGACATCCTGGACAAGGAGGGCGAAGCTCTGGCGGCGGAACTGGGCGATGCCGTCCGCTACGTGCACCTGGACGTCACCAGCGCCGAAGACTGGAAGGCTGCCGTCGGCACCGCTGTGGACGCCTTCGGCAAGCTCAACGTCCTGGTCAACAACGCGGGCATCGTCCAGGCGGCACCGCTGAAGACGGCAGACATCTCCCGCTGGCAGAAAGTGCTCGACGTCAACCTCACCGGCGCCATGCGGGGCATCCAGGCGGTGATCGACCCGATGATCGCCGCAGGTGGTGGGTCCATCATCAACGTGTCCTCAATCGAGGGCATGCGCGGCGCGGTCTGGGCCCACAGCTATGTCGCCTCGAAATGGGGCCTGCGCGGGTTGACCAAATCGGCTGCGCTGGAGCTGGCACCCGAGAAAATTCGGGTCAACTCGATTCACCCGGGCTTCATCCGTACCCCGATGACAAAGCACCTGCCCGACAACATCGTTCAGGCTCCGATGGGCCGTCCCGGCACGCCCGACGAGGTCGCGACGTTCGTCGTGTTCCTCGCCAGTGACGAGTCGTCATTCTCGACCGGTTCGGAGTACGTGGTCGACGGCGGTCTGATCACCGACGTCCCGCACCGGGCGATCTGAGCCAGGCCTCCCCGTCGTCCGCCCCGGCCCGTCATCCGTCCCGTCGGCGCAGAGCCAGCGAACTGAACGCCGCTCCGAGTGCCGCCCGGCCCAGACCGGGAAGGTGCCCGAGCGCGTCGGCCGCGCCAACACGCTGGCCGGGAACGGCGACCTGCAGCACCGGCCAGCCGCGGGTGGCCGCCAGCGTCGCCAATCCCTGGCGCGGGTTGACCGGCCTGGGGTGACCGACCAACTCCATCAGCGAGGAGTCCTCGTCACCGTCGGCATAGAAATAGCTGTTCCGCAGTGCCACCCCACGGTCGGCGCAAAACCTCTGCACGGCAACCGCTTTCTGCCGGCCCCAGACGACCGGGCGGTTGATCCGGCCGGTCAGCAACCCGCTGCTGTCCAGTTCGAAGGTGTTGCACACCACGTCGGCGATCCCCAGCGCACGAGCCACCGGTTCGGCGTGGATGGTCAGGGCTGACGAACTCAGTACCAGGGTGTGGCCGCGGGCCCGATGGGCTTCAACGATCTGGCGCATCAGGGGATAGACCTTGTACGCCACTTGCTCGGCGTACAGCCGTTCGCCGATCTCGTCGAGTTCCTGCAGGGACTCGCCGCGCAGGTAGCCCGCCGCACGGCTGATCAGGCGTTCGAACTGCATGCGGCCCAATTTGTACCGCACCGAAGCCTCGATGACGCCGAGTACCTCGCCGAGGCTGGCCTGACCGCGCTTGATGCGGTCGCTGGCATGGGCAACGGCAGTGAAGCCGGCCACCAGCGTGCCGTCAAGGTCGAAGAACGCCCCGACCGTCGGGCCGGCCGGGCCTTCCGCGATCTGCGCGACGGGGTTGGACTTCACCACCACCCCACCATCATGCGATACGCGCCGCCGCGGCGTGTTCCCGGTCTCGGGCGGGGTACCGCGTCAGGTGGTCCGATGCCGGGCGGCCGCTTCCAGTTCCTCTTCGTAAGCGCCCTCGTCGCGGCCCAGGGCGATGGTCGCAGCGGCCATCGCGGCCAGCGCCATCCCCAGCACCAGCGCCGTCCGTGGGTTCACCGTGAGGTGCTCGCCGAGGACCACCTGGCCAAGCAGAACCGCGACGACAGGTTCAAGTACCAACATCGCCGGCACCGAGGCCCGCAGCGAGCCGGCGTGGAATGCCGATTGCTGTAGCAGGGTCGCGACCACACCCACCACCGGTAGTGCGTAGACGGCAGGGGAGGTCAGCAGCTGGGCTGCGTTGCCCTCGGTCACGGTATTCATGACGATCTTGGTCAGCAGTGACACCACCCCGAACAGGACGCCGACAGCTGTTGCCAGCATCAGGGCTCGGCGCCAGCCGGATAGCCGGATGGCCAGGGGCAGGACGCACACGGCGCACCCCAGCGCCACGGTGGCGACGATCGTCGCGGGCCGCTCAGATCCGTCGTAGTCGCCGGGTGCGGCGCGCGCCAGCGCCACGAACACCCCCAATGCCACAGTGAGGACGACGGCCCAGAGCCATTCGGCCCTGGTCACGGTGCGGTGTGCCAGTCGGGCGCTGAGCGGCAGGGCGAACAACAACGCCGACACCAGAAGCGGGGCGACCAGCAACAACGAGCCGAAGGCGAGTGCGACTGCCTGGAAGGCGAATCCGATGATCGCCGAACCCGTCCCCGCCCACCACAACGGCCGACGCAGCAGCGTCGTCACCATCACGGTGCTGACGCCCTGATCCTCCGGGACGTCCATGGTCGCCCGCTGGCGCACCACGATCCCGATCGCGATGAAAACCGCACTGGCCAGGGCCGCGGCAACGACTAGGGCATGCTTAAGCATGGAGATCCCTTCCGGCGCGTCGGTTGGCCCGTCCCAGATCTTTGCGCACTCTGCGGCTGCGTATCACCGAATGTAGGCCAATAGCGGTCATTTCACGGGGACGACGGTTGCTGCTGCTCCGTATCCGGTGACGCGGACCCAGCCGGGGTTCGCCTCGCCGGCGGGTACCTGCGCATGAATCTCGGCAGACTCTCCGGGGAACACCGTGATGTAGTTGTCGTCGTATTCGATGGGCAGAATCTCGTCTCCGTCCGGCGTGCTCAGCACCTCGGCCCGCTCGAAGAAGCCCAGCTGAGCCGTCGGGTTGTGCAGTCGG
Source organism: Mycobacterium sp. (assembly GCA_020438845.1). Taxonomy (GTDB): domain Bacteria; phylum Actinomycetota; class Actinomycetes; order Mycobacteriales; family Mycobacteriaceae; genus Mycobacterium. Next base: position 1,549 of record JAGQTV010000091.1, on the reverse strand, counting down.
ATCGTGACTTCGCGGGTGCCGGAACCGACGGAGCCGGCAGAGTCGCCGGTCAATCGCGCGCTGACCTCCAGGGTGGCCTTCGCCATGGTGTTCAAGGGTGTCATGTCGGCCCAGCTGACCTGCCTGGAGTCGAAGGCCACGTCGTTGTCGGGCGGCCCTACGTCATCGGGGATCTGGGATTGCCAGTAGACGTTTTCGGCTAGCACGGCACCGTCCTTGTCGATCAACTGGCACCGGACGAAGAACACGGGCGAATCGGCCGGACCGGCCTGGAGCGTCATCGCCGGCACGGAGCCCCCGGCGGCCACGTTAACCCCGGCGGCGGTGCGGTCCTCGCGCTGCTTGCCGTTCAGGTCGTAGATCCGCACCCGCACCCGCAGGTCCTTCCGTGGCTCCGGAGTCTGGTTGACCACGCTGACCTCGGCCTGCCGATGGTTACCGGTTGCGTAGGAGTCGAATACCACCGAAAGCGGGCGCAAGCCCTTCTTCGCTCCGAAATACGCGCCGCCCGGCCGCAGGTAGTAGTCGAAGATATTGCCGAAGAACGACGGCCAGTGGCTGTTGAGCATCCAGTAGATGGTCATCTTGTGGCCGTCCCAGCCGTTGGCGGCGAACGCTTCGAACTGGGCGCGGGTGGCTTCGTAGTGCGCCAACTGTGCCTTGTCGGCGAACATCTCGGCCCCGGTGGACGGCCCGTATCGGCTGTCGACCACCCGCCGGACGTTACTCAGCGTGGAATTCTGCTGGTTGGAACCGGCGTGGAAGAACCACGTGTCATTGATGGGCCAGAGCTTGTCGGCCGGGATGAACCGTTTCAGGCTGGCATAGGGCGGGATGTGTTCGTTATCGCCCTGCTCGGCCGAGGACCCGCGGGCCGCACCGTAGAGCCCCGCGAACCAGTACGACGGCGGCCGCCAACTGTACGGCCCGGACATCTGGATGCCGTCCCACAACGGCTTGCCGTCGGTGTCGCGGGCGAACGCCGAGACGGTGTCGACGGTGGCGTTCTGCCAGTGCAGTTCGTCGAGGATGCGGCGGTAGGCGACCCGGACCCCCTCGGGCGGCCGGCCGTCGCTGCCGTTGGCCCAGATGAAGACCGCGGGGTGTGACCGCAGCATCTCGATCTGTGATCGCAGACTCTCCTTCGCGACCCGGCGGTCCTCGTCGTCCCACTGTTGCCACTTCTCCCACTGGTTGCAGCACATCCAGCCGTACATCAAGGGAATCCCCAGTTCGTCGGCCATTTCTACGAAAGTGGTCGAGGAGATCTTGGATTCCAGCCGCAGCATGTTCACTCCGAGATCCTTGGCGTAGCGCAGGATCGTCGCGTCCCGGTCCGGGTCGTACCGGTAGAGCAGGTCGGGGGTGTAGGTCGCCCCGCGCACCAAGAAATCCCGACCGTTGACCTTCAGGTAGAAGTTTCCGTTCTGTGGAGGCCTCATTGAGGTAGAGCTCCCAGCCTTACCTGTGAGGTTCAGCAAGGTCAGTCGGGGTTCGGGTTCGGCTTGTGAGAGGGGAAGTCGACGACGTTGTCGCGGCGTTTCCGTAG
>JAGQTV010000090.1 GCA_020438845.1 Mycobacterium sp. | reverse complement strand
TGATGCTGTGGTGGGTCTTGGTGTAGATCGCGAACCGTCCGCCTGGCACCCCGTCGATCACCCAGCAGCGGAACAGCGGCCGGTCGCGGTCGAGCATCGGCTCATGCAGATCGGCGACCAGCCGCAATAGCTCCTCATAGGAACTTCCGCCGGGCAACGACAGGTGCTGAACGTGGTAGTACGGGTCCCAATCGTCGACCTCCCGGAAGTGTGGCGCGCTGGTTCCGATCAGTTCCGGCACGAAGTTGAAGGGCGGCTGCGGCTGTTGCCGCCGGTAAGCCTCGACGACCTCGCGGACGGTGTTACGGCGCCCCGGCGGCTTCTTGAACAGCAGCATCGCGCCGACATGGGTTGTGCCGCTGGGCGACTCCATGAGCAGCCAACTCAGATCGAGCGGAGCAATCGGGTTAGCCAAAGCGGTGCACCTTCCGGTCGCGATCTGGACCCCGGCGAACAGACAGAGCAGATTGTCCACCGGACCTTTGTCGGCGTGCAGGTGAACGCGCGATCGCAGCGACAGCCGCTCGGCCGGCGACCGCGCGGGGGGCCGACAGTCGCCCGACTCGCGTGGGGATCACCCGCAGCGTCACACCCATTGACTTACACCGCGCGCAGATAGCGCCGCGACACCGCCTGCTGAACCACCGACAGCAGGGGAGCGCCGAGCCTGCTCCACCAGGTCGCCGGTTCGGAAAACGCGATCACCTCGCTGTAGACCGCGTCGTCGGCCGGGTCGTAGCGCACGCGAAACATTTCTTCGCCGCGGACCGCGTGCCCGGGCAGGCTGCCGTAGGCGAAGCCGCGGCGGTTCGGTTCGTCGACGACGTAGACCACCCGGCATGGGGCGACGAACGGTCCGAGGCGGCCGAGAACGTCGCTGCCCACCTGCGCGACCTCGGTGGACGCGGTAACGCGCAGACCGGCGCCACGCAGCATGCCGTAGCGCATCACCGACCCGGCGGCCTGCTCGAAGCGCTGCCTGCCCGAGCCGATCCGGCGCGACATCCGCACGTTGGCGTAGCCGGCCGGCAACGTCGCGGCCGTCGCTCCAACATCCGGGTAGGTCAGCGACAGGTCGGCGAGGTCGGCGAGTTTCATGCCTCCACGATGCCGCGTCGCGCCGCCGGGAGTCGATGCGCAGACGCACGTACCCTCGACAAACATGACGGGCAACGCGCGGGTGCCGGACCGGTCGGGGGTGGCGCGCCGATGGTCCGATCACCGGGAGCGGCTGCGCGACCGCACGCTGCTCAACTTCGTCTACCGCGTGCTGGTCGCGGTGGTGGGGCTCACCGTTCTGCTTGTCGGGGTGGCGGCTATCCCGTATCCCGGCCCTGGCTGGGCGATCGTCTTCCTGGGCCTGGCCATCCTGGCCACCGAGTTCTACTGGGCCCGCCGCACCCTGACCTACACCAGGGCCCGCTATGACACCGCCATGGGCTGGTTCCGCAGCCAACCGGCCTGGGCCCAGGCTATGGGTGCGGTGCTGACCGCTGCCGTCGTGGTGGCGACTCTGTGGCTTTTCGGCGCTATTGACTGGCTGGCCGAGCTGGTGGGCCTGGAACATCCGCTGCTGCGCAGCCCACTCGGCTTCGGTGCCTGACCGGCAGCCATCGGCCCTGAAGGTCGCGTTCGGACCCTGACCTCGTCACAGCGGTGGCATGCCTTGCGGTGGCGGAGTGCTACCCCATGTCCACGATTTACAGGTTTTGGACTGCGGGCCGTGCTGCGTTGCGGCCGCCAAGGGGGATTGCGTACATAGCTGGGCTTAGCGCATCGCCGGGGACTACCGTCGCCGCATCGTGGAAACATGGTTGGAGCGCCTCGGCCTTGCCTGGCAGCGCCACCGGGGGCCAACTGATCGGGGAGCCCAACCGGCCGGGCGTTTCATAACCCCGACGATCGAGTCTGGCCGTAGGGCCGCGAGGTGTCCAAAGATTCCGACGATGTGGCGATGCCGCAACTCTGCGGCCCGATCTTCCTCGCGCAGGAACCGCGCCCGTTAGCTGGCGGGCAGCGGGCAACTCGGCGCTGCGCGCCTTCAGCGCAATGCGGCGCTACAGGCTGGTGATTCCGCGGTTTAGGGGCCAGCTTTTTGCCATTGGGCCGATCTGGGTGAAACACCTCCGGTGGGAAACGCCGGGGGTGTTTCGTGTCAGTCTTCGCCTCTTGGCAAGGTGATCTTGTAGAGGCCACCGCTGCGATTTTGTCGGTACCACTCTTTGAACAGGTCGCGTCCGAGTTGCTCAATCGTCCTGCCTTGGCGGGCGGCTAGTTCGCCATAGCGTGCCCGTTCTTCAGGCGTCAGGTCGATGACGATGCTGCAAGGCTCGCCCTCGTCGTAGTCGTTTTCCACTATCGCGCTTTCTTCCCGGTGGTCACATGCGGCCACCAGCGTATTCCCGTGGCCGTCAATCCGAGAGGGACAAAACCCCGCAGTTTGAAATCCACACCCTGTTCATAGAGGTCTATCCCTGCGGCGGCCGCCTCAGGGGCTACCAGCTTCTCGCAGTGGGCCAGTACAGCTGCGGTGTCGGGGAGCCCGCCAGTCAGACTCGCAGCGTCGACATCCCGCCGTCGAGACGGAGTACCTGGCCGGTGACCCAGCTGCTTTCCGGGGATAAGAGGAAGCGCGCCATCGCGGCGGCGTCGGCCGTCGTCCCGACTCTCTTGAGCGGATAACGCGCGCCCATCGCCGCATGCTTTTCGGGGGTGGCCAGCATGCGTTCGACCAGCGGGGTGTCCACCAGGGCGGGGGCGATCGCGTTGACGCGGATCTTCGGCGCCCACTCGGCCGCCAGCGAGCGCACGAGGCCTTCAACCGCACCCTTCGCGGCCGCCACCGAGGAGTGCATCGGCATACCCTGGCCCACGGCGACGGTGCTGAACAGCACCACACTGGCCGGGTTGCCGTCGACCCCTCTCAATCGGGGCTGGCAGGCCATCAAGAACCGCACGGCGCCAAGCAGATTGACCTCCCAGTCCCGGCGAAAGTCATCTTCGGACAGGGCCCGAAAGCTCTTCAGATTAACCGTACCCGGGCAGTAGACGGCACCCTGGATGGACTCGGGCGGATCGGGCAGCGGGTCGGTGCCGATGACGTCGCAGGCGATGTGCCGGACGGGTCCTCCGATCGGCAGTTCGCCTGCCGACCGGGACCAGACATCGATCCGCGACGCGGACGGTGCGAGTTCACGCACGAGTTCCAGACCGATTCCGCGAGTTCCGCCCGCAATGAGATATGAGCCCATCGGGCTGATCATAGGGGCGATCCGCGGCCGAAGCAGACCTAATTGTGCGGCGCGTGCACTCCCCGCGGCGCCTAAATCACAAACGGACACAGCTGCATCGACATGCTCCTCTACGACGCTGCCGGTCGGCAGCAGAGCCCGCTGACGCCGCCGGGCAACCAACTGCAGCGCCACCGCGAATTGACACTGGCAATGACCGCTGACGGACCCAATGCGATTCTCCCACAATAGATCGTGGTGGTCATCGGAGCTATTAGCGGTCTGCGCAGACGGGGCGCCGCACCGAACTCTCACTCTCCCTGGAAAGCGCGCACCAGCCCCGACTTTTCGTGGAGTGTCGGCGCAGCTGGGTGTTGATACGCGAAAGTGTCTGTCCCACAGTTCAAGATCGACGTATCTGAGGAAGATCGGTACAGGGGTGAGAGGCACCTCACAGGTGGTGCGACACGATGTCGCATGTTTAAGCAGTGCGTTGGTTGGAAGTCGGTGGTGTCGTCGAGGGCGTGTGTTCGTTGCCGTGTCCCCACCTGGAAGCCAAGCGATGAATGCGACTGGTAAATAGGCAGGCTCACCAGCGCAGCGGCTCCTGCACGTGGCTTCCGACGGCGCCAGATTCCCTATTGGCCGCCACCGCCACCGTAGTTACCGCATTCTGACCCACACCCTGAGGGATTGTCGTAGCGCCCGGCCGCGTGCGCCGCACTGCAGTTCCTGAGGTAGGTGCTCTCCGGCATCGGCGTGGAGGCCGGGGCGCGGGCAAGGGAAAGGTCGAGGAAGGCCCTCCGGGGGCTTCATTTTCGGGGTATCGGATTTTGCGACGATTGGACGTTATCGGCCGCATGATGTCGCGGACCTGATCTATATTCTGGCCACAGTATTATCGCCGATGGGGTGTGGAGCAGCCGTGTCCGTTGCCGATGTCGCCAAGTCCGGCCAGCGTCCCCGTTTGAGTCACGCGTGCTATGTCGGTCGCGTGGGGGCCTTGGCTGTCGCGCTGGGTATCGGCGCCGCGGTGGCATCGTTGTCCGCCGTCGCGTATGCCGATTCGGACAGTTCTACCGGACCATCGCAGGCCCGCTCGGACGGTTCCTCGGCTGCGACGACGCCCGGAGTCCATGCCGGGCCGCGTCGTCCTGGTTTCAGCGCAGCCGCGGAAGCGCACGAACGGGGGCGAGGCGACGCCGCAGCGGCGGTAGAAGTGTCGAACCGCCGGTTCCCTTCGGACGGCTCGCGCGGGATGCCCCCGCGTTCGGCGGCCACCGCCAACGCGACCCAACCTGTCTCCGCCCGAAAGGTATTGGCGGCGAACCTGGTTGCGTCGTCCCCAAGGATCGAGACCCCGGCGACCGCGTATGACAGCGCCCCTGCGGCGCCCACGGTGGCATGGACCGCCGCGGCGCCGGGCCGCGGTCAACTGGTTGCAGCATCCGCGAAGGCGGCCAACCCCGTGCAGAAAGTCATCGGCATTTTCATCGGGAACGGCACCGCCGCGCATCCCAACGCGGGCCTGCTGATCGGTAACGGCTATAGCTGGACCGCCCAGACCTGCGACCAGGACAAGGCTTGCAACGGTGGTCGGGCCGGGCTGCTACTCGGCAACGGTGGCAACGGTTTTGGTGGTGGCAATGGCGGCTCGGCCGGGATGGTTGGCAATGGTGGTGCCGGAGGTTCGGGCCTCGACGGTTCGCCGGGCGGCGACGGGGGGCGGGCTGGTCTGATCTTCGGCGACGGGGGTGCCGGCGGTGGGGGCGGCAACTCAGTGAGCGGTGCCGGTGGCGCCGGCGGCAGCGGAGGCAGCGCCGGGTGGCTGGCGCTCGCCGGCGGGGGCGCGGGTGGCGCCGGGGGTGCCGGTGCGACGGCTGGGGGCAACGGCGGTGCGGGGGGCGCAGGCGGATTGTTCACCGGAGCCGGCGGTCAGGGCGGAGCTGGTGGTTCCAGTTCCGCCGCAAATGGAACCGGCGGTGCGGGCGGCAAGGGCGGCAATGGCGGATTTCTGGCGGTGTGGGGCTTCGGCGGCGCGGGCGGTGATGGAGGGATCGCCTCGGGTAGCGACGGCACCGGCGGAGATGGCGGCAGGGGTGGTGATACCGGGTTCCTGGCGTTCAACGGCAACGCCGGAGACGCCGGCGACGGTGGAATGGCGACCGGGCTGAGCGGAACCGGCGGTGATGGTGGTGCCGGCGGAGATGCCGGACTGCTCGCCTTCGCCGGCAACGGTGGTTCCGGCGGGGCAGCGGGGGCTGGGAGCAAGGCCGGTAAGGCCGGTTCAGGTGGTTCGGCGGCGCTCTTCGGGACAGGCGGCGCCGGGGGCACCGGAGCGTGGGAGCAGCCCGGAGGACAGGGCGGGCGCGGCGGTCGGTTGTCCGGGATAGGCGGTTCCGGCGGGACCGGCGGTTCACTCGGCGTCGGCGGGACCGGCGGAAGCGCAGGCTTGTTCGGCGCAGGCGGTACGGGAGGTGTCGGCGGAGCGCTGGCGGCCGGCGGCACCGGTGGGGCGGGCGGTGTCTTGTACGGCAACGGCGGGGCGGGCG
>JAGQTV010000089.1 GCA_020438845.1 Mycobacterium sp. | reverse complement strand
TTGGCCCACTCCTTGTTGGGCGTGATCTCATCGATGCTCTTCCGACGCGGCATGTGCAGCATCTCGCGGAAATCGTTGTACCGCGGCACTCCACGCTCGCGATCCCGGACGATGTCCAGGGTGGCCAAGTCGGTGACCTGCCCATCGATTCGCTCCAACTTACGCAGCGCGGCCGGGTAGTTGTGCAGGCAGACCGCGCCCGCACTGGCCTGGGCCATCGAATACCAGATGTCGCTCATCTCCATGCTGTGCATGAAGTCGCGGGTGTACTTTCCCTGGATCTCGGTGAAGTTGGTGTTGCGCAGGTGCTCGCCGGACTCCAGCGAGAACCAGTTCCAGTCATCCGGGATCAGCGGGTGCAAGCGGTAAACCGTCACGAACTCCTCAGTCAGCGAGAACGGCGCCGAGTGATGGTCGGCCGGCGAGCCGACGATGCCCGACAGCACCTCGCCCTCACCGATACGGCCGATCTTGTCCTTGAAGGTCTCACCCAGAGCGCCGTACCAGTTGGCGTTCATGCCGATCTGCAGCGCCGGGTGGCGCAGGATGCAGGTGGTCCACTCCACGGTGTGGATCTTGGCGATCAACGCCGACACCGTCAGCACGGCCAACTCGAAGAGTCGCTGGTCGTCCAGGCTCGGGTAGGCCTTCTTCAACGCATCGCACACCGCGTTGTGCTCACGGGCGAACAGCGTGTGCAGGATACCGACACCGGTCCAGTAGTTGTCCTCGAAACCGGTCAGGTCGATGCCCTTGGTGGTGAGGCTCTCCTGCAGACGCCCGTTCTCGTCGACCTTGATCTTGCCGTCGGTGAAGGTGCGGACGTTGGACTGCTTGTCGTTGCCCGTGCCATAGATCTGCGAGCCGTCCCACCAGTGGGTCTCGGTGTTGGCGAACACCGGTGCGGGCTGGCCGTCGACGATCTCCTTGCCGTGCATCGGGATGGTGCGGCGGATCTGCATAGGGTTCTGCGGGAAGTCGTCATTCGCGCCCAAGGGGATGTCGATGACCTTCGCCGGATCACCGTCTCCGTGGAAGAACCAGTTGTGATTCTCGAACTGAATCCACGCAGCGGCGATGGTGTTGATGATGCCGGCCGGCTTGAACGAATCACGGGCCATCAGCTTGCGGCTGATCAGGCGCGGATCCGGATCAAGCAGTTTCTTTGTGTGAGTGATCGTCATGCTCGGCGGAGCGTTGCGCCCGAAGCCTGTGCCCGCCGCACCCATCCACGGGTCGGACAGATCGTTGAAGGTGCCGTTGGCCGTACGAGCCCGCTTTGCCTCTTCGGTCGGCTCACCCAGGTCGGTCTTCGGACGGATGTCCGGATCCTCGAACAAGTTCTCCGCACGAAGCTGATCGCGCAGCTTGGACAGAGAATGAATCTGCATGATCAGCGATGGGTGCTGGTACCACTGCGTGTCGCTCATTTGGCGCTTTCTTTCCTTACCTCGTGCCGGAATGGATGGTGGTCTTGTGAAATCCGTGGAGGCCCGATCAGCGCGGTGTGCGCAGGGCGAAGTAGCCCAGCTTGTAGTAGCCCGAGCCGGTGTTGTACATGATCTTGCCCAGGTAGACACCGGGCACCAGTTCGACAAGTTCGTCGCGAATCTTGCGGATGACCAGATCCGGATTCTCCTCGATGTCGGCGTAATCGATCACCATCACGTCGACGTCGGGATCCTCTGCGCCCGCTTCCACATAGGTGTTGAAGTCGAAGGCCAGCTTGCCGTCGGCGTGGTCCTTCATCGAGTACAGCGGCCACAGCAGCTTGCCCACCAAACCGGTGGCGCGGGTCATCCGGTTGTCGCCGGTGGCGGCCTGGCTGTCGAAGCGCTTGCCCTGCCACGGCATCCACAACGCCGTGATGGCCCGCACCGCCGCGTCGAACCTGGCGTTGGTGGTGGTCATCACCAGCATGCCCTCGGTCGGGCCGTGCAAATCGGTGGGTGCGTTACCGCGCCGGAACAACGTGTTGAGCTCAGACTCGGCGCCGGCGGCATCCTCCTTCGCACGCTTGGCCAGATCACCGATCCACGCCCACGCTGCATCCGTTGCCCCCTCCGGCTGCTCTCTCATCGAGGTGCGCAGCCAGTCCAGTTTGCCGACGACGCCGGCAGTCACTGTGTCGCCTTCGCTGGCCATCAATTTCCTCCTCGGTTGAAAGATCGATACCTCTTGGCCGATCCTATGAAGACCCAGGTGCACTTCGCGCCGTTATCGTCAATCCACCGTCGGTCTGTTTTTTGTGGTTACCCGCGGCGGTTGAATTCAGCTAGCGCGGCGGCGTTGGCCGGTGATCCCAACATCGCCGCGAACTGCGCGTCTTCGCGGCGACGGGCGGCGGCGATCTCGGTGCGCGTCGGCTCAATCATCGTGTGCTTCACGGCCATGAGGCTGGAAATCGGCCGTGCTGCAAGCACTTCAGCGTGTCTACGGGTCTCCCCTATCAGATCTTCCGGTTCGCAGACCCGCCACGCCAGCCCCATCCGGAGAGCCTCCGTGGCATCCACCCATTCGGAGGACATCAGCAGCCAGGCTGCGTTCTGACGTCCGAGCAATCGCGGCAACAGATACGAGGAGGCGGCTTCGGGTGCGACTCCGAGACTGGTGAACGGGCACTTGAGCCGCGCCGCGGCGGACAGGAAAACCAGGTCGGCGTAGCCGAGAATGGTCGCCCCGAGGCCGACGCCCACGCCGTTGACCGCGCAGATGAGCGGTTTCGGGAAGCTGCTCAGGGCATCGATCAGACCCGGGAAACCATGCTTACCCGACGTGAATCCGGGGTCGGCGATTCGGGCCTGCATCTCGGCGAGATCCTGGCCGGCGCTAAAGGCCCGACCCGCACCGGTGATCACCACGACGGCCACCTCGGGATCGTCGGCGGCGTCCACAAGAGCGTCGGCGGTTGCGTCGTAGAGGGCTTCGTTGAACGCGTTGAGTGCCTCGGGCCGGTTGAGGGTAAGCGTCCGGACCCGGTTTTCGTCGTCGATGAGCAGCGTCATGTGGGCGAGCCTAAATCGTTTTGGGCGTCCTCGATTTGGCGCATCCGGATCGCCAGCAGTTGAGACACGAGTTCTGCGGACAAGGGTGTGTCGACAGTGAACCGCAGGCAGCCCGGACTGGATGGGTGCCCGTCAAGGCGATCGGCAAGCTCACTGAGGACGCGGCCGCTGTACGGATACCAGGCGATATGTTTCTTGCGAACGATTACGGCCGCCACCGGCCGGCCCCGGTAGGTGTAGCAGGGCATGCCATAGCTCGTCGCCTGCCCAACGTCATCCACGCGCGTGCAGATCAGTCGGTGCACGCGGACCAACTCCGCCCGTTCGTCCCCGGAGGGCAGGGACTCGATGTAGTGATCGACGTCGCCCATAAGATCAGTCCGCGAATGGGGTGTGGAATACATAACGGCTGGTGGGCACCGTGTCGATGTCGACGCCCGCGCCGAAGGCCGAGACGCTTGCGACCATCCGGCCCATCCGGTCGGCCAGGTCGGCGTCGTCCGCAGCGCCGAAGAAGGCGTGCAAGCTGCCGACCGCCTCTATCGGGAAGAGCTCCTCGACGATGCCGGCCACCTCGGGTGCGCCGGGGGTCAGGGCGTGCACCACGTAGTTCTGGATGTAGCCGAATGTCGATTGAGTAGCTATTGCCACCGGGGTGTGGTCGCGGTGCCAGCGGGTCCGCCAGGTCGCCTGATCGAGGTCGGCGGGTCGACGAAGCAGCGCCACGTTGGCCAGCCCCGGAAACCGCTGGCCCGGCGGCAATGTCGGCGGCACCAACGGGACAGACTCGGTGACGAGATAGGCAGCCACCTGCTCGGCCTCAGGTTCCAGCACCGCCAGCGCTGCCCTCACCTGATCGCCGTAGTGCTGCTGGGTCCAGAGGCTGACAAAGGCCTGCGCCGCGGGGTGCAGTGTGGTCAGCGTCATCAGCGACTCGCGCACCGCCGCGTCGCGCACGTTCAACGCCAGCCCTGGCAGGTTCAGGTCGAGCAGCCGATCGACCACAGGGCCACCTAACCGGCTGACCCACTCGTCGTCAGCCCTGTCCCGCCGAAGCGCGACGATCACCTTCTCCACGACGACTCCATTACCGCTGAACCTACCCGCGCGTAGGCTGACGCAACACGTGAGGGACTGCCCCAGGAGGCGACATGCCAGACGATGTGCGACGCGACGTACTGCCCATTCCCGACGCCCAGCACGTGGGCCTGACCACCTACGACGCCAAGGACCCCAACACCAGCTACCCGCCCATCACCATGCTCCGCCCACCCGAGGGTGCGCCGAACGTCTTGATCGTGCTGATCGACGACGTCGGTTTCGGTGCGTCCTCGGCGTTCGGTGGGCCCTGCAACACCCCGGTTGCCGAGCGACTCGCTTCGGAAGGGTTGAAGCTCAACCGGTTTCATACCACCGCATTGTGCTCGCCCACCCGCCAGGCTCTACTCACCGGCCGCAACCACCACTCGGTCGGCATGGGTGCCATTACCGAGATGGCGACCTCGGCGCCGGGTAACAACAGCATCCGGCCCAAGAACAAGGCGCCGATCGCCGACACGCTGCGACTGAACGGATACTCGACTGCCCAATTCGGCAAATGCCATGAGGTTCCACTCTGGGAGGTGTCTCCGGTGGGCCCCTTCCACCAGTGGCCCACCGGATCCGGATTCGAGTACTTCTACGGCTTCGTCGGCGGGGAGGCCAACCAGTACTACCCCGGCCTTTACGAGGGCACCACTGCGGTCGAACCGCCCCGCACTCCCGAAGAGGGCTACACCCTCACCGAGGATCTCGCCGACCGCGCCATCACCTGGGTACGGCAGCAGAAAGCACTGGCTGCCGATAAGCCGTTCTTCATGTACTTCGCGCCCGGCGCCACCCATGCCCCGCACCATGTTCCGCAGGAGTGGTCTGACCGTTATCGCGGACAATTCGACGAGGGCTGGGATGCGCTGCGGGAGAACATCTTCGAGCGGCAGAAGAAGCTCGGAGTCATCCCGGCCGATGCCGAACTCACCAAACGTCACGATGAGATCCCGGCCTGGGACGACATGCCGGAAGAACTGAAACCCGTGCTGGCCCGGCAGATGGAGATTTACGCCGGCTTCTTGGAGCAGACCGACCATGAGGTCGGTCGAGTCATCGACGCGATCGCCGATCTGGGCGTGCTCGAGAACACCCTGGTCTTCTACATCATCGGCGACAACGGCGCTTCCGCTGAGGGCACGCCGAACGGGTGCTTCAACGAGATGTGCATGCTCAACGGCATGGCCGCCATCGAGACGCCGGAATTTCTGCTCTCGAAGATCGACGACTTCGGGACCCCCGACGCCTATAACCACTACGCGGTGGGCTGGGCGCACGCACTGTGCACCCCCTACCAATGGACCAAGCAGGTCGCCTCACACTGGGGCGGCACCCGCAACGGGACGATCGTGCACTGGCCCAAGGGCCTGGCCGAAAAGGGCGCCACGCGCGGTCAGTTCCATCACGTCATCGACGTTGCACCGACGATCCTGGAGGCGGCGAGGATTCCGGCACCCTTGTACGTCAACGGGATTCAGCAGGCTCCCCTAGAAGGCGTGAGCATGCTCGGGACGCTGCGTGACGCCGGGGCGCCGGAGTCGCACCAGGTCCAGTACTTCGAGATGATGGGCAACCGCGGCCTCTACCATCAGGGCTGGACAGCAGTGACCAAGCACCGCACGCCATGGAAGACCGACGCGCCGCCGCCGTTCGACGCCGACGTCTGGGAGTTGTATGGACCCGACGATTGGACCCAGGCGCGCAACCTGGTTGCCGAGAACCCACAGAAACTGGCTGAACTGCAACGCCTTTGGCTCATTGAGGCGGTCAAGTACAACGTGGTTCCGCTGGATGACCGAGGTTTCGAGCGCATCAATCCCGACATAGCCGGCCGGCCCCAATTGATCCGCGGCAATAGTCAGTTGCTTTTCCCCGGCATGCGGGTCAGTGAGGGTTCGACGATCGCCGTGAAGAACAAGTCTCATCAGGTGACCGCCGACGTCACCGTGCCGGACGGCGGAGCGGCCGGGGTCATCGTCACCCAGGGCGGCCAAGCCGGCGGTTGGTCGCTCTACGTGCACGACGGGCTGCTGAAGTACTGCTACAACTTCTTCGGCATCCACTACTTCATCGTCGCCGCCGAAAAGCCATTGCCGTCCGGTAAGCACCAGGTCCGGATGGAGTTCGCCTACGACGGCGGCGGATTGGCCAAGGGTGGCGATGTCACCCTCTATTACGACGGTGAACCGGTTGGCACCGGGCGGGTCGACGCCACGATCCCGATGGGATACTCCGCCGACGAGGCCTGCGACGTGGGACGCGACACCGGGTCACCGGCATCGCCGGACTACGGTCCTTCCGGCAACCGATTCACCGGGAAGATCGACTGGGTGCAGATCGACATCGGTGAGGACGGCCACGACCACCTGATCACCCCCCAGGATCGGCTGAACCTGGCTATGGGTAAGCAGTAGCGGCAAACAGGCGGCAGGAAGACCCCTCAGTCCCGCAGCCAACGTGGCGTGATGAACACGCCCTCGGCCTCCACCGTGATGCCTTCACCGTCAGCGATGTGGCCTGCGCAATAGGTCTTGACGCCCTCGCTTCGGGTGCGGATCGCTTCGGCATGCAGATGTCCAAGCCCGGTGGCGCGTACATAGCGCACCGTGATGCTGCCGGTGAATCGCGGCCGGCGGTCCGGGCTGGCCGCCTCCCCCAGCAGATGATCCAGAATCAACGCCGACACCCCGCCATGAACGTGCCCGGGAGGCCCTTCATAGGCCGCTCCGAGTTCGAAGTCCGCCCAGACTCGGCCCGACGCGTCCCGGTGGGTCGTGACGGGGGGCGCCAGTGCGTTGCGAATCCCGATGACGGCGTTGCCCCACCCGAGGCTCTCCCCCGATGTTGTCGTCCGCACCCCGAACGCGCCGTCGATCTGCCGCTCGCGCAGCCGGCCGACGGCGGCGTCGATCGTCTCCCGCACCGCGGCGACGGTCTCGGCGTCGGCCTCGGTGCGGATCGTGGCGTCGACCAGCGCTCGCACCGACTCGGCCAGCGGCTGGTAAACGGCGCGGCGGCGGGCAACCTCGTCGGCCGACCAATCCTCGACGGTGAAATCCAGCATCCCTGCACTAGAGCACGGTCCGAGTTTCGGTGTCTATCGGTGTTGCGGTCTGAAGTCGTCCGTCGCTGCGTAAAGTGACCAACCGTGCCGGATTGGGTACGCCACGCGATCTGGTGGCACGTCTATCCGCTCGGATTCGTCGGCGCATTCCCCGCGGCCGAGCCTCCACACGCCGCCGAACACCGGCTGGGCCGGTTGGTCGACTGGTTGGACCACGCCATCGAACTCGGTGCGTCGGGAATAGCACTGGGTCCGGTGTTCGCCTCCCGTTCGCACGGCTATGACACCACCGACCACTTTCGGATCGACCCGCGCCTCGGCGATGACGCCGACTTCGACCGGCTGGTTGACGAGGCTCGACAACGTGGCCTGCGGGTGCTACTCGACGGCGTCTTCAACCATGTCGGCACCGAATTCCCCCGCTATCGGCAGGCAGTTGACGGTGATCTTGACTCCGCAAAGTGGTTTCGCGGTCGACCCGGCCGCTTCCACACCTTCGAGGGCCATAGCGAGCTGATCACGCTCAACCACCGCAATCCTGCCGTCGTCGACTACACCGTCGAGGTGATGACGCACTGGCTCGGGCGCGGGGCCGACGGATGGCGGCTGGATGCCGCGTACGCGGTGCCTGAGTCGTTTTGGGCGAAAGTGCTGCCCCGGGTGCGCAAGGACCATCCCGAGGCCTGGTTGGTCGCCGAGGTCATCCATGGCGACTACAGCGCGTTCGTCGGGGGCTCCGGCGCGGACTCGGTCACCCAGTACGAGCTCTGGAAAGCGATCTGGAGCAGCCTCAACGACGGCAATTTCCACGAGTTGGACTGGGCCCTGCAGCGGCACAACGGGTTCCTGGACCGCTTCGCGCCGCAGACCTTCGTGGGCAACCACGACGTCACCCGGATCGCCAGCAAGGTGGAGCAGCCCGAGCACCTGCCGCATGCATTGGTGTTGTTGTTCACCACCGGTGGCGTTCCCACCGTCTACGCCGGCGACGAGTTCGGCTACCTCGGCGTCAAGGAGGATCGCGCTGGCGGGGACGATGCCGTCCGGCCCGAATTCGGCATGGTTCCAACCGAACTCGGTGATTCCGCTCGTGATGTGCTGAACCTGCATCGGTATCTGATCGGGCTGCGCCGCCGGCATCCCTGGCTGCATGGAGCCAGGACTACTGCTCTCCACCTGGACAATCGCGGTTACGTCTATCAGACCAGATGCGGCGAGGATGAGTTGATCGTCGCCCTCAACATCGATGACGATCCGATGGCGGTACCGGTCGCGGAGTTGACCGGGCGTCAGGCCGAGGTGCTGGCCGGATCCGGGGCTCCGCCCCCGGAGGTCCTCGCACAAGCCCTCGTGCCGCCGCACAGTTGGCTGGTGCTCAGGCCCGACCGAGCATCCCCAGGGTGAGGCTGTCGGCCTTACCGCCGTAGTACCGATCAAGAACCGCCTGGAATTCGGGGCTGTCGGCACTGGCCGGGCAGGCTTCCAGGAACAGCGTCATCGACGAGCAAATCTTCAGTGCATCCGTCGAGCCGGCGATCGACTGGATCGACGGGCGTCCGGGGAGCCCGGCCAGCAGTCGTGCGCATTCGCGCAGTCGCGGACCCAGCACCGGGTGCGCCAGGTAGGCGCGCGCTTCCGCACGTGAGCCGATTCCGAAATGATCGGCCATCGCGGTGTGGCCGAGTCCTTTCAGCTGAGGGAAGATGAACCAGATCCAATGCCCGCGCTTGGCGCCGGCCGCCAATTCGGCGAGCGCCTGCCGATACACCGGCTCCTGGGCATCGACGAAACGCCGCAGGTTGTAGGGGTCGTCCACCTCGGACAAGTTACCCTCGCGATGGTCGACCGAAAGGACCCTGATGTCGGCAGCGCCCGAGACCGCCGAAGAGACCAAGACGCCGCACGCGCGGTCGGCGCTCGCCGAGAAGTTGCGACGACGCAAGGCCAAGCGAAGCCTGTTCGATCGGGTCAGCATCCAGTCCAAGTTGATGCTGATGCTGCTCGCGATGACGATCCTGGCCACCGCCGTCGCCGGTGGCATCGGCTTCGAGTCCGGCCGCACCTCCCTGCGGGCCGCGGTGTTCGAGCGGCTCACCGGCATTCGGCAGGCGCAGTCCCAGGTGCTCGCGTTGGGGGTGTCCGATCTGCGGACCTCGATGCGGATCCTCTCCCGGGGCGAGACGCTGACCGCCGCCCTCAAGGCGTTCGACCGGGGTTTCGGCGAACTCTCCGACGCCACGATCACCCCCGAACAGTCCACGTCCATCACCGACTTCTACAACCGCCGGTTCACCGCGGCCGCGGCGAAGGGGGTGGACGTGGCCGCATTGATGCCCGCATCGAACGCCGCCCGCTACTTGCAGGCCACCTACACCGTCCCGTTCCCGGACCCCAAGAAGGCCGCCGTGGTGGACGACGCCGGCGACGGCAGCGCCTGGTCGGCGGCCAACGCCCGGTACAACAAATATTTCCGGGACGTCGCCAGCGGGGCGGGGTTCCTCGACGTGTTCCTGATCAATGCCGGGGGCGATGTCGTCTACAGCGCGGACAAGGGTGTCGAGTTGGGAATGAACGTTCTCACCGGCCCCTACCGGGGAGAGGGGTACCTCCCGGATGCGTTCCGCAAGGCGATGGCCTCCAACGATGTCAACTATGTCGCGAGCACCGATTTCGCTGATTACCTGCCATCGCCCCAGCCCATGGCATGGATTCTGGTTCCGATCGGTCCGACCGGCCGGGCGACCGGCGTCCTGGCGGTGGGGTACCCGGCATCCATCATCACCAACTTGGTGACCGACAACCGTGGCTGGGAGCGGGCCGGGATGGGTCGCACCGGGGAGACATTCGTGGTCGGGCCCGACAATCTGATGCGCTCCGATTCCCGGCTGTTCCTTGAGGACCCGGAGGCTTATCGCCGTGAGGTCATCAGTGCCGGGACGCCCCCCGAGGTGGCCGACCGGGCGATCAGGGAGGGCACGACCGTGCTGGTGCAGCCGGTCGGCACCAAAGCCACCGAAGCCGCCCGGCGGGGCGAGACCGGCACGCTGATCGCCACCAACTACCTCGGCCGCCGCGCCCTGCATGCCTACGCCCCGCTCAATCTCAAGGGCCTCAACTGGGTGATCGTCGCCTCGATCGACTCCGACGAGGCGTTCGCCCCCGAGTCTGCCTTCGGCCGCCGTCTGGTTCGCGCCACCGTCATCGTCATCTTTGTGGCCTGTCTGGCGGCGATGGTGTGGGCCAAGCTCTTCGTCCGTCCGATCAAGCGACTGGAGGACGGCGCCGAGAAGATCAGTACCGGCGACTACGACGTGACGTTGCCGGTGGCCTCCGGCGATGAGTTCGGCGACCTCACGGTGGCCTTCAACGAGATGAGCCGCAGCCTGGCGATCAAAGACCAGTTGCTGACCCAGCAGCAGCAGGAGAACGACCGCTTGTTGCTGTCGCTGATGCCGGAAAAGGTGGTCCAGCGCTACCGCGGGGGCGAGGAGACCATCGCCGAGGAGCATCAAAACGTCACAGTCCTCTACGCCGACCTGATGGGCCTCGACGAGTTGTCCGGGGACCTCGAGGCAGCGGCGTCACTGGAGATCATCAACAAACTCGTACACCAATTCGACGCCGCGGCCGAAAGCCACGGTGTCGAGCGGGTGCGCAACACCCACAATGGTTATCTGGCCAGCTGCGGTCTGACGGTGCCGCGTCTGGACAACATTCACCGCACCGTCGATTTCGCTCGCGACATGCAGCGCATCGTCAACCGGTTCAACGCCGAGACGGGGCACAAGATCAGGCTTCGCGCGGGTATCGACACCGGCACGGTCACCAGCGGCCTGATCGGTCGGGCCGGTCTGGTCTATGACCTGTGGGGCGGTGCGGTACATCTGGCCTCGACGATGCGGCGCGGGGCGGCCCAGCCCGGTGTCTACGTGAGTCAGGAGGTCTACGAGGCAACCCGGGACACCCGGCAGTACACCCCGTCCGGCGCGATGACCGTAGGCGACCGCGAGGAACCGACCTGGCGACTATCGGAGGACCAGCGGTGAGCGTCTTGGGCACGCCATGGTTCTACTGGTCGGTGATCATCGCCGTCGGCCTGCCGACCGCGCTGGTTCTGCTGACCGAACTGCAACAGTCGCTGAGCCGGCGTGGCAATTTCCTGGCCAAACCGGTCGGGCTGCTGCGCAGCTACATCGTTCCGCTGGGCGCGCTGCTGCTGTTGATGTTCAAGACCACGTCCATCTCGGTGGAGACCACTGGTGTCCGACTGCTCGCGACGGCGTTCGGCATTCTGGTTCTGATCATGGTGTTGTCCGGGGTCAGCGCCACGGTGTTCGAAAGCGCCCCGACCGGCAGTTGGCGACGCCGGATGCCCTCGATCTTCATCGACGTAGCACGGTTCGGGATAATCGCCGTCGGCGTAGCGATGATCTTCGCCTACGTCTGGGGCGCCAACGTCGGCGGTCTGTTCACCGCACTGGGCATCGGTTCCGTCGTGCTGGGCCTGACGTTGCAGAACTCGGTGGGTCAGATCATCTCCGGACTGCTGTTGCTTTTCGAGCAGCCCTTCCAGCTGGGTGACTGGGTGAAAACCACCTCGGCCAGCGGCCGGGTCGTTGAAGTCAACTGGCGGGCCACCCACATCAACACCGGCAGCGGGCTGGAGATCATCCCGAACTCTGTGCTGGCGGGTCAGGCGTTTTCCAACCTCAGCCGGCCGGCCGGGGGCCACACCATCACCGTGAGCGTCAAGTTCGCCGGCACCGACGCCCCGGACTCGGTCTGCACGCTACTGACCGACACCGCGCTGGCCCTGCCGCAGATCCACCCCGACGGCCGCCCGGTGGCCAATGCGATGTCCAGCACGGACTACACCGTGACCATTCCGCTGCGCTCCCCCGCCGACGGCACCGCCGCCCAGTCAACATTCCAACGTTGGCTCTGGTACGCATCCCGCCGCGCCGGTCTGCGACTCGACGCACTGGAGGACGACTTCTCCACACCGGCCCGGCGCGCCGAGGCATTGCGCAAGATCGCCCCGATACTGCGGGCGAGCAGCACAGAACTGGAGATGCTGCTGCCCAAGGTTCACATCGTGCGCTTCGGTGCCGACGAGGTGATTCAGCGCGGCGGCGACGTGCCGTCCGCGATGTCGTTCGTGGTCAAGGGTCGGGTTCGCATGGTGGTCACCGGCGAGAGCGGCGAGTACCTTCCGGTGGCCGTCCTGCATGAGGGTGACTTCCTCGGTCAGACCGCGTTGACCCGCGAACCCGTCATCGGCAACGGGTATGCGGTCGGCGAGGTCACGGTGCTGCAAATCGACCGCGATACGTTGGAGCACTTGCTCTTTCGCAAGCCCGACCTTCTGCAGGATCTCAGTCATGCGATTGACGAACGCCGCGAGCGGGCCCTTGAGGTCGCGGCCGCGAACGGTGCCGCCGCGGACGACGAGACGAACCAGGGGACGAAATAACCTCTTGCTGAGGGTGTTTCAGCGTGTGATCTGATCGTTGCGCAACTGCGACTCGGCGCACCGCGTCACGTTCCGGAAGGCGGCCGGCGCCGGTGTTTGACTACCTCAAGCACAGCAATGGGGTGCTGACGAACACGTAAAACGGTGATGGGAGTCGTCATGAAATTTGTCGAGAAGTTGCGAGGCAGGTGGTTTCGGCGTCTTGGCACATCCGCCGTGGCCGCACTCTTCCTGCCCGGCTTGATCGCAGGCGCCGGCGAGTCGGCGACGGCGTCGGCGTTCTCGCGGCCCGGGCTTCCGGTGCAGTACCTTGATGTGCCTTCGGCTTCGATGGGCCGCAACATCCGCATTCAGTTCCAGGGAGGCGGAGAGCATGCGGTCTTCCTGCTCGACGGCCTACGGGCCCAGGATGACTACAACGGGTGGGACATCAATACCCCGGCATTCGAGTGGTTCCTGAACTCCGGTCTCTCGACGGTGATGCCGGTTGGCGGCCAGTCCAGCTTCTACACCGACTGGTATCAGCCCTCGCAGGGCAATGGCCAGAACTACACCTACAAGTGGGAAACGTTCATGAACCGGGAGTTGCCCGCCTATCTGCAGGCCAATCACGGGATCAACCCGAACGGCAATGCGGTGGTGGGTCTTTCGATGGCAGGCAGCGCCGCTCTGACCTACGCGATCTACTACCCGCAGAAGTACATCTACGCGTCCTCCCTGTCAGGCTTCCTCAACCCCTCCGAGGGGTGGTGGCCCATGCTGATCGGCTTGGCGATGAACGACGCCGGCGGGTTCAACGCACAGAGCATGTGGGGACCGTCATCGGACGTGGCCTGGCGACGCAACGATCCGATGATCAACATCAATCAGCTCGTGGCCAATAACACCCGCATCTGGATCTACTGCGGAACCGGAACCCCGTCGGAGCTCGATACCTCCGGCGGTGGGGGCAACCTGATGGCTGCACAATTCCTCGAAGGTTTCACGCTGCGGACCAACAAGACCTTCATGCAGAACTATCTGGCCGCGGGCGGTAAGAACGGGGTGTTCAACTTCCCGGCCAACGGCACTCACAGCTGGGGTTACTGGGGCTCGCAGCTCCAGCAGATGATCCCCGATATGCAGCGGGTTCTCGGCGCTACCCCATCCGGCGCCTGACGGATCCGTAAACCAGCAGGCCTGTCGCCCACTCGGGGGCGGCAGGCCTGCTGCGTTGGGAGGAAGTTCGGATAGGTTCGTGAGGTGAAGAAGCTCATCAACGATCCGGCCGACGTCGTCGCTGATTCGCTGTGCGGCATGGCCGCAGCGCATCCGGAACTGCGGGTCGACCATACGAATCGGATCGTGTACCGCCTCGACGCGCCGGTCGCGGGCAAGGCGGGTCTGGTGTCCGGCGGAGGTTCCGGTCATGAACCGCTGCACGGTGGCTTTGTCGGTCCGGGCATGCTGGATGCGGCCTGCCCCGGTGAGATTTTCACCTCACCGGTACCGGACCAGATTCTGGCGGCGACTCGGAGCGTCGACGGTGGTGCTGGTGTGGTGCATATCGTGAAGAACTACACCGGTGACGTGATGAATTTCGAGATGGCCGCAGAGTTGGCGGCCGCGGAGGGCATCACGGTCGAGTCGGTGCTCGTAAACGACGACGTGGCGGTGCAGGACAGCACCTACACCGCGGGTCGGCGCGGAGTGGGTGCCACGGTTCTGATGGAGAAGATCGCCGGTGCCGCTGCCGAGCAACGTCGACCGTTGGCCGACGTTGCCGCGGTCGCGCGACGGGTGAACTCCGAAGCCCGCAGCATGGGAATGGCTCTGACATCGTGCACGGTTCCGGCAGTCGGCCACCCGACCTTCGCACTGTCCGAGACCGACATGGAAGTGGGAATCGGCATCCATGGCGAACCCGGCCGACACCGAGTTCCTCTTCAACCAGCCCGCACGGTGGCCGAGATGCTGGTCGAACCGATTCTCGGCGATCTGGATTTCAACGGCGGCGTCATCCTTTTCGTCAACGGCATGGGTGCCACGCCGCTGATCGAGTTGTACGTGATGTTCAAAGAGGTCGCCGGTGTTCTCGACAAGGCCGGTATAGGGATCTCGCGTTCCTTGGTCGGGTCTTACATCACCAGCCTGGACATGGCCGGCTGCTCGGTCACCTTGCTGAGGGCCGACGAGGATCTTTTGGGCTTATGGGATTACCCGGTGAACACCCCGGCATTCCGGAAAGGGTGCTAAGTGGCCGACGCCGCAGCAGATTTCGATACGACCATGCTGACCACGTGGATCCGCGACTTCGCCGGGACGATCGATCGGAACGCTGCTTACCTCACCGAATTGGACGCTGCGATCGGCGACGCCGACCACGGCATCAACATGCACCGGGGTATGGCCGCGGTGCTGGCCAAGCTTGACCAGACAGTGCCCGACGACCTTGCGGGCCTTTGCAAGCAGACGGCCATGGCGTTGATCAGTTCGGTGGGGGGCGCCAGTGGGCCGCTATACGGCACCTTTTTCCTGCGGATGGCACCCGTTCTGGGGCCTAATAGCTCTGTGCCGGCTGCCACCCTGGCTGCGGCACTACGCACAGGGATAAACGGGGTGATCCAGCGTGGCCGCGCCGAGACTGGCGACAAGACCATGATCGACGCTCTCGTTCCAGCGGCAGATACGTTCGAAACCGCATTGGCGCAAGGGATGCCGATGTCGGACGCGCTGCAGCGGGCCGCCGATTCCGCCGCCGTGGGTCGCGATGCCACCGCACCGTGGGTCGCCCGGAAGGGCCGGGCGAGCTACCTGGGCGAGCGCAGCGCCGGACATATCGATCCCGGTGCCGCCTCGGCGGCCATGCTCATCGCCGCTGCGTCGGCTGCGGTCAGAGGCTGAGCTGATGGTCGGCCTGGTGGTCGTCTCCCACAGCAGAGCCCTGGCCAGCGCCGCGGTCGCGCTGGCCAAAGAGATGACTCAGGGCGGCGAAGTCCGCATCCGAATTGCCGCGGGGCTTGACGACACCACGTTGGGCACCGACGCCGCGCAAATCGCCGATGCCGTCTGCGATGCCGATGACGGCTCCGGCGTCGTGGTCCTGATGGACCTCGGCAGCGCGGTGCTGTCAGCGGAGTTGGCCCTCGAACTGCTCGACGACGAGATGCGCGGCCGGGTAGTGCTCAGCCCGGCTCCCTTGGTCGAAGGGTTGGTGGTCGCGGCCGTCACCGCTTCTGGTGGCGCAAGTGCGCAAGAGGTTGCTGTCGAAGCCGCTGATGCGCTGGAGTCCAAACGGCGTCAACTGAAACCTGCTCCACTGGTTGACAACCCCGCGGCGCGTGAAACGGCAAGCCGGCCTGGGGTTCTCACCGGGAGTTTCATCCTGGGTTCGCACGGACTGCACGCGCGCCCGGCCGCCCGACTGGTCGATGAGGTTCGCGGCCACGGCGCCGACGTCCGTATTCGCAACCGTGCCAACGGGTCGGCCTGGGTATCCGCGAGCAGCCTCACCCAGGTAATGGGCCTTGACGCCCAGGCAGGAGCCGAAGTGGAGTTTCGGGTTTCGGGCCGGGGGGCCGCTGACGCACTGCGTGATCTTTTGGCCCTGGCCAACCGGAACTTCGACGAGTCAGGGCAGCGATGAATTGGGCGGAGATCGCCAAGGTCGGGTTTCAACTCAGTCTCGCCGTGCTGGTCTTCGGCTCAGGGCTGCGTTCCAACTTCAAGGATGTGCCCTACCTGCTGACACGCCCGGCCCTGCTGGCACGCTCCCTGCTTGCCGTGCTGGTGGTCATGCCGGTTCTGGCCGTTCTGTTGGTCCGGTTCCTCCGGTTGTCACCGGAGGTTTCGATCGCCCTGGTAGCGCTGTCTATTTCACCGCTGCCCCCGTTGCTTCCCCAGCGCGGGGAGAAGGCGGGTGGTTCCACCCGATACGGATTAGGGCTCGTGCTGGTGCTGGCGGTGCTGGCCACCCCGGTCATCTTCATCGCAACCATGCTGCTGGACAAGGTGTTCGGGCGCGACTACGTCGCGACTCCATTGGCACTGGCCCAGCTATTGGGGTTCTCGATTCTTGCCCCGCTGGTGCTCGGCATGGCGGTGGCACGAGTGCGTCCAGAAACTGCCGAGCGATTGGAGAAGCATCTCTCCCGGGCTCAGCGAGTGCTGCTTCCAACCGCTGCGGCGGCGCTGCTGATCTCCGCCGCGCCCGCCATCGGTGCTCTGGTCGGCAATCACACACTGGCAGCAATAGCAATCTTCGTCATCGCGGGATTCGCAGTCGGGCACCTGCTGGGAGGGCCGGACCCGGATTGCTCGGCAGTGCTGGCATTCGCCTCCAGTTGTCGTCATCCGGCAACCGCGATGGCGTTGGCGGCGGCGAACTATCCAAGAGCCGACGAACGCGGGGCCCTTGCTCTTTACGCCCTGGTGACCATGGTGGTCGGACTGCTCTACGCCGCCTGGGCGAGGAACCGCTAGCCCTTCGCGACCAACGTAGCCCGGCCGTCCGACTGGACCCGGACGCTA
>JAGQTV010000088.1 GCA_020438845.1 Mycobacterium sp. | reverse complement strand
CTCAGACCGGGCAGATCCCGGACAAGACGCCGCCGTTGTTGCCCAACGAGACTCCGTATCTGGTGCCGACCGATCACGTGCCGACTCAGACCGGGCAGATCCCGGACAAGACGCCGCCGTTGTTGCCGAACGAGACTCCGTATCTGGTGCCGACCGATCACGTGCCGACCCAGACCGGGCAGACCCCGGACAAGACCCCGCCGTTGTTGCCCAACGAGACCCCGCAGCTGGTGCCGACGGCTGCTGCCCAACATGCTCCGACCCCGACGGGGCAGGTCCCCACAGGCAGCCCGACCGATGGTGGTGGTCTTGTCCCACAGCCGTCTGGTAACACGGAGATTCCGTGGTCAACATTGAGGGCACCGACCAACTCGGGTCCTCAGACACCCGGGTCGAGCGTGGTGCCTGGTGATCCTGCGTCGGGAACGCCGACGTCGGTGTTGTCCGCCCGGCACAACGTCGGGGAGCAGTCCACTCCCGTCCTGCAGAACGTCGGAAACACTCACACCGGACCCGCGGCATCGAGCCCCAGCCAGGGGGCGCCGCCTGAGGGCGAGTTGGCCCATACCGGTGCTGATGGAGTCGGGGTGCTCGCCGGTATGGCGGCCTCATTGATTGCAGCAGGTAGTGGTTTGGTCCTTGCCGGCCGGCGCAAAAAGGACAATGAGGACGAAGAGCCTGACGCCGCTGGTTAGCAGGTAGCGGTTCGGTGATGGGTATCTGTTTCGACCTTGTCGACTGAGGGGCGATCATGGCTAGTCTGTTGCACCGTGCATTGCGAGCCGGTGAGGGTAGGTCGTTCTCCCGCATCGAAGAGCTCGCCGCTCGGGTGAATGCGATCGAGGACGACTTCGAGGACCTGACCGATGCGGAGTTGCGTGGGCTGACCGACAGGTTTCGTCGCCGGTTTCGGGATGGTGCGTCGACAATTGAGCTGTTGCCCGAGGCTTTCGCCACGGTTCGGGAGGCGTCGCGCCGCACGTTGGGGCAGCGTCATTTTGACGTCCAGGTGATGGGCGGCGTGGCGCTGCACCTGGGAAATATCGCCGAAATGGCGACAGGCGCCGGAAAGACGTTGGTGGCGAGTCTTCCCGCCTACCTGAATGCGTTGGGCGGCAGGGGAGTCCATGTCGTCACGGTCAACGACTACTTGGCGGCGCGCGACGCCGAGAAGATCGGGCGCATCCACCGGTTCCTCGGACTCAGTGTTGGGGTCGTGCTGTCTGACATGGATCCAGCCGCCCGCCGTCGCGCTTACCTGGCTGATATCACCTATGCCACCGGCACGGAGTTGGGGTTCGACTATCTCAACGACAACATGGCCCTCTCGCGGGATGGTGTTGTGCAGCGCGGCCACAACTTTGTGCTGATCGACGAGATCGATTCGGTCCTGATCGACGAGGCCCGCACCCCGTTGATCATCTCGGGACCGGCCGAAGCGGTGTCCGACGAGTACGGGTTGTTTGCAGCGCTTGCCGGTGAGCTTGTGGCCGACCGCCACTATGAGCTCGATACCACCCTCAATGTCGTTGTGTTGCGGGATGCCGGCATTGACGCCGTGGAGGCGAAGCTGGGCGTGGACAACTTGTACCGGCCGGAGTTCGGGGGGCGCATCCGGATGATGGAGAACGCACTGAAGGCCAAGGAGCTTTTCGTCCGGGACCGCGACTACATCGTGGCTGACGGTGAGGTCCAGATCGTTGACGTGAGCACCGGGCGGGTGCTTGAGGGACGCCGCTTCAGCGACGGCCTGCACCAGGCACTTGAAGCCAAGGAGGGT
Source organism: Mycobacterium sp. (assembly GCA_020438845.1). Taxonomy (GTDB): domain Bacteria; phylum Actinomycetota; class Actinomycetes; order Mycobacteriales; family Mycobacteriaceae; genus Mycobacterium. The sequence continues at coordinate 28,811 of JAGQTV010000088.1, read as the reverse complement.
GTCGAGGTTCAGCCGGAGAACCAGACGCTCGCGACGATCACCGCGCAGAACTACTTCCGTCTCTATGAGCGGGTCTCGGGGATGACCGGTACTGCCCGCTCAGCAGCCCCGGAGTTCCAGCGCACTTACGGGCTCGCCGTGATACGCATACCTGACCATAAGCCGCCGCAGCGAATCGACAGCAACGACAAGATATTTCGGACCAACCGGGCGAAGCTGGAGGCGGTCGCCGAGAGCGTCGCCGACCGACATAGACGCGGGCAGCCCGTGCTAATCGGCACAGTAAGTGTTGACAAGTCAGAGCAGCTTTCCGATGTCCTGCGCGAACGAGGAATCCCGCACAGCGTGCTCAATGCCCGTCACATCGATAAGGAGGCGGCGATCGTCGCCCGCGCCGGTCGGCGGGGCGCGGTCACGGTTGCCACCAACATGGCCGGGCGGGGCACCGACATCATGCTGGGCGGCAACCCTGAATTCGAGGCCGAGGTCGAACTGCGGGAGCGCGGATTTGATCCGGTCGACGACCCTGAGGCCTACGAACGTGAATGGCAGCCGACGTTGGAACGGAAGCGGGCGGAGAGTCATGAAGAGCACAAACACGTGCTCAGCATCGGTGGGCTGTGCGTGATCGGCACTGAACGCCATGATTCCCAGCGCATCGACGACCAACTGCGTGGGCGGTCGGGCCGGCAGGGCGACCCAGGGGAGACCCGGTTCTACCTCTCGCTGGAAGACGACTTGCTGCAACGCTTCAAAGTCGATTGGATCAAGGCGTTCCTCCGCAGCCTGCACTTGAGCCCGGACGAAGCGATCAAGAGTCCTCAACTCAGCGCCGTTGTCGATGTCGCGCAGGCCGAGGCCGAGGAGGTCGGATACCACGAACGCAAGTACGTCCTGAAATACGACGACGTCCTCGATGGGCAACGCCGCGCCGTCTACGACTCGCGGCAGGCATTGATGGCCAGCGACGATATCCAGGAGCAAACCCGGGTGATGATTCGCCACGTCCTGCACGACCTCGTGTCGCAGTCACGGGTCCGTCACGACGACGACGATGACGGCACCGAACCCCTCTTCGATCAACTCGCCGACCTGTACCCGATTGGTGTCGATCGAGAAGCGGTGGACCGCATGGCCAGTTCCCGGCGCACGTGGCACGACCTCGTCGACCTACTCATGGACGACACCGACCGGATCCTTGATGGCCTTGAACGCGACTTGGGTCGCGATGAACTGGTCGCGTTCGAGCGCCGCACCATCCTCGCGATCCTCGACCGGCGTTGGCGCGATCACCTCTACGAACTCGACACGTTGCGGGACGCCGTTCAGTGGCGCGCATCGGCCGGACGAGATCCCTTGGTGGAGTTCACCGCCGGGGCGACTCACCGCTTCGATCACATGTCCAAAGACATCGAAGCCGAAGTCGCCCGAGCAGTGCTGGCCGGACCACCCCAGGGAATGCAGCTCAGGATCGGCTCTTGAGGCTTGGATTCGGTAGCTGAGGGCAAGCTGCTTCAGACCTACAACGGATCGACCACCCTAACCGGCCGGGACCTGCCCAACGACAGCGCTGCGGGATGCGCCTCAGGCTCGGTCTGTGGATTCGAAGACTCGGCGACGCCCTACTTCTTCGGCGACACCTTCACCGCGACCGACGGTCGACTCACCCATTTCGGCGCCGACCAGTCCGGCGATACCGGGGTGACGATCTCCGGCAACACCGTTACCTGGGGTGAACACATGACACTGGCCGGTCAGTCTGGGGTGATGTCGGTGCTCCTCGGCGCCGGGATAGGACCGTCGACTCGGGGTGCGCCAACGCCGGGTGGTGACATCACCGACCTGAACTTCTGGTCGGACAAGGCCACCGAATACCTGTCCGGCAGCAGCTGACCGGTCACCCGTTCGCTCAGTTGGGTCGTGCGCGTCCTTTTCAGGCCGACGGAGCTACTCCCGGAACAACCTCGACTCGCCGAAGGCGTCCACGATGGCGCTGAGGCGGTCGACGAGTTCGGTCGACGACAACTGCACGTCCCCGGCCAGCCAGGCGCTGATGGTCTGAGTGACTCCACCGACAACGAAAAAAGCGAACGCCTTGGTGCGCTCGTCGGAAGGCCGTTCGGTCAAGGTCTCGACGTGCTGGCCGGCGAGCATGACGAACAGTGCCTCAGTCTCTCTGCGCTTGCGGATCACCGTCGTGTTGGACACCCCGGCACCGAATATCAGGCGACCGATCCTGGGGTCGGCCTCAATGGTTGCGACAATGTTGGCCATTCCGGCCCGCGTCTGCTCATCGGCGGGAGCGGCGGCCACCGCAGCCTGGGTAGTGGCGGCCAGGCCGGCGATCACCTTGTCGAACACGGCTGAAATGAAATGGTCCTTGTCGGTGAAGCTTTCGTAGAAGTATCGGGTAGCCAGCGCGGCTTCCTGGCAGATGCCGCGCACCGTCAATTCGGCCGGGTCGATGTCAGGGCCCAGCAACTGCAGGCCGGCCTGCAGCAGTCTGTCACGACGCTGCGCCAGCCGATCGGCGGCATCAACGCCTGCATAGGGCCGCGCCTGGGTCACCGTGTCATCTTGACAGCGCGTCGAGCTTGGCACAATATCAGGAAACAAGCGTTATCAGATTCTGCTGAGGGGGCATGCGGTGACCACTGCGGAGTACGTCGGACTGGCGGACCGTCCCGTCAGCGAGTCGTCGGGCCCGCCCGCTGGGCGCAGCATCTTCCAGTGGTTGACCCGGCAGACCTTCGGGGACGGCATCCCCGGCATCGCTCTGCTGGCCGGCCCGGCCAACGTGATCATGCAACTGGGTCATCCCGCAGTTGGGTATGGCGTCATGGAAAGCCGCGTCGAGAGTGGTCGAATCGACCGGCACCCGATCAAACGAGCCCGCACCACTTTCACCTACCTCGCCGTTGCGACCCGCGGGAATCCCGAGCAGCAGAAGGCCTACCGCCAAGCGGTGACCGCGGCGCACACTCAGGTGCGCTCAACCGGGGACAGTCCGGTGAAGTACAACGCACTGGACCCCGATCTGCAGCTGTGGGTGGCTGCCTGCCTGTACAAGGGTGGGGTCGACGTTCGTCGGATATTCATCGGCGAGATGGACGACGAGACTGCCGACCAGCATTACCGCGACAGCATGGCGCTGGGGACCATGCTGCAGATGCGCCCGGAGATGTGGCCCGCCGACCGAGCGGCCTTCGATAAATACTGGGATGAGCAACTGGAGAAGATCCACATCGACGATAGGATCCGCGCCTTCCTCTACCCTATCGCGGTGGCCCGAATGAAGGGCCTGACGCTGCCGTTCCCGATTCAGAACATCAATGAGGGGCTGGCCAAACTGATCACCACCGGCTTTCTGCCGCAGCGTTTTCGCGACGAGATGAAGCTGGACTGGAATTCGTCGAAACAGCGGGAGTTCGACGCGTTGATGGGTGCCGTCAGGCTGGGCAACATCGTCGCACCGCCCTTCGTCCGCAACTTCCCGTTCAACGTGCTCCTGCACGACGTGAATTGGCGCATGCGCACCGGGCGACCGCTGGTCTAACGTACTTCTCCGTGCGTACTGAAAACGACAGCTGGGACATCACCACGAGCGTGGGTTCCACCGCGCTATTCGTTGCGGCGGCCAGGGCGTTGGAGGCACAGAGGCCCGATCCGCTGGCTGTGGACACCTACGGTGAGGTGTTCTGCCGGGCGGCCGGTGGCGAGTGGGCCGACCTGCTCGACGGCGGCATCCCGGGGCATCCGCTGTGCTCCGAGGAGTTTGGAGCCCACTTCGTCACGTTCCAGGCTGCGCGAACCCGCTACTTCGACAACTACTTCCGCGCGGCCGCTGACGCCGGAGTGCGCCAGATCGTTTTGTTGGCTGCCGGTTTGGACTCCCGCCCCTACCGACTGGACTGGCCTTCCGGGACCACGGTGTTCGAATTGGACCAGCCCCAGGTTCTGGAATTCAAGCGGCAGGCCCTGGACGGCTGCGCTCCGAGGGCACAGCGTAGGGAAGTCGCTGTCGACCTGCGCGATGATTGGCAGGCTGCCCTGCGCGCCAGTGGATTCCGGGGTGACGAGCCCTCGGCATGGATTGCCGAGGGCCTGCTGATCTATCTTCCCGGCGAAGCCCAGGAGCGGTTGTTCGCCGGCATCGACGCGATGGCCTGTTCCGGTAGCCGCGTAGCCGTGGAGGAGGGCCGGCCCATGGACAACGCGTCGTTCAAGGCCAAGGTCGAGGAGGCCAAGGCCATCGACGACATGCGCGGGCAATTCTGGCAGCTGGTGTACAACGAGCAATGCGCTCCTGCGGCGCAATGGTTCTCGCAGCGGGGCTGGACGTCTGAGGCGACGACGCTGACGGACTATATGCGGTCGGTCAATCGGCTCGAACCGATGGCCGATCCCGAGGTGGTCAACATGATTACCAGCATCACGCTGGTCAGTGCGGTTAAGGGCTAGCCGTCAGCCGAAAATCAAGCGTCAGTCGAACATAAGGGGCCGCAGGAACCGGTTGGTTCGCCGCAGATACTCCGGCTGGCTGACGTGCAGCACATGGTTGCCCGGGAACCAGTGCAGGGCACAGCGATCCCAATGCCTCCACAACGCTTCGGCGTGGCTGGGAGGAGCCAAGCGGTCGCCTAGTCCGGTGATGATGAGCCGGCGAGATTTGGCAACCGTTGGCCGGTAGGTCAGCGGCGAGTGGTAGGCGAATGCGGAGTACGCCTCCTCGCGGGACAGCCCGCCGACGGTTCGTGCCAGTGCAACCACCTTGCTGGCCGGCCACCACTCGTCGAATGCCGATTCCGGCGTCACCAACGGGACGTTGGGGATCACCGCCTCCAGTCGATCGTCGACGCTGGCGACCAGTGCCGAGGTGTAGCCGCCCAGTGAGATTCCGGTGAGGGCGATGCGTTCAACTCCTGTGTCGCGCAACCAGTTCAGGATGGTGCGGAAGTCGTACACCGCCTGGCCCATCGCTTCGGCGAAACCGGTCATCCCCTGGGCGAAAAAGCCATAGCCGCTGAACGGCGAGTATCTCTCGGCCCGCCGGCCGTGGAAGGGCAGCGTGTACAGCAGGACGTCGTAGCCGGACTTGTAGAACCACGGCAGTGAGAAGAACAAGCCGTTGACCAGGTATGGCGAGCCCATGAAACCGTGGATCACGCACAGTGTGGGCCGCGGACTGTCGTCATGACGCCAGTGCTGGAAACGGACGATGTTGTTGCGGCGGTATCCCTGCCACCGGTTGCGCACCGCTGGATTGATCGGTTCGAACGTGCTCGGGAACGAGTTGTTGTGGACCTTGCCGTGCGCGATGTACTCCGCAAGCGGGTTGGCCGCACGGGAGGACACCTGCGGGATGGTCGACGACGCCGGGAACGACACCGCCGGGTCGGCCTGCCGGGCCAAATCGGCGTAGAAGGCGATGTTGTCGCGTTCGCGCCTGGACTCGGAAGGATTGAGTGCCGTGCTGATTACCGTCGGGGCGACGGCGGCACCGACAATGCTGGAGATCGCGGTGCGCAACCCGATGTCGGCCATGGCTGAGGCGTCGACGACGACCCGCTGCAGCAGTGTAAGTTCGGATCGGTCCGGCAGCCCGCGTGAGCCGACATCCGCGCCGGGGACGTCGGGCAGTGGAAGGGGAAACTCGACGTCGGCGGTCATCGTCAGTTCGGCCTTTCCGGCCGGAGTCGCGCGACACCGGCCCTGAACCTCAGGCCATGCTAGCTGGGTCGATGGGCATTGGTGTGCTGCAACGCAGCGGATTCGGTTCCCTGCCAACCGAGTTTCGGTGCGGGCGTGTCTAACTCGCGGCAGGGACGGTGTCGGGCGCTTCCGTTGTCGATGCTGCCTCGATGATCGCTCTGACGTTCCGCAGGCATCGTCCACAATCCAGGCCCGCGCCGCAGGCGACGGCGACTTCTTTGCAGTTCGACGCGCCGCGGGCGACCGCGTCGACGACCGTCGTACAGGTCACTCCGGTGCACAGACACACGTACATCGAGAATTCCTTCGGGCGTCGACGGGAGAAATCGGGGGAGATGGTCATTTAAGTTAGGCTTACCTATTAAAATCGTAGCAGCGACACCAGGTCCCAAGAATGGAGGCGATATGCAGGGTGACAATGACGTTCTGAAGCTGCTGAACGAGCAGTTGACCAGCGAGCTGACCGCAATCAATCAGTATTTTCTGCATTCCAAGATGCAGCACAGCTGGGGCTTCACCGAGATCGCCAAGCACACCCGCGCCGAGTCAATGGAGGAAATGGTCCACGCGGAGCGGATCACCGACCGCATCCTGCTGCTCGACGGTCTGCCGAACTACCAGAGGATCGGATCGCTGCGCATCGGACAGACGCTCCGCGAGCAGTTCGAGAGCGATCTCGCGATCGAATACGAGGTGGTCGCCCGACTCAGGCCCGGGATCATCCTGTGCCGGGAGCGGCAGGACTCGACAACGGCGACGCTCTTCGAGGAGATTCTTGCCGACGAGGAACAGCACATCGACTACCTGGAGACGCAGCTGCAGCTGATGAGCCAGTTGGGTGAGCAGCTTTACTGCGCCCAGTGCGTATCGCGTCCACCTAGCTGACATCGCCCACCGGCGGAGCTGAGACGATCCGCCGCGTTGCCGGCGGTGTGCCGTGTGGGGTCATGCTCCCCGGCTGGGGCGGCAGAGCGGTGATGCGACCCTGAACCGGAGCTCCGTTTCGCACCGGTGGGACCGAGATGCGTTTGGTGTCTGTCTGGCCCTCTTTTTCGTTGGACGCTGCGGCTTTCGCTGCGGGAGGGAAGAACGGCATGCCCGCCATTCCCGCCCCAGGGGCCGATGGGGCGGGCAACGCGCTGCGCAGGGAGGCTGCTGGAGGCTGAGCCGGCGTCGCGCCGGGAGGCGCGGGCGGGCCCAGGGAGGCCATCGGAGCGGTGGCGTACAGACCCTCAGGAACTTCGGGACTGCCGGCCCCGAACCGATCGATGCCGGGTGGGTAACCCGTTCGGTTGTCGGCGTCGTCCACGAACGGATCGAAATCGTCGGCGAGGTAGTCGCCGAATTCCCCTCCGGGGTGGAGGGGCGTCGGTGCGTCACCGAACGCTCCCAAGCCGGTTTGCAGCGCCTGTGCTGTGGCCTGTCCGAACTGCTGGGGAAATTGGGCCAGCGATTGCACGGCCGAACCCAACGCACCCAACGCGGCACCGATGGCGCCCGATGCGATCTGTGAAACCTGCGCCGCGGCCGAATGGTCCTGGGCGGCAAACTTCTCGGCCGCTTCGGTGGCCTTGGCCTCCCGGGCGGCGTGGTGGTTGATGCTTTCGGCGTAGTCCTCCGGGTCGTCGGCGTTGGCGGCCAGTCCGAGGATCCGCAGCAATCGTTCGATCGGGCTGGTGCCGCTGACGAGGGGGTCGGAGTCGATCAGCGGTGGCGGCACGTCCAGTGCCGCCGTCTGAAGATATGCGCCGACGTCGGCGGTGAGGTCGCTCATCGGGATGTGGTGCTGCCCTGGCTGGGGTTCGCCAGAACGCTCTCGACGTGGCGGCGAAGCGTCTCCGATCGCATGGCAGTGAAGGGATTGGTGAGGTCCTGTCCCTGCACGGCCGCGAACTCGCGAGCCGACGGGGTGACCCCGGAGCGGGTGATCCTCGAGTGGTCGAGCACCGATTGGAGGGCGCCGAGCATCTCCTGGCTGCATGCCGCAGCTCTGATGTTCGCCTCGGTCTGCGCTCGGGAAAGCAAGTCGACGATCTGACTGACCTGTTGGCCCGTGGGCTGCTCCGAATCGAGGACGGCCCGGATCCTGCCGTTGCCCCGCTCGGCGATATCGGCAAGCTGGGACCGGAACTCCGCGGTGGCCGAATATGCCCGTTCCAGGGCTGCTTTCCGGACGATATTCTTCTCGGCCACGCTGCGAGAATGTGCTTCCCCCGCGGAGAAGGCTGTCCGGCTGTCCTGTGCCGTCACCCCCTCCTGCATCGCCAGCATCCCCAGCGCCGTCGATCGCAGCGAATCGGCATAGGAATCGAACGCTGCCGCTATGCACTGACGATTGCGGGCCCCGGCCGCCAGGGTTTCCAGTGTCGACGCATCGGGGAGGTGATTTCCGACGAGGAGAGCCGTCCACGGCCCTTGCGATACGTCCGGCATGGCCGGTGATGGTATTGACCCCTTCTGCTCGGCGCCATTCACCAAACCGTGGCTCAACGTTGACTTGCCAACACTCTTCGGCCCGGCGACGATGATCCGATGCGCCGACTGTTGCTTTCGCTCAGCGCTGCGGGTGCGGCGTCGCTGGTCGCCTTTGCGTCGGCCCCACCGGGTTCGGCCGCGCCGCCCTGGTTCCAGGCCAAGGTCGGCAACGCCGCGCAGGTCATCTCGGTGGTCGGTACGGGCGGCTCAACAGCCAAGATGGACGTCTGGCAGCGGTCGGCAGCAGGCTGGGAGGCTATCGGCACCGGCATCCCGGTTCACGTCGGTGAGGCCGGGATGGCTCCCGAGGCCCGCGACTCAGTCCCCGCCACACCGATGGGCGTCTACTCCCTCGACTTCGCCTTCGGAACACAGCCCAACCCGGGCGGTGGCCTGAAGTACTACCAGACCACCCCGGACTACTGGTGGTCCGCCGACGGTCCGACCTACAACACCATGCAGGTGTGCAAACAGGCGGACTGTCCGTTCGACACCTCACCGGCCAGTGGCACCGAAAATCTCTATATCCCGGCCTACGCGCACGCAATCGTCATGGGTGTGAACAAAGAACGCGTTCCGGGTCACGGCGGTGCTTTCTTCGTCCACACCACCAACGGCGGGGCCACCGCGGGCTGTGTGGGGGTGGACGACGCCACTCTGGTCAAGATCATGCGCTGGCTGCAGCCCGGCGCGGTGATCGCGATCGCGCAGTAGGCGAGTCAGGCCAACGCCGCGCCCGGCTTCAAAGTGAACTGCGAGCCCGCCAACGACTGCGTGGCTTCGTAGGTGCGCTGGTAGCCGGTGGCGCAGATCTTCCAGCCATCGACGGTCTTGCGGTAACGGTCGTGGTAGAAGGCCGCGCCGAAGAGCATGAAGTCGTGCTCCGGAACGATGACGCGGTCCTGGAGGTACCAGATCGCTTCTGCCGCTGGCTCGTCAGCGCTGTCGAGGGTGATCTCCGGGTGGGTCACGTGGTGCTCGGTGATGACGCCGGCCGGCATCGCCGTGCGCATGAACGCCACCAAATCGTCGCGGTTGGTGAAATGCAACGTCTTGCCCATCGACGAGCCGTAATCGCCGACGACGTCCTCGGTCAGGGTGTCTGCGAAATCGTCCCAGTGCTTGGTATCGAGTGCCCGCAGATAGCGATACTTCACTCTCTTGATCGCCTCGACCGCCTCCAGATCAGCCATGACAGTCATTGCAACACAGGCCGGCCGACTCCACTAGCTTTGACCCCATGAGCCGCTACTCCGCACTATCCCGCGCGGAGTTGGCCGCCTTGGTCCCTGAACTACTCCTGATCGGCCAGTTGATCGATCGATCCGGAATGGCTTGGTGCATACAGGCTTTCGGTCGTTCCGAAATGCTGCAGATTGCCATCGAGGAGTGGGCCGGCTCCAGCCCGATCTACACCAAGCGCATGCAGAAGGCGCTGCGGTATGAAGGCGACGACGTCATCACCATCTTCAAAGGCCTTCAACTCGACATCGGTGCACCCCCGCAGTTCATGGACTTCCGCTTCACCGTCCACGACCGCTGGCACGGCGAGTTCCGCCTCGACCACTGCGGGGCCCTGCTCGACGTCGAACCGATGGGTCCGGAGTACGTCACCGGAATGTGCCATGACATCGAAGACCCCACCTTCGACGCCACCGCGGTGGCTACCAACCCACACGCTCAGGTGCGTCCCATCCACCGCCCACCAAGGCATCCCGCTGACCGTCATCCGCATTGCGCGTGGACCGTCTCCATCGACGAGGCCTATCCGGCCGCGAAACCCATTCCTGCCCTTGCTGCTATTGCCGAAACCCGGGCAGCTGACTGGACCCTGGCCCCGATCGATACGCACGACGAGGGTGCCGCTGACTACAGCGGCCCCTTGCTCAGCGACGTCGACTTCGCCGCTTTCTCCCGCTCGGCACTGATCCGCATCGCCGACGAGGTCTGCCTGCAGATGCACCTGCTGAACCTGTCTTTCGGTCTTGCCGTCCGCAAGCGGACCGCTGGTGACACTGCCGCCGCGACCTCGATCTGCACCAAACAACTCACCGGAATCGCCGGGGTGGCCGCTGAACGAATCCGTAACGCCTTGGGGTTGCCCGCAGACCTTGACGGTCTGACCCGGGTGCTGGCGGTTCATCCGCTGTTCAACCCGGCCGGTTACGTCGCGGCGGAGGTCGGGAACGGTCGCCTGCAAGTGCACCACTCGCCCGCGCACGACGACGGCGCGTGGATCGCGCTGTGCTCTCCGGAGGCGCCCCAACCGCTGCAGGCGATCGCCACAGCGGTGGACCCCCACCTTGTTGTCGCGATGGCAGGAACGACCACCGACTGGACCGCCGAATTCGACTACGCCGAAGCCCAGCTCGCCGAGCGGATCGAGGTGCAGGTAACCAAGGTGAGCACCGGCGCGGGCTTCACGTTCCAACCCCGCCGGTCGCTACCGATCACGCTGGTGTGAGGCCCTTTCGCTCCCGGCGTACCACCAACTCGTCGACACCGGCGGCACGCCGATCGCACAATGGATTTACTGACATTAAGGGGAAGTAATGGACAACAACGGGCCGTTCGGCATGGATCCCGAGGAATTCGACCGCGTCGTGCGCGAGACCGGTGAAGGTCTGCGGAACGCCTTCGATCAGGTTGGGCGATTCTTCGGCAACTCGCCTGAGCGCGCCGGTTTCGGGATGCTTTTCGACCAGTTCGCAAAGCCCACGCCGCGGTCACGTCCCCAGCCCGAGACAGCCGGGGAAACCGGCGACGGGGTGTGGGCGATCTATATCTCCGATGGTGAGGGCAAGGCGCACGTCGAACAGGTCTACAAGACCGAACTTGACGCACTGCGGGCGAACAAACACAACACCGATGCCAGCCGCAACGTGCGCTTCCTTCCCTACGGAATTGACGTCAGCGTGCTCGACGCCAACACCGGCGAGTCGGAGTCGGAGTCCGAGAAGCCACAATGAGTGTCCGCCGCAGGGCCTGAGCGGCTACCCCGCATCCACAGCTACCTCCGATGTCGATCTGCCCGGTGATTCCGCTCGTTGCGGTGTGCTTTCCCGTCAACTGACGGGTTGACCGCCCGGCGGTTGGACGGTCGGTTGGGTAGCGCCGATCGAGCCGCGGAGGGACCCCTTTCCGTCGCGGCGCCTGCCGGAGAATTGGGCCCCGGAACCGGCTTCAGATCCGCGCGGAAGGTGTGCACCCCTTGGCCGATGGCGTTCATCAGATCGACCGCGGCCGTGATCGGGTTGATGGTTGGCACCAGCCGGGCCGTCGTCGGGCTGCCCGGGCTGATCGACCGGTTGTAGCCCCAGTCGACCATCACGGTCAACGCGGGTTCGACCAAGTCCAGCAGAGCGGTGGGAAAGCCCAGTTCATAGAGCGGCATCAACAGCGGTAGGTGCGGCGGTTCGAGGGTGATGTAGGTGATATTGCCGACGGTGACGTCCGGCACGGCCCGGGGCCCGTTGACATCGGCCTGGTAGTAATCGCCGTGCAGGTAGGACCCACTCAGCAGGGAGTTCAGCACGGCCAGCAGATTCACCGGGTAGAGGGGGAAGTCGGCGGCTGCGTCGTATTCCCAGGCGATGTCGGTTGTGGAATAGGGGGTGTCCACCGGCGTGGAACCGTCGGTCCGGATGTCCAGTAGCGGAACGTGCAGACCGGGGAATCGCTGCAGGATGCCGCCGTTGGGTCGATTCGGATTACCCATCAGGAAGAACTCGAGTTGGCCGGTTGCGGGTGCGCCACCCGGTTGGTTCTGCAGGGAGCGCATCTCCCGAACCATGACGTTGGAACCGGAGGAATAGCCGAGCGCCAAGGCTGTCTCACCGGGCCCCAACGTCGGCAGAACGTTCCTGATCGCAAGGTCGATATTGGCCAGGCCCTGGCGTTGGGACCCCTCGTAGCTCCACTGACCCAGCATCGGCAGACCTATCTGTGCGGGCCAGTGGACCAGGGTGAGATCCCAGCCGTAGTACGGCGACGCGGGGTTGTTCTGGGTGTCGAGGTAACCCTCGCCGAAGACGCCGACGGGTCGGAGACGATCGGCATTGGTGTCCGGGTACCACGGGTCGCCCCCGAGTTGTTGCTCCATGGTGGGGGTCAGCCCAGTCGGGTTTTTGTTGCCGCCCATCACCAGCAGTGTGTTGGCGAGCAAATTGAGGTCGGTGCTGACGATTGCCGGCACACATCCCGTCAGGATGCTCGCTACCGTCACCAGGCTGATCAGCACCGATCGTGCTGCCAATGTGATGACCACCGGTCGGGCCGGGGCTGGTTCCGTGCCGCCCATGGCCCACACTCTAGGGAACCATGAGGTACGTGGGCCGGAGGTATTCGTGCAGTTAGGAATCGTTTTCGAAGCTACGGGGCGAAACGCGCAGCCCGGTCGAGCCGCCGGAAAATTACCCAGGACGGCAATCTGCCCCTAAAGTAAGGAGCCATGTCCCAGTTGGATCGTCGCAGTTTGATGGTGATGGCTGGCCTCGGTGTTGCTGCCGTCGCAGTTCCCACACCGCAGGCGGGTGCGAATCCGACCGGACCGGAGCCTCCCGGACCGGCTCCTGCTGCCCCGTTCGGACCGCCCGAGCCTGCCGCCGCGGCCCTGCCCGAGGTGTTCGGCGATGAGTTCAACGGACCGGCAGGTTCGGCTCCGGATCCCGCCCGCTGGATGATCGCCCAGCGGCGCGAACTCATCAAAAATCCGGTGTTCTGGGACCGGCCCGAGAACATGGGCCAGTACAGCGACGACCGCGAACACGTCTTTCTCGATGGAAACTCGAACCTGGTAATCCGGGCTACCCGCCAGGCGGATGGCAAGTATGTGAGCGGCAAGGTGGTGGGCACGTTCGGCGCGCCGATCAACCACACGTTCGAGGCGCGGGTGAAGTTCGACTGCCTGACCCCTGGCTGTTGGCCTGCCTGGTGGTTGCTGAACGATTCCAAACCACGCGGCGGCGAAGTCGACCTGGTGGAGTGGTACGGCAACATGGAGTGGCCGTCGGGTACCACGGTGCACGCCCGATTGGACGGAACCTCGTTCGCAACCTGCCCGTTCCCGGTCGACTCGGCCTGGCACAACTGGCGGTGCACCTGGAACGACGCCGGCATGTACTTCTGGATGGATTACCAGCCGGGCATGGAGCCGTATTTCGAAGTTCCGGCCAACTCGATAGACGACTGGCCCTTCAACGACCCGGGCTACGAGTTGCGACCGGTGTTCAACCTGGCAGTCGGCGGCTCCGGGGGCCGGGATCCGCGGCCCGGCAACTACCCCGCCGAACTTCTCGTTGACTGGGTGCGCATCTTCTAAGCGCCGGTTTAACCCACGGGTCATCCCCGGAATGTCAGCCAACCGCATGACGGGAGGCCCGCAAAGGCCTTACTGTTCGCGGGTGGACATTCTCATCATGATCCTGCTCTTCGCGATCGCCCTGTTGATCTGGCGGGGCGCCAAACGCGGGATGATCATCGCCCTGTGGTTCGTCGGCCTGGTCGCCATGATCGGGTTGTTCAAGTACCACGTCACCTCGACCTTGGATCTGAGCTTCTGATGGCCGAGGTGCTGATCGAAGAGACGGTGGTCGAGAAGCCGGCCCCGAACAGTGAGCTGTGGGGGTTCCTCACCTACTGGGGATTGCACGCCTGGACCCTGGCCTATTGCGTGGTGATGCTCAGCGCGTTCTACATCCAGTTCGCCATGGGGGAGTTCCCCTGCCCGCTATGCATGCTGCAGCGGTACGGGATGATTTTGTCCACCCTGGCGGCGCTGTTCATCGTGATGCAGGCCCGCAAGGGCACCCTGACCACCTCCCGCTACGCGCAGGGTTTGGGTATGGGACTGCTCGCCGTGTTAGCGGGCTCGTCGGTGTCGATTCGTCAGATGCTGTTGCACATAATGCCTGGCGACCACGGCTACGGCGAGCCGGTGCTGAGCCTGCACCTGTACACCTGGGCGTTCATCACCTTCGTCATCGTGATGGTCTACGTCGCTGCGATGCTGATGCTCATACCGAAGGGCATCCCCGTTGCGCCGGCACCCGGAACCGCGGCCCGGACGATCTCGACGGCTGTCATATGGCTGTTCATCGGTGTCGTGGCGGCCAACGTCATCGCCATCATTTTCCTGGAGGGTTTCGCCGGTGTGCTGCCCGACGATCCGGAGAATTACAACCTGATCCACCAACTCGGGGGAAGTTAGCGGCTTTCGGCTTTCCGGCGCCGCAGCAGCCCGATGCCGAGCAGGAGCACGTAAACAGCCTGGCTGTTCACCGTGTAGCCAAGGTCTTTGAGGACGGCCAGTTCCAGGGTGCTCAGGGTACGCAGGCTCGGGCCCAGACTGACCTGGGCGTTCATCAGCTTGTCGTTGTTGCCGTAGAACGAGCTGTCGCTGAGATGCGACATCGAACTGCCGCTCTGCCACGGGCTGGGTGTGTAGAGCGGAACCGGGCCGCCGTAGACGGCGACCGCGTTGGGGCCGGCAAAGTACATACCGCTGGTGAGATACGAGTTGAAGGCAGTGTTCCAGCTGAAGTCGTTGCGGATTGGATCGCTGCCGTTGGCGGTGACGACGAAGCTGTCGAACGTCGTCCAGTTGCGACCGTTGTTAGACCCGGGTGCATCAATGTTCGACAAGAACCCCAGCGTGTGTACCAACTCGTGGAGGGCAGTGGAGGTGAAGTCGTACTGGTTGTTACCCACGCTGCTCCCGAAGGCCCAGGGCTGGCCGAAATTCCAGTCGATTTGCCCGTCGGCGGACGAGCCGTTGGGATCGACTCCGGTGAGAACCTTTTGCTGGACGACAGTGTTGAAGAATCCGGACCCGTCGCTGACCAGATCGCTTCCCGCGGTGGCCAGCGTCGAGGAGAACAAGGATTTGTTACCGGTGACGTCGTAGGTCAAGGTCACCGGGGTTGAAACCACGATGTAGGAGGAGAGGGTATTCGCGGCCGTCTGCAGCGCGTTGCGCGCTTCGCTCGACCAGAACTGCGAGCCACTGCCGTAGATGAAGTTGAACGTCACCATTGCTTGCCCGGAACCCTGCGTCACCTGGATGAAGGCCTCGGTGCTTGCCGGGCGCCTCAAATTGAAGAGGTTCAGGTGCCGACCACCGTCGGAAGCGGCCACGTTGAAGCTGTCGATACCGGTGAAGTTCGCCCCCGGTGTGTAGGTGAAGGTGCCGTCGGAGGCGATAACGACGCTGCCGTACTTCGGGGCCTGGGTCAGGCTGTAGGAGACCTGTTCCTGTTCGGGATCTACGGCTCCGACGCTGCCGGTGATGAGACCGCCGCTCTGGCCGGTCAGTTGCACCGGGTTGACGGTGGGCGCCTGATTGAAGAAGTTGCGTCGTATGAAAAGGCCGAACCCGCTGAAGATGGACTGGAAACCCAGCAGCGAAGCCATCGCATTGCCCGCTGCGGCGGCGGAGTTGGCGGGGGGGCCTGCGGTCAGGAGGCCGGCGACTGACGCGACAGCCGCGGGCCGTGCTATCTCGGTGTCCGCGGTGGACAGGCTCGCCACCGACGCTGCGGCGGCGGTCTGGGTGGTGGAGTCGGATGTGTCGGCTACCGGTGCTTCGTCGGCCGGTGCGGCGGTCTGCGGGTCGGCCGCCGACGTCTGTGTGTCGATGACGCGGCGGGAGGTGCCTCGGGCCGCAGGTGCGGGCCTGGTTTTCGTGTTCGGAGTGCGCAGATGCCCGGGCGGCACGCTCGCGGCAGTCCGTGACGCGGCCGGTCTGCGGGTCTCGCCGGTGGAAGCGGCCGGGCCTGCGGCCGCAGCGCTGCGGGTAGCCCGCCGGACCGGCTTCCGGACTGCGGCGGACCGCTCCCGGCTCGCCGGCGACGAGGAGGAAGTCACCGAGGAACTTGCGTCCGTGGTGTCGGCGAGAGCGACACCCAATGCTTGTGGTCCTGCCAGGGACAACCCGAGAGCGAAGGCTGCCGCTCCGGCCCTTGCGGTGCTCTTGGCCGATGGCATGAGCGCACCTCCGCTGATCGATCGGGTTAACTGGACATTACACGTGCGGGCCAGGAATGCGATAGCCCGTGAGTATGCCCGGCAAACTCCCGGGCTGTGCGTCAGGCGCGGTGCGAGTTGTCGGCCCTCTTGAGTTATCGGCCCTGTGTGAGTGCGCTGAGCATCCCCGACCAGCGCTGGTTTTCGGCTTTAATTGAAACGACCCGCTGTCCGCACGGACGCGGGAGTTCCTTGGGAGGCAGTCGATGCGCACTGTCTACTTGGTGGCGCGGTTGAAAGCGTCGCTGAAGTGGTGGCAGCGCGCCGCGGTTCTGCTGGTGCTCAGTCTCGCTGCGATGAGCTGGCTGGGTTGGATGACCGACCGCGAAGTTCTTACGCGTATCTATGAGAACTGGCCCCCGATGACGCCGTGGACCGCTGCGCTCGCGGCCGGCTTGGCGGCGGCGATTCTTCTGCAGTCTGAACCTCTGTCTCGCGCGCGCGTATGGATGGGGCGCGCTTTGGCCGCGGCGGCGGCGGTGCTCACTGCGGTGTTCCTGGCCGAATACGCAACTGGCTGGTCGGCGGGTCTGGATCTTCTGTGGTTCTCCGAAGGCGTTCGCAAACTGCAGTCGGTTTGGCCCGGTCGTCCCAGTGCCCAGACTTCGTTGGCGCTGCTGCTGCTGGCGGTGGCGATTGGCCTCACCAGGGTGGATAGGAGGCGGACCTCGGCGGTGTGGGCCGCCAGCCTCTTGGGTGCCTCCGCGATGTCGGGGGTCGCGGTCCTGGCCTATTTCTTCGGCGCATTTTCGCTTCTGAACGTCGGGACGTCAAACGGGATGTCCATCTTGACTGCATTGTCAGTTGCCTGGCTGGCTGCGGCAGCTTCGATCGCACGGACAGACCGCCAACCGGTTGCCTGGCTACTCGCCCGGCCCGACCGTGCGGCCCTGGTGCAACTTGCCGGGGTCTTTGCCGGTGCCCCGCTGCTAACTGCACTGGTCCATGGACTGGCCTGGCGCCGTGGGATCAACGAAGGGACGGCGTGGGTGGTGGCGGTATTGCTGGCCACTGCGGTCTCCGGTTCGGTCGCGTTCTTCATCTCTGAACGCGACCGGAGACGCCGGCAGGAAGGCGAGGCGCAATTGCGATCGATAATGATGCACGCGCCGAATGCGATCGCGATACGCAGCGTCGACCATGGTTATGAATTCGCCAATCAAGCGTTTTGTGACCTCGTTGGCCTCACTGACCCAGACCAGATCGTTGGCCTGAGTCCCGGTGACCTCTTGGCATCGAATCCCGAAGTAGCGGGAAAGTTCGACGATGCCCAGTCGGCGGTTCTTCGTGGCGAATCCGCAAGATTCGAGCAGGACTGGACAGTCGATGGCCGTCATGTGACGTTCGAGGTTCAGATGTTCCCGGTCGACGACGGGCGCGGTACGACCTTCGGTGTCGGCATAGTCGGCACGGATATCACTGAACGCGTGCGGATCGAGCGCAAATTGCGTCAGCGCCTCGAGTTCGAAGAGTTCATCTTGCGGGCAATCAATGAAGGACGCCTTCAGGTCTTCGCGCAGCCGATCGTCTCGGCGCATACGGGGCAGTTGGTGGAAGAGGAATTGCTGCTCCGGATGGTCGGGCCGAACGGTGATCTGATAGGCCCCGACGAGTTCCTGCCGCAGGCGCAACGATTCGGATTGATGCCGACGATTGACAGGTTCATGGTGACCCAGGGCATCGAATTAGCCCGAACCGGCCGGCGCGTGGCGATCAATCTTTCGGGAGATTCGATCAGTCATCAGGGCACGATCTCTGCGATCGTTGAGCAATTGCAGCAGGCAGGCGACATCGTCCATCGAATTTCCTTCGAGATCACCGAGAGCGCAGCCTTGGGGTCGACGGATATTGCTGAGCGCTTCTCCAATGCCATGAAGTCGCTGGGTTGTAAGTTGGCGCTCGACGATTTCGGGACAGGCTTCGGTTCCTTCACCGAGCTTCGCGGGATGACGCTGCACAAGTTGAAGATCGACAAGGGTTTCGTTCGCGACCTGCTGGCCAACCCACAGGACGAATCGGTTGTGAAGATGATCATCGGTATCGCCAAGGAATTCGGGCTGGTCACCACGGCCGAGGGCATCGAGAACGAGGAAACCAGGACTCGACTGGTCGAATTGGGCGTCGATCAGTTACAGGGACATCTGATCGGGGCTCCGGAACCCGCGACCGCCGGCCCTGCGGCGATCGGGGCCGGCGCTCAACTGTCGGAAGCGAGGGACCGAGCCCGTCCTGACTTCACCATCTGATCGCGACGGGAGTTCCCCGGGTCGGGACTCTGGGGTCGGGGCGCTGGGGGTTAGCCTCGATTTTTCGTGCCGGTGGGTTTCGGGGGCGCTGATCGATGAAAAGTGCTGAGCGATAGCGGTTTTGGGTATGGGGTGTGTTTGGTCCGCCCGTGTCGCCGGGGTGGGCGGGCTTTCCCATGGCCGGTTGGTCTTTCTGGTCGTTGGGACAGGGTGTCTGGTTGTCATGGGAATGCGGCGCGGATGCGTTGCCAGGCGGTGGCGATGGCGGCGGCCCAGCGCCAGGTGGTGTCGATGCGTAGCCGTAGTTGGCGGGCGCCTCGGGTGATGCGGGCCGCCACATGCAGGACCCGGTAGCGGAAGGCGTTGATCTCGCAGCGGGCCAGCTCGGGGGTGTCGGTGAATCCGATGAGTTGGGCCCAGGCGACCAGGTCGGCGGCGGCCAGGATGACTTCGAGCCAGGCGGCGTTGGCATCGAAGCTGTGGCAGGGCAAGTTTCGTAGGCCGGCGGCTTTGGCTTGGCGGATGCGGTCCTCGACGCGGGCGTGCTGGCGGTGGCGCAGTTCCAGACCGGCCAGTTGCCCGGGCACTTCCCCGGGGGCGGTGTCGGTGATGAACGCGGTCACTCGCATGCCGTCGATGTCGGTGAAGCGCAGCTGTGCACCGGGGTGCGGCCTTTCTTTGCGCAGGACAAGTCGGGTCCCGGAAGGCCAGGTCGACAGGTTGACCAGTCCGGTGGCTTCGGCCACCCACGCCCGTCACGGAGCTCCCCACCTGCGTCGATGGCCGGGTACCAGCCGGCGGCGAGGTTGAGGGTGTCCACCGCGTCCCAGACGCGGGCGTCGACGGGAAACCCGAAGGAGAACCCAACCCCGCGATCGCGACAGGCCTGGGCGAAGCGGTGGGTGGCCCCGGCGGTATCCGAGCGCACCACCACAGCCGGCGAGCCATGCGCTTCGGGGTCGGGCCGCCACCCGGCCGGCAGCGACGCCAACGCCTGGTCGAGGACCGTGATGTGATCGGCGGCGGTGTTGGATCCGGCGTTGCCTTTGCGCAGCAGCCCGGCCAACGCCTCACCGCCGGCGATCTCGGGGCGGTCCAGGAACGCCAGCAGCGGGTGATGGCCGAAGGACTTCTTCCACGTCGGTGCCGCCTGGGCCTTGTTGTCGGAATGGTCGATGACCAGCGTGGCATCGAAGTCGACGTAGAGCGGCTGACCCGCCGGTGGGGCGGCCCCGGCAGCCCAGGCCACCTCCCGCGCCGCCGCGCGGGCCTCGCGGACCTTGGGCAGGTGGGCGGCGTCGATACGGGAATCGACCAGCCGCCACATCGTCGTCGTGGAGGCCTTCGCCCCGAACACGTGCTCCCGATCCCCGCACAGCTGCCCGACCCCGTCGATGCAATCCGCCCCATCAGCCACCGCCGCAGCCAGATCAGCGAACACCGCACCCGGGGCGTACACCCACGGCCCCTTGTAGGTGTCAGCCAACACCGCCGTGACCTGCGCCGATAACCCGGTTCGGTCGGCCAGTTCGCGTAACAGCCCCATCCCGGCGTGCGACACCACCCCGCGCCCATCGGCAGAGACTTTCACCCGAGATGCCGCCGCGATATTCTGCACGTGCGAAGTGCCTTCCCGCTGGACGATTGAACCCTAGAGAAGTCCAATTATCCTTTGCAGGACAGGCACTTTCGCGTATCAACACCCGCCTACATGGGCATTCCACGAAAAATCTGGGTTAGGGCGCTGGGGTTAGGGCGCCGCGCAGTGCAGTCAGGCCCCGCATGCCGTGGTAGACGACCAGCGCGGCGATCGACCCGAGTGCGATTCCGGTGAACTCCAGAGTGCCGATAGTCCAAGTGAAATCGGCGATTCCGACGATCAGTGCGATCGCGGCGGTCATCTGGTTGAGCGGTAGGCCGAAGTCCACATGGTTGGTCAGCCAGATCCGCACACCCAGAATGCCGACGAGGCCGTACAGCACGATCGTCGCGCCGCCCAGGACACCGGGTGGGATCGCCGAGATCAGCGCACCGACTTTCGGGCACAGGGACAGCGTGATCGCCACCGTGCCCGCGACCCAGTAGGCGGCCGTGGAATACACGCGGGTCGCGGCCATGACGCCGATGTTCTCGGCGTAGGTGGTGGTCGCCGAGCCGCCGCCGAGCCCGGCGAGCACGGTTGCCACACCGTCGGCGGCCAGCGCACGACCGGTCAGCGGGTCGGTGTCGACGCCGGTCATCTGACCGACCGACTTCACGTGGCCGATGTTCTCGGCTACCAGAGCGATCACGGCGGGCAGGAACATCGGCAGCACCGCCGGCGCGAACGTCGGGGTCTGGAACGTCGGCACGCCGATCCAGCCGGCTGCAGCGATACCAGAAGTATCGACCTCGCCGAGCGCCAGGGCCAAGAGGTAGCCGGCCGCGACCGCCAGGAAGATCGCCAGCCGGCCGATGATCCCACGGCAGAACGCCAGCACCGCCACCAGCAGCACGAGCGTGACCAGACCGACCAGTGGACCCTTCTCGAAGTTCGTCTTAGCGGCGGGCGCCAGATTGAACCCGATCAGCGCGACGATGGCTCCGGTGACCACCGGCGGAAGTCCGACCTCGATCCAGTGGGTGCCGAGGAGGTGGACCGCAGCTCCGATCGCGATGAGGAGCACGCCGACGGCGACCAGGCCGCCGAGGGCGCTGCCGGCGCCCTGCGAGGCCACCGCGGCCGTCACCGGCGCGATCACCGAGAAGCTGGAGCCGAGATAGCTCGGCAGCCGATTGCCGGTGACCACCAGGAACAATAGGGTGCCCACCCCGGAGAACAGCAGCGTGGTGGCAGGCGGAAATCCGGTCAATACCGGCACCAGGAACGTCGCGCCGAACATTGCCACCACGTGTTGCGCGCCGATGCCCAGCGTGCGTGGCCAGCTCAGCCGTTCGTCGGGGGCGACAACGAACTCGACGTCGGTGCGACTTTCGACCGGGGTCCATGTCATTGGGATCACGGTCTGCACTACACACGATCGTGGAGCGACTCGCACGCCGGCAGGCGCGTGCACTCGCGACACGCATCAATCCGACAGCAAATTGCCCGTTCTGCTATCCAGCGGAATTTCGCCGGCGATCTTTCCGATCACCCGTCCTGGCCAGGCGTAAGGCTGGCTATGGCGAGCAAAGAGCCGCCCGTCGGTCTCGGCTCGCAATTCCGTCTCCTCGCCAAGCGGATCAATCACCGTGGCGACCAGATCGCCCTTGCGAACCACATCGCCCAAACGACGGCGATAGACGACGAGCCCCGTGACCGGCGAGCGCACTTGAGCCATCGCCGTCAGCGCCGTGGCGCGGCAGGACAAACGCGGGTGCCCGCCCGACCCATCGACAAAGCCGCGTCCCTGCAACATCCGCAGCAGCGCCGTGGCTTGATCGGCGGCGAGTTCCGGGTCGACGTCGTCGTTGCTGCCCATTTCCAGCGTGGCAGCGAGGCAGGCCGGCGGAATGGGCAGACCGGGGTGGTTCGCGGCCAGTGCCCACCACGGACTGGCGCAGGCCTCATCGAAGGGGCTGCCACCCGACACCTCGGCCAGAAGGACCGCTCGTGCATCGATCGCTGCGGCGATATCCTCAGCCGCCGGCCACAGCGCCGGGCCGACATACATGTGCGGCTCGGCCTCGTTGTCCGCGTGAAGATCGAGCACCAGGTCGGCGTCATGGGCGAGGGTCAGCAATCTGTGACGCAGATGTGCCAGTGCTCCATCCGGCCGCATCGCTGCAAGGCGAGCGGACATCGCGGCCCGGATCGTTGTGACGTTCGACGCCGCGTCCGGCCCCAGCGACAGGCTGCCGAGGTCTGACAAATCGGCATAGTCCCTGTTGAAGTTCTCCCCGGTGCCGCTTTCGAGCCGACCGAACAGAAAGCTGGTCTCCGTCTGCGCCAGGCCGATCGGGTTTGCCTGCGGCGCCAGCAGGATTTCACCATGGACTCCGCCGCGAGCGTCCGCTTCCGCCAGGTAACCGGCCAGAATGCGCAGGACAAGCATGCCGGGGAGTTCGTCGGCATGCAGTCCCGCTTGTAGATAGGCCTTCCTGCCCGTGCCCGCCGCACCGAAGTGCAGCACAGTCAGGCGATGTGGCGAGCCGGGCAGGTCATAGTGCTGGCGTATCACGTTTTCACTCCACCTGCCTCACTCCGTCAGCGAAGCATCCGGGACGTCGGCCGAAGGTACGAACACGTCCGTCTGCGGAGCAACCGGCTCGCCGGCTGAAAGCACGAACAGGTCGGTCTCGTAGTAGGCCGCACAGGCAGCATGCAGGCGATCTTGCAGGCTGCCTTCGGTCGCCATTGACCCTTCGACCAAATGACGACCGGGCGGCATGTCGCGCAGTTCGATCTTCTGTGCATCGAGAAAGGCCGTCAGCTCGTCCTCACCCAGTTCCGGCAGCTCTATGGCGGCCTCGATGACGGCGAGCGGCGAGGTGTAGCGCGGCCCCGCGGCGGCAATGGCAGGGGCGTTCGCAGCCGCTGTATCCGGATCGGAAAGCAGAGCGGCCAGGGTAGTCCCATCGAAATACATGACTGTCGGTCCTTTCGTTTTTATCCGTGCCGATCACGGATGCTTTCAATATCGAGGTCGCCGGTGCCATCTCCATTGGAGTTATAGAACAAGGCAACGTGCGCTTCGTGTGTGACACCAGGCGCGGTCACAGGGCCGGCATTGCCGACACATTCCTCGATCAGTTCGGCCACCAGCGTATCCAGCACGGCGGCCGACGCGGTAGCCGGCGCCAGCCGGGTGACAGTCCCGGCCTCCATGTCGATGACATCGCCCGGGCCGGCGAGACACAGCCTGGTGCCGGGGGCGATGAAATCGTCCCCGGCGAGCTCGGTTTTGAGCGGATCGATCTCGACCAGCACCGCGCCGCGGGCGCCGATCGCGGTGAGTTTGCTGTTGTCGTGGTTGGCGATGACGCCGCTGTCTTCCAGAAGACCGAGCCCGAACCGTACGCCTTCCTCGGCGCAGGCGACGGCAAGGCGGCCGAGACGTCGCGAGGACCCGAGTTTCTGGTCGACGATGGCGGCGCCGAACAAGCCCAATCCTTCCTGGATCACCAATCCGCGCCGTCCCATATCCGAGGCAATGCCGAACCGCAGAGCTTCGTAGGACGTGCCGCCGCCGATCATGAAACCGGACAGCGCCGAGGCCGCGCCGCCGACCCCGACGATCATCGCTCCGGCCGCCCGCGCCCGCGCAATGGCCATCAGTATCGGCGTGACCTCGCCACGGTAGAGCAAGGTTTCCACCAGCCGGATCTGGTTTCCCCCGGTCAGGACGATGGTGCGCAGGGCGGCGATCTGCTCGACCAGCTCTTCCTCGCGCATCAGGCGATCAACATTGTCGATGGTGACGCCCAGGTCGGTGGCCTCGACGCCGTGGCTGCGCAAAGCGCCGATGTAGTCACGTGCGGCCTCGCGGGGTTCGGCGGAAGCGGCGGCGAGCACGCCCACCGGCCCCTCGCACCGCGCAGCCAGCTCCTCAAGCAGCAGGCTGCCATGCTCGAGCGGCGCCGAGCCCAGCATCAGCGTGCGTGCCTGCAGCCCCGGCTTCGCGCCATAGTCGTGCGACAGTGCCGCCCGCCGGTTCTCTGCCAGTTGCGCCGCATTGAGCTGCCGAGTCTGCATACTGGCCCGAAAATCCACCGCCGTCATACGGAAATCACGCCCACCGCCGGGAATATAGGCGAGCGCACGGCCACCCTTGCGGGAAATTTCGACGCTGGTGGCGTAACCCGCCCGGGGCTCTATCGCGCGGGCGCTATCTGCCGTATAGGTCTCCGGATCACCCAGCACCAGCCGGGCCAGGAGGTCGTACAGGGTATAGGCACCGAAGACGTTGCGGAGCGAGCGGGAGGGCGCCTCGTAGGTGATGTCGCGCTGGGTCACCGGCCGCTTGCCGGGCCCGGGCTGGACCTCACCCGTTTCCAGGTCACAGCTATCACCGTTATCGGCATAGCTGACACCGATATTTTCGACCAGCCTACGGTCAGGATCGACTTTCACCTCCGCAAGGTCGAACACGAAGACGCCGTACTCGCCGATCACTCGCGCAGTCTTGCCCTCGACGAACAGGGCGGTGTTTTCGTCGATACCGAAGCCGCGCTTCGCACCGGATTCCTGCATGCCGACGACCATCCGGCCGAAGCGGCCGCGCTTGATGAAATGCTGGTCGACCATGCCCCATGGAAAGAAGCCGAGCCCCGGCGCCAGCAGCATTCCGGGCTCGTCCGCATCACCGACCACGCCATAGGTCGTAGCTTCCAGCGACGTGCCGCCGGAAAACATCACCTCGGACATGATGGCGGCCCCGGCGCTCGACCCGGCGATCAGCGAACCCTTGCGCTGCGCCTTGCGGATCGCTTTCAACACCCGGCTTTCCCTACCGAACGGCGCCAATGCCCCGGTGATCAGGGCCTGGTCGCCGCCGGTGAAGTAGACGCTGCCGTAGTCCTCGATGAGATCGGCGATCGCCTTGTCCTGCGCGGCCCCCCCCGCCCCGGGGCCGTGCACCTCGGCCTGGACGGCATCGAGGCCATGGGCGCGAAACACCTCGATGGTTTCGGGGCCGACCTCATCAGGCTCCGAGGACGCCGTCGCGAAGACGACGATCCGTCCTCCCGCCAGACGGCGCATCTCGTCATAGATGGCGTCGTTGTCGTCTTCCAGCCGGCCGCCGATGATAGCCAGTTTCGGGGTGGCGCACCCCCGATGAGTGAATGGGATTCTGCTGAGCCGCCGGGTCATTTCGCCGGAACGATCAGCACACCGCGATCATCCGACGTGAGAACGAAACCATCGGGAACGTCGAATGCTGCCAGACGCTTCGCGACGGGCTCCGGCCCGGGCGCGGTGAATTTCGGTTTGAAGTGCACGATCTGCTTCCAGCAGCGCGTGATCGCCTCGCAGAAGTACAGCACCAAATCGTCGGGCTGCGCCTGCTCAAGCGCCGCATCCAGGGCCTTGTCTTCCTCCCCGATGATGCTGATCGCGTCTGGTTCGACCCCCTCGGCAATGAGGGCGTCCTTCAACAGCATGGGGATTTCGTCGGGCCCGCGATCGCGCAGATTGTCGTCGCGATGGCAGATGTAGGTATCGAAATGGCCGGCCACCTTGCGGGCGATAGCCACTGCATCCTCGTCGCGCCGGTCGCCCGGGCAGGTCACCCCGACGATCTTGCGGCCGCGCGGCTTGAGCCTGTCGACCACGTCGACCATGGCTCCCACCGCCGCCTCGTTGTGCCCATAATCGAGGATCACCCGGAAACCGTGTTCATCGAACACATTCATCCGGCCGGGGCTCTGGAAGAAGCTGTTATCGAAGGTGCGCAATCCGGTGCGGATCTGATCCAGTGTCTTGCCGAGCGCGTAGGCCATGCCGGCGGCGAACATGGCGTTTTCGACGTTGTGCAGCGCCTTGCCCTCAAGCGTCGCCGGGATCAGGTAGGTCCACATCAGCGGCATCTGGGTGCCATTGTCGTAAATCACGATCTGGTCGCCGTTGACCCCCTGCTCGAGAACGACCGCGGGCTTCCCCAGCCGGATATGTTCGCGCACCATTTCATGCTCGGGCTCCTGCGTCACATACATGACCTGCTTGGCAGGCGAGAAGGCCGCCATTTTCAGCGTCTGCTCATCATCGGCGTTCAGCACCACCGTGCCGCGGGTGACTTCCGCGACGACGCGTTTCACCCGGGCAAGGCCTTCCAGCGTGTCGACGCCGCCGAGCCCCAGATGGTCGGACGCGACGTTCAGCACCGCGCCCACATCGCAGAAGTTATAGCCCAGGCCGGAGCGGACGATGCCGCCGCGCGCCGTCTCCAGAACTGCGATGTCGACCGAGGGATCGCGCAGCACCATGTTGGCCGACAGCGGCCCGGTCATGTCGCCCTTGACGGTCACGTTGCCGTCGATCACCACGGCGTCGGTCGAGGTCTGCCCCACGACATGACCCGCCATCTTCAGGATGTGCGCCAACATGCGTGAGCACGTGGTCTTACCGTTCGTTCCGGTCAGTGCGGCAATGGGAACGCGCGCCTGGGTTCCCGGCGGGAAGAGCATGTCCATGATCGCCCCGCCCACGTCGCGCGGCGTGCCTTCGGAAGGTGCGATATGCATGCGCAGGCCAGGTCCCGCATTGATCTCACAAATGCCGCCGCCGGTCTCGCGATGGCTCTTGGTGATGTCGGTGGTCAGGAAGTCCACCGCGCCGACATCGAGCCCGATCGCCCGGATCGCCCGCTCGGCCATCAGCTTGTTGTCGGGATGGATCGTGTCGGTGACATCCACCGCCGTGCCGCCCGTCGAAATATTTGCGGTCTTGCGCAGATACACCTCCTCGCCCTCGGCGGGGACCGTCTCTGCGGTGTAGCCCTTTTCCTCAAGCAAGACCTTAGCCTGATCATCGAGTTCGAGCCGGGTCAGCACGTTTTCATGCCCGACCCCGCGGCGCGGGTCCTGATTGACGATATCCACCAACTCGGCAATGGTGTGCCGACCGTCGCCCATCACATGCCCCGGCACGCGGCGCGCGGCAGCGGCGAGCTGGCCGTTGACCACCAGAAGCCGGTGGTCGTCGCCGAGCAGCATGGTCTCGACCACCACGGCCGATCCTTCCGCATCGGCGGTCTCGAAGGCTGCGGCGATATCGTCCTCGGAGGTGATGTTGACCGTGACGCCCCGGCCATGATTACCGTCGAGCGGCTTGATGACCACGGGATAACCGATTCGGTCGGCCGCCGCCACCGCATCGTCCACGCTGTAGACCAGCCGCTGCTTGGGCACGGGGAGACCGAGATCGGCGAGGAGGCTGTTGGCGAGATTCTTGTCCGAAGCGATTTCGACGGCTATGTGGGAGGTCTTCGACGTGAGCGCCGCCTCGATCCGCTGCTGGTACTTGCCCTGGCCGACCTGGATCAGGCTGGCGTCGTTGAGCCGGTAGACCGGAATGTCGCGGGCCTGCGCCGCACGCACTAATTCCTGGGCCGAGGGCCCCAGAGAACGCCTTTCGGCGTAGTCCAGGAAATCATCGATGTCTTTATCTAGGTCAGGAGCCTCTTCGTCGGCGCGGGCGATGGCCGCGAGCATGTCGCAAGCAACCTCTCCGGCCTCGATACCGATGTCCTCATTGCCATAGCTGTAGAACACCTCGACAATGTCCGGATCACCGGTCGGCTCCGACCACGACAAGGTGCCGTCAATGCCGGCGGCATGCTGAAGCGCCAAAGCGAGCTTTCCGACCAGATCGCCGATGGACAGCGCCTCGCCCTCGCGCAATGCGGCAAGCCACTCGGCCTGTTCGCGCGCAAGCCCGGGAAGCTCCGCCGCCAATCTGTCGATCACCTCCGCCCCCAGGTCCTTGAGAGCTTCCGCATAGATCGGCCTGACGTGCAGCTTGAGCCGGATCACCGCCTCCCGCGCATGAACGTTCGGACCGACATAAACCGAAAGGGAATCGATATTCATAGGGGCATCCTCATCAAGCGTCGGGCTTCTACACGAGAACGCGGTCGGACAAATCCGCGCAACGTGACCGAGCGTATTCCAACATGCGCGGCGATCGTCCGCTATGCGAAGAACCGGTGCGATACGTCCCTGTAACGACCTCGGCGCGGCGCCCCGGCCCACTCACCAGCAAGCCCGCCCGATCTACCATCGGATCGAAGCTCGCCTGTGCATCGTGTTCTTCGTCTTGGCCGCCACCCAACGCATCGAGCACCGGACTGGTTGGAGCAAAAGGAAATTCGTCCGAACCACCCGCACCGTGGGGAAAAAGCAGGCCCCTGGATCCTGACCGCCGCCGCCGACCCGTTTCCCACGATCTCAGCGAAGCAATCGCCAAGATCAGCGGAAAACTTGCACACTGGATGGGCCAACTCGGGCCGGCCGGTATTCATACAGGCTAACGGCGGCGCGACAGACCGGGCTGGGATGGTTCGCATGATGGCCCGTTCGACGGGCGAACCGGCCGGAAAGGGCTGATAATCGGCTTGGACCCGATCCAGGAGGAGCATATGACGGCCCCGTCAGTCGGCCTCATCGAGCAGATGCTGCGTCGACGCCCCGTCATCGGTGCGCCGGTGGCTCATGGAGCTTCTGATCATCTGAAGCGAAGTATCGGCGTTTTCCAGTTGACGATGTTCGGTGTCGGGGCGACGGTGGGCACCGGCATCTTCTTCGTGCTGTCGGTGGCGGTTCCCGAAGCCGGCCCCGCGGTGATCGTGTCGTTCATCATCGCCGGCATCGCGGCGGGGCTGGCCGCGGTCTGCTACGCCGAACTGGCCTCGGCGGTCCCGGTCTCCGGCTCGACCT
>JAGQTV010000087.1 GCA_020438845.1 Mycobacterium sp. | reverse complement strand
GTTTCTGTTGAAGGATTGCAAGTAGACATCGCTGATGTAGGACCGTTTGAGCGCAGCATCGCTACCGATCGGTTGATCGTTGCGTGCCCGCTGAGATCGAGCCCTGGCCAAGTCGCCGAGAATGGGATAACCGCTGTTCTTGCCGATCGGGAACTTGAGGGTGGGTTCACGGCGGCTCACGGTAGACGACCATCACTCCGGGACGTGAACCAGGCCCGAACAACCATGAGGCGGGCGCAATTGGTTCTCAAACTCCCGTTACGCCGTCGCCCTCGCGCTTAGAACGGGCTTGTCGGGCCGGTCACGCCGTAGTCATAGACCCGGGTGGCATCACCGACCGTTGTCGTGGCCGCGGTCATGTCCTCCGGTTGCAGAGCGATCTCGATGAAGGCCAGCCGTTCGGTGTCGGCTGCTTCGGCTAACGCCGCGTCGAGCTCTGAGCGCGTGGAGCAGACCCGGCTCAGCAGCCGGTCCTGGTCGAGGCCGAACACCCGTGGAAGTTCGTGGTAGGACCAGTTGGCGACGTCGTTGTAGACCGATCGCATACCCAGGATCGACCGCTCGATCGTGTAGCCGGCGTTGTTGAGCAGCAGGATCACCGGTGCGAGGTCGTGGCGGATGATGGTCGAGATTTCCTGGGCAGTGAGCTGGAAGGCGCCATCACCCATGCACAGCACGTGCCGGCGTTCCGGTTCGCTCAACAGTGATCCCAGTAGCGCCGGCAGCGCGTATCCGATTGAACCCCAGCTGGTTTGATTGATGTACCTGACATTGTCCGGAAGCGGCATACCGCCGATGTTCTGGGCGGATGTCCCGGTCTCGGAGATCAGGACGTCACCGGACCGCAGGAAGTCGCGGACCCGGGAGAAGACAAACTCCTCGGTGAGATCGCCGTCGTCGGATGCGGTGGTGACCGGCAGCGGCGCCGGTGGTGTCCACCAACGCGGCCGCGCGTCGCCACCCGCGGCGATCTTGTGGCGCACGGCGGTGAGGACCTCAGCGATGGGCACCCCGTTGTAGACCGCTAAGTCAGTCCAACTCGGTCCACCCAGCTGGGTGTAGCCGGTGTTCAGCCTTGCTACCGGCTTGTCGCCCAGGCCGAGGGAGAAGAACCCTGTGGTGACGTCGGATTCGATCAGCCCGCAGGCGACAACCAGATCGGCCTCTTCGAAGATCCGCTTCCGATCGGCCGTACTACCCGGCAGCATTCCGAGGTACTGGGGATGCCCGGTGTCCGCCTGGTGCGCGGCGGGCAGCGTGCAGAAGTAGGGGATGTCGAGCCCGGTGCAGAACTCCTCGATCACCGGCAGGGCACCCCAGCGCACGGCGGGCAGGTCGAACACGAGCAGCGGCCGGTCGGCGCCGTGGAGCATCGCGGCGAGCGCGGTGGCGGCGGCCTCGACCTGGCTCGGGTCGCGGGCTGGTCCGTCGAGGATCAGGGTGTTATCAGGGACGCTGATGTCCACGTGGGTCAGATCCGACGGCAACTCAAGGCGCACCGGCAGACGGGAACGGTACGCGGCGCGCAGCGCGTGGTCGATCACCTCGACCGCATTCTCCGGGGAGATCCGCGCACTGTATTCGGTGAACTCTGAAAAGGCGCGGTGGACGTTGCGGTAGCCGCCGTCGAGCATGCTGTGATGCAGCCGGACACGGTCGTTCATGGCGTGCGCTGGCGGCGTGCCCGCGATGTGGATCAGCGGGACCTGCTCGCAGTAGGCGCCGGCGACGCCGTTGATCGCACTCAGGCAACCCACCCCGTAGGTGGTCACCAACACTCCGGGTTTACCGGTGCGGGCGTAGGCGTCGGCCGCGTAGGAGCCGTTGAGTTCGTTGCAGGTCCCCACCCAGGTCAGCTCGGGGTGGGCTTGGATCTGCTCGAGGAAGATCAGGTTGTAGTCGCCGGGCACCCCGAAGATGTGGTTGGCCCCGATGTCGGCCAGCCTCTTGAGTAGGAAGTCGCCGATCCGCATCCGCTTCACACCTGCCTTGCGACGTTTCGGCCGGCCACCCGGCCCGAGAACACACAACCACCGACGAACGTCCCCTCCAGGGAACGGTGCCCATGGATCCCACCCCCGCCGAAACCGGATGCCTCACCGGCGGCGTACAGACCAGGCAGGGGGCTCCCGTCCGCGGTGAGGACCCGCCCGTTGAGATCGGTCTGCAGCCCGCCCAGGGTCTTGCGGGTGGTGATGTGCAGTTTGATGGCGATCAACGGTCCCGATTTCGGGTCCAGCAGGCGGATGGGTTTGGAAACCCGGAACCAGTCCGGCCAGAACCGCCGGGCGTTGTAGATCGCCATGAACTGCGGGTCCTTGCTGAAGTGGTTGTCGACCTGAGAGTCGCGGGCGCGGATCTCCTCCTCCAAGACTGCGGCGTCGATCGGTGTGACGTTCGGGACGGCATTCATCAGCGCCGCCAGCGCTGTGACTGAGCTGGCGTTGACGAAATCCACACCGCGGTCGAGGAATTCCTGCGCATGGCTGGAGATCGCCGGCTTGAACAGGCCTTTGATCGCCATCCACGGATGTTTGCCGGTGATCGCCGGGTTGAGTTCCTGGCCCGACATCCCGAATTCCCGGCGGAAGATCTCGTGATTGAGGATCAACCAGGAGTACGAGAAGCCCGATTTCACGACGTGGGTCACCGCGCTCATGCCGTCGAAGTTCGGGTACAGCGGAGGCGGAAAGCGTCTGCCGGACCCGTCGAGCCACAGTGCCGAGGGGCCGGTGTTGAGGTGGATTCCGTGATCGGGCCAGATCGGGTTGACGTTGGTGACACCGTCCGGATAGAACCAGAGCCGGTTCTCGTTGACGACGTGTGCGCCGGCTTCCTTGGCGATGGCCAGGATCTTCCCGTCGACGTATGCCGGATTGCCGCAGAGCATTTCGTCGGGGAAGGTCCCGAAGCTGTCGGTGAACAATTCTCGCACCAGCGTGGGGTTGCCACCCACCCCGCCGGTGGCCAGCACCACCGCAGAGGCCCGTGCGCTGAACTCGCCGACCTCGGCATCCTGCGTCGGTTCGGCCCGGCCGCGATTGGAGTTCTCCAGGATCTTTCCGTGGACTCCGGTGATCGTGCCGTCGGTTGTGTCCAGGCCTTCCACCCGGTGCCGGAACAGACGACGCACCAGGCCCCGCGACTCGGCGTCGAGCACCCGGGAGGCGAACACCTCGACCAGGCCCGGACCGGTCCCCCACGTGATGTGGAAACGCGGAACGCTGTTGCCTGATCCCAGCGCGCCATGCCCGCCGCGCTCCGGCCATCCCAACAACGGAAACGCTCGCCACCCAAGGCTTCTCAGCCACCGGCGTTTCTCCCCGGAGGCGAAGTCGACGTAACTCTCCGCCCACTTGCGGCCCCAGTGGTCGTCGGGGGAGTCGGTGAACTTCGCCGCGCCCAGCCAGTCCTGCCAGGCCAACTCCCGGGAGTCCCTGACTCCGCAGAGCTTCTGCTCCGGGGTGTCGACCATGAACAGTCCGCCGAAGGACCAGTAAGCCTGGCCGCCGAAGTCGGCGGGCCCCTGTTTGTCGATCAGCAGGACGGACTTGCCTGACTCGACGATCTGGCTGGTGGCCACCAGACCGGCCAGACCATGCCCTACAACAATGACATCCGCCGATTCATCGGCCACGCAAAAACATCCTTTCAAGCCGCTTTACGGCCGGGTCCCAAAAATTCTTTCTATCACCGCAGGGATGCGATCGCCGCCGGAACCATGGAATCTTGGCCAGGTGATCGGGGCGAGTTCGCGGTACCGATTGATCTCCAGTTAGCCGGCGGCGACGGCGGCCGCCCCCGTACTAGGAAGCGGCGGTGGGTTGTCGAGGAAGTCGGCGGTCGGGGTGAAGAACGCGGTTCCGGTCACCGCCTCGGAGAAGTCCAGGATCCGGTCGGTGTTCCCGGGGGGCTCACCGATGAACATGTTGTGCAGCATCCGCTCGGTTACCGCCGGGTCGCGCGAATACCCGATGTAGTAGGTGCCGTACTCGCCTTTTCCGACTTGTCCGAACGGCATATTGTCTCGCATGATCTGCAGCTCGTTGCCTTGCTCGTCCTCGATGGTGTTCACCGCCACATGGGAGTTGGCGGGTTTGGCGGCGTCGTCGAGTTCGATGTCCTCCAGTTTGGTACGTCCGACCACCCGCTCCTGTTCGGCGACGCTCAGCGCCTCCCATGCGGCCATGTCGTGCAGGTATTTCTGCACGTGGACGTAGCAGCCGCCTTCGAAGTCAGGATCCTCCTCGCCGATCTCGGTGGCGTTCACCGCCGCCTGGCCGTCCGGGTTTTCGGTGCCGTCGACGAACCCGAGCAGGTCGCGGTTGTCGAAGTAGCGGAAGCCGTGGACCTCGTCGACGACGGTGATGGCTCCCGCCATCGCCTTAACCACCTGCCTGGCCAGTTCGAAGCAGACGTCGAGTACCTCGGCGCGGATGTGAAACAGCAGATCCCCTGCAGTGGCCGGCGCGCGGTGGCGGGGACCGTTCAGCGCGACGAATGGGTGCAGGTGCGCGGGGCGTGGTCCGCAAAACAATCGGTCCCAGGCGGCCGACCCTATCGAGGTGACCATCGACAGCCGCTTGGACGGGTCGCGGAACCCGACCGCGTGCACCAGGCCGGCGAGGTCGGGCAGGGCTGCGTGGACGGTCGATTCACCACCGCCGTCGATGGTGGCAACCAGGAAGATGGCGGCAGGGCTGAGTGGCGCTAGAACAGGCTGGCGGCGAGGCTCGGGCATCCGTCGACCTTACGGGCGGCCTCCTGAGCAGTCGCCGTTTTCCAGGCAAAAAATCGGTGCTCCCGACAACCGGGCCGGTGACTCCCCTAGCACCGCCCGAACGCTATCGACGCCGAAACCGGGTAACCGGTTCGACCGCTGGAGCCGGGCGGTGATATCGCGTAGAACTACGGCCATGACTGATCCCGCCCCCGTTCCGGCCAACATCATCGGAATTCCCGACGGCCCGATGCTGCAGAATTTGATGGGCCAGGTCAACGGCAGCCCCGGTCCCCGGGTGGTTCCCGGGCGCATCATCCCGGTTCCGACCTCCGTCAGCGCCGACCTGCAGACCGCGATCGCGATGCCCTACCGCAACAGCGAGTGGCTGCTCAACCCTTCAGATGCCCAGGGCTGGAAGGACGCGGTGGCCGAACTGGCCCGCCACTCCGCCCCGGCCATTGAAGATGCCATCGACAAACTCGGCGTGGGTGTCGAGTCGACCACGCTCGGCGGGGTCCCGGTTTTCATCGTCACGCCGGCTCACATCCCGGCCCGTAACACCAATCGCCTGCTGGTCAACACCCACGGTGGGGCCTACGTGTTCAACCCCGGCCGGGCCTCGCTGCTCGAACCGGCCGTCCTCGCCGCCACCTGCGGTATCACCGTCATCGAGGTCGACTACCGGATGCCCCCCGACCATCCCTTTCCCGCCGCCTCCGACGACGCCATCGCGGTGTGGAAAGCCGCCCTGGAGATGGCGCCGGCGGCCAACATCGCCATCAGCGGCGGCTCGGCAGGCGGCGGCTTGGCGCTCTCGACGGTGCTGCGCGCCCAACAGGAAGGCCTGACCCCACCAGCGGCCATCGCCGTGCAGACCCCCTGGTGCGACCTAGCCCCGGTGGGCGACTCCTTGAAGGTCCACGAATGGGTCGACAACGTCCTGATCACCTACGACGCCATCGGCGCCCGCGGAGCCGCGCTCTACGCCGGCGACCACGACATCGCCGACCCGCTGCTGTCCCCGCTGCGCGGCGAACTCACCGGCTTCCCCCCGACCATGTTGGTCTCGGGCACCCGGGATCTGCTACTCAGCCAGGTTGTACTTATGCACCGCAAACTCCGCAAGGCCGGCGTGCACGCCGAACTGCACCTGATGGAAGGCGCCTCGCACTTCACCTACTTCATCGAACCCTTCGCCGAAGAGTCCCAGGACATCTTCGGCGAGATGGCGCGATTCCTCGACACCCACCTGGGCAGCTGACGACGGTCTCCCGCGGCGGACCTTCGGGTTCAGGGCCCTGCGGCGGTTGGAGAGACCGGCTAGGTCAGAGTCCGACCCGTGCCGTTCGTGCCCTATGCACGCGCCAGCCCAGCCGCTAACGCTCGATCAGAGCTACAGCACCGCATCGAGCGGCTCCTGCCGAGCGGACCAGTCTGACCCACCTAGTTGTCAGGGGGCCACGCTAGCTTCTCGGCATGGTCATGAGACGCCCTCGCTCCGATTCAGGAGCAGAGCTGCGGCGACGTGCTGGTGACCTCTGGTGAGCGACGGCACCGATTTCCGGCTGATCTATGTGCGACGGCCTTGGGCTGTGCCCCGCGGCCTGCATCCCGAAATTGATGAGTGCGCGGATTTGCTCGCACGAGAACAAGCCCAGGACTTCTTGTCGGGTATGCCCATCTTGGTCACACCGGATTGGCGGGTCGACTTTCAGCTCGCCGAATTCTTCTACGGCTTGGAATTCGGCTCGTTCCCCGCATCGACGCAATCGACCTACGCAATTGAGATCAAGACCTGGTGCCGGTTTCTTGAGCGGCGAGGTGGCCTGCACTGGACCGAAGCCGATGAAGACGACTTCGCCGCTTTCAAGCGATGGCGAACAGACGGCCGGTTGAACCCGGATGCTGTCACCGAAGCGACCTGGATCAAGGCCGTCGCTGCGTTGCGTCGGCTTTACCAGTGGGCGGGCAGTGCGCGTCGGCAGTTTGTGGTCGGATCGCCCATTCCCGGTTCCTCCGGCTCCACACGTGTCCGCCAGGGAGCCTCGCCCACGCGGCCAGCGGCAGTCACCTCGCAGCGCGTCCGTTGGATCACCCCCGCGACATTCCGACTGTGGCTCGACGTCGGCATGCGGGGCTATGACCCCCAGCCACGCCATGAAGGTGGCTTCGAGTCGGGGCTGCGCGATCCAGGTTTCAGAGGTCGCAACACACAACGTAACTGCGCTTACGCACACCTGGTGTACAACTCGGCCCTGCGTCGCCAGGAGATCGGCACTCTGCTGACCACCGAACTGCCCGAGCTCGACCAGACCGACGTTCGCCTGGCCCGGGCGGTGACGAAAGGACGCAAAGTCCGGCACTGGCGCGCGTTTGGCGACGGCCTGGCCGACACCTCGGCCTACATCGAGCAGACCCGCGCCGAGGCTGTGGCCAGAGCCCGCGCCGCCGGTCGATACCAGCACCTGGCCCACGCCCGATGGGTGACAGCTGTCGAGCATCACCGGTCCAAGGGTGCCTCGTTCGTCTTCAGCGACGGTTCCATCGCCGCGGTTGGGAGCTTGGATGCGGAGGAGCGGATGAACCTGTTCACCACTCTCCGCGACGGCCGGCCGGAGCCGCTGATGGTGTGGTTGCGTGAAGACGGGATGCCGCAGCAGCCGCAGGGCTGGAACAAGGTGTTCGAAACAGCCAACGGTCGAGTGGCTGCACGATTTTCGGCCATCGGCCACGCCAGCCGGACCGTCGTTCTTAGCCCGCACAGCCTGCGGTTCTCTTACGCCCTGTTCGTCCTGGCCGCGCTTCACCGGGCCTTGGACCGTAAGAACGGCTGGGCGGCCTCCGATCCCTATGAGGAGAACCGCTACCTCCAGGCCTACACCATCGTCCAAGACCTACTCGGCCACATCGACGTGCGGACCACCAAAGAGACCTACCTGCAGCCGCTTCAAGGTCTTCGTGGGCAAGCCCTCCTGGAGGAGGCTTCCGACGACATACACGCCGCCCTCGCCGCACTCGCGACCCATGACCCGCGGGTCCTCGACATCACCGGAGGCCGGCGTGGCACGAACTAAAGCGGCGATGCCTGCGGCGAACTTCGTTCCGCCCTCGCGGCTCGACGGTTTGGTGCTCACCATCCACGACCCGGATGGAGACCTCCTCATCGACTTCGCCGCCATGCGCGGGCCCAAGAAATTGGTGCAAGAAACTGCCGAGGCATTTAGTCACCTAACCGGTGAACTGGGCACCTGGAATTCCGCGATGACCGCCCGCACCAGCCTCGACGGCATCCGCGCCTTTCTGAGATGGGCCGTGGATCGAAAGATTCTGCGCTCCTATGCCGAGCTGACGCCGGCGGTCTGGAACGGTTGGCGCACCTACTGCGCCGAGACCTACAGTCCGGCCACCGCGGGTGCGTATCTGCGCAGGCTCCGACTGGTGGCCGAAGTTGTTCCCGGTCTGCCGGAACGAACCCGGGAGGTCATTCGCTGGCCGATGGAGTATCACGAACGAGACCAGCCCTCCTACACGTTGGATCAGTTCCTCGCGATCCGGCGAGCCGCCTACGTGGTTGTGCGGGCAGCGCATGAGCGCATCACCGCTAACTACGCATTGACAATGCGCCCCACAGAAGAGTGGGAGCCAACGAAACGGCTCCGGGCCGATGCCCTGCACCAGGTCCTTCGAGAGGGAGTTCCTGCCGATCGCGCCGGTTATGCCGCCCTGGGCGCGATCACCGCGGCCAATGCCCAAGCAAAGGGCCTTGCCCGAGCCCATTTGTTTCTCACGGACGAGGAGAGCTATGCCGCAGCGGCGCTGCTGATCAGTCATGAGGGCTCCAATCCCTCCACGCTGGCGCGATACTCGGTGGCGGACTCGCAGGCCAATCTCGGTGGAGTCAACACCATCTACACCGTCGCAGTGGAGAAGCGGCGCAGAAAGTCCCGTGCCCGCTTCACCACCACCCATGTTGACCGAGGACCGGGATCTGTCGGGGATGCCTGGCGGCTGATCGAGGAAGCGACCGCCCCCGCCCGTGAACACCTCGGCCACCGCGGAAATCCCACCGACAAACTGTTCATTTGGTGCGGCCAAAACACCGGCGTACGGACCGGGCTACCCCGGTGCGATCATTTCGCTGAGCGCACCAATTGGTGGGCCACGCAGGATGGCCTGCCACGGTTGTCTTTACGGACCCTGCACCGGACCTACCAAACCGTCTACCGAAAACAGCCCAACCACAACACGCGGCGCACCCACGAAAGCCGCTACCTGCTCCTTGATGGAGCAGCCCGCGCTGCGGCGATGAAAGACGACATCGCTGCGCAGCAACGGGCGGCCGACGAACACGCTAGTTCGGTGCGTATGCGCATGGCCGACACACCGGTCGAACCCGCCAAAGACACGGCTCTGGCGGCATGCGAGGACATTCATCATCACCCCGAAACCGGTGAACTTTGCCGACCGACCTCATTCTTCCTCTGCCTACTGTGTCCGAACGCCGTTGCTGCGCCGCGGCATCTCCCGTATCTGGTCCTGCTGCTTGACGAACTCGACATCCTCCGCCCATCCCTGGTCACGGAGGACTGGAACGCACGCTTCGCAGAACACCACGCTCTGCTACACGGGTTCCTGCGTAAGAACGCATCGGCGGCCGAAATCCAAGATGCGCGCCGGCACATCACAGACCGCGACCGACGTCAGGCCGAACTCATGATTTCGGGAAGGTTCAACCGATGAGCAGCGCGGCACACGAATTAGAGATCTACAGCACCGAAAAGGGCCTCACCGCAAAGCAACTCCTCGCTTTCTGGAAGAAAGTCGAAGCAGGTCCCTCCGTGCTTCCCAGTAGCAGGCCACTGCCCGGGAAACCCATCGCAGCCTTCAATGCGCCGTACTGGCCGACCCAGGCTCTGCAAACGAGCCAACCGAGGTCCGCCAGCAACGTGATCTGGTCGGTTGATCATGAACGCTACGGCGCAAAGGGGTTCCCGCCGAACTTCGAACTTCCGTTCAAGCGGGCCCTCTTCCTGCTAATCAATACCCCGATGACCGACCTGCTTCATCGGCGCCGAAAGACCCGCAAGGCTGCCCCGGATGCACTATCGGCGGGCTCAATTCACGGCATCGCACGGGTGTGGAAAGCCTTTGCCTGGTACCTCCATGGGCGAGGCGTTAACACTCTAGCCGCCTGCGGCGATCAGAACGGTCACTCCGAGCTGCTCGAGGGGTATGCACGATTCCTCAATGCACGAGTGCGCCGCGGAGAGATCGGAGAACGCCAGCAGCGCACCATCCAGAAGTCCTTGACCCAGCTTTGGGCCTGCTCACACATGCTTCCCCCGGACGACCGGCTGCCCAAACCCCTTTGGGTCGACGAGGACTTCAGCCAGCGGCCGATCAGCAGCGACGAGAACGCCACCGCTGTCATAGGTGCAGCGACGATGGCCCCCCTGTGGGTCATGGCGTACGCCTTCGTCAAAGACTTCGCCGGCGACATACTGGCCGCACGAGCCGAGAAGTCCCGATTGATGGCTGGCATCAAAGACGAGCCCTCAAAAGCCGGACGGAAACGTGCTCGCGCCATCCTGGAAAGTACCTATCAGCCAGGAGCGGCCGTTCATGCCAAGAACCAGCTGGGGCGGGTCGCCATCGCCTCCTCATACATCGCCGCTATCACCGGAGGCGTCTCAGCTGGCCAGATTTCACAACTCTTCAACGGGGGAGGCGGGGGCACGGGGCGGCGTGTGGACGGACTGATGCGCAGGCGAAATCTCCACCTCGAACTACACCTTCCCCAGCCCATCGAGGTCCAGGTCACCGGGCGACTCGGCGACCAACCATGGGTCGACTACATCGACTTCCGTAAGGTCGATGACTACGTCGAGGCACTCCAGGCAGCGGGCCTCATCGTCCTGGCCTATCTCACCGGGATGCGTCCCCACGAAATCCTGCGCCTCACTTCGGGCTGCGAAGGCTCCATTCAGGCACCCGACGGGACACTCATCCCAGTCATTAACGGCGCCATCACCAAAGGCGTTACCGCCCAGGGCCGACAGAGCATCACCGGCCGCGAACACATCTGGCCCGCCCACGCCCCGGCCACACTCGCCATTGGCGTACTGACACGACTCCACGGCGACGGACTTCTGTTCCGAAACCAGGCCGGCGTTCTCATGAGCACTAATCAAGCCACTGAAGCGGTGGAACGATTCATTCCCATCGCCAACTCCATCAGCTCCGCGTTAGGTCTTGGCGCCTCGCATCACATCCCCCCGGACGGCACCATTACCTTGCGCCGCTTCCGCCGCACGATCAGCTGGTACATCGTTAACCAGCCGAATGGACACCTCACAGCCGCACTAAAGAACGGCCACCTCGATCCGCGAACCAGCATGCTTTACAGCGGCACCAAGCACAGCGGCCTGGATAGCTCTATTGACAAGGAGACCAGTCGAGCAGTCGCCCACACCCTCGACCAGCTCAAAGAAGCGGTGCGGCAAGGCTCCGGGATCTCAGGACCAAGTGCAGAACAAGCCGCCGCCGCGATCAGGAACGCGCCAGTCTTCGGTGCACAGATGCTCACCAAAGCCCAGGAGAACCTCATCAAGCGCAACCCTCAATGGCAGATCTTTGACAACCCCCGCTGGTACGCCCTGTGCAGGTTCGATCGGGAGAAGTCGCTGTGCCACAACGAAAAAATGCGTCAACGCGTCAACTACCCCGACACGACCAACTGCCAAAGCGGCTGCCGCAACCTGGTTTACACCGACCAGTCCATCGCAACCATGACAGAAGCCATCGCGGCAATGAAGGAAACCCTTCCCAACCTCCCTGAGCCGCTCCAACTGCTCGTCACCGAACAGATCCGCACGCTCACATCCAGGGTCGCAACACACCGGCGAACACGCGTCTCCGTCGACCTCGAGATGCCCACCACCGCAGGGAAGAGACCGAAATGAGCACCGTTCCCACCCTCGCGGAGATCGACGCCGAGAACGACCCACAGCGCGCCCAGGTCCTCAAGGCTATCCGTACCGTCCTGACCGGGACGAACGTCGAGCATCCCGGCAAAGTCACCATCGCGGCCGTCGCAGCAGAGGCCGGGGTCGCCTATCACCAGATGCAGCAGGGTCGCTTTCGCGACCTCCGGTACCGATTCAAAGAGGCACTCGAGGCGCTCACACAAGAACAGAAGACACCGAGAGAAGCCGAACTAAAGCGAAGCCTCGAACAGACCCGCAGCGAACTCGCCGAACTCCGAACCAGACACGAAGCGCTGCGCCACGAACGCGACCAATGGCGTGCTGGGGCCGAGACCGTCATCCGCACCGTCGTCGTCCTCAAAGCCGAGAACAAACAACTAGAGCGAACAGTTTCGCGACAACAGGAACAACTACGGAAACGCCGCGACAACGTCGTCGACTTCCCCTCTCACAAGCCGAACCCGAACCCCGACTGACCTTGCTGAACCTCACAGGTAAGGCTGGGAGCTCTACCTCAATGAGGCCTCCACAGAACGG
>JAGQTV010000086.1 GCA_020438845.1 Mycobacterium sp. | reverse complement strand
CGGACCGGGCAACCGCCCGCTGAAGTCGCTGAGCGATCTACTCAAGGGCAAGCAGGGCCGGTTCCGCCAGAACCTGCTCGGCAAGCGCGTCGACTACTCGGGCCGTTCGGTCATCGTGGTCGGCCCGCAGCTCAAGCTGCACCAGTGCGGTCTGCCCAAGCAGATGGCGCTGGAGCTGTTCAAGCCGTTCGTGATGAAGCGGCTGGTCGATCTCAACCACGCCCAGAACATCAAGAGCGCCAAGCGGATGGTGGAGCGTCAGCGTCCGCAGGTGTGGGACGTGCTCGAAGAGGTCATCGCCGAACACCCGGTGCTGCTCAACCGCGCACCCACGCTGCACCGCCTGGGCATCCAGGCCTTCGAGCCGCAGCTGGTGGAGGGCAAGGCCATTCAGCTGCACCCGCTGGTGTGCGAGGCGTTCAACGCCGACTTCGACGGTGACCAGATGGCTGTGCACCTGCCGCTCTCGGCGGAGGCGCAGGCCGAGGCCCGCATCCTGATGCTGTCCAGCAACAACATCCTGTCACCGGCGTCGGGCAAGCCCCTGGCCATGCCGCGTTTGGACATGGTCACCGGGCTGTACTACCTGACCACCCTCATTCCGGGTGAAAAGGGCGAATACGCCCCGGCGGGCAAGGACAGTCCGGAGACTGGCGTCTACAGCTCGCCGGCCGAGGCCATCATGGCGATGGATCGCGGGACTCTGTCGGTTCGGGCCGCGATCAAGATTCGGCTGACCCAGCTGCGCCCGCCGCACGAGGTCGAGACCGAGCTGTTCGGCGAGAACGGCTGGCGCCCGGGCGACGCCTGGATCTGCGAGACCACGCTGG
The DNA here is from genome assembly GCA_020438845.1 of Mycobacterium sp. GTDB lineage: Bacteria > Actinomycetota > Actinomycetes > Mycobacteriales > Mycobacteriaceae > Mycobacterium. Next base: position 12,607 of record JAGQTV010000086.1, on the reverse strand, counting down.
GCCGGGTGCTCTTCAACGAGCTTCTGCCGCAGCGGTATCCGTTCGCCAACGAGCAGATGCACAAGAAGGTCCAGGCCCGGATCATCAACGACCTGGCCGAGCGGTACCCGATGATCGTGGTGGCGCAGACTGTCGACAAACTGAAGGACGCCGGCTTCCACTGGGCCACGCGTTCCGGTGTCACCGTCTCGATGGCCGACGTTCTGGTGCCGCCTGGGAAGCAGGAGATCCTCGAGCGGCATGAGAAGGACGCCGACGGGATCGAGAAGAAGTACCAGCGCGGCGCGCTGAACCGCCAGGAACGCAACGACGCGCTGGTGGAGTTGTGGAAGAAGGCCACCGAGGAGGTCGGCGAGGCTCTGGAGAAGCACTACCCGGAGGACAACCCGATTATCACGATCGTGAAGTCGGGCGCCACGGGTAACCTCACCCAGACGCGAACCCTGGCCGGCATGAAGGGTCTGGTGACCAACCCGAAGGGTGAGTTCATCCCGCGTCCGATCAAGTCGTCCTTCCGCGAGGGCCTGACGGTGCTGGAGTACTTCATCAACACCCACGGCGCCCGGAAGGGCCTGGCGGACACCGCTCTTCGTACCGCCGACTCGGGCTACCTGACCCGTCGTCTGGTCGACGTATCCCAGGACGTCATCGTCCGCGAGGACGACTGCGGGACCGAGCGGGGCATCATCGTGGAACTGGCCGAGCGCCAGGCGGACGGCACCCTTCTGCGCGACGCGTTCGTCGAGACCTCGGCATACGCCCGCACACTGGCCGCCGATGCGGTGGACAGCGACGGCAACGTCGTGGTCGAACGTGGCCACGACTTGGGTGACCCGGCGATCGACGCGCTGCTCGAAGCCGGCATCAGCCAGGTCAAGGTTCGTTCGGTGCTGACCTGCACCAGCGGTTCGGGCGTGTGCGCGATGTGCTACGGCCGCTCGATGGCGACTGGCAAGCTCGTCGACATCGGCGAGGCGGTCGGCATTGTGGCCGCGCAGTCCATCGGCGAGCCCGGTACCCAGCTGACCATGCGCACCTTCCACCAGGGTGGCGTCGGTGAGGACATCACCGGCGGTCTGCCCCGCGTGCAGGAGCTGTTCGAGGCCCGCGTTCCGCGTAACCGTGCCCCGATCGCCGACGTGACCGGGCGGGTTCGCCTGGAGGACACCGACAAGTTCTACAAGATCACCATCGTTCCCGACGACGGGGGCGAAGAGGTCGTGTACGACAAGTTGTCCAAGCGTCAGCGCCTGCGGGTGTTCAAGCACGACGACGGGACCGAGCGGCTGCTTGCCGACGGCGACCACGTCGAGGTCGGCCAGCAGCTCATGGAGGGCTTCGCCGATCCGCACGAGGTGCTGCGTGTCGAGGGCCCGCGCAAGGTGCAGATCCACCTGGTCAAGGAGGTTCAGGAGGTCTACCGGGCGCAGGGTGTGTCGATCCACGACAAGCACATCGAGGTCATCATCCGGCAGATGCTGCGTCGCGTGACGATCATCGACTCCGGTGCGACCGAGTTCCTGCCCGGTTCGCTGACCGAGCGCAGCGAGTTCGAGTCGGAGAACCGTCGGGTGGTGGCCGAGGGTGGCGAGCCTGCAGCCGGGCGTCCGGTGCTGATGGGTATCACCAAGGCGTCGTTGGCCACCGATTCGTGGCTGTCGGCGGCATCGTTCCAGGAGACCACCCGCGTGCTGACCGATGCGGCAATCAACTGCCGCAGCGACAAGCTGCAGGGTCTCAAGGAGAACGTCATCATCGGCAAGCTGATCCCGGCCGGCACCGGCATCAACCGTTACCGCAACATCCAGGTTCAGCCCACCGAGGAGGCGCGCGCCGCGGCGTACACGATCCCGTCCTACGAGGATCACTACTACAGCCCGGACTTCGGCCAGGCCACCGGTGCTGCGGTTCCGCTGGACGACTACGGCTACACCGACTATCGGTAGCAGCCCGGTAGCAGCCCGGTTACAGCAAGGAAAGAGCCCCGCTTCGGCGGGGCTTTTTCCTTGCGCGCGGTTGTGCCCCGGTGTGCCCCGGTGTGCGGTGGCCCAGTCAAGCCTGGTTCACGGAGTGGGGCACCTGCATAGACTGGTCGATGTGCAGGTTGGTTCCCATGTCCGATCCGGAAATCCACTGGCCGCGGCGTTGGAAGACGACGCTGACGTGGTGCAATTCTTCCTCGGTGATCCCCAAAGCTGGAAGAAGCCGCCGCCCCGCGAGGATGCCCATTTGTTGCGGCGCTCGCCCATTCCGCTCTACGTGCATGCGCCCTATCTGATCAACGTGGCATCGGCCAACAACCGCATCCGCATCCCATCGCGCAAGATTCTTCAGGACACCTGTGATGCTGCCGCCGAGGTGAACGCGACGGCGGTGATCGTCCATGGCGGTCACGCGGACGACAAAGATGTCGAGGCCGGGTTTGAGCGCTGGGTGAAGGCGCTCCAAGCGCTGGACTCCGATGTGCCGGTCTATCTGGAGAACACCGCCGGGGGCAATCATGCGATGGCCCGGTACTTCGACACCATCGCGCGGTTGTGGGATCACATCGGCGACTTCGGTATCGGTTTCTGCTTGGACACCTGCCATACCTGGGCGGCGGGGGAGGCACTCGTCGATGCTGTCGACCGCATTATCGCCATCACCGGTCGCATAGACCTTGTGCACTGCAACGATTCTCGCGATGCCGCAGGCTCGGGCGCCGACCGGCACGCCAACTTGGGTTCCGGTCAGATCGACCCTGAACTGCTGCTGGCCGTGGTCCGGGCCGCAGAGGCGCCGGTGATTTGCGAGACCGCCGACCCGGGTCGACGTGACGACATCGCTTTTCTGCGCGGCAACCTCTGAGCGGAAACGACTTTCTCGGCTCAGCGCCATGATGCGCGGCCGGTTCGGGCCTTCGGCCCTCGTTCGGCAACCTCAGTCGCCGAGCCGAAACTCCGCGATTGGATAGCCGCCGAGGCTGTCGCGTCCGGTCTGGGCAAGCTCCATCGTCGGGTAGTCGACCCGGTTGAATCCATCCGGCTTATGTTGGCTCCATACGACTTTGGCCACCACCGTGTAATCCCCGGCGACAAGTCCGCTGGTCGGCAGTAGGAGGGTGTCGTCGCTGGTGGCGCTGGCTGGATCCCGCGTCGTATCGGAGTAGTGCTGCTCGGCGGCGATCGTGCCCAGCGACAGGCCCGACTTCACCCCGAGCACACTTTCGCCCGCCTGGTCGAATATCTCGTAAAAGATTTCCCAATTCTCATACGCTGGCGCGGTGCCAAAGTTGGTCCAGCCGATGGTGATCGGCAGATCTGTCCCCACCGGGAGTTTGTCCGGCACCCTCGCCGAGGTGACGGCAAAGCGATAGCCGGCGTACTTGTTCGTACGCGCCCATATGTCGTACGAATTCGGCGGCGGCGGCTCGGCCACGTTACTGGACACCATCGAAACATGGTAATTGACAGTGTCTTTCAGCCCCTTGGCAAAATATTCGGTGGTGCCGTCGGGTTCGAAGCTGCACCACTCGGTGACCACCGGGGCGAACTTCCACCGCGTCAGTACCTGGGACACAAGCTCTTTGTCGTTCTGCACGTACCACGAGTTCGGGTCGGTCGCCCAATACTGCGGTGGCGGGATCGCGCCGAGACAATCTCCGCGGATGCCGATCGGTCGCGCCGGTGACGCGGCAAGGAGTTGGCGGGTGATTTCAGGGTTGCCCGCCGCAACGACGATCTGGGTATCCGGAAACGCTGTCAGGGTCGCTTTGACCAGTCGGGTGATGGACTTCTTCGTAATCGTCTGATCCCCATACTGGTCGTAGTACCCGAGTTGGGTGATGCTTTTCTCGGGTGGCGGACCCGGTGCGCCGAGTTCCTTGGCCACGAATCCGATGTGATTTTCCGACCAGTCGCCGTACCCGGAGAACTCGAACCACTCGATCCGCTCATCCTTGTTGTAGCGGGCTCCCAGGGCGGCGATCAGTTTCTCGGCCGCGCTCAGATAGGCGTCGCTGTTCCAATTCGGCACCACATAGGTTTCGCCGTCCTTGATGAACTTCTTGGTGGCGCCTTTGCGGGACCGAAGCCAGCCCGGCACGGCACTGTGCAGCTTCCTCTCGTCGCAGCCTTGGCTGCACATGGCCATGATCCGGAAATGGAATCTCTCACCTTGTGCGTGGGCCTCGGCGATCTGTCTGTCGATGTAGGAGAAGTCGTAGTGGTCGGGGTCCGGCTGGATACCGGACCACGGGAAGCGGTTGCCGACGTCGTAGGTGCCCGGCCACGCCGGCTCGTCGGTATCTGACCAGGGATACAACGGGACGCCGAGGCCCTCATACTGGCCCCGCGACGGGTTGATGATCTCGGGGGCCGAAAACTGCGTCAGCGAACTGAGTCGACCGTCGACCGGCACGTTGACCACCGGCCTGGCCGGTGTCGCGATCAGACCGATCACGAGGAACGCGGCGGTCATCACCACAGCGCGGAAAGCGAAACCCCACAAGCTGGTCGGTCGCCTGCCGCTCACCGCGCCGCCCATCGGCCATGAGTCGATCCGAACGGACTGATCAGCAGTCGCACTGCCCGCTCACATCAAGCAGCGGGGATCGTCGTCGGCATGCTGGTGATCCTTGCAGAATCCCGCTGGGACGGCTCTACGCTCGTGCGCTTTTGCCGCACTCGCCTATGAACAGGACGGCGCTACGACGGACCCGCGGTTACATCTCTTGTGCGACTGTCGAAAAAATGTAACAGTGGTGAGATGCCGGATACTCACTCAGTCACCAATCAGGTGCCGCCGCTCGTCGACTACAACCCCGCCACGTCACCCGTACTCATGGAGGCCCTCATCCGCGAGGGCGGCCAGTGGGGTGTGGACGAGGTCTTCGAACTCGGTGCGATCGCCGGCAGCGCCACTGCTGAACGCTGGGGTGACCTGGCTGACCGCAACGTCCCGATCCTGCACACCCACGACCGTTACGGCCACCGGGTCGACGAGATCGAGTACGACCCGGCCTACCACGAGTTGATGCGGGTGGCGATCGGTCACGGCTTGCACGGAGCGCCGTGGGCCGACGACCGTCCCGGCGCGCACGTGGTCCGGGCGGCGAAGATGAGTGTGTGGACTCCGGAACCGGGCCATACCTGCCCGGTCTCGATGACCTACGCCGTGGTTCCCGCGCTGCGCCACAACCCGGAGCTGTCCGCGATCTACGAGCCGCTACTGACCAGCCGCGTGTACGACCCGGAGCTCAAGGTGCCCGCCACCAAGGCCGGAATCACCGCCGGGATGTCGATGACCGAGAAGCAGGGCGGATCCGACGTGCGGGCCGGCACCACCCAGGCGGTGCCCAATGCTGCTGATGGCAGCTACACCCTGACCGGTCACAAGTGGTTCACCTCGGCGGCGATGAGCGACATCTACCTCGTTCTCGCCCAGGCGCCCGGTGGACTTAGTTGTTTCATGCTTCCGAAGGTGCTGCCCGACGGCACCCGCAACCGGATGTACATCCAGCGGCTGAAGAACAAGCTCGGCAACCATGCCAACGCCTCCAGCGAGATCGAGTACGACGGTGCAATCGCCTGGCTGGTCGGCGAAGAGGGCCGGGGAGTGCCCACCATCATCGAGATGGTCAACCTCACCCGGCTGGACTGCACGCTGGGCAGTGCCACCAGCATGCGTCAGGGACTGACTCGCGCCATCCATCACACCCAGCACCGGAAGGCTTTCGGCGCCTACCTGATCGACCAGCCGCTGATGCGCAACGTGATCGCTGACCTGGCAGTCGAGGCTGAGGCGGCAACCATCGTCGCGATGCGGATGGCCGGAGCCACCGACGCCGCAACCCGGGGTGACGAACGAGAGACACTGCTGCGTCGCATCGGCCTGGCGGCATCCAAGTACTGGGTGTGCAAGCGGGCCACCCCGCACGCCGGCGAGGCGATGGAATGCCTGGGTGGGAACGGCTACGCGGAGGACTCCGGAATGCCGCGCCTCTACCGGGAGGCGCCGCTCATGGGCATCTGGGAGGGCTCGGGCAACGTCAGCGCCCTCGATACGCTGCGCGCCATGGCAACCCGCCCCGAGTGCGTCGAGGTGCTGTTCGACGAGTTGGGGACCACCGCCGGTCAGGACGCCAGGCTCGACGCTCACGTCGAGGGACTGCGCGCCAGCCTGGCTGACGTCGCAACCATCGAATACCGGGCCCGAAAGGTGGCCGAGGACATCAGCCTGGCTCTGCAGGGATCGCTGCTGGTTCGCCACGGACACCCCGCGGTGGCCGACGCCTTCCTGGCCACTCGGATGGCCGGGGACTGGGGCGGCGCCTTCGGCACGTTGCCGACGGGGCTGGACCTGTCGCCGATCATCGAACGCGCCCTGGTGAAGGGATGACCGACCCCGCCGAACTCACGACGATGACCTACGAGGTCACCGGTCGCGTCGCGCGAATCACCTTCAACCGGCCCGACAAGGGCAACGCGATCATCGCGGCCACCCCGCTGGAACTGGCGGCCTGCGTGGAACGGGCCGACATCGACCCGAACGTCCACGTCATCCTGGTCTCTGGGCGCGGTGAGGGTTTTTGCGCGGGTTTCGACTTGTCCGCCTATGCCGACGGCTCGTCGTCCGCGGGGGGAGAGGATCGTGCGGGAACGGTGCTCGATGCGCGCATCATGGCGGAAAACCACCTGCCGAACCAGCCGTGGGATCCGATGGTCGACTACCAGATGATGAGCCGGTTCGTGCGTGGCTTCGCCAGTCTCATGCACGCCGACAAGCCCACGGTGGTCAAGATCCACGGCTACTGCGTGGCCGGCGGAACCGATATCGCCCTGCACGCCGACCAGGTGATCGCCGCCGCCGACGCCAAGATCGGCTATCCACCGATGCGCGTGTGGGGCGTTCCGGCCGCCGGGCTGTGGGCGCACCGACTCGGCGACCAGCGGGCCAAACGCCTGCTCCTGACCGGGGACTGCATCACCGGGGCGCAGGCGGCCGAGTGGGGCTTAGCCGTGGAGGCGCCCGAACCCGGGGATCTTGACGAGCGGACCGAACGCCTCGTCGAGCGCATCGCCGCGGTGCCGGTCAATCAGCTGATCATGGCCAAGCTGGCGCTCAACACCGCGCTCTACCAGCAGGGGGTCGCCACCAGTCGGATGGTCAGCACGGTATTCGACGGCATAGCCCGCCACACCCCCGAGGGGCACGCCTTTGTCGATGACGCGCGCGCGCACGGTTTTCGGGAAGCGGTCCGCCACCGTGATGAGCCGTTCGGCGATGCGGGCCGGAGAGCCTCCGATGTTGGCGGGGGCCGAAAGGCCTCAGAGGCGTAACCATGCGCATGACCGCCCGCTCGGTCGTCCTGTCGGTACTGCTGGGCACGCACCCGGCCTGGGCCACCGCGGCAGAGTTGCAGAGGCTCACCGCCGACTTCGACATCAAAGAGACGACGCTGCGGGTGGCGTTGACTCGGATGGTGGGCGCCGGGGACCTGGTCAAATCCCACGACGGCTACCGGCTCTCCGGCCGGCTGCTGGCGCGGCAGCGCCGCCAGGACGCCGCGCTGCGACCGGAGACCAAGGACTGGGACGGCAACTGGATGACCGTCGTGGTCACCGCCGTCGGCGCCGACGCGCGCTCTCGGGCCGCGTTGCGCGTCGCTCTGCAGGACAGCAGGTTCGGCGAACTTCGCGAGGGGGTCTGGCTGCGGCCCGACAACCTCGCGATTGAGTTGCCCCACGAGGTCTGCGGCCGGGTGCGGGTCCTACGGTCCTGTGACGACGACCCCGCTGAGTTGGCTGGTCAGCTGTGGGATCTACCGGCTTGGTCAGCCACTGCCAGCCGGTTGCTGAGCGACATGGCGGGGGCCTGCGGTATCCCCGAGCGTTTCGTCGCCGCGGCAGGAATGGTCCGTCACCTGCTCGCCGACCCGGTGCTGCCGGTTGGCCTGCTGCCCGCTGGTTGGCCGGGTGAGCAGCTGCGCCATAGCTACGCGGACTTCGCGGCGCTTATGGTTGCCCGACGTGGCCCCGCCGGGGCTCTCATGGAGGTCAGATGAACGTCAGAGTTGAGCACAACGGCCCGGTGACGACGGTGATCCTGGATCGCCCACACGCCCGAAACGCCGTCGACGGACCGACCGCATTGGCTCTGTTCGAGGCGTTCAAGGCCTTCGACCGCGATGACTCGGCGTCGGTCGCCGTGCTTTACGGAGACAACGGAACCTTCTGTGCCGGGGCCGACCTGAAGGCCATCGGTACGCCGGCCTCGAACCCGGTGAACAGAACCGGACCCGGGCCGATGGGTCCGAGCCGAATGGTGCTGACCAAGCCGGTGATCGCCGCTGTCAGCGGGTACGCCGTGGCGGGTGGCCTGGAACTCGCCTTGTGGTGCGACCTGCGGGTGGCCGAAGAGGATGCCGTGTTCGGGGTGTTCTGCCGCCGCTGGGGGGTGCCGCTGATCGACGGCGGGACCGTGCGGCTGCCGCGGTTGATCGGGCACAGCCGCGCAATGGACATGATCCTGACCGGGCGGGCCGTCGATGCCACCGAAGCGTTGGCGATCGGCCTGGCCAACCGTGTGGTGGCAAAAGGGCAGGCTCGCCAGGCCGCCGAGGAGCTGGCGGCCGAACTTGCCCAGTTGCCGCAGGGCTGCATGCGCGCCGACCGCTCATCGGCCCTGAACCAGTGGGGGCAGACTGAAGCCGCGGCGATGGATGGCGAGTTCGGCAGCTTGTCGAAGGTCGCGGCCGAGACCCTCGCGGGGGCCAAACGGTTCGCCGACGGTGCCGGGCGGCACGGCGCGCCCGGCTGATTCAGCCCCCGCTGATCCGGTTACCCGACCCGGCGTCATTCACGTCGGGTGAACCATCGGCGTAGGTGATGGTGTTGTTCAGCCCCACCACGGACAGCTCCCGGTCTATCCGGGCCACCTTGATCTTGTTGTCGGCGCCGCCGACGTTGACCGAGGTGCAACTTCCCTTGACGGTGATCGTGTTGTTCGAACCCCCGACGTTGAGGGACTTGCCGTCCGCGCAGTCGATCTCGGTGGTGGTGCCGAACGAGCCGTAGTTGATGGTGTTGGCGACTTCGACCGCTCGGCCGGACTTGCCGTCTCCGGAGCCACAGCCGGCAAGTGCCGACGCCAGGGGCAGAGTTGCCAGCACAGCGGCTGCGAAAAGGGCGGTAGGGTACGTGCGCATTGCACTGCAGCCTAATCACCCGGCAACCGGGTGGTCTCGGGCACGGCACTGACTGGAAACCCCTCTGGTCACCGGCGCCTGACCTGCGAAAGTGGCCTGGCTGGGTGTTTTGGTGGCAGGTGACTGTCCTGGTATGGTTGAGTATCGCGCCTGGCCGACAGGTGCGCACGTGGCAATTGCAGTTGCTGACGTGTGCGCTCGCCGGGCCAATTCGCATGTCAACTGGGAACCGACTGCGTTCGGTCCTCGGTGCGTGCGACACGCCCGACCGCGGGGTAAGCGGCGGGTGTGAAAACTGCAGTACAGAGACTTGAAAACAGGACTTGAAGAAAGCCGAAGACGGCGAGATGAAAGAAAGTCGATAAATGCCAACCATTCAGCAGCTGGTCCGCAAGGGTCGCCGCGACAAGATCGCGAAGGTCAAGACCGCGGCCCTCAAAGGCAGCCCGCAGCGTCGTGGCGTGTGCACTCGCGTGTACACCACCACCCCGAAGAAGCCGAACTCGGCGCTTCGCAAGGTCGCGCGCGTGAAGCTGACAAGCCAGGTAGAGGTCACCGCCTACATCCCCGGTGAGGGCCACAACCTGCAGGAGCACTCGATGGTGCTGGTCCGCGGCGGTCGCGTGAAGGACCTGCCCGGTGTGCGCTACAAGATCATCCGCGGGTCGCTGGACACCCAGGGCGTCAAGAACCGCAAGCAGGCCCGCAGCCGCTACGGCGCGAAGAAGGAGAAGAGCTAATGCCACGCAAGGGCCCCGCTCCCAAGCGTCCGCTGGTCAACGACCCCGTCTACGGGTCACAGCTGGTCACCCAGCTGGTCAACAAGGTTTTGTTGGACGGCAAGAAGTCGCTGGCCGAACGCATCGTCTATGGCGCTCTCGAGCAGGCGCGTGAGAAGACCGGCACCGATCCGGTCGTCACCCTGAAGCGGGCCATGGACAACGTCAAGCCCACTCTCGAGGTCCGTAGCCGGCGCGTCGGTGGCGCCACCTACCAGGTGCCGGTCGAGGTGCGTCCGGACCGCTCCACCACGCTCGCCTTGCGCTGGCTGGTGAGCTTCTCCAAGGCTCGCCGGGAGAAGACCATGGTCGAGCGGCTGGCCAACGAGATCCTCGACGCCAGCAATGGCTTGGGTGCCGCCGTCAAGCGTCGCGAGGACACTCACAAGATGGCTGAGGCTAACCGGGCCTTCGCGCACTACCGCTGGTGAGCGCCGAAGCTCGCTTTGGCGCGCGAGCGCAGCGAGCAGGGCAAAACCAAAACAGTCTTCAGTCAATCCTCTTTCCGAAGGGAATCTTGTGGCACAGGACGTGCTGACCGACCTGAACAAGGTCCGCAATATCGGCATCATGGCGCACATCGACGCCGGCAAGACCACGACGACCGAGCGCATCCTCTACTACACCGGGATCAGCTACAAGATCGGCGAGGTCCACGACGGTGCGGCCACCATGGACTGGATGGAGCAGGAGCAGGAGCGCGGTATCACCATCACCTCCGCGGCGACCACCTGCTTCTGGAACAACAACCAGATCAACATCATCGACACCCCCGGGCACGTCGACTTCACCGTCGAGGTGGAGCGCAGCCTCCGGGTGCTGGATGGCGCCGTCGCGGTGTTCGACGGCAAGGAAGGCGTCGAGCCGCAGTCCGAGCAGGTCTGGCGGCAGGCCGACAAGTACGACGTGCCCCGCATCTGCTTTGTCAACAAGATGGACAAGATCGGTGCGGACTTCTACTTCTCGGTGCGCACCATGGAGGAGCGCCTCGGCGCCAACGTCATCCCGATCCAGCTGCCGATCGGCTCGGAGGGCGACTTCGAGGGCGTCGTCGACCTGGTGGAGATGAGGGCCAAGGTATGGCGCGGCGAGACCAAACTCGGTGAGAAATACGACGTCGTCGACATCCCCGCCGACATGGTCGAGAAGGCCGACGAGTACCGCACCAAGATGCTCGAGGCGGTGGCCGAGACCGACGAGGCCCTGCTGGAGAAATACTTCGGCGGCGAGGAACTCACCATCGATGAGATCAAGGGCGCGCTGCGCAAGCTGACCATCAACTCCGAGGCCTATCCGGTGCTGTGCGGCAGCGCCTTCAAGAACAAGGGCGTGCAGCCCATGCTCGACGCGGTCATCGACTACCTGCCCTCCCCGTTGGACGTCCCGCCGGCCGTTGGCCATGCCCCGGGCAAGGAAGACGTCGAGGTAATCCGCAAGCCGTCGGTCGCCGAGCCGTTCTCCGGGCTGGCATTCAAGGTGGCCACCCACCCGTTCTTCGGCAAGCTCACCTACGTCCGGGTGTACTCGGGCAAAGTCGACTCCGGTGCTCAGGTGATCAACTCCACCAAGGGTAAGAAGGAGCGGCTGGGCAAGCTGTTCCAGATGCACTCCAACAAGGAGAACCCGGTCGAGACGGCCTCCGCCGGCCATATCTACGCGGTGATCGGGCTCAAGGACACCACCACCGGCGACACCTTGTGCGACCCGGGCAACCAGGTCGTCCTCGAGTCGATGACTTTCCCGGATCCCGTCATCCAGGTCGCCATCGAACCCAAGACGAAGAGCGACCAGGAGAAGCTGTCCCTGGCCATCCAGAAGCTGGCCGAGGAAGATCCGACCTTCAAGGTCAACCAGGACCACGAGACCGGCCAGACCATCATCGGTGGCATGGGCGAGCTCCACCTGGACATCCTGGTGGACCGGATGCGCCGCGAGTTCAAAGTCGAGGCCAACGTCGGTAAGCCCCAGGTGGCCTACAAGGAGACCATCAAGCGCACGGTCGACAAGGTCGAGTTCACCCACAAGAAGCAGACAGGTGGCTCTGGCCAGTTCGCCAAGGTGCTTATCAGCATTGAGCCGTTCACCGGCGAAGACGGTGCGACCTACGAGTTCGAGAACAAGGTCACCGGTGGTCGTATCCCGCGCGAGTACATCCCGTCGGTCGACGCCGGCGCCCAGGATGCCATGCAGTACGGCGTGCTGGCCGGCTACCCGCTGGTGAACGTGAAGGTCGTCCTGCTCGACGGCGCTTACCACGACGTGGACTCCTCGGAAATGGCCTTCAAGATCGCCGGTTCGCAGGCGCTGAAGAAGGCGGCGGCGCAAGCCCAGCCGGTCATCCTGGAGCCCATCATGGCCGTCGAGGTCACCACGCCCGAGGACTACATGGGCGACGTGATCGGCGACCTGAACTCCCGCCGTGGTCAGATCCAGGCCATGGAGGAGCGCAGCGGTGCACGCGTCGTCAAGGCGCAGGTGCCACTGTCGGAGATGTTCGGCTACGTCGGCGACCTGCGGTCGAAGACCCAGGGCCGGGCCAACTACTCCATGGTGTTCGACTCCTACGCCGAAGTTCCGGCGAACGTGTCGAAGGAGATCATCGCGAAGGCGACGGGCGAGTAGTCCCAAAGCCTTGGCGGCG
>JAGQTV010000085.1 GCA_020438845.1 Mycobacterium sp. | reverse complement strand
TGGTCTTGGACAGGCGGCGGTGCGATCGAGCTGGTTGTCGGCGTCGCGACAGTGTCGGTTGTACTGCGCGAGACCAGCAGGGATACCGACACCACAAGCGCCACTGCGGCGATTATCGCCGTTATTCCAACCACCCAGGGCCATCTCGGTGGCGGCAGGTCCTCGGAGGGTTCGGTGGCTTCGTAGCTGTCGTAGTCGTAGAGCGCCAGATCCGCAGGCTGGTAAGCGGCGATCGTGTACTGCTCGGATTCAGGGGCGGAATAAGCGCGTTGAAAGCCGGTGTCGGTCAGCTCTTCACCGTCGTCGCGGTCATTCGACGACTTACCGCCTGTTCCCTGGTCCGGCCGATTCGGCCCACTCATCGCGCGATCCGCAGTGGTCCGTCTCTTAGTGCTTCTCAGGTCCGACGTAGTACTCGAAGACCATGCCACAAACTGACGCCAGCACGAACACGATGCCCGCGAAGATCAGCCAGGGCAGCCACAGTGCGGTGCCGATCGCCGCTGTCGAGAAGGACAGGGCGATCAATATCGGCCACCAGCTGTGCGGCGGGAAGAAGCCGAGTTCACCGGCGCCGTCGGCGATGTCGGCGTTCTCGTAGTCCTCGGGCCGGAGGTCGACGCGACGGGCGACGAACCGGAAGAAGGTGCCGATGATCAGCGTGAGGCCTGCTGTCAGCACCAGGGCGGTGAGGCCGGCCCATTCGATACCACCATGGGCGTACATCGCCGTCAGCACGCCGTAGACGATCGAGCCCAGGATGAACACCCCGGTCAGGATTTCGAACAACCTAGCTTCAACGCGCATCGGGACTCTCCACTCCTACTTGCTGGCCTGCGCCGCCGTCACCGGGGCGACCAACTCGCCACGGCGGGTGTCGAACGGCTCCGTGCTGGTTGCCTTCGGGGCTTGGTTGATCGCCTGGAGCGCTTCCGCGTTGTTCTTGCCTGCGATCCGCGCCTGCAGGTACGTCTTGAAGTCGTCAGCCGGGACCACCCGAATCTCGAAGTTCATCATCGAGTGGTAGGTACCGCACATTTCGGCGCAGCGGCCGACGAAGGCGCCGGTCTGCTCAATCTCGGCCACCTGCCAGATGTTCTCCGAGTGGTTGGACTTCGGATCCGGGAACACGTCGCGCTTGAACAAGAAGTCAGGGACCCAGAAGGAGTGGATCACGTCAGCAGAGGCCTGCTGGAACTCGATCCGTTTGCCGACGGGCAGCACCAGGACGGGAATCTCATCGCTGGTGCCGAGGGTCTCGACCTTGTCGAAGTTCAGGTAGGTCCGGTCTTCGGGGTTCAGGCCGCGGACGGCACCCACCAGTTCTTCACCGTGCTTGTCCTTGCCCTCGGGCTTCGAGGCCAGCGCTGCTTTGCGGGCCGGGTCAGCTCCGTCGTAGTTGAAGCTGCCGTCCTTGTAGGCCACCTTCTGGTAACCGAACTTCCAGTTCCACTGGAATGCAGTGATGTCGACGACGACCTCGGGGTTGGGCTCCCGTTGCAGGAACTTGTTCTGCGTCACGACGGTGAAGTAGAAGAGCACCGAGATGATGATCAGCGGAATCACCGTCAGCACCAGTTCCAGGGGCATGTTGTAGCCGAACTGCCTCGGCAGCTCAGTGTCGTCCTTCTTCTTGCGGTAAGCGGCTGCCGCCCAGAACATCGCGGCCCACGTCAGGGCACCGATGACGAGTGCGGCGATCACCGAACCCAGCCACAGCGAATGGGCGGCGTGGGCCTCCGGCGTAATTCCCTTCGGCCAGCCCAAAGCCAGCCCCTCGCGCCAAGTGCATCCACTCAGCGTCAGCGCCAACGCACCCAACGTGGCGGCGATTGCCACCGCCCGCCCCCGCCGCGAGGGGGTCGCGCTCTGGCCCGTGCTACGGCCTAGCCCGCGTGCTGTCACCTTGGCGCCTCCTGTGTCACAAGCTGGGAAGACGGCTTTCGTGCGACCTCTTACGGGCCGCAGGAACGCGCGTCGCAACTCGAATACTACGCAGCGTAGACCACCGATCGACAGCCTGCGGACACACCTGGCGATTCGCTTCCATACTGTTTCGGCCGACACCCCGCCGTGCGGCATACTTGGCCGGGTGTGTGGACTGCTTGCCCTGGTAGGACACGCGGCCGGCGGGGTCACCGAAGCGACCGTCGACGCGGTGGCCGGCGCGTCGCACCTCATGCGGCACCGCGGACCCGACGAACCCGGTACCTGGGCGGATGTCACCCAGACCGGTGGGCCGGCGGCGACGGCAACGGTGGTGCTCGGCTTCAACCGACTGTCGATCATCGACATCGCCCATTCGCATCAGCCGTTGCGCTGGGGTCCGCCGGACGAGCCCGACCGCTACGTCCTGGTGTTCAACGGGGAGATCTACAACTACCTGGAACTGCGCGAGAAACTGCGGTCCGAATTCGGCGCGGTGTTCGGCACCGACGGAGACGGCGAGGCAATTGTCGCCGCCTACCATTACTGGGGCACCGAGGCGCTGGATCGGTTGCGGGGAATGTTCGCGTTCGCACTCTGGGACACCGTGCGCCGCGAGTTGTTCTGCGCACGGGATCCGTTCGGCATCAAGCCGCTGTTCATGGCGACCGGTCCGGGCGGCACCGCGGTGGCCAGCGAGAAGAAGTGCCTGCTTGATCTTGCCCCGGTCCTGGGCCTGGACACCGACATCGATACCCGTGCGCTGCAGCACTACACCGTTTTGCAGTACGTGCCCGAACCGGAGACCCTGCACCGCGGCATCCGTCGCCTCGAGTCCGGCTGCTACGCCGTCGTCCGGCCCGGCGAGCAGCCGAAGGTGAGCCGCTACTTCCGGCCGCGATTCGCGGCGGTGCCGTTCAAGACCAGTGACGAACAGGCCCGTTACGACGAGATCACCGCGGTCCTGGAGGACTCGGTGGCCAAACACATGAGAGCGGACGTCACGGTCGGGGCGTTCCTGTCCGGTGGTATCGACTCCACCGCGATCGCCGCACTCGCCATCCGGCACAACCCACGACTGATCACCTTCACCACCGGGTTCGAGCGGGAGGGCTTCTCCGAGGTCGACGTGGCCGTCGCCTCCGCCGAGGCGATCGGCGCCCGACACGTCGCCAAAGTGGTCAGCCAATCCGAGTTCGTCGCTGCCCTGCCGGAGATCGTCTGGTATCTCGACGAACCGGTGGCCGACCCGGCCCTGGTGCCGCTGTTCTTCATCGCCCGCGAGGCACGCAAGCACGTCAAAGTGGTGCTGTCCGGCGAGGGGGCAGACGAGTTGTTCGGCGGATACACGATCTACCGGGAACCGCTTTCGCTCAAACCCTTCGACTATCTGCCCCGCAAGATGCGCAAGTCGCTGGGTAAAGCATCCAAACCGCTGCCTGAGGGCATGCGGGGCAAGAGCCTGCTGCACCGCGGCTCGCTGACGCTGGAGGAACGCTACTACGGCAACGCCAGGAGCTTCTCCGACGATCAACTGCAAGCCGTGTTGACCGGGTTCTCCCCGGACTGGACGCACACCGACATCACCGCCAACATCTACGCCGAGTCGCAAGGCTGGGATCCCGTCGCCCGGATGCAGCACATCGACCTGTTCACCTGGCTCCGCGGCGACATCCTGGTCAAGGCCGACAAGATGACGATGGCCAACTCGCTGGAGTTGCGGGTGCCGTTCCTGGATCCAGAGGTGTTCGCGGTGGCCTCGCGGCTGCCCTTCGACCAGAAGATCACCCGCACAACCACCAAATACGCGCTGCGGCGAGCTCTGGAGCCGATCGTCCCCGCGCATGTGCTCAACCGGGCGAAGCTCGGGTTTCCGGTGCCGATCCGGCACTGGCTACGCTCCGGTGAACTGCTGGACTGGGCCTACGACACCGTCGCGGCATCGCAGGCCGGACACCTGATGGATCTGGTCGCAGTGCGAACCATGCTCGACGAACACCGATCCGGCGAGAGTGACCACAGCCGGCGGTTGTGGACTGTCCTGATCTTCCTGCTGTGGTACGCGATCTTCGTCGAGGGCAGCGTGGTGCCCCAGATCCGCGAGCCGCAGTACCCGGTCCAGCTGTAGGCGAGCCCGCTACCGGGACAGAGCAGCGGTGATCTCCGCCGCCGCGGCAGACCCGTAGGCGCCTGCCAGGCGCGCACCGGCAATGCCCAGGTCCCACGTCCATTCCTGGGTTCCGGTGGTCTCCAGCACCAGCACGGCGACCAGGGAACCCAGCTGGGCTGAGCGTTCCAGGTCCAGGCCAGCCCCGCGGCCGGTCAGGAAACCGGCCCGGAATGCGTCGCCGACTCCGGTCGGATCGACCCGATCGGTCTCCGGAACGACGCCGACGTGGATGCACGTGCCGTCGGCACTGACCATGTCCACGCCGTCGGCACCCAGTGTGGTGACGCGCAGACCGACCTGGCCGAGCACGTCGGCGTCGGTCCAACCGGTCTTGGACAGCATCAGGTCCCACTCGTAGTCATTGCTGAACAGGTAAGTGGCCCCGTCGACCAGCTGACGGATCTGCTCGCCGTCCAGGCGCGCCAACTGCTGGGACGGGTCAGCGGCGAAGGCCAGGCCGAGCTTCCGGCACTCGTCGGTGTGAGCGAACATGGCGTCGGGGTCGTTGGCGCCCACGATGACGAGTTCCGGCTCACCGGCTGCGGCGACCACGTCGGCAAGCTTGATGTTGCGAGCCCTCGACATCGCGCCCGGATAAAACGACGCGATCTGAGCCATCTCGAGGTCGGTGGTGCAGACGAACCGGGCGGTGTGCTCGGTCTCGGAGATGAGGACGCTGTCGCAGTTGACGCCCGCCCCTTCCAGCCATTCCCGGTAATCGGTGAAGTCCATCCCGGCAGCCCCGACCAGCAACGCGTCGCCACCGAGCACCCCGATGGCGTAGGCCATGTTGCCCGCCACCCCACCGCGGTGGACCACCAGATCGTCCACCAGGAAGCTCAACGACACCTTCTGAAGGTGTTCGGCCAGCAGCTGCTCGGAGAACCGGCCGGGAAACCGCATCAGATGGTCGGTCGCGATAGATCCGGTCACCGCAATCGTCACGAATATCCGTCCTTTGCTTTGAGTCATCAGCGGCTGGCCTAGAGACGATACCCCGGCACCACAGCAGACCCGGTCGCGCGACGGTGCGCTAGCCTGCCACTGACCCCGAACCTCCAGGAGAGCAGATCGCATGGCTGGCCCCATTCCGCCCTACCCGCCGGTCGGGGCCGAGGGCCAACCGCCAATCGGGCAACCTGGGCCCTATCCGTACCCCGATCGCGGTCCCGCCGACTACCCGGGACCGTCTTATGGCGGGCCCCCTTATTCGGGACCCCTTTATCCGGAGGCGCTGCCACCACCGGTCGGATATCCGCCGACGCCGGACGGGCGGGCGGGGCGTCGCCCGCTGTGGTGGGCGTTGGCGGGACTTGCCGCCGTCGCTCTGGTAGTCGCCGCAGTGATCGTCGGCGGAAAACGGACGGGGGCGGCAGACTTCACTGACGCCGCTGCCAAGACCGCGATCCAGAACTACCTCACCGCCCTGTCGGACAAGGACACCGAAACCATCGCCCGCAATACGGCGTGCGGCATGTTCGAAGCGATCAAGGACCCGAAGTCTGACCTGGCTCTGGCTCGGCTCGCCAGCGACGCGTTCCGCAGGCAGTTCTCCCGGGCTGAGGTCACCTCGATCGACAAGATCGTGCTGTCGTCGTCGTATCAGGCGCAGGTGCTGTTCACCATGCGGGTGGCACCGGCATCAGGGGCACGCAATGCGCGCGACGAACAGCAGGGCGTGGCCCAGTTGCTGCGGCAGGACGATCAGCTGCTGGTCTGCTCCTACCTGCTGCGAACGGCGGCCCAATACTGAGCCTGGCCCCGACGGTGGTTTCAAAAAGGGCCCGAGGCCGTAACACCGTCACAGATCTGGGGTGAGAAACCATGACGATCCACGTGGCGAGCCGCCAGTTCCTACGCGCCTGCGCCGGCGGCCTGGCCGAACCGACTGCGGTTGTCGATTTAACGGTTCTAGGCACCGTTAACCACGATTCAGCCACGCAGGACCGCCTTCGCACGAGCGCGTCCACTCTGTGTCCGGGGGAACCGCTGTACGGCGTGACCGAGTCCAGTTGGCCGACTGCATTCCTGCTGCCCGGGCCTGACTCGGTCGCCGCCGGCGCCGAGGCAGTCGAGTGGCTCGGAGGCTGGGTGGTCGCGCTGACGGTGGCTGTTCAACGTTGGGGCCGCGACCCAGTGTGGCGGGGCCGAATTCTAGAGGCTGAGCCAGTCCGGTTGCGGCTGGCTATTCCCTGGTATCGCCAGTCACTTTTCGACCAGGCCCTCGATGTAGTGATCCAGCTGATCGACAGATGCCTATGGCCCGGACGAACGCCCCAGCGGGGCCGCCAGTGGCATGCCTGGCTGGACCGTCGACAGGGGATTTCCGCGTCGGGATCCGTTATCCACTACGCAATTGACG
This sequence comes from Mycobacterium sp., assembly GCA_020438845.1. Taxonomy (GTDB): domain Bacteria; phylum Actinomycetota; class Actinomycetes; order Mycobacteriales; family Mycobacteriaceae; genus Mycobacterium. The sequence goes on along the minus strand of JAGQTV010000085.1, from coordinate 12,858 downwards.
AATTGTTCGGAGACACTTGGGCAGGCGTCCAGGCGGCTGGGCTGGGGCCCAACACACTGCGTTTCATCGAGGCCGCGGTACGACGCGGTATGCCCTTCGACATCCTGCCCGGCTTCGTCCAGATCGGCTGGGGGGTCAATGCGGAGCGATTCGACCTCGCGCTCACCGGGCAGACCAGCGCAATCGCCAACACACTTGCCAGGAACAAGTTCAAGGCAAACCAAACGCTCAGGAGCGAAGGCCTACCCGTGGCCGACGCGGGGCTAGTCAGTGATGGTGAACAAGCTCAGCAAGCTGCCGACGAGCTGGGCTGGCCCGTGGTGGTCAAGCCCCTCGATCTGGACGGCGGCCTCGGAGTGGCACCCGCAATTCGGGACCGAGATCGGCTGCGTCGAGCCTTCGCCGACGCCAACGCCCTCAGCCCCGGAAACGTGTTGGTGGAGCAGCATGTCGACGGCGACGACCACCGCCTATTGGTGGTCCGAGGTCGGGTCATTCACGTCGCACGGCGCACGGCCGCGGGCGTAGTGGGCGACGGCGAGCAGACGATTCTTCAGCTGGTTGACCGCACCAACGCCGATCCCCGACGCGGAACGCAGCGATACAGCCTGCTCAAGGCCCTGGTACTCGACGCCGAGGCGTTGGACTGCCTTGCCGAACAGGGGCTCGACCCGCATTCGGTGCCGCAGGCGGGCCAGACTGTCCGGTTGAGCAGGACGGCGAACATAAGCTCCGGCGGTACCGCCGACGATGTCACCGCCCTGACGCATCGGGACAACCTCGCCCTGGCTGTTCGCGCCGCGCGGATCATCGGACTCGATATCGCCGGAATCGACTTCCTGTGTCCGGACATCACGCGATCATGGCGCGACGTGGGTGGAGTCATCTGCGAAGTCAACGGCCAGCCAGGTTTTCGGCCGCATTGGCTGGCGGATCCCACCCGGGACATCAATGGCGAGATCCTCGACATTCTGTTCAGCGGACGTACCTCGCGTATCCCCACCGCCGCCATCACCGGCACCAACGGCAAGAGCACCACCGCAGAGATGCTCCACCTGATCTGGACGGCGACTGGCCGTCTCACCGGCGTCTGCACCACGGCGCGGGTAAAAGTCGGAGAGGAGATCATCAGCACGGAGAACCTCTCCGGGCAGCCCGGCGCACGGATCATCCTCAATGATCCCGGGGTTGAGGCCGCTGTCTTTGAGATGCCGCGAAAGGGCCTGATCTACTTCGGTCACCCCTGCGACCGCTACGGCGTCGCCGCCCTGCTGAATGTGCAGGACGACCATATCGGGGTCGACGGCATCCACACCCTGGAACAGATGGCCGAACTCAAAGCCGAAGTCCTCCGACGGGCCTCCGAGGCGATCGTGATCAACGCAGAGGATCCGCTGTGCCTTGCCATGCGAGCGCGTGCCGGAACCGACCGTCACATCATGGTGGCCCGCACACCGCAGGCACCAGCCATTGTCGAGCACCGCCGGCGCGGCGGCGAAGCGGTCTTCATCGACAGCCGCGACGGCCGACCATGGATCATCCTTGCTGCCGGCTCGTCGGAGACCGACCTGATGCCGGTCCACGACATCCCGGCGACCATGAACGGGCTGCTGACGTTCAACGAAAGCAACGCCATGTTCGCAGCGGCGCTGGCCTGGGCCCAGGGCATCGATACCGGCATCATCCGCACAGCCCTGAGCGCATTCGACAATTCGATGGACCAGAACCCGGGACGCTACAACTTCGTTGACGGTCTACCGTTTGATGTCCTTGTTGACTTCGCACACAACCCCGACGGCATGCGCGGGATCTGCTCCGCGGCTGCCGCCCTCCCCGTTGCGGGCCGCCGATTGCTGTGCAGCGTCAACATCGGCAGCCGCCATCCATCGCACGTCGCAATGATTGCCCCATTGATAGCAAGCACGTTTGACGAATTCGTCCTGAGTTGCGACCCGAAGCTCGTGGCTCAGCACCCCGAGTACGCCGGTGCTGATCCCAGTGCCGTGATGGTGGCGCGATCCCGACGGCTGCTGCAGGAGCAGGGTGTCGACACGCGCAGAATCACCACCGAGACTTCCCCCCCGGCTGCTATTCGCGGCACCCTGGACAGCGCCCGACCAGGTGATTTGGTCGTCCTGCTGGCTGATCACGACCTAGCCCGATGCGTAATCGACCAGTGGCGCACCGAGTATTGACGCCAGACCTCAGTTAAACGAGTCGCCGCAGGCGCAGGACCCGGTGGCGTTCGGGTTGTCGATCGTGAAGCCCTGCTTCTCGATGGTGTCGACGAAGTCGATAGTGGCCCCCTGAACGTACGGGGCGCTCATCCGGTCGACGGTCAGGGTCACTCCCCCGAACTCCACGGTGAGATCACCATCGAGGGCGCGGTCGTCGAAGAACAGGTTATAGCGCAAACCGGCGCATCCGCCCGGCTGCACGGCGATGCGCAGAGCCAGATCGTCCCGGCCCTCTTGGTCGAGCAACGCCTTGGCCTTCGTCGCGGCGGCGTCGGTCAGCGTCACGCCGTGGGTGTCGGTGGTGGTGTCGGTAGAGGTGGCCGACTCGTCGGACACGGTCATTGGGTCTCCCTCATGCAGATGGCGGGCTGGTGTGGCCCACTGAACTCAACGGTACCCTCTCGGCACCCTATTCCCACTTCAGCCTTTCCACACTCAACCTTTCCACTGAGCGGCCGTCCGCTCGGCCAGGCCGGCGAGGTGAGCGCTGGCATCCTCGATGGCCCGCTGAACCGAGCCGGCGTAGTCGGCGATGGAGTGGGCGACGATGCCCGCCGCCCGGCGTGCCTGCGCGCTCAGCGCAACCTGGCCGGCCAACACCAGCAAGGGCACGCCCCGTCGGATCGCGGCTCGGGAGAGGCTTCCGACGACTTTGCCGCGCAACGAGGGATCGTCCAGTCGGCCTTCCCCCGTCACGATGAGGTCGGCGGCAGCGATGTCCCCCGCCAGACCGGTGTGTTCGGCTACGACGGAGGCACCGGATTCCCGATGGGCACCCAGCGCCAACAGCGCCGCGCCCAGCCCCCCGGCCGCACCGGCTCCGGGCATCGCGCTAACCGCCGGGCAGACCGCCTCGAGGTGAGCCGCCCACGAGGCCAAACGCTGCTCCAACTGGTCCACGGTTGCCGGGGCGGCCCCCTTCTGCGGTCCGAAGACGTGCGCGGCGCCGGAGCGGCCCAGCATCGGATGTTCGACGTCGGTTGCCGCCACCAGCCGAATCCCGGCCAACCTGTCCCGGGCGGCCGACAGACCGCCGAGTGCGTCGACCATGCCCTTTCCGCCGTCGGTGCAGGCGCTGCCGCCGAGGCCCACAACCACGTTGCGGGCACCGGCCCGAAGAGCGGCATCGATCAGTTCGCCGACTCCTCTGCTGTGCGCTTCGACGGCGGTCTGCGGGGTGGGCGCTCCGCCCAGTTGCGCCAATCCGCAGGCCTGGGCGGACTCCAGGTAGGCCGTCGCTGTGTCCGGGTCGTAGACCCACGCGGCCTCGACATCGGACTTCAACGGTCCGCATACCCGACTGCGTCGCAACTCGGCTGCGGTCAGCCGCCTGGCGAGGACGTCGACGAAACCAGGTCCTCCGTCGGACTGCGGGGCCAGCACCAGGGTGTCCGCCGGACGGCCCCGGGTCCAGCCCGCCGCAATGGCCTGCGCGGCCTGCACCGCTGTGAGGCTGTCACCGAAGCAGTCCGGGGCGATCAGTACCCGCATTCTGAGCAGGTTAGATCCCAGCGCCTTTCCTGACCGGCGGGCAGGGGAAGTAACCTGGCACACGTGAAGCTGTTGGGCCGTAAAAACGACGGCAGCAATGACGAAAACGCCGAGGATGCTCAGCAGGCCGAACCCACCGCGACGGAACCGGCCGGCCATGGCGGCACCACCGCGCCGAAGGGTCGGCCGACCCCGAAACGCGACAGCGGAAAACGTCGCGGCCCGGTGGCCCCGGCTCCGATGACGGCGAGCGAGGCTCGCCAGCGGCGCAAAGAAGCACGCCGCACGATGACCAAAGAGGAGAAGCGGGCCGACAAGCTCCAACGGCGGGCCGCCGTGACGCAGCGCCGCGAGCGCATGATGGACGGTGACGAGGCCTACCTGCTACCTCGCGACAAGGGCCCGTTACGTCGGTACGTACGCGATATCGTGGACTCCCGGCGCGGCCTGCTCGGGCTCTTCATGCCGATATCACTGGGCCTGATTTTCGTCATGCTCGGCGTGCCCCAGTTCCAGTACTACGTCTCCCCCACGATGCTGGTCGTAATGGCCCTCATGGCCCTCGACGCGATTCTGCTGGCGCGCAAAGTGAACAAGGCTGTCGACGCCAAATTCCCGGACAACACCGAAACACACTGGAAGCTGGGGTTGTACGCCGCGGGCCGGGCCTCCCAGGTACGCCGGATGCGCATGCCCCGGCCGCAGGTGTCGCTCGGTGCCAAGGTTGTCTGACCGCACGCTGGTTCTCGGCGGAATCCGATCGGGCAAATCGCAGTGGGCCGAAGCGGCCATCTCCGGTGCCGGAGACCGGTTGCGCTACATCGCCACCGGCTCGGCTGACGACGGTGACGGATCGTGGGCTCGGCGGATCGCCGAGCACCGCGACCGCCGGCCCGCAGCCTGGGACACCGTGGAATCCATCGAGGTCGCCCGCCACCTGCGCGATGCGCCCGACACTCCAGCCCTCGTCGACGACCTGGGCGGCTGGCTCACCGGAGTTCTCGACCGGCAGGGCTGGCATGACGGCTCAGTGTCCGGCGCGGTCGAGGATCTACTGACCGCGGTCCGGGGCTTCACCGCACCCCTGGTGCTGGTCAGCCCGGAAGTGGGGCTTTCTGTGGTGCCGGCCACGGCGGCCGGCCGTCGCTTCGCCGACGAACTGGGGGCGTTGAACCAACGGCTGGCCCCCTGCTGTGACCGGGTAGTGCTGGTCGTCGCCGGGCAACCGGTGTGGGTGAAACGCTGATGGAGCGTCGTGGGGTGTTTCCCGAGGTCGCCCCTCCGGACGGCCGCGCCGCAGCCGCCGCGCGTCGACGTCAGGATCTGCTCACCAAACCATCTGGAGCCCTGGGCCGACTCGAAGACCTGTCCGTCTGGGTTGCAGCCTGTCAAGGCCATTGTCCGCCAAAGCAATTCGAACGAGCCAGGGTCGTGGTCTTCGCTGGAGATCATGGTGTGGCGCGGGCCGGCGTTTCCGCCTACCCGCCAGAGGTCACCGCCCAGATGGTGGCGACCATCGACTCCGGTCGGGCGGCGATCAATGTTCTCGCCGACGTCGCGGATGCGACGGTGCGGTTGGTAGACATGGCGGTGGGCCGCGCAGGCGGCAACATCGCGGTCGAGGATGCCCTGACGCCGGACGAGGCCATAGCTGCGCTGGAGGCTGGGCGCCAGGTGGCCGACGAAGAGGTCGATGCCGGTGCAGATTTGGTGATCGTCGGCGACCTGGGTATCGGAAATACCACCGCGGCAACGACTTTGGTTGCCGCCCTCACCAATACCGAACCGGTGGCCGCGGTCGGCCGGGGAACCGGCATCGACGATTCCGGCTGGGCCCGCAAGACCGCCGCGGTGCGAGATGCGCTCTACCGGGTCCGCGGGGTCCGTTCGGACCCCATGGCTTTGCTGGCCGCCTGCGGTGGTGCCGATCTCGCAGCGATGGCCGGTTTCTGCGCCCAGGCCGCCGTACGCCGTACCCCAGTCCTGCTCGACGGCCTGGTGGTGACCGCCGCTGCGGTAGTCGCCGAACGAATGGCCCCCGGTGCCCGCACCTGGTGGCAGGCCGGGCACCGGTCAACCGAACCTGCACACGCGCTGGCCCTCGAAGAGTTGGGACTCCAGCCGATCATCGACCTCGGCATGCGCCTGGGAGAAGGAACCGGTGCCGCGGTTGCCCTGCCGGTGTTGCGCGGGGCAGTCGCCACCCTGGCGCTGATGGCCACTTTCGACGATGCGGGAGTCTCCGGTCGCACCAGCACGGCAGAGTCGTGATCGAGGGGCTGACCAGCGCTTTCGCGTTCGGGACCGTGGCTCCCCTACGGCGTGCCGCCGCACCGGGGCAGGCCACGCTGACTGCCTTTCCCGTGGTCGGGGTCGTGCTCGGGGTGGTGGTGGCGGGGGCCCTGTGGGCGGGCCGGTGGGCATTCGGACCCAATAGCCTGCTTGCGGGTGTGCTCGCGGTTGCCGCAGTGCTGCTGCTTACCCGTGGGCTGCATGTCGATGGACTGGCCGATACCGCCGACGGGCTCGGCTGCTATGGACCGCCTGAACGGGCGTGCGCGGTCATGCGCGAGGGCGGCACTGGTCCGTTCGGAGTCGCCGCGGTCGTCGTCGTCCTAGGGGCCCAGGCAGCTGCGCTTGCCGCACTTCCAACCGGGGTTTCCTGCCTGGCCGGCGCGGTGACCGCGATGGCTACCGGTCGGGTGGCGGCGGTGCTGACCAGTTGCCGTGGAGTTCCCGCAGCGCCGGGCAGCAGCCTGGGCGCACGCGTGGCCGGCACCCAGTCCCCCGCGACTGTCGCAGCCTGGACCGCTGTGGTGGCGATACTCTCCGCTGCGGCCACGCCACGTCTGTGGCAGGGCCCAGCGGTGGTTCTGCTGGCTTTGCTTGCCGCTGCCACCCTGGTTCGGCACTGCGTGCGCCGTTTCGGCGGGGTGACCGGCGACGTGATGGGCGCAGCAGTCGAATTGGCGACCACGCTGGTCGCCGTTGGGCTGGTAATCCGCGCCTGATGCTGGAGCCGCGTCATCCGGACCACGCGCGACGCGTTAGCGGAGCCGCGTCATCCGGACCACGCGCCAAGCGTTAGCGGAGCCGCGTCATCCGGACCACGCGCGAAGCGTTAGCGGAGCCGCGTCATCCAACCGTGCGTATCGGCGAAGGTGCCGCGCTGGATTCCGGTGAGGGTGTCGCGCAACGCCATAGTCACCTCGCCGGGTGTGCCGTCGCCGACGGCGAACTCGCCGTCGGCGTATTTGACCTGCGAGACCGGCGTGATCACCGCCGCAGTGCCGCACGCGAAGACCTCGGTGATCTCACCGGCGGCCACCCCCTTGCGCCACTCCTCGACGTCGATCTTGCGCTCCTCCACGGAGTAACCGGCGTCGCCGGCCAATTGCAGCAGAGAGTCGCGGGTGATGCCGGGCAGCAACGAACCGCTCAACTCGGGAGTGACCAGCCGCGCCGACCCGCCGCTACCGAACACGAAGAACAGGTTCATCCCGCCCATTTCCTCGATGTAGCGGCGCTCGATGGCGTCCAGCCACACCACCTGGTCGCAGCCGTGTCCGGCGGCCTCAGCCTGAGCCACCAGCGAGGCGGCATAGTTGCCGCCGAACTTCGCCGCGCCCGTGCCGCCGGGGCTGGCCCGCACATACTCGGTGGACAACCACACACTGACCGGCTTGATCCCGCCCTTGAAGTAGGCGCCTGCCGGCGAGGCGATAACCAAGTAGCGGTACTCCGCCGAGGGGCGCACCCCGAGGCCGGGCTCGGTGGCGATCACGAAAGGCCGCAGGTACAACGCCGCCTCGCCACCGGCCTCCGGCACCCACTCGTGGTCGACAGCCACCAACTGCCGCAATGACTCGATGAACAGTTCGTCGGGGATTTCCGGGATCGCCAGCCGGCGTGCCGAGGCCCGCAACCGCGCGGCGTTGGAATCCGGCCGGAACGACACGATGGTCCCGTCGGCCCACCGGTAGGCCTTGAGGCCCTCAAAAATCTCCTGGGCGTAGTGCAGCACGATCGCCGACGGATCCAGTTCGATCGGCCCATACGGCAGTACCTGCGGGTCGTACCAACCACGTTCGTGGGTGTAGAGCACCGAGACCATGTGGTCGGTGTAGTACTTACCGAAGCCAGGGTCGGCCAGGATCGCAGACCGCTGCGCCTCGCTGGCCGGGCGCGGGTTACGCGCCACGGTGAACTCCGGCGGCGATTGTGGCATGAGAAGAGTCTATAACCGCCGCTACCGGGTCTTGACGTCGACGAACGGAGGCTTGACAACCTCGCATTCCAAAAGCCGGCCGCGCACGTCGACGTCGACGGTCGCGCCGTCGGGAACGTCGGCGTCGCTGTCGATGAGGGCCAGCGCAATACCGGCGCCCAATGTCGGCGAGAATGTCCCCGAGGTGGTGGCCCCCACCGGTTGGGCGTCGCGCAGAACCGTCATCCCGGCCCGCGGCACTCCACGGCCGACTGCGCGCAGCCCCCGCAACAGCCGCCGGGGTCCGGCGCCCTTCTCGGCCAATAGCGCATCACGTCCCCAGAAGGCGTCCTTCTTCCAGCCGATGGCCCAGCCGCAGCGGGCCTGTAGCGGTGAGATGTCCAGGGACAGTTCGTGACCGTGCAACGGGTAACCCATCTCGGTGCGCAGGGTGTCGCGGGCCCCCAGCCCGGCCAGTTGCCCACCACGGGCACCGACCTCTGCCACCAGCGCGTCGAAGACCGCCGGCGCCGAATCCCACGGCGGAAGCAACTCGTAGCCGTGCTCCCCGGTGTATCCGGTCCGGCACACCCGCACCGGGAGCCCGCCATAGTGCGCGTCGGCGTACCCCATGTAGTCCATCTCGGTCGGCAGTCCGAGGGCGGACAGCACCTCTACCGACCGTGGGCCCTGAACCGCGAGCACCGCATAGGACCGGTGCAGGTCGGTGACTGAAATGCCTTCCGGCGCAGCCCCGCGCAGCGCCGCGACCACGGCTGCGGTGTTGGCGGCGTTTGGCACCAGGAAGATTTCGTCGTCGCTGACGTAGTAGGCGATCAAGTCGTCGATCACCCCGCCGTCCGGCGTGCAGCACAACGTGTACTGGGCCTTGCCCGGACCCACCCGACGCAGGTCGTTGGTCAGCGCGGTGTTGACGAACTCGGCCGCCCCCGGACCGTTGACGAGCGCCTTGCCGAGATGGCTGACGTCGAACAACCCGACCGCCTCCCGGGTTGCGGTGTGCTCACCCACCGTGCCGGCGTAGGACACCGGCATGAGCCAGCCGCCGAACGGGGCGAAAGTGGCGCCGTGGTCGCGATGACGGCTTTCCAGCGGGCCGTGCAGGAGATCGGATGTGTCAGTCACATCATCAGTCACGGGGCTCAACCCTAATCCCCGGACGGTTAGGGTGTCGTTGGTGAGCACCCAATCCGGTTACAGCGTCCCCACCGTCACCGTCGCCACCAGTCTCCCCGAGCGCGGTCCAGGAGGTGCTGTGCTCATCGTGCCGGTGGTGTCCGGCGCCGACGACAACGGTTCGCCGGCGGTCGTCGGCAGCCCGTTCCTGGATGCCGAGGCGATCGGCGAAATCGAGGTCGCACTCCGAGCGCTGGGCGCCAAGGGAACCTTCGAACAGGTCACCCGCCTGCACGTGCCGTCGCTTCCGGTCGCCAGCGTCTTGACGGTGGGACTCGGCGCCGCCCGCGACGATGCCTGGCCGGCCGAGGTGATCCGGCGCGCGTCGGGGGTAGCCGCCCGCTCGCTGAGCGGCGTCGTGTCGGTGATCACCATGCTCAGCGAACTGCACCTGCAGGCCGCCGTCGAAGGGCTGATTCTGGGCGCCTATCAGATGCACGAGTTCCGCAGCGCCAAAACAGCGCCCAAGGAGCCGGCCCTGGGACGGATCACCGCGCTCAGCACCGCCACCGACGCCAAGCGGGAGGCCGCCCGGGCCGCTGCCGTCGCCTCAGCGGTGGCCTGTGCACGCGATCTGGTCAACACCCCGCCGAGCCATCTCCATCCGGACGAATTCGCAAGGCGAGCAAAGGCATTGGGCACCAAGTCTGGCCTGATCGTGGAAGTGCTGAACGAGAAGGCTCTGAATGAGGGCGGCTACGGCGGCATCATCGGCGTGGGCAAGGGCTCGATCAACCCGCCTCGACTGGTGCGTCTGACCTATCAGGCCAACCGCGGCGCAAAGCACCGAAAGGGAACGTCGAAGGTGGCACTGGTGGGCAAGGGCATCACCTTCGACACCGGCGGCATCTCTATCAAACCGGCCGCCCAGATGCATCACATGACCTCCGACATGGCCGGCGCGGCGGCGGTGATCGCCACGATGGTGCTCGTCGCCGACCAACAGTTGCCCATCGACGTCATCGCCACTGTCCCGATGGCCGAGAACATGCCGTCAGCCACCGCACAACGGCCGGGCGACGTGCTCACCCAGTACGGCGGGACCACAGTAGAAGTGCTTAACACCGACGCCGAGGGTCGGCTCATTCTGGCCGACGCCATCGTGCGGGCCTGCGAGGACGAACCGGACTACCTCATCGAGACTTCGACGTTGACCGGCGCGCAGACCGTCGCCCTGGGCGCCCGGATCCCCGGGGTCATGGGCAGCGAGGAGTTCCGCGACCGCGTGGCTGCCCTGTCTCAGCGCGAAGGTGAAAACGGCTGGGCTATGCCGCTTCCCGATGATCTGAAGGACGATCTCAAGTCGACGGTGGCCGATCTCGCGAACGTGAGCTCGCAGCGCTTCGCCGGAATGTTGGTGGCCGGAACCTACCTGCGCGAATTCGTCGCCCAGGGCGTTCAGTGGGTGCATATCGACATCGCCGGCCCGGCCTACAACACCACCGCACCGTGGGGGTACACACCCAAGGGCGGCACCGGGGTGCCGGTGCGCACGTTGTTCGCGGTCCTGGCCGACATCGCCGAGAACGGCTGAGCTCGTCAGAGCACTCTTCCGCGCGCAGTGCTGCGCAGCGCCTGCGGCGCCAGCCGCGAGGCGGCGTACAACAGGTAGGCCTCCGGGGTGACCGGGCGGACGGCCTTGTTCTTGCTCACCGCCGACAGGATGGCCGCAGCCACCTTGTCCGGACCGTAACGGCGAATCTCGAACATCCGCTCCAGCTGCGCACGGCGGCCCGGCACCGTGCTATCGCGGCCTTGCGGGGCGTGGAAGCCGGTCGCCGACACGATGTTCGTATTGATCAGCCCCGGGCAGATGGTGGTGAGGCCGACGCCGGCCGCATCGAGTTCGGCTCGCAGGCAATCGGAGAACATGTACACCGCCGCTTTGGAGGTGCAGTAGGCGGATAACGAACTCAGCGGGGCGTAGGCCGCCATCGAGGCGACATTGACGATATGCCCGCCGGTGCCCCGCTCGACGAGACGGCGGGCGAAGGCGCGGCATCCGTTGACCACCCCGCCCAGGTTGACCTCGAGCACGCGGTCGAATTGTTCGGCCGGGATGTCGAGGAACGCTCCGGCGACGCCGACACCCGCGTTGTTGACGACGACGTCCGGAACGCCGTGATCGGCGCACACCTGATTGGCGAACCGTTCGACCGCAATGGCGTCGGCAACATCGACGGCATACGAAGAGGCAATTCCGCCTCCCTCGCGGATCTGTGCGGCCGTCTGCGCGGCACTCGCCTCGTCGATATCAGAGACGACCACGTCGGCCCCGTGGGCCGCGAAGGCCAGCGCCGTGGCCCGGCCGATGCCGCTGCCCGCCCCCGTGACGACAACGAGGTTGTCCCCGAAGGGTTTTCTCTGACGACCGACCTGTGCGCGTAGCAGAGCCCGGCTAGCCGGGCCGCCCTCGAGATGACGCACCAGCTCATCGACCGCCCCCGCCACGACCTGCGGGTGCGACATCGGCAGCCAGTGTCCGGCGTGAACGTCCCGGCGCCACAGCCGAGGCACCCAGCGGCTGGTGTCGTCGTAGACGTAGGGCCGAACGAACTTGTCCTCGGTATTGACCAGCAACTGCACAGGCACTGACACCCGGCACTCGCGTGGCTTGCGGGTCAGTGCCCGCAGAAAGTTGGCCCGGTAGATCTTCAGGCCGTTGGTGGCGTCGGCGACGAATGTGCCGCCCTGGTAACGACGATCGGCCGGGATACCGGCGGTGATCAGATGCCGGTTACCCCACTGGGCGAAAAAGGATCGCATGGCCATCGGGGCGAGTACCGGAACGGAGAAGGGAAACATGTAGCTGAAGTGGACGGCCTGACGCAGCGCCCGACTGAACCGCCTCGGCCGATAGGGGTGCGCCAGGCCGTCGCGCACGTAGCGGCTCAGATGCCCGGGGTGTGGGCCGGAGATCGAAGTGTAGGAGGCGACCCGGTCGGCGGCGTCGGGTCGGCTCACGTACTCCCACATCGTGGCCGCGCCCCAGTCGTGGCCGACCACGTGCACCCGGGTGCCGGGACACAGTTGGTCAACCACGGCGGCGAAGTCGTCGGCGAGCCGGTCCACGCGGTAGGCATCGACCGGCCGAGGCACGTCCGACGCCCCCGCGCCACGGCTGTCGTAGCGAATGATCCGATAGTTGTGGGCCAACAACGGCACCACTCCGTCCCACAGCACGTGGGAATCCGGCCAGCCGTGAACCAGGACGACTGTCGGGCCGTCAGGGTTGCCCTCGTCATAGACCGCGATGCGGGTTCCATCGCCTCCGGAGATGTAACGGGTTGGCATCCGACGATTATTGACCGCGGGCGCGGGCCCGGAATGACAGGATGGGGACGCCGCATTGTGGTAAGCCAGAGGTCGACCCCCAGAGGTCGCCCCCCCAGAGGTCGACCCAACGATAGGAGTCCAAGCACATGGCCGTCTCCGTCCAGATGCCCGCTCTCGGCGAGAGTGTCACCGAGGGCACAGTCACCCGATGGCTCAAGCAGGAGGGTGACACCGTCGTAGAGGACGAGCCACTGCTGGAGGTTTCCACCGACAAGGTCGACACCGAGATACCCGCGCCAGCTTCGGGCGTGCTGACCAAGATCATCGCCCACGAAGACGACGTCGTCCCAGTCGGTGGCGACCTGGCGCTGATCGGTGAGGCCGGCGAGGCGGCCCAGGCACCGGCCGCCCCGGCTCCCCCGGCCGCCCCGCCTGCTGCGCCGGCCGAAC
>JAGQTV010000084.1 GCA_020438845.1 Mycobacterium sp. | reverse complement strand
TTCGTTTCGGCGCAGGCCGAGTTGCCCGAGGTGCGCGCTGCGCTGACGTCGGCTTTGAACGGCGAGGGTATAATTGTTCCTGCTTGGGTCCAGTCGGAGGCATTTGACGCCGCCCGCAGCCGGGCGATCGAAGGCTCCCGGCAGGCGCAGTACGACGCCGTGAACCAGTGGGCCGCGCGGGGCTTCGACCTGCCCGGTGCCGGTATCCTTGCAGCGAACATCGAGGCTGGGCGCACGCTCACCGCCGAGCAGGCCCGGATCAACGCCGAGATTCTGAACACCACCTACGTGCAGGCTGTGGAGACCTACCGCCAACTGATCGCGCAGGGGCTGCAGCACGAAGCGGCCATGCACAGTATCTTTGTGCAGGTGGACTCCAACGCGCGCGAGCTGGCCAACGGCCACTTTGCCGTGCTGCAGGGTATCTACAACGTGTCGATCGCCCTGTACGACCTGCAGATCAAGGTCTATCAGGCGGAAATCTCCGCCTTCGAGGCCAATATCCGCATCGAGCTGGCGAAAATCGAGGCGTACAACGCCCAGCTGCAGTCGCTGAAGCTGCAGTCGGACATCAACCTGCAGGAAATTGAGCGCTACACGGCTGAGCTGAAGGCGTCCGAGACACTTGTAGGCATCTACACTGCGCAGGTGTCGGCCTTCAACGGGCTGATCCAGTCCGATCTGGCGAAGGTGTCCGCGTTCAACGCGAAGGTCAACGCCTACTCGGCGGAAGTCGACGCCCTCACAAAGGAAATCGACGTCTACGAGGCGCAGATACAGGGCGAGGCCACCCGCGCGCAGGTGTACGGTACGACAGTGGACGCTTACCGGGCGCGGGTGGAGGGCTATGCGGCCCAGCTCAGCGCCGAGGCGACCAAGACCACCAGCATCAACGACGTGGTCAAGGCAGAGAGCGACATCTACAAATCGCAGGTGGACGCATGGTCCGCCGGGGTGCAGACGGATGTGGCGCGGATCAACGCCTCCGTGGACCAGTTCCGGGCGCGGGTCGATGCCTATTCGGCGGAGCTGTCTCGTGACGAGACTGCTGGTAGACTACAGGCATTGGGTTTCGAGAAGGAGATTGAGCGTGCCAAGCTGATCGTCGAGAACGAAATCAAGAATATTGACCGGGCGCTGGCGCAACTGACCACGTCCTCAGAGCTGGAATTGTCGCGGTTGTCTGATTCTGCCAAGATCAACGCGCAGCTGGCGGCGGCGTCCATGGCTTCGCTCAGTATTTCTGCCCAACTTTCCGGGTCGGACAGCTGGCAAGCCGGAACCAGTTCATCATGCACCACATTTTACAGCGGCTCAATCGGATAAGAGGGTAGCGTCATGGGATTTGTAATACCGGGTCGAGGGCTGCGCATGCAGTTCCCCAAGCGCGAAGACATCGACCGTAGCCAGAAACCGGCAAACGTCGCCATTATTGGCGGGCAGTTTGTTGACCCGACAGGGCAGACCGATTACTCGGCGGTTAATGCCGGTATCGACCGGCGGAATGCGTTCGACGCCGACTACAAAGCGCGGGCGAAATCCCAAGCAGTCTTCGGCTCCCCTGACTTTAGCCGGGGCTTCGTCGAACAGGTCAATCGCGACATCGCCGGGAAGACTTTCGGGGCGAACCCGAACAACGGCTTCCGGAGCGCCCCCAACGCGGACCTGCTCCCCACTTCTGCCAGCTCCACCCTCGACGAACTGACGGGCCTGCCGGACGGTGCCGGGCAGGCGCTCAGCGAAGCACAGGACGCACTGCGCCAGCCGTCGGCTGCTGCCGGTAACCCTGCGCCCGCGCGCCGGACGCCCCAGATCACGACGGATAGCGGGTACTACGGCGACTCCCGGCGCGAAAGCCGCCTGCGCGGTCCGACGAGCAGGTACGCCAACGGCGGTATGGTCGACACGCGGAAGATGAAGACCGTGAACCAGCCCGGCTCCGGGAACATCGGCAAGGTGAAGATGCCCGACAACTCCGGGTACGTCCCCCCGACCAACATGGCGGAGATTGAGGCGGAACACGCCCGTATGAAGGCTGCCCACAGCGCGCCTGCCGCTGCCCCGTCTGCGTCCGGGCCGCACATTCCCGGCTATAAGTGGGGGCCGCCTGCTCCGCGTGACGGCTACCGCTGGGACGACGAGCGCGGCTATATGTGCGGCGGCAAGGTGCGCAAGAAAGGCATGATGTCCGGCGGCCCCATAGGCGACGCAGGTGAGGATGACGGCAAGGACTCCGTGGACGTGCGCGTACGTGAGGGTGAATACCTGCTCAACCCCCCGACGGTGGCCAAGGCCTTCGGTGGTGGGGACTACGATGCCGGGGTGGAGAACCTCAACCAGATCGTGCGGGAGACCACCGGCAAGGAACCCGGCCCGATGCCGGTGAATGAAGACGGTGAAGCGGTCCGGCAGGGCTTCCGCAATGGCGGCGCGAAGATGGGTTTTGCCGCAGGTGGGTCCTTCGCGGTAATGCCTGACGGCTCGCGGGTGTACTACACGACGCCGGGTGGTGAAGGGATTGATACAGGCGAAGCCTCGCGGGCCGGGCGTGCCCGCGCAGACGCCGCACGGAACGCCCCCACTCAACCGCCGCCCGAAACGCGGGTGGTGGACCGTTCTGCGGAAGCTCCCCGCAACCGGGGGATGCGCGGTGTTCGCCAATCCCTCAATGGCAAGCACACCACAACTGTCGGCGATGTTGTCCGGGGTACAGGCCGTGGCGTGAAGAGTGCCGCGCAGAAAGTTGGCGGCGCAGCGGGGATGCTGCGGGGGACAGCCCCTGTCGCCGGGTTAATGGGCGCATGGCAGGGCCTGAACACCCCAACAGAAGATTACGCACGGCGCATGGGGGTCGAGTATTCTCCGTCCTTTGCGGGGGATATAGGTCTGCGTACCGCCGGGGTCCTGTCCGATGTCGGTACCGCCTTTGTCGACCCCTTTATCGAACTGGGCAACTTGGCTACGGGCGGCGACGTGCCTACCCTACGCAGTAAGTTTGCGGATG